>NZ_LT906473.1:1204626-1806940 GCF_900187295.1 Corynebacterium cystitidis | reverse complement strand
TCTCGGAGCAAGAATTACCTACTGGTGTGCGTGATCGTCGGACCGCCACTGCCGACGCTGTCGCATTGTTGACTGCGCACGGCGTGGTAGGACGGGAATTTAGCCACGTGGTTGTTGCAGGTGTGCAGGAGGGCAGTTGGCCGAGCCTCGGTGAGACTGGTTCCCTTTTTGGGCAAGAGGACCTCATCGATCTGCTCGATAAGGGGATCGATCCTGCCGTTGTTGTGTCGCATAGTGCAGATCGTCTGAAGGAAGAACGCCGTCTTTTCCACGTGGCAACTACCAGGGCAACGGATTTTTTGCTCGTTACTGCGGTGAATGCGCCTGATGACGAGGAGGCTCAGGAGCCGTCACGCTTCATCGAGGAATTCTGTCGCCACTTCGATATTGAGCCGGTTGCGCAACAGCGGGAAGAAACCCCGGCGTGGGCGATTGATCAACCCGAATTAACTTCTGCGGTCCGTGTGTTGGCGAGGCCAGATCTCATTGCTGAACTCCGGCGGGCCGCTATCGATGACGGTGCTTCTGAGGTGGTCCGGGGCCAGGCAATCCGCCAACTAGCGCGCCTGACTCGGGCAGGAATCCCTGGTGCGGCTCCCCTTGAGTGGTACACAACCACTACCGTGTCTACTGAGGAACCGTTGCCTGCGCCTGCAGCTTTGTCGCCGTCACGTATCGAGGGGTTGCTTGCTTGCCCGCTGAAGGATGTCTTAGGCGGAATGATCCAGACCACCAACACCATCCACATGGTCCGTGGCGTTTTGGTTCACGCCTATTTTGAAGCGATCGGAAACGGTGCCGATGAGCAGCTGGCGCGCCAAGCGACCATTGACGCTTATAAAGAACTCCACAAGGTACCGTCGTGGCAGCGCCACAGCGATCTTGAGCAGTTTGACCGGCTGCTGGATCGCACGTCCCAGTGGCTGGAGGGCTCCCGCGGCGCGTTTGAGTTGATCGGCACTGAGCTTGATGTTGATGTCAATGTCACCGACGAGTTACGGATCCGAGGCAGGATCGACCGGTTGGAAAAGGACAGCGAAGGCAGGGCGATCATCGTCGACTTGAAGACTGGCAAGTACGCGCCGTCGATGGAACAGACCCGGGACAACGCGCAGTTGTTCGCATACCAGCTCGCGTTGTCTAAGGCGGTGGTGGCAGAGCAGTCGATTCGAACGGCGCGTGACGACGAGGCCCCCATCGAGGTGGGTGGGGCAGTATTGGTGTATCCGGCGACGGCTGCGGCAGGCGTGACTACTAGGGACCAAGTGGCAAAAACACCTGAGGAGCTCGCCGCGTTCACTGAAGTTATTACACCGCTGCTTGGAGAATTAGCCGGGCCTGCCTTTACTGCGCGCACAGGGCCGCACTGCGATCAATGTCTGGTGCGCGCGGTGTGCCCCGTGCAGTCGGAAGGGAAGGACATTACTCGTGGTTAATACTTCCCCGATGTCGCCGAAGTTGCTGTCAAAGTACTTGGGCCAAAAATTCCCGCCGACAGACCAGCAGGCAGCCGTTATCGGTGCGGCCCCAGGTCCGCTGCTGGTGGTCGCTGGAGCCGGTGCGGGTAAGACGGAGACGATGGCATCTCGGGTGGTGTGGCTCGTTGCTAACGGATACGCCCGCCCAGAAGAGATCCTTGGGCTAACCTTTACACGAAAGGCTGCACAAGAGCTGGGCCGACGCATTCGCGATCGGCTGACCACGTTGGCTTCTACGCCAGATCTGGTGCGCAGGCTGGATCCCACAGGCGGGCTTGCCGACGCGTTAACGGTGATCACCCCCACTGTGTCCACCTACGATGCTTATGCAGCAGACTTGGTGCGTGAATACGGGCTGCTGGTGCCAGTGGAACCGGATGCCCGGCTGATTACGGCGGCGGAACTGAATTCTGTCGCCCGCGATGTGGTGACTAATTACACCGGCGAGCTAGGGGCAAGTAGCACCGTCGGCGCGGTGACAGAAAACCTGCTGGCGTTGGTGACTGAAATGGACAATAACCTGCACACGCCTGAGTGGGTGGATGATGAAGCCACGGCTTTTATCAACGAGGTTGAATCGCTTCCGAAAGGCCCCAGGCAGCGCGCTGATTTAACCAAGACCATGGAGAAGTGGCTGACCACGCAGCAGCTACGCCGTGATTATCTGCCCCTGGTCTCTGCGCTGAAACAAGAGTTGGCGCAGCGGTCAGTGGTGACGTTCAACGAGCAGATGTCCGTGGCAGCGCGCCTCGCACGCGACCATGCCCAGGTTGGGCGATCGCAGAGGCGACGGTTCCGCGTGGTCATGCTGGACGAGTACCAAGACACCTCACACGCCCAGCGGGTGTTGCTGCGCAGCCTGTTCGGTGAGGGGCGCGATGTCCAGGACCGAGCCGACCAACAAAGTATTCACCAGGCCTCGACACCCCTGACGGTGACGGCGGTGGGCGATCCCATGCAGGCGATCTATGGTTGGCGCGGTGCAACCGCCGCGAACCTCGCCGCGTTTGTTGAGGACTTTCCGCAGCCCAACGGTGACCCCGCCCCGAAGGCGGAGCTCACCACATCCTGGCGCAACCCGCCCGAAGTCCTCCAACTAGCCAATAGCGTGTCCGATGCTGTGCTGGGGTCGAACCCTGCAACGCGTGCTGTCGCGCGCCTGGAGCCACGACCGCAGCCGGAGGCAGGCGATGTCACCGTTGGGTTTTTCACCACGCAAGACGAAGAGATGGCTTTCGTTGCCGACCAGCTTGCACAGCAATTCCACGCAACTCAGGCTGGTCTAGAGGAGACGGCAAGGAAGTTCTCAGCCGCGGTGCTCGTTCGGAAGAACTCCCACTCTGCGCTTGTGGCCCAACAGCTTGAACAACGCGGGATACCCTATGAGATCGTGGGGCTGGCAGGCTTGCTGGATGTTCCCGAGGTTGCTGACGTGATAGCAATCGCAACCATGTTGGTCCGCCCCGAGGATTCTCAGGCTGCCCTGCGCATTCTGACGGGCCCGGCCTGTGGGCTCGGGGCCGCGGATCTTTACGCGCTAGGGCAACGAGCACGAAACCTGTCCGCCACACAAGCCACCCAGCGCCCCGAAAGCGATGACCCGCTCGATCGACTCCGGCACCAATTAGAACAGGTGGTTTTTGAGACGCAGGCAATGACAAGCCACCCAGACCAGCAGGCAGGCCTGACCGATGCCGTAGCTGACCTCGGTGAACCCGAGCGCTACAGCCCCGAAGGGTTGCGCAGGCTGCAGGAATTGTCGTCGAAGTTGCGCCACCTGCGCATGTACAGCCTGGGTAAGCGCCTGCCTGATCTGATCGCAGATATTATCGCAACTTTCAATATTCGGACCGAGGTGTTGTCGCGTCCAAGCTCAACAGGCACGGTACACCTCGACAGGCTTGCCGACGAAGTCGCCTCCTACCCTGGCGCCAGCGTGGATGGGTTGCTGGACTATTTCTCCTTGGCCCGCGAACATGAAGACGGCTTAACCCCGGGTGCGGTACCTATCCGCACTGATCGCGTGCAGATTCTCACCGCGCACAAAGCGAAGGGATTGGAATGGGATACCGTCGCTGTTGTGCACGCTGACCAGCGTACGTACGCAGCGAAGGCCGAAACGTTTCTGACTCAGGTTCAACGCCTACCAGTCGAAGACTTCACTGCTATCGAGGAAGCCAGCGACAAAAAGGAATTCGAAGACGCCGGAAAAGAGTTTCTCGCGAAGATTCGCAGCGACTCCGCAGAGGAGACAGCACGGTTATTCTACGTAGCTATCACCCGGGCGGAACGACGCCTCCTGATCACCGGCTCAGCCACCACGCCTACCACCACGAAAGCCACCGGCCCGTATGAGCACTTCGAGGCACTCACCGAATTGCTAGATGCGAAACAGGTCGCTGTTTGGGCAACAGACAACCAGGCTCACGGCGAAAGCGGCGGAAACAGTGAAAGTGACACACCAGATTCATCTGGCTCGCACGCCGAAAAGGGGCAGTGGCCACAGATGAGCGTCGATAAGCGTGCACTTGAGGCAGCAACGCGTATCGACGACGCACTGGGCAACCTGCCCGATGTCGCAGCCGGCGAGCTGTTTAGCCTGTGGGAACGGGACACCACGGCGCTGATCGAGGAATATGAGGCGCTGCAATCGCCCGATGTAGACGTGGAAGTACCCGGTGAACTCACCGCCTCGGATGTGGTAGCGATCAAAGCAGACCCTGAACAATTTGCGCGCCGGGCCCGCAGGCCGGTGCCGTTTAAACCCAACGCGTACGCCAAGCGGGGCACCGCGTTCCACGAGTGGATCGAAGATTTCTACGGTGCGCGACCCCTGCTTGATGAGGACGAACTGCCAGGAAACGATGAAGCAAACGTGGATGCGGAGACATTGGCACAGCTCAAAGAGGGCTTTGAGGCCAGCCACTGGGCACAGAAAACCCCGCGGTTTATTGAGCACCCCTTTGAAATCGCGCTGGGAGACTCGGTGGTACGAGGCCGTATGGACGCGGTATTTTTGATCGACGACACCTGGTGGGTGGTGGATTGGAAAACCGGGCAACGCCCCACGGGCCGAGATATGGAGACAGCCAAGATTCAGCTTGCGGTGTACCGCGAGGCGTGGAAGCGCATCGCCGACGATCACAGAGACGTCTCCACAGCATTTTTCTACGTGCGCTCGGGGGAGGATTTCGCGCCGCGTGATGTGCCGGATCGGGAAGAATTGGAAAAGCTACTAGAGTTCTCAAACAGAAAGCAGGCGCAAAAATGAGACTTAAGAAGATGGGACCGTTGTGAGTAAATTCCCTAACCTGCGGCCGAGGGCCGGATTCCGGGGTGATGTCGAACTGATCCAACAGCCGGACCACGCGCTGCTCGACGTGATCCGCCTGCCGGGGCATTTGCGAACTAGTCCGTGGACCTTGATTACCCGCCGTTTCGCGTACGCAACAGCGATCCTGATGATCGTGGCTTTTTTAGTCTTCCTCGATAAAAACGGGTATTCGGAAGAGCTCACGCTGGTAGACGCTGTCTATTACACCGGTGTGTCCTTGTCATCGACAGGCTACGGCGATATCACGCCGGTAACGCAAGGCGCGCGCCTTTTTAATATTTTGGTGATGACGCCGGCGCGCATCGCCTTCCTGATGCTGCTGGTTGGCACCACTTTGTCGGTGCTGACCGAAGATTCCCGCAAGACGCTGCAAATTCAACGCTGGAGGAAAACAGTGCGTAACCACACCATCGTCATTGGCTATGGCACGAAGGGGCGGTCTGCCGTCGACGCTTTACTGGCAGGCGGAGAGGCACCGGGCAACATCGTGGTGGTTGATACTAACCACACCGCTTTATCCCACGCGGAAGCCGACGGGCTAGTGGCAGTACAAGGAAATGGCACCAAATCCGACGTACTGAAGATTGCGGGTGTCACCCGCGCAAAGTCCGTGGTGGTAGCAACCAGCAGTGACGATACCGCAGTGCTGTGCACCCTGTCGGTACGTGAACTGGCACCATCAGTGATGATTGTGGCCAGTGTGCGCGAGGGAGAAAACCAGCACCTCCTGCAGCAGTCGGGTGCAGACTCGGTTGTTGTGTCCTCTGAAACCGCGGGCCGTCTCCTGGGTCTTGCTACTGTCACCCCGTCGGTCGTAGAAATGACCGAAGACCTGCTCAGCCCTGATGAAGGTTTCGCCGTGGCAGAACGCGCAATCTCTGAAGACGAGGTGGGGGCCAACCCACGCCACCTAGCAGATATCGTCCTCGGCCTGGTGCGCTCAGGTGAGCTGTACCGCATCGACTCTCCTGAGGCAGAGACCGTCGAACCGGGCGATCGGCTGCTCTACATTCGCTACTCTCCAGTAGAGCCGGAGGCGCAGCGAGACTAATGGCACGTTACCTCCTGCTTGATGACACTGGCGCTTTTCCTGTCGACCGCTTTGGTGCCCCGCTTTTCGTCGCATCCGCAACCGGTGAATCATTAGGGGTGTCCGTCCATGTCACTGGCGATATCTACGCGGTACGCGTCCCCCGCGACGTGGTCCGCCACGTCTCGGAACACGAGGTGGCCTACGCCCGCAATTTCGCCAAGGACCGCACCATTGCGCGCGCAGTCAGTTTGCTGGCTCACCGGGCGCATACTTTATTTGACCCCGCCGATGGGTCTGAGTTGCGTTATGACGACGCCGGCGTTGTTGCCCGCGGAGACCGCGACCGGCCCCTCTTCCCCCGGTTGGACCCCGCAGTGATTGGGGTGGTCGTCGATACGCGTGCCGACGCTATCCTGCTGGCCGAAAACCGCCACCGCAGGGGCTACTACTCGTGCATCGCAGGCTACGTCGAACACGGTGAAAACTTAGAGGAGGCCTTCGCGCGCGAAGTGCTGGAAGAAACCGGCTACGGCTGCCAAAACATCACCTATTTTGCCTCACAGCCATGGGCGATGTCCGGCTCGCTCATGATGGGCTTTTTCGCAGAACGTGAGAGCGCGCCCCCAGCTGATGAGACAGACGGGGAACTTGCTGAGATCATTTGGGCTACGCGAAAAGATATTGAACAGCTGCCGCTGCCTTTGCCCGGCAGCCTGGCGCGGACCCTGATTGGCACGTGGTACCGCGGCGAGCACGCGATGCGAAAGGAGGGCGCATGATCGACCTGAGTGTGCTTGACGACGACCAAAGGGTTGCTGCTACCGCCCCGCGCGGACCGGTGTGCATCCTCGCTGGTGCGGGAACGGGTAAGACCCGTACTATTACCTACCGCATCGCCCACCTCATTGACCAGGGGCAGGCGTCGCCGAACCGTGTGCTTGCTGTGACGTTCACCTCGCGTGCCGCCGGTGAAATGCGCGACCGCCTGCGCACCATGGGCATTGGGGGAGTGCAGGCGCGTACTTTCCACGCGGCGGCGTTGCGCCAGCTGCGTTACTTTTGGCCGCAAGTATACGGCGATATGCCGTGGCGGTTGATCGATAACAAATTCCCCATGGTGGGGCGGGCCGCGCGCAGCGTGGGGCTGGAGAGCTCCAAGGATATGGTGCGCGACTTACTCGGTGAGATTGAATGGGCCAAGGCGACACTGCTCAGCCCGGAAGGGTACAAGGAGCGTGTCGACGACTACCACCGCACACCTCCCGTGGAGGCGGCCAAGGTAGCGGAGGTTTACCAGCGCTATGAGGATTCGAAGACCAGCCCAGACGGGATGCTACTCGACTTTGATGATCTGCTGGTGCACGTCGCGGGCGCGTTGGAGAACGCGCCGGCGGTGGCCGAGGAATTCCGCAACCAGTACCGCACGTTCGTGGTGGACGAGTATCAAGACGTCACACCTTTGCAGCAGCGCGTGTTGGAGGCGTGGTTGGGTCAGCGTGATGATCTGACAGTGGTGGGCGATGCCAACCAGACCATTTATTCCTTTACAGGGGCAACACCGGACTACCTGCTGAACTTTTCCCGCACCTATGACAACGCTACCGTGGTGAAGTTGCAGCGCGACTACCGCTCCACTCCTGAGATTACAGACCTGGCCAACACCGTGATTGGGAAGGCCACCGGGCGCGCAGCCGGTACTCGGCTTGAGTTGATCGGTATGCGCGAGCACGGCCCCCAGCCCACCTTCAACGCCTACGACGACGAGCCCACTGAGGCCCGTGAAGTGGCAGGCACGATCTTAAGCTTGATTAACTCCGGTGTGCCAGCCGGGGAGATCGCCGTGCTCTACCGAGTCAACGCCCAGTCTGCGGAGTTTGAACAAGCGCTGTCCGATGCCGGCATCGTCTACCAGGTCCGTGGCGGTGAAGGGTTCTTCGCCCGCCCAGAAATCAGGGAGGCTATCCACGCGCTGACGAAGGCCACACGCCACCCCCGCCTGCAAGCAAACCCCATCCAGGCTGCCCGTGAGGTGCTGGCACCGCTAGGGCTGACACCGACGGAACCTCAGGGTGCGCAGGCCCGTGAGCGATGGCAGATCCTCGGGGCTCTGGTTGATCTGATCGAGGGCATCGTCAACCACGCAGAGGCCACCAATTTAGTTGGCGTCCTGCAATCACTCCACAAGCGGGCAGAATCAAAGCAGCCACCGGCCGTGGACGGGGTGACACTGGCCAGCCTGCACGCGGCAAAGGGCCTCGAGTGGGATGCCGTTTTCCTGGTCGGACTGGTGGAAAAAACCCTGCCGATTTCGCACGCTATCAAGGCGGGTGCAGAGCAGATCGAGGAGGAACGCCGCCTGTTTTACGTGGGGGTGACACGTGCGCGCGAACACCTCCACCTCTCGTGGGCGCTGGCCCGGCAAGAAGGTGGAAACAAGTCGCGTAAGCGTTCCCGCTTCCTTGATGGGATCGCCCCTGAAGTGGACGTCGAAAAGTCCCCTGAACGGCTCAGGCGCGCAAAGTCCTGCCGCGTGTGTGGATTTCCTCTAGACACGCCCGCAGAGAAATCCCTGGGCAGGCATGCTGACTGTGACCCGGGCTTCAACGAGGACATCTTTTTCGCGCTGAAACAATGGCGCCTTGATCTGTCACGCCAACGGAACCAGCCGGCGTACATGATTTTCACCGACGCCACCCTGATGTCTATCGCCGAGGCCAAGCCCACCAACCATGCCGAATTGTTGGATATTGCTGGCGTGGGCCCTGCGAAAGTGGAGAACTTTGGCGACGATGTCCTTGAGGTTCTGGGCGGGTTTCACTAACTGGCGGCGTTTGTCGCCAACGTGTGGTGCTATCCGCGGCACACCGGGCACTGCGGGTGCCGGGCCATAGTGCGCGTCGACAGCGCCGGGGTGGCAAACGGATCAGCGACCACGATCTCGCCCGGCGCTGGCAAGGTGTGGGTCACTCCGGGTGGCAGCGCGGGCCCGATAGCGCGACGCAGTTGTGTGCTGGCGGCCGCCACACCTGCAGCGATCACTGTGGGATCGGTACTCGGAGGACCCGCCGGGAACCGTGACACCACGGCATTCCACTTCCCGTCAACCTGTGCATAATGCAACTGGTGACACACCAGACACGGCCCCACCCCGCGGGTGCGCACCGGCCCCACAACCACATGCTGGTCGATGGTGTTAACCGGCAAAACTAGGTGTTGGCTGTACTGCATCCGGGCGGCGAGGGTATGAGACCACGCGAGCTTATCGACGAGCACCGCGGCAGCTGCTTGAGGAACGCGCCCGAGAAACTCGGCGTCTGTCTCTGACCGCATAGGGCGACGTACCGAAAACCCGATATCGCTGAAATGGGCGCACAGATGTTTGGCCAGCGGGCTGCGCCCCAAGACATAGACACTGTCGCGAAAACGGGGCACCAGGATGCGGAAGGCGACAAGGTCGTCGATAAGCGCTGCTGCGGTGAGATCGTCGGTGCCGGTGCGTGCCGTGATGTCTGTAATGAGTAAACCGCGTGGCACCGGGCTGGTGAGTTCGCGGAAGATTTCGGCCAATGCGTGAGCGTGTGGTGTGGTGATCACACCGGCACGCGTTGCGTCGAGCCCGAATTGAAGGTGTGTGCTGTCGCGCACCACGACGGCGACGCCGCGAGCAAGATGGTAACTGGTTTCAGACACGATAAACTCTCCCCCTTGAGAACGTGATAAGTCTGCTTTAATTCCACCACAGCTACAATCATCTGTCATGTCGAACGTGAAGGTGATCCGCTCAGCGAAGCGGCGTCGAACCATCCAGGCCAGGCACAAGGGCGACCATATTGAGGTCCGCATTCCCGCCACCTTCACTCAGCAGCAGGAAGAAGAAGCCGTAGCCAACATGGTGGCCAAGCTGGCCGCCAAACACGGGTCACGGCGAACCAGCGACGCCGACTTGCAGGTCAGGGCAGAAAAGCTTAACGACGAGGTCCTGCGCGGACGCGCCACTGTGGGATCAATCCGGTGGGTGAGCAACCAGAACACCCGGTGGGGGTCCTGTACTGTCTCAACGGGCGATATTCGGATCAGTGACAGGTTGAAGGACGCTCCCGACTACGTGGTGGATTCCGTGATCGTCCATGAGCTCACACACACGTTTATCCCCGGCCACGGGCCTGAATTTTGGGTGTGGGCAGACAAAACGCCCCTCGCCGAGCGGGCGAAGGGCTTTTTGGAGGCGTTCGGGCGTTTCGTTTAAAGCTCGGTACCATCCTCCCGGCCGTCGTCCTTACCGTCGTCCTTGCGCTTGTCTGGGGTGGGCTCATTGCGCAGCATTTCTTCCAGCTTTGCAATTTCTTCGTCGAATTTTGTGTCTGGTGCGTCGTCGAGAAGCGCGTCGATAAACGCCGCTGGGTTGTTGAGGTGCTCAGCCGACGGAAGCAGATCCGGGTGATCCCAGACCTGGTCGCGGCGCTGAACGCCGACAGCCTGGGTGGCACGGCGCCACAGCTCAGCAGCCTTATCTACGCGAGGTGTTTCAAATTCGATGCCCACGACCGTGGAGAAAGCCTTCTCTGCGGATCCGCCGGTGGCGCGTCGACGACGCCACGCCTCGCTCATCGCAACCTCAGACGGGAATCGTTGCTGTAAAGCCTCGGTCACGACAATGTCCACCCAGCCTTCGACCAAGGCGAGCAGGGTTTCCAAACGCGCAGTAGCGGTAGCGTTGCGAGATGTGATGCGAGGGGAGAAGTCCATGCCCTGCAATTTGCCCAGCGCTTCCTGGATGGCCTGGGGGTCACCCGACTCCAGGTTCAACTCGCGCGCCGCCTCCTCGAGGTGCGACGTGTCAATGACCAGACCGTTGGCGTACTCCTCGACGGAAGACACCAGTCGCTCTACCAGCCAGGGAACATGCTTGAACAGGCGCTGGCGAGCTACCTCGCGCGCTGCAATATAAACCAAGATCTCCTGGCCAGGAACGTTGAGATCCTTGGAGATCTGCGCGACGTTATTCGGCAACAGGGCAGTGGTGCCAGCCGGAGCAACGGGCAGCCCGAAGTCAGATCCACTGATTGCCTGGGTGGCCAGCTCGCCCAAAGAGTGGCCGAGCTGGATCCCGCCTTGCATGCTGTTGATCTGATTCATCATTTGGGTCATCGGCCCCATCATTTCGCGGGCTTCCTGTGGCATGGAGTCGAGCTGGGCACGGTTCATCTGCTCTGCGACCGGGGTGACAAAGCGTTGCCACATCGGCAGAGTCTTCTCCAACCAGTCATGGGCATTCCACGCCTCTACGCGAGTTTCCGCTGCAGGCAGGTTGGTGGAATCGTTCAGCCAGAGGTCCGCCAGACGCACTGACTCTTCAACGGCGTTCTTATCCCCGTTATTGACGTTAGCGACCTGGCCCATCTGTTGGCGCGCGGTGCGCTCGGCGATTTCATAATTGATCGGTGAGGACGCATCGGAATTCATCGAGTCACCCATCCCGGAGAGCATCTGGCCGAATTGGCTCAAGATATCACCAAGACTTCCAGCACCGTCTTGGGGGCCACCGACGCTAAAGCTGAACGCGCCAAAAGGATTATTGGCGTTATGATCGTCGCGACGGTTGTTATCGTTGTCGTCGTCGTCATTGCTGTTGTTGGGAAAGGAGAAACCGAATCCGTTGCTCATGGGTACCACAGTACCGTCTCTTCTTGATCTAAAGCCATCAGCAGGGAAGGTCAGAGCAACGCTGTGGGCGAACAGACAAGAACACCGTGAAGGAACACAGTGAAGGAACACCGTGTCCGTTGGGGGACACAACATAGGTTAAGGTAGTTTTTCGTGAACCAACCCCGCTCGACCACCAATCGCAGGCTTACCACCATCTTTGTGGGGGCTATCCCCGTTATGCTCCTAGCCGGTGTGGTGACTTTGGACCATATTCCAGGGACCGATTTTTCCTTGGCCGTACCCTACGCTGCGCAGGGACCGGGTCCAACCTTTAACACCTTGGGCGACGTCGATGGGCAGCCGGTGGTGGAAATCAGAGGCGCTGAAACGGATGAGACGTCGGGAAACCTCAACATGACTACGGTGTCCGTCCGGACGAATATGACGTTGGCGCAGGTGCTGGGCCGGTGGTTGTTCACCGATGACACGATTGTGCCGATTGAGCAGATCTTGCCGCCTGATAAAAGCGAAGAGGAAATCCAACAACGCAATGAGCAGGCGTTCGTGTCCTCCGAAGCGGCAGCCACTGTGGCTGCAATGAATTACCTGGGGAAACCCACCATTGTTGTTGTGCATGACACGATGGGTGGGACCGCCGCCGATGGGGTGGTGGAACCGGGTGACACCATTGTCGCGGTAGACGGTACGGACGTGTCCCAGCCAGGCGTTGTTCAAGAGATCGTCCGTTCCAAAGCGCCGGGAGATACTGTGGAGTTGACTCTCAGACGGGGTGATGAGGAATTAACCGAAACCATCACGCTAGGAGAACATCCCGACGAGGCCGGTGTTGCGCTGTTGGGGATCACCATGACCTCCGCACCGGAGGAGTCGATCTCCGTGGAATACAACCTCAATGACATTGGCGGGCCGTCGGCAGGCATGATCTTTTCCCTGGCGGTCATCGACAAGCTTTCACCAGGTCAACTCAACGGGGGCAAGTTCGTGGCCGGAACCGGAACGATTTCTGAAGACGGTACCGTAGGTGCGGTCGGTGGTATTCAGCACAAGGTTGCGGCCGCCGACGATGAGGGGGCCGAGCTGTTCCTTGCGCCTGCCGATAACTGCGCCGAAGCGTTGCGCGCCGACACAGATGACCTTGTGATTGCGAAAGTAGACACGCTCGATGATGCCATCGCCGCGATGGACGCCTTTGCTGCGGGCGAGGATGTGCTCACCTGCACAAAATAACGTGTTTTAGGCGTTGTTGATCGAGGCGTTCTCGTCGTCACGCCCTGTCTCGTTCGTGTTGTTCTCGCGTGGCGGTTCAGCCAGTCCAAGCTCATAAATCTTTGTTTCTGGATCTTCCTGGTCTGAGGAAACCATCTGCTGCATAACCAGGCCTTCATCGTTATCGACTACGGTGATGACCGCAGTTGTCCCCAGAGTGGACCACCCGACTACCTTGCGGCCAGTATCTTCAACGACACGCGATGAGCGCAGTTCTGTTAGCAACTGCGTTGTGGAGGCAGCCTTCGACGTGGAGTCGAAGAACTGGAACTGGCCTACCCCGGAGCCAGAGCAATCATAAGAGCCTTTCAGCCCCGTGCTAGTGCACGAATCAAACTGCTCGAAGAGTGAATCAGGTGCGAGGGACGAAAACTTTTCCTGCACTTCCGTCACGCTTTTTGGGTCTACGTCTTTGTCATTGTCCACCGGGGTAGTGCTTGTCGACGATGTCTTCGCCCGCGTCGACGATTTCTCAGTGCTCGTCTTCTTGTTATCCTCCGCGTCCTCGTCCTGCTCGGATGGCGCTGCAGTTGTAGCGCTGGTGGGCTTGCTTGATTCGGTGGTCTGCACCGGGGTTGGGGCAGCGGAAGAGTCACTGTCTGCCTCACCAGAGTTGCACGCGACGAGCACACTTCCGGTGAGCAAACCGGCTGCGATGCTAGAGGTCAAACGGGTGATGTGGGTGCGGCGCACGGCGCAATCTCCTCAAGTGTCGGGGCTTAATTCTTTACCAGTCTAGAGCATTTCTTCCGGGTTCTGCTCAAGGCCGTAGCGCAAGGCAGCGATCACACCGGGAGCGACATTCGGGCCACCACGCAGAGAAATCTCGTCTTCCGTGAACGGTCCAGCCTCGGCGATCTCTTCCTCGGAGGGGCGGATTTGCAGCAGAGTGAGCTCGATCTCGTCGCCGCGTAACACACCGGAAAACAAGCGGGCCTGCCGTGGCTCAGAGGCACCAGTGGAGCCGGCATCGGTTCCGCCATCCGTGGCAGCAGACACGTCCCGGAACATGATCTCCTGGGCCAGTACCACCCCGGCCACCTCCTGAGGCCAGGCCAGGCGCGCGCAGTAATCGGCGAGTTCCTCGGACCCTGGGTCAATGTGTTCCGGAAGGTGATCCTGCACCACAAGCGTGAGGGGCGCCGCGCCCGCATCGTCGTCAAGCCCCGGCAACTCTGCGAGCTGATCGACGAGCATGGAGGTAGGGACCAGAGCAAACAGTGTTGGGTTGGCACCCCAACCTTCGGCGTGGACGAACTCCACGGCCTCCATCATTGCCTTATTCAGCGCTTGTTGAGAAAACGCCGTGGAAGCAGCGGAGAAATTTAGCGAAGATTCGGACAATGGGGAACCCTTCTGGTCAATCATTCGTTGAACAATTTAGAGTAGAAGACTATACGCCTTCTTGTACCACTATTTCTTAAGGAGCATGGTTTTGGCTACTGGCCTGACTAATCCTCAACAACCCATCAAGAAGCCATCCAGCAAATGGGTGGTGACCTTGCTGGTCATCGGTGCACTTCTCGTGTTGCTGCCGGCCATCGTGGGACTTTATACGGACTTTCTCTGGTTCGGCGAACTTGGCTTCAGGGGGGTGTTTAACAATGTGATCATCACTCGCGTTGTGCTGTTTGTGATCTTCGCCATCGTCGGCGGCTTAATCACCTATCTCGCGGCGTACATGGCGTGGCGCGGACGCCCCGACGACCTGTCATTTATCGACCCGAACTCGCCGATGGCGCACTACCGGGCGAACATCGAATCCAGTGTGAAGAGCCTGCTTACCTGGGTTCCCGTGGTTGTTGGAATCATTGCGGGTTTTATCGGCCAAGGCAATTGGCGCACCTTCCTCCTGTGGATCAACGGTGAATCCTTCGGTGTGCAAGACCCACAATACGGGCGTGACCTCGGATTTTATGCCTTTAGCTTGCCCGGGATCAATGCAGTTGTAAGCACGCTGTCCACCCTGCTCGTGATCGCTTTCATTATCTCCGCTGTAGCTCACTACATGCTTGGTGGAATCCGGGTTGGCAATCAGGTTAGTGGAGTCAAAGGTCATGTCTCGAAGGCAGCTCGTATCCAGCTGGCAGTGATCGCAGGCCTGTGGATGCTACTGCGTGCACTGAACTATTGGCTTGAGCGCTACACCCTGCTGTACAACCAGAATGACATTTTCACCGGTGGTTCCTATACGGACATCAATGCGCAGCTGCCCGCCAAGATCATCCTGATGATCATTTCGGTTGTTGTTGCCGCAGCATTTTTCCTGTCTGTTGTGTACAAAGACCTGCGCGTGCCAGTCTTGGCCGTCGTACTGATGGTCGTGTCCGCACTGGTGATCGGGCAGGGCTGGCCCGTGCTGATGGAGCAGTTTTCGGTGAAGCCGAACCGCCAGGCCAAGGAAGCAGAGTACATTTCTCGCAATATTGAGTCGACACGGCACGCGTACGGCATCACTGATGAAAAGGTGAACTATGTAGACAACTGGGGCACCGACAGTGTCAACGATGAAGAGGTCGCCAACGAGGAAGCAACGATCTCGAACATTCGCCTGCTGGATCCGGAGATTATTTCGCCGACCTTCACGCAGAACCAGCAGCTACGTAACTTCTACGGTTTCCCTGACACCTTGTCCATGGACCGCTATGAAGTAGACGGTGAGATGCGTGACTTCGTCGTGGCAGCCCGCGAACTGGACCCGAACGCTTTAAGTGAAAACCAGCGTGACTGGATCAACCGCCACACCGTGTACACACACGGCAACGGTTTTGTGGCTGCACAGGCCAATACTGTTGATGAGGCCGCGCAGGACGCTGGTTCTACTCGTGGTGGTTTCCCCGTGTTCACCGTGTCTGATCTGCAGACCAACCAGGCAGCTCGAGAGAGCGAGGATGCGGAGGAACTTGGCATTTACGCTGAGCAGCCCCGTATTTACTACGGCCCAGTTATTGCCTCGGCTGACGACGGCATGGACTACGCAATCGTCGGTAGTGAAGACGGCACTGACGTCGAGTACGACACCGACACCACGCAGTTCACCTACGACGGCGAAGGTGGCGTTGATGTAGGCAACTGGTTTAACCGCGCTGCCTACGCGTTGAAGTACGGCGAGATGAACATGATTCTGTCGGATCGTGTGAATGGCGAATCCAAAATTCTGTATGACCGTGACCCACGGGAGCGCGTGGAGAAGGCTGCACCGTGGCTGACCACAGACTCGAAGACTTACCCGACCGTGGTTGACGGCCGGGTGAAGTGGATCGTGGACGGCTACACCACGTTGAGCGCCCTGCCATATTCCACGCGCACCTCGCTCAGCGGTGCAACCCAGGACGCGCTAAACCCAGACGGGACCACCCAGCGTTTGATCACCAACGAGGTGGGCTACATCCGCAACTCGGTGAAGGCGACAGTGGATGCCTACGACGGCACAGTCACTCTCTACGCGTTCGACGAAGAAGACCCGGTTCTCAAAGCGTGGATGAATGTCTTTCCAGATACGGTACAACCGAAGTCGGAAATTTCCGATGAGCTGAACCGGCACCTACGTTACCCGGAAGACCTGTTCAAGGTGCAGCGCGAGCTGCTGGCCCGCTACCACGTTGAGGACCCAGGCGTGTTCTTTAATAACGATGCGTTCTGGTCCGTCCCGAATGACCCGACCGCACCGGAGGGCCGCCAAGAACTGAACCAGCCGCCGTACTACGTCGTGGCAGCTGACCCAGAAACAGAAGAAGCGACCTTCCAGATGATCTCGCCATTCCGCGGACTGAACCGTGAGTTCCTGTCGGCTCACATGACTGTGACCTCGGACCCAGAAAACTATGGTGACATCACCGTTCGGGTCCTTCCGACGAACACCCAGACACAGGGCCCGAAACAGGTCCAGGACGCGATGATGTCCTCTGATCAGGTGGCACGAGACCGCACCCTCTGGGAAGGTACCAACGATCTTCACAATGGTAACCTGTTGGCCCTGCCGGTAGGTGGCGGCGAGATCTTGTGGGTGGAGCCGATTTACTCGCAGCGTAAGGACCAAGCCTCGGCCTTCCCGAAGCTGCTACGCGTATTGGTTTTCTATAAGGGCCGTGTGGGGTATGCGCCGACCGTGTCCCAGGCATTGGAACAGGTGGGGATTGACTCCTCTGCCGCCCAGGACATCGATCTTGTGGATGAAAACGGCCAAACAGTTAAGGACCCGGCTACAGACGATACGGCACCAGCTGAGGACGAGGCGGCACAGGATGAAAAGGCAACTGCTGAGGAGTCCGAGGCCCCGGGTACGCCACCAGCCGATGCTGATGCAGCCCTGCAGCAGATCGACGAAGCACTGACTGGCCTGAAGCAGGCCCGCAACGGGTCCTTCGAGGACTACGGCCGCGCACTAGACGAGCTGGATAAGGCAGTGGCTGAATACCAAGGGCTGACTCAGTAAGGAACTCGAAGAGGAGCAAAGTAAAAACCGGGTGAACGGTTGTTAGCGATCAGTTCAATCCCCTGGGCTAGAGATTATCTAGAACAGGGGATTTGGCCTTTCTGTCGAAGTTATGTATAGTGGATCCCTGTTGCTCGGTATACGGTACGCCGGTACGAAAGCAGCAGGTGAAAATTAAAAGAAGATCACCCGACGCGGGGTGGAGCAGCTCGGTAGCTCGCTGGGCTCATAACCCAGAGGTCGTAGGTTCGAATCCTGCCCCCGCTACCAACTTCTTTCGGCTAGCCCCTTCCACAGTCGTGGAGGGGGCTTCGTCGTTTTCCGGGGTTTCCACCATGCGGGGGAGGAGGTCCGCGACCTCCAGGCCGAAGAAATCAGAAACTGCGAATAGGGCTTAAGGGACAAAATGTGTGCTTTTTCGGCGTGTCGGGGTAAGGGACATTTTGTGTGCTTTTATCCGCGTCCTGTCCATCCGTGGCGGATGGCCCAGCTGGGGTTGAAGTCGGTGTCGATGCCTGTGTCGTAGGTGGCGGGGCGGCCGGTGTGATGGCCGTGGTGATGTTGTTGTTCTTCGGCGTAGAGTTGTTTGGCTTTGTTGTAGCCGGTGAGTCCGAAGTATTGGTCTTTTGCTAGTTGGAGGGCTGGTTGGTGGTGTTCGGTGTGGTGGTAGAGCCACCAGTCCATGGCGATGCGTTGGTGTTCATCGAACATGCCTCGGTGGTCGGAGGCGAGGTCTTTGAGTTGTTTGTTGATCCCGCCTTCGAGACAGTTTGTGGTTGATTTCAGTGCTTGGCAGCCTTCTGGTGGGTTGAGGTAGGTCAGCAGGGTTTGTTCTGTTACCAGTAGTCTTTTTAGCAGCTTGTAGGCGCGTCGGTGGCGTGGGTGGGTGTACCACCATTGTTGGTTGGGGCGGATGCGTTTGGGGATGTCTGCTTCTGCGACGTCTTTACGGTAGGTGCGTTGGTTAATCCAGTCGTGGAAGGTCAGGCTGAATTTGTTGAAGGAGTTGATCCAGCTATCGGCTAGTTCCTTGTCGGTCAGGCCGGTGAGATCGTCTGCTAGACGGCGCAGTACTTTGCCTGCTGCTGTGTGGGGATTACGGGTGGTTTCGGTGTAGATATTGCGTTGGACGTGTACTAGGCAGCGTTGGATTTTGGTGTGTGGCCAGCAGTCTTTGATGGCTTTCAGGCTGCCGCGTTGCCCGTCGGTAGTCACTACTAGGGGTGGGGCTAGTTTGTCTAACAGTGTGGTGTAGTCACGTGTGGTTTCTCTTATACACCATTGCCAGGCCACAACGTGGGTGCTGGTGCACGCTACGAGTAAGCATTTTTTGTGGAAGTAGGTGCCATCGATAAACAGCTGGTCATAGACACGGTGCGGATCGGTGATACTCGGGATCTGGATAAACCAGAAGTATCTAAACCAGCGGGTCAGTGTGCGCCGTGAGACGTTGTAGCGGGCTGCTACCCGGTGTGCTGGGTCCCCGGTGAGGATCCATTCGATAAAGATGGTGAAGTGGCGGATCTCATCGGTGTTAGCCCGGGTGTTGAGTGATGTGGCGTTGCAGTTGGTGCAGCGCCAGCGTTGTTTACCGGGATGGTGTCAGATGGTTTGTGTGTGGGATACCGATCCTGCATGAGGAGATGAACCAGTGCCGATAATGGCGCCATTGTTCTTGTTTTTGTTCTGGGACTTCGTGCGACGGCCTCATCTGTGAAAAACGCGGTCAAGGGTGAGTCAGCTGCCAAAGCAGCCAAGGTTGATCCGAAACCGGGCTCACCAGCGGTTAAGAATCAGGATCTTGGAGACGAGGCCTACAACTCTGTGACCAAAGGTGACCGCGCATGTACTGGTGGTGAGCCTATCGATATGGCTTCCGGTGCCATGGTCAATTTCGCACACGATATCCGCATTGATGGTGTTCTGCCGTTGGTGGTGGACCGCAACGCTCATACGTCGCACCAACTTGGCCGGGCGTTAGGCCCACGGTGGGTATCAACAATGGATATCCATATTGAGGTCTTAAGTGATGAAGTACTCATGGTCACCGGGGATGGGGCGATCCTTACTTTCCCACCGGCACCTGTTGATGGTTCTGAGGTCCGGGGTGATGGGCGTGGCTGGTTGTTGTCCTATGGTGATGGCACCTACAGGGTCCGTAGTATCGCCCAGGGTGTGACCTACCATTTCAGGGTCTACGACACGACTGGGGAAGTGACAACCCCACCCGGTGCTGTTGTGGATACCCCACCAAGTGTGGGCCAGTCCATGATCGGGTCAGGTATTACACCATGTAGTGTGGCTGAGACGTTTGAGGTCGGTGTAGAAATCGGGATTTCAGCTCTTGTTCACCACACCGGGCACCGGATTGACTACACCTATGATAACGCCACCGGTGTGATGACATCGATGGTGCGCTCCGACGGGACACGGTTAGACATTACCTGGGATCATGTTGTTGAACGGGTCGCAAGTATCTGGGTGTCCAACCCAGATACACACCCAGAGGATGCGCCCCTACGGTTAGTATCCTATGAGTACGACCCCCGTGGAAATCTGATCCGGGTGATTAACTCCCATGCTGGTGTGTTGCGGTATCACTACGACGACCATGACCGGCCGTGTGGGTGGACGGATCGTAACGGGGCATCCTATTTTTACCGTTTCGACGACCAGGGGCGTGTTAGTTCCCAGGTCGGTACCGGGGGAATGTTTCCAAACATTTTGTATTGGGCTGAGGATACCGGTGAAGATGCCCCTGCTGGGGGTAGGGTGTGTGTCCTGATTGAAACCGCCGGTGTTTTTCCCGATGACCCGCTTACTATTGGTGATGGGGTTGTTGATAAGTACCTTAACCGGCTAGAAACCCTGCCCCTATACACAGCACTATGCGATGGTGGGCTTGACGCAGCAGGGCTGACCGGCCGTGGGCGCACCGGTGCTCGTGATAACAAGCCGTGGACAGTAGATCCCGCATGGCTTTACGACGAGGTGTTAGGTGATATCCGGCCTACCGTGTACCGGTCAACGATTTCTGGGGATGTGTGGCGGATCATCACCCCCGAAGGTGGTATTGAAGACCGTGAGTACAACGAGTATCACCAGATCACCGCGGTCACTGATAGTGCCGGGGCAGTAACACGTACGACCTACAACGCTGATGGTGTGGCAGTAAGTGTGACCTACCCGGATGGGACCACCACCCATGTGGAGCCCGGATCCTGGGGTGTGCCGGTACGAGTAATAGGCAGGGATGGGCATGCTACCGAATATGAGGTGGATGCTTTCGGCCTGACAACTGCGGTCACACACCCGACCGGGGCACGGACCAGGATGGATTACGAGATTCGTTCTTCTGGTGCGGTGCTTGCCACGACTGTTGATCCTGATGGGTTAACCACCACAATCGAGTGTGATAATGCTGGCCGGCAGGTAGCCGTCACCGACCCTGCCGGCAGGCGCACCAGTATGGTGCGGGATGTGCGTGGCCTGGTCACAGAATCGATGGACTCGGACGGGAACACCACCAGGATTGACTACACCCCCGAGGGCTGGCCGACACGGATCACCCACCCGGATGGGGCTTGTGTGACTGCGACCTATGATGGTGAAGGCAACCAACTCACCCTTACCAACGAGGTGGGGGCGACCACGCGTACTGAGTACACGGTGTTTGATAAGCCGATTGCTTCTACGGATGCTACTGGTGCTGTCACACGCCTGGTGTATAACACCCAGATGCAACCAGTGGCGTTAACGAATGCGGATGGCAATACCTGGTCGTATGAGTATGACTTGGATGGGCAGGTTACCCGTGAGACTGATTACAACGGGATTGTTACCGATACGACGGTGACTGCGGATGGGTTGATCAGTCAGGTCACTACCCCGGCAGGAACCACTACGCTCACGCGTACCGTATTGGGGTTGACCGACACTAGTGTGGATGGGTCGGGTACTACCCAGTATTCCTATGATGAGTTGGGCCGGGTCACTACGATTGTAAACCCGGCGACGACTATTTCCTATACCCGCGATGAGTATGGGCGCATTACGGAAGAAACCGTCACCCTTGCTTCTGGGGAATCCACCACCCACTCGGTGGAGTTCACCCCTACCGGGTTGGTGGCGGCCGGGCATCTCACCCTACCGGGTGCTGACATGTTCACCACCACGTATAAGCGGAACGGTGTCGGCGAGATCACCACCTCCACCATCACCCGAACCAGAGGTGGTGTCGAGCTCCCGACTCCTGTTGCTGATCTGACCTACGGCCGAGGCAGCCGTGGTGAGCGTAACCGGATGACCATGGGTTCCCTGGTGCGCAGGTTCACCCATGACACCCGGGGCAGGATGGTCTCTGATCATACTGGTGTGCTTGACACCACCCCACACGGCGGTAGTACCAGTGGTGGTGGTGTGGCCTCTTCTGGTGGTGGGGTTACCGGTGGGCTTCGTGGTGTTGCTGGCCGGGAGTTTACCTGGCGGGCGGATACGACCCTGACTGGGATTACTGACCGGTTACGTGGGGCGACCATGTTTGATGTTGATGCCCTGGGCCGGGTCACCGGGGTGAGCCGTGATGCCACACGCACAGGTGCATCCACAGGCTTCTACACTGATGCCCACGCAGATAGGTCTGAGGGTGTGTCCCGGCAGGCTACGGTTTCGTCCCGGTCCGGGATCAGTAGCCACCACCCTGACTTCGGTGAGCAGCCAGTATCAGAATCGTATGGGTTTAGCCCAGCTGGTGTACTCACACGTATTGCCACACCCGCTTTTGCCCAGGAGGGTTCGTCTGCGCAGGCGACAACACCACATCCACGACCCAAGCACCAGACTGGTGCCGGTGCTGGCAGGAATTCCGGTGCTGGTAGGAGTGCTGGTGGTGGTGATGTTGAGGTGGAGTTTACCGGGACGATGCCGACTCGTGTGGGACGGACGACCTATGCTTACGATCAGGCAGGACGTGTTATCCAGACGGTGACGAAACGGGTGAGTCTCAAGCCGTTGGTGCACCGGTTTTACTATGCTACTGGTGCACAACCTATTGGGTTTAGCTCTAGTGATGAACCTGGTGTGGGGTATCGGTACCTGTATGACGGCCTGGGGCGGCGTGTCGCTAAGGAACGAGTAGATACCACTACCGGTGAGGTGCTTGCCCGTAGTGTGTTTGCCCATGTGGGTGACCACCTCGTAGCAGAACAGGCCACCCTGGGTGAGAACCGTGGTGCGGGTTATGTGTGGGCTCATGACCCTGCCACGGGTGAGACGATTGGGCAAATCACACTTACCGGCACCCACGCATCCACTAAGGGTGGCTATGGTGACAACCACCAGAGCCCTCCTCTTCCTGGTGGTTCTGCTGCTGATTGGGATCAGGATCAGGTGGATGCGGTGTTCTACGCCATGACCTGCGATTTGGCGGGTGCACCCCAGGAGCTCATCCACCCTGACACCGGGGATATTGTCGGGTCGTCTACCCAGACGTTGTACGGTAGGCGCACCTGGCGTGGTGAGCAGTCCTCACCGTTGTTGTTTGCTGGCCAGTACCACGATCATGAGTCGGGGTGGGCGTATAACCGCTTCCGCTACTACCACCCGCATGCTGGTGTGTACAACGCCCAAGACCCACTCGGATTAAGCCCGCGGATCGCCAGTGCCCAAGGCTATGTTGACCACGCAGCCTTCTGGGTCGATGTTTTCGGGCTAGAATCGTGCAAGGATTCCTTTGCACCATCGTATGAAAGCAAGCCTCTTGAAACGACACCGGAGACACAGATGGAGGCGTATCGGTCAAATGGAGGGCATCACGTGCCTTTGAAGTCGGCTTATAGCACACCCGGTGACGGGCTGTCAGCAAAGTATGGTGCGCCAGCAGTATCAGAAGACACCCTCGCCGCAGCCTACAATCATGGAAAACATCCCGACCAGCATCTCACTGGCGGACAAGTACACCGCGAGATTTCTGCGCAGCAGAATAAGATTTTCAACAGCGCGACTGATCGTACGCTTACGTGGGATAACGTTAAACAACATGATGTCCAAGCCCATATAAACGCTGGCATACCGGAAGCCACCGCCAGCGCCTGGGCGGACGAAGGTATTACTTACCTTCGCGCTCAAGGAATTGAAAAACCAACCCGCTGGCCATGGGCCACTAAGAACACCTAGGAGACTCAATAATGGTAGACAACGCTTTTCAAGATAGTGCTTGGGATCCCATTGCGGGACTGTTGCGTATCACCCACGAAACAAGTTGCCGTTTAGGGATAATGCAGTATTCCACAGAAACTCCACCAACGATGACAAAAGACGAGGCGGTCGACTTTAGCCGCTTCCACGTCATGTGGATGCTCGGCGGTGTTGCCTTTGAGCTACGACGAGCTGAGGAGAACGAGATGCCCAGGACGGCACGGATGAAATATCGTGATGCTCACGGCGATACCCGCTTTTTGGATGGCTGGCTCCACCCGATTGATGGGTGGGTCATCGACGACAGGTTTTTGGTTCATTTCGCCACCACCGCCTTACCGGATGCGATCACCCCAGATACTGAGCGAGCCGATCTTAGCCTCCCCGAGTTCGACGAAGGTCCTTATGCCACCTTGTGGAACGCAGTTGCGGCGTTTTATGCCAGGATTTATGACTCGGCATCCTCTGAGCTTGACGGCTTACTTGATTTTCTCTATGCCCAGGAGACAACACAACCAACCAACCTTATTGCCCGGTTGGTCAGTGGCCTGACCCTGGCTGCTTTCGCACTAGGGTGCGCGGAAGCTGAAAACACTCCGACTGGAATCTTTGTTGATGCCGTTAACCGTGACGGCACCTACATACCTGCCACGAAAGCCTGGGCTGGTCTTAGTGAGATCATCCAACCCCCGCTACGAGGACAAGACGCACCACGGTATCTCGAATTATTTGAAAGCGACATGTTAGAAACCAACCCCTTGTAGATCGGGATGGCACGCAGTTTCTGCTCAGCGATCGCGAAACGTTTCCGTGGTATAACGCGGTGGGTTCGGGTGAGTTCCTGTCTGTGTGTGATTCAACGACACTGCCAGACAGGCATTTATAATGTTCATCCCGCCGAGCAACAGGACTTTTCCAGCTTCCCTACCGCTCTTTTTCATGACAAGGGAGTGAGGTACGAACTTCCGCGTCAGCCAAACGAGCGTAGCGAGGCGGGAGCTGTTAGCCCAAACACCGTCATACATCTTTGTATCCAAACACGAATGAGGGGGTACTGTCATTTTGAGAGCGGGCCATCCTGAATGTCATCCCTAGGAAAGCGATGCCAAGCATGAAGCCTCCCATTGCTCCCGCAATTCCTACAAGGGTATAAGTGTCCCCCCGGACACGGGGTCCGAAGTAAGGTTCAGCATTTCCTGCATTGTAAGTCAGTGCGGTCAAAGGTGTTCGCTGTGCCTGAGCGGGTAGTGGTGTCTATTACACCGTTTAGTTGTCCCACTCGGTTGCCCAGGGATCGTTCTGGTCTTGTTGTTCCATCAGGGCGTTGATTGGTTCGGTCAGGTACTGATCGATCACGGTCCAGGCTGCTTCGCGTTGATCCTGGAGAAATAGGTTCCCTGACTTGGCTCATTTTGGTGTGTTGTAGATCATATTGACGTTGTGGCCGGTGGGTTTGGGTTTGTTTAGTGCGAAATGTCGTACTAAGCGGGTAGTTGTGGGGGTGGGGCTAGGCTGTTAGTTATGCCACCGAAGATCCGTACAGTTACTACTGCCTCGGGTGCGACGGCTGTGCAGGTGGTGTGGGGTTATAAACACCGCAAGCCGGTACTTGATCATATTGGTTCAGCACACAACGCACACGATCTTGCGGTGTTAAAAGCACGTGCTCAGCGTCTGATTGATAGTGGGCAAACCCAACTGGAACTCGGTCTAGACGGTGTGGGCGCAGCTGGTGGTACGGGCAGTGAACATAATCCTGTGCCGATTACCACCGAACGTGCCGGGGTGTTG
Organism: Corynebacterium cystitidis; assembly: GCF_900187295.1. Classification (NCBI taxonomy): domain Bacteria; kingdom Bacillati; phylum Actinomycetota; class Actinomycetes; order Mycobacteriales; family Corynebacteriaceae; genus Corynebacterium; species Corynebacterium cystitidis. The sequence continues at coordinate 1,781,741 of NZ_LT906473.1, read as the reverse complement.
TTGGATGCTATCGCCGGTGGTTTTCACCATCTTGGTCTTGTTGAGGCTACCGGTGGTGACCGGGTGTTTTATGATTTGGTGGCGGCCAGGGTGATCCATCCTGGTTCCAAGTTTGATTCGATGGAAACCCTGGCAGAAGTCGGTGTCCAGTCTGCCTCGTATGCCACGATTAAACGTCACTTGCCACGCTATGCCACCGAGTCTTATCGCACCCCGATTACTCAAGCACTAGCCCGGTATGCTGCTGTCGGGCCGGGCGTGTTAGTCCTCTACGATGTGACCACGTTGTATTTCGAAACCGATACCCCCGATGAACTGCGTAAACCAGGGTTTTCTAAAGAACGCCGCCTCGAGCCACAAATCACCGTAGGGATGCTCACCGATGCTGCCGGTTTACCACTGGCTATTCATGCGTTTGAAGGCACCAAAGCAGAAACCCAGACAATGCTGCCGATGATTCAGCGCCTGCAAGACGCGTACCAGCTGGATACCGTGACGATTGTGGCTGATGCCGGGATGTTTTCCGCCGCTAACAAAACAGCAGTCCTCAACGCCGGTCTGCACTACATCCTGGGCGTTAAAGACACTCGCATCCCGCAGGTGATTGCCCAATGGCGTGCTGATCATCCTGACACGGACTACAAGGACGGCCAGATCTGGAGTACTGATAGTCATGCTGATGTCAGAGCACCGAAGACATCATCAACAAGAACCTACTACCAGTACTCCCACGATAGGGCCCGGCGCAGCCTGCGTGGGATTAAAGAACAAGTCGCCAAGGCTTCAGCGTGCTGTTGCCGGTGACATACCAGTCAAACGTAACCGGTATGTCGATCTAAAAGCACCACACAAGAAAGTTAACTACGCCCTAGCTGAAAAACACACGGCGATGGCCGGGATCAAAGGCTATGAAACCTCACGCACTGATCTGACTGCTGAGCAGGTTATCGGGGCCTACCGGCAGTTATTTAGAATCGAGAAATCCTTCCGAATGGCTAAATCCGATCTAAAAGCACGCCCCGTCTACGCCCGACTCGAAGATTCCATCCAAGCCCACCTAACCATCGTGATGTGTGCAATGGCCGTCGGACACCTACTAGAACAAACCTCAGGCCTATCACTGAAACGACTCGTACGAACCCTAAAAAAATACCGCACCTTCACCATCAACGTTGCCGGTCAAACCATCCACGCCCAAACCCCGATCCCCGCCAACATCCAAGAAATCATCAACAAACTACCGAAAATGTCGTACTAAAATGAGCCAAGTCAGGTTACACCGTTTAGTTGTCCCACTCGGTTGCCCAGGGATCGTTCTGGTCTTGTTGTTCCATCAGGGCGTTGATTGGTTCGGTCAGGTACTGATCGATCACGGTCCAGGCTGCTTCGCGTTGATCCTGGAGAAATAGGTTCCTTATCTCCTCTAGTCTCCTGGGAACTAGGTTGGCGTCGCTGGCCCAGGTCTCTAGGCGTTTGATCTGCCAGGTTTCGGCGATCTGGTCGACTTGCTGGTTCATCTCCTCCCAGAGTCTCTCGACTGCTGCTGGACTGTGATCTTGGCCTAGGCTCTTCAGTCCCTCGCGCACGGTCTCTTTCATTACTGCGTTGTTTTCTTGTGAAAACGGAATCTGGGGTTGCTATCAGTGCATCATCGGTCGCAGCAGTGCTGGTTGGTTGCCGTTGACTTCCAGGGCGTGTTCTACCAGTATCCCGACTTGGGATTGGTGGTACTGGAGCATCATTCTCTCGAAGGCTCGGTTCCGGGCGTGTTTGTCGCCGGGAATCCTGGCTAGCCGTTCGTACTGTTTCAGTTCGTTGTCGCGATGATTGCGTTTGAATTTCTTCACGAACTGGTGCGCTGTTTGTTGGTTGGCGTTGTCCGGGTCGACGATCTTGAGATACTCTCGACCATGTTCACGGAGTGGCTCTCCTGGTTGTACATCGAGATAAACCAGTCGATTATGCCGCCACTGGCACACAACGGTGGTGGCTCAAGGGAACCAAAAACACTGCGTGCCTGACTGTTATCAATCGCTTCCGAAAACCACACGTAGTGCACGTATAAGCACTATCCGCTACGACGGTACCCATCCACATGCATCACTGCTGACCTGCATTATTACTCGTCTACAACGCCTCCGGATCTTCACCCCACCACCAGTAGCACACCTACCAATCACCACACCCCTTGAGGGCGCACCACAGCCCAGAGCCCGCCACCAGCCCCAACACTCACGGCGTACCCGGACGACACCTCCACGGCCGGGCCCCAACCACGCCCACACCACTACTCCTCACACCCCACCACACACCAACCACAACCAAAACCACGATGAAAAATCCGGGGCTAGGTCTGCGGGTTTTATTTCGGTTTCGGCGGCGCTTGTGGGTTTAGTTTTGCGCTTGCGGCGTCGGTACATGTCTACCATTGGGTTACTCCTTGCTGATTACGGATGCTACGGTGTCGTATCCAAAATCGCGTTTTCAGCCGGCTCCGGAGCTGGTATCCGCTTTAACTGCTAGTCCACGACTTGAGGCCAAGCCCACCTAATGGCGGAAAGATATCTTTTCCCCGGAGGGTCCCTGAGCCAATCATGGTGAACCGGGTCCTGGATAACGGGACCTGGTTCAGTCTGTGGTTAGTTAAAGCCAGGGCTGATTGCCAATATGGAGGTCGGTTGGGGGCAACCGGCTGCTCACACTATGTTTCTGTAGCTATAAGCCAAGAGGATACTTTTTCGGCGGCTTCGTGCAGTGCGGCTTGGGAGCCGGAATGAATGAGCGTATCGACGTCACCAGTCGCCTGCCCGAAAGGATTGACTCGATCTAGAGGCGGCAGCCGGTAGTGCATGGACCACTTGGGAAACCTGCGCCGAGGTGCTGGTTCTTCGATGAGAACATGGATGGAGTGGTGGCGCTTATCGGCACGAATCGAATCCATGAGTGAATCGATCTCTTTGGGAGGCCCCTCCAAGAATTGCACGTAAGTGAAATCCCGTGCAATGAGAAAACCAGTGATGTCGACGCTGCTGTTGTGTGCCTGAGCGACTTCCATGATGTCTTCCATGGTGTCTTCGTTAGGGGTACCGGCTGCGGCTGATGAGTAAACAAGATACTTCAGAGAATCCATGCGTGTCTTACTGATGTCTAATGTGAGCGAATTACATATAATCTGCGGTTTATCTTATCTCAATCGAGTTTCATGTTCGTGGTTGAGGACGGGGCAGCTCGAGTATTTAACCGGCCGTCCGCTATGTTCCACTGGGCGAACTACCAAGTTCAGTGAGATGAACTACAATCATGTGTGAACTCATTTGCCTCATGCTGAAAGGAAACATTCCATGTATAAAATCGCAGTCCTCGTAGGTAGCCTGCGCTCCGGATCTAACGCACGTAAAATCGCCAACCAAGCGATCGGTATGATGCCAGATGATTTCCAGGCAGAAATTGTGGAAATTGGTCACCTGCCGTTGTATAACTTCGACTACGACAATCCCGACACCCCTGAGGTTCAACTTCCGGAGTCGTATACCGAGTTCCGTGAAACCATTAAGGCTGCTGACGGTGTTTTGTTTGTCACCTCGGAAAACAACCGCACCATCCCGGCCGTACTAAAGAATGCTGTGGATATCGGTTCCAAGCCCAACGCGGATGTCGCGTGGACTGGTCTGCCTGCGGGCATTATCTCGCATTCGGTGGGCCGGATGGGTGGTTATTCATCTCACAAGAACTTGCGTTTGGCGTTGTCCTACTTTGAGATGCCAATTACTGGCCAGCCTGAGGTTTTCCTTGGCAGGTCTGATCAGCTTCTCGACGATCAAGGTGCCTTTAAGGACCAGTCTACAATCGACTTTGTCCAGCGCTACCTCGACGTATTTGTCCAGTTGGTGCGTGATAATCCGCGTAAACGCTAGGATTGGTCACCTTAATCTCTACCGTTAGTCGGGTACGGGTGGGGCTGTATTCCATGCTGGGTGGTGTGAAATCTCCACGTTCCGGGGGAGCGGTCGGAGGCTACAGCCCCGGCCGTGTGCCCTAACCTGGGGAGATTAAGGAGCCTGTGAATCGGTGGGTATGCACCGACTTAAGATAGTGGATTATCGTGGTCGGTGCGCGATCGAATTTGGCTTCCCAAGAGCTTGATTATGGCTTCCTTCACCTCGGGGAAGTCCCATGCGAGGTAATCCGCGCCCTGGAAAATGCGGTCTTTAATGTGCAGGCCAGCCGCGTCGTCTGCATGCACGACAAGCTCTGTTGAACCTGGGGCGAACGTCTTGGCGGAGTAGAGTTTGTCACCGTCGCCGTCGATAATCCCTAACACGGGTACGCTAAACCGGTGCAGTATATCGCCACAAATCGCAGTGGTGTCATCACCAACCGTGACTGCTCCGGCACAGCCTGCTGCGAGCTCAAACACGTTTTTAGCAGCGTGGTCGATAAAAGCTACACCTTTCCCGGTGTTCGCCCGCACTACTCGTGGAGCAGGAGTGGCTCGCAACGTTGGGGTAGCCACAACCTTGGCGGCGCCTAAATCAATGGGGCCGAAGCGCACCAATTTTTCCAATCCGTGTTCTTTAATAGCGGTGTTGCTAACATGGCGGATTTCACCATTGTGCAGCGATATTACTACGTGATCACTCTGGGCCACGCCGATAAAAATACCGTTGATAAGAATATTATCTCCGGGAGCGACTGCGTTTATACGGCGATAGGTGGTGCCATTTTCCTGCCAGATGTGATGGTGTGCAATTGCGGGCGAGGCCTGCTGGAAACCTAGTTCTTCGAGCATGCTTACAACATGAAAAGGTGCTGTGCCTTTGTGACTGGTCCAACGCATCCCATTAGTTTCTACCTGTAGTAGTGCTATATCAGCGTCAATCTGGGTGGACACCATCGAACCAAGCGCGGTGCCTGAGGCCTCGGTTGAACTATGCGCGCAAAAAATCACCGTGCTACAGGTCTTAGCAAGTTCGCTGATCCCAACTGATGCCTTGCACCCAGGGCTTTCCACGCTACTGAGTCCAGCGTCGAGAAGAGCTGTACGTGCCATGGTTCCCGCTAGCAGAGCCCGATGCTCAGGAAAAACCTGTAAGAGCTTGGCGGCCCAGCCATTGTCAAAGATGGTAGGGCCGTGGAAAAGTATCCCAATCATTATTTGGTGTTTTCAAGGTAGACCGCTGCACGCCGTCGGCTCCACGCCTCATCGCCCTTATCCTTTCCTGCCCAGTACTCGGCGTTTCGGGTCCACAGTTCGGCCGGCAGTGTGTAGCTACTCAAATCACGCCCAGCTTTGCCGAACAGTTCGGCTGCATGGTCGGCCGCATCAGCAGCGAGGAACCAGGATTCTTGCTCTGTGTAATACGCGCTCAACGCTTCGTAGAGGGCGCCGGCTTCGTCGAAACGCTCGGTCCGCTCAAGCAGTGGCACGAGACGCATGCTGAGAATAACGACAGATTCCGAGTGCGAGGCTTTCTGCGCTACGTCAAGGCCGCGTCGATAAGCGTCAATCGCTGACGCAGCGTCCCCATCACGCTCAAAAGCGATACCGGCGTTGAGATATCCGGCAGTGGCTGGGCCGTAGCTGCCTTTGGAATCTTTCAACTCGGCAAAATGAAGCCACTGTTGGGGCGAATCCTCTTTGCGTGCTTGGGCCTCAATTTCACGGCTTTCAAGGTAGGTGTCATTGTGCGGAGGTGTGGTGGACATTACTGGCGCCTTTCTGTCAAGAGTTTCCCTTCTGGGGCACTGTAGGATAGTCTAAACTCAACTAATCGATTACTCAATTGAATAATTGTCACTAGCTGCTCGACGAAAGGACAACAATGACAAACCTATTCACGCGACACCTCAAGCTACGTCAACTCCTAGCCTTGGGAACAGGAATAGCGTTGTCCACTGCGCTAATAGCATGCGGCGATGATGCTTCCGACCAAACCAAGTCTGACACCGCCACAGCTACGGGTACAGCCCAGCAAGGCGACCCAGCAGACGCGACAAATACCGCAGCTGAATCTAGCGGGGAAGTAATCACGGACAGCTACGGCAACGAGTTTGAACTCCCAGTCTCTTTCGATGAAGCCATCGTCTTGAACACCTCTGCCTACGAAATGATCCAAGTGCTTGGACAAGACGACAAAGTCGTCGGAGTGGGCGACAGTGTGACCGGGGGAGAAGCCGACTCCTTGGACAAATATGGTGATTGGCGCGAACCTAATGTGGAGGCCATCCTGGAGGCGCAGCCCGATGTAGTTTTTGGCTACTCCAGTTGGCTCGATGAAGGAATCGCTGAACAGCTCGAAGAGGGCGGTGTGCGCGTGGCTATGGTGGATCTTTCTCAGCCGAGCGAGATGATCGACGAGATTGAATTTATGGGCAAGTTGCTCGGTGCTGAAGAGCAGGCCGAAGAATTTACTTCCGACATCACAGCTATCGTCGACGATGTTGCGCAACGCACCAAAGACGTGACCCCAGCACGTGGATACTGGGAAGGATATTCAGATTATTCCTCTGTTGGCCCAGGAAGTGGCGGGCACGAGCTGCTGGAATTGGCCAATGTTAAAAACTTGATGGCGGATGAGGGGACCGAGTATCCAAAGGCTAGTGATGAATTCGTGCTGGAAGCAGATCCTGAGATCATCGTGAAGATGGTCAGCGGCTCTGAAAAGGCACTCGGCCCTGATGTGCCAGACCCTTCAGCGGCGGAAGCTCTCCATGCTGAGCTTGTTGGTCGCCCCGGTTGGGAAGGTATTGACGCTGTCAAGGAAGGCCGTGTAGTTCTGCTGCCGCAGGAAATCGGAACTAACCCACTTGGGATGGCCATGGTTCCACTGATCGTGGGCAAAGTTGCCTACCCTGATGAGTTTGCTGACATCGAGCCGGAAGAGAAGTTGGACGAGTTACTGCGGAAGTATTGGGACACTACTGCCGAAGGTGCGTGGGTCTACATCGGCTAATGTCAGCTCGCCCCGATCAAGCTACTGAGCGGACCACGCACTACCGCAAACAGCGACGCAACTGGGCTACTTTGGTCGTCCTCGTTGCGTTGCTGGTTATCTCGGTAGTTTTGGCACTCGCTGTCGGTGCTTCACAGGTGTCACTGCCTACCTTCGTTCACGCCGTGCGCAACGGGCTGGGAGGGCGCCACGTCGATTCCTTTTCAACAGCGGATTTCATAGCTTTGCAGGTCCGTTTGCCACGGGTGTTGATGGCCGTGCTGGTGGGTGCTGCTTTGGCAGTGTCCGGCCGATTGATGCAAATCATCTTCCACAACCCCTTGGTCAGCCCTTATACCTTAGGGATCTCCAACGGAGCTGCCTTCGGTGCCAGCCTTGCCATCGTGGGTGCCGCACACATTCCCTGGTTTAGTTCCACCTACTACGTGGTGCCTGCCTTCGCTTTCCTCTTCGCTGTGTTGACAATGATTGTTGTCTACACGGTTTCTTTAGCGACTAATCGGTCCACTGCGACACTGCTCTTGACCGGTGTGGCCATTGGGTATCTATTCTCCGCAATGGTTTCAGGCTTGAAATATGTTGCCGATAGCAGGGAATTGCCTGAACTTGTTTTCTGGGCTATGGGTAGTTTTACCGGTATGCGGTGGACACCTGTTGTTGTTTTAACCGTGGTGCTTGTAGTGGCATTGACGATAAGTATTGTGCGGTCGTGGGACTTGAACGTAGCTGCCCTCGGCCGTGAGGAGGCGCAGGCCTTGGGAGTTAATTACCGAGGGGTGCAGGTGCTTACTTTCACTGTGTCAACACTGCTGACAGCTACTGCAGTGAGTTTTAGTGGTGTGATCGGCTTTGTCGGTTTGGTAGCTCCTCATATTGCCACCATGCTGGTGGGAGCTGATGCGCGTTTTACCTTGCCAGGTGCTGCTCTTATTGGGGGAATCCTGTTGCTCTTGTCCGATACCGCAGCTCGCACCGTCATAGCTCCTACTGAGCTTCCGGTAGGAATTATTACTTCCTTGATCGGTGTACCGTTTTTCCTATTTTTGGTGATCCGCCGAAGGAAACTCGGATGAAACTTCAAGTCCAAGGCCTCTCTTTCGCCTACCGCGGTGGGGCACAAGTGTTATTTGACGTGGATTTTGGGGCACTTCCTGGCCAAGTGACGGCATTGATCGGGCCCAATGGCTGCGGTAAAACAACAGCAGCAAAATGTATTAATCGGATTTTGGAACCGAAAACTGGCACGATTCGTTTGGGTGACCATGACTTGCGGCGCACCTCACGGCCAAGCATTGGCAGGTTAGTAGGGTATGTACCTCAGTCCTCCGCAACAGTCTCTGCCACTAGTGTGATTGAGTTCCTTTTACTGGGTAGGAGGCAATTGCTTCAGTGGAGGCTACGCGCTGAAGATCTTGATGAGGTCTTCAGCGTGCTTCAACGCCTGAATATCGTGGAATTGGCTAATCAACGTGTCAGCGAGTTATCTGGTGGCCAGCGGCAAAAGGTTCTTATCGCCCGCGCACTGATGCAACAGCCCGCGCTTTTTCTTTTCGACGAGCCCACCAGCGCCCTCGACATTCGTAACCAACTAGAGATTATGGAGCTGGCTCGCGTCATCGCGTGGCGGGAGAAGAAGACTGTTGTGCTTGTCCTGCATGATCTTTCCATGGCTCTGAACTACGCAGATCATGTTGTGATGCTTGCCGGCGGACACGTGGTTGCTGCAGGCGGCCCTTCGGAGGTTATTACCTCTGATCTTGTTCGCCAAGTTTATGGGGTCGACGTTACTGTGGACAACAACGGTGGGGCCTCCATACTCAACCCTTTTTCCGGCCTTAAAAGCCAGCCTCCTGGCTGAGATTGGCTCTGCGCACCTTTCCCCCCTAGCAGCTCTGGCTTGACCGCAAGGGGAGCTTTATGCTCACCCTGCTCTCCATGATAGGTGCGGTGTAACCGAGCGATAAGTGGAAAACCAGCCGGGCAGGGGTTTTAAGGCTATAATGCGACCTAAGAGTCACTACAAGCAGTAACTGCAGTATTTTAGGAGGAAAGTTTAAATGACACGTACACGCCAAATCATTTTGATCTTCGCGTTGATTGGCATCCTGATGGGTGTCTTCGCCGCGTTCCACAATATGCAAACCGGCGAAGTGGGCTGGAACACTGTGTTCACTATTGTCCAGACGATTGTTGGTATCATCTTGGCTGTTATGGTGGCCAATGACGCAAACCCAGGCACTGCGCGTCAGCGAGAGCCTCGCGGCGAGCACGAAGCGCGCCAGAATTAAGGCACGAACCTACTTGGAATAAAGAGATAGAAACTAGGTGTGTCCTTCTGGGCGGATGTCCGGTTGGGCACACTGTTTTTATCTCTGTACGAGTAACTTTGAGCTAACACCTCCTAAAAAGTGATCCAACGGCCAACGGGTGTAGATCTCATGTGTCCCATGTCGGGGTGGAGTGTCACATGTTAGGGGCGGCGGTCATGTCTGAGAGACGTGGGGGAAAGTTCCTCGCAAGCAAAGTGGACATGTCCACGGTATAGTAGAGCCATGGATAGGTTTTTACTTACAAACCAATAGAAAGGTCCGTTCTTGAAGGTTCTGATTATTCGTGCACACCCTCTGGAGTCCAATAACTCGCGCTCCATGACCATGGCAGACACATTCCGTGATGCCTACAAGGATGCACATCCTGATGCGCAGGTCGAGGAGCTTCGCCTCTATGAAGTGGCCATCCCCGAAATTGATATTGATCTGCTATCCGGTTGGGAACAGCTCAGTCGCGGTGAGCACTTTGCACACCTCACTCAGCAGCAACAGAGCAAGCTGACTCTTTATGACAACTACACTGATCAGTTCCTCAACGCAGACCTAGTTGTCGTGGCAAACCCCCTGTGAAACCTGTCGATCCCAACCCGCCTGAAGGCGTGGATCGACACCGTCTGTCGCGCAGGCGTGACCTTCCGCTACACCGAGACCGGTGAGGCTGAGGGCCTAGTACAGGGCAAGAAGCTGGTGCACATGCAGGCTTCCGGCGGTAACTTCGACGGTAACGATCCTGCAGCGCAGTACATCAAGCAAATCGGGACTTTCCTGGGCTGCGAAGTCTCCTCTGTCATCGCGGAAGGTATGGACCACGAGCCACATCGAGCCGACGAAATCATGAACGAGGTTCTTGGGCGCGTCAAGGAGCTCGCAAAAACTGTGTAGGGGGTTTGGGCCTTACCATGACTACGCCTGCTCCTTCTAAAAATGGAGGAGCAGGCGTAGTGTTTCGTCGTTAAGCGTGCGTTTTATACATCGCGCGCTGTGGAACTACCGCTGGTGGAACCAGGCTCCGGTGAGTCATTCGATGCGCTGGTGTAGACGGACTTGTTGATGCCGTGGCGTGGGCCCTGTGGGTCGTAGGGGCCGTCGTCAATGCCTTGAGCATCAATTTTGGCTGCCAGTGCCTCGTCCTCCTCGGAAGGCTCATGGTCACCCAATCCGACCTGGAGCTGCCGGTGGGCCTCGTCGATATGGCCGTCGCTGACAGCCTCGCGGTAGGAGAGAATCTCGCGGCGCAGCACATTGGCCAGGAAGTAGATGCCCAGCAAATTCGGGATGGCCATGAGGAAGAAGGAAGCGTCCGCAAAGGTAATCACTGCATTTAAAGAAGCAGAAGCGCCGATAATCGGGCCAATTACCCAGATGCCCTTGAGGGTCCAACGGGTGGCTGCGGAATCGCCGAAGATGTACACGCCGGTCACCACAATCGCAGTCGCGGTCAACATACACACCACCACCGAGTCAAAAAACGGACCCCACATTGCGTTGAAATCCTCCGACGCAGGTCGACGCGACTTGGACGCGGAGTGCGCAAAACCGGGGGTGCCCACGCCCGCTGCGTTAGAGAACAGGGAACGCTGTATACCAATCACTGCCACACCGATTGCACCACCTGCAACACCTGAGGGGGAGGTCACACCCAGAAACCAGTTATTGTTCTGCAGGAACTCGTTGCCTATCGACGAAGAGAGAATCGCCGCTACCTGGTTGGACTGGAACAAGTCAGCCCCGTAGACACCGAGCAGGGTGAACAGTGCATAGAGCCAGGCTTGGACACCGCCTAACTTCTTCCAACCAATCGACTTCAACCCATCGCGGAGGTAATACATTGGGCCGCCGGAAATTGTGCCATCGTCGTTTACCCGCCGGAACACCACGCCTAATGTAGCCTCGGCCATTTTCACGCTCATGCCTAACAAGCCAAACGCGGCGATCCACAATGCGGCACCTGGACCGCCGACCGAAACTGCAACGGCAACGCCTGCAATGTTGCCCAGGCCAATGGTGCCGGACAGCTCCGTTGCCAGGGCTTGGAAACTGGAGATTTCTCCCGGGTCGGTTTTGCGGGTGAATTTACCGGTGATCACTTTGAATGAGTGGCGAGCACCGGTGATTGGCTGAAACTTGAGCCAGATGGTGAGAAAAAGTGCTGCGGCCATCAGCTACAGGGCCGACAACGGATTCGACAAGCTGATCGAACTGGCTCATGGAACCTCAGATCAAAATAGAAAACTAATAGACATTTCTTACAATCTCCGAGGTTAGTGTCTGAGGTCACTCTTTAAGGGTAAATGTATGCACTTCCCCGCATCTGGGGGGTGTTGCCCAGAATACAGTCTCACACGAGCAGTGGACGAACAGAGGATCTAGCCGCAACCAACAACCGCAACTAACAATTCGGACACGAAGCGCGGTTTCAGATGACCTGAATCCTCGGATGATGGCAGACTAGAGAAATGCCCCTTGCGGGCCCTAGTGGTTCACCTTGTACGAAAGAAGAAAACTTAACCATGAAGCGCCGTGTCCGCCTCCGGAACCTCGGATTGTCAGCTACCGCGTGCATCGCGGCCACCCTTGTCGCACCGGCAGCGTATGCCTCAAGCAGCCTTGGTGCGTTCCCCACGGTCAGCATCAATATCGGCCCGTTGGATTCCGCCAAGGTGATTGACCAAGCCCGCGCTGACGCTCGTGCCGTGGGTATCGCACTGCCTCAAGTTGATGGTGCAGTCACCGCTGCGCTTGACCACAGTGTTAACCAGGTTAACCAGTTCCTGCCAGTTAGCCCGGCACCTCAACCGGCACTTAACGACGCAGCCTCTGCGCGAGGTGAAGCCACGCAGCAAGGGGAGCAGCTCCCAGCGGTGCAGCCTCCCGAGTCTGCCGAGGAAGCTGGCACAGATTCAGGTCTGAGCCCAGTGCACGACCCCGGTCTGACAAACCCGAACCCAATTGGGATCGACGCGGAACAGGGCCCACTGCCGGTGACCACCAACCAGAATTATTGGTGGCGCAATGACCCAGTCAGCAAGGTCATGGCAGGCAAACCATTTGCGGACTATGTCCTGCACCGCGTGCCCGGTTCCTGGTTCGATGCTCCTCGCATTCCTGAACAATCTAACCAGGCGATGACCCGCGGGGCGTCTCTGTATGGCCCAGGAACCCCGATTTATGTCGGCGATGATGCACTGTGCACGCTTACAATGGCAGGTACTGATGCGCAAGGCCGCAAGGTGGGAATCACTGCCGGCCATTGCGGTGAGGTCGGCGACTCCGTGTCCTCTGCGGATTCCTGGCAGGTAGGACCCTCCGGAACTGTTGTGAGCAAGAATGAGTATCTGGATTACGCGGTTATCGAATTGGGGTCCAACGCCGAAGTGACCAACACTTACAACGGCGCGACTGCTCACGGTGTCGGCGGGCAGGCACAACCCGGCCAAATTGTGTGTAAGCAGGGCGTCGCCAGCGGCGAGACCTGTGGCATGACACTCCTGACCGGGGAAGATATGCAGGTGAGCCACGTGTGTTCGATGGTCGGTGACTCTGGCGCCCCGGTGTTTTACCAGGGCCGCGTGGTCGGCATGATCAACGGAGGGGTCTTGCCACGGCCCTACAACGTTGAATGTTCCACACCGTGGCAAGGAGCGCTGCATGCTCCGACCGCGTCAGCTCGCATGGACGCTGTCGTGGAGGACATGGATAAGCAGGGTGGCGTTGGAGCAGGTTTCACCCTGGCCCAGAACTAGACAGAACTAGCTTTCCTGCTCCCGCATTGCCTCGAGAACCTGCTGGTGGAGATGCCCGTTGGTGGCCACAGCGTTGCCACCATGCGGGCCGTCCTTGCCAGATAGCGAAGTAAACTTGCCACCGGCCTCGGTCACGATCACATTCAACGCGGCAAGGTCCCACAAGGAAACCTCCGGCTCAGCAGCAATGTCCACCGCACCTTCGGCAACTAAGCAGTAAGAAAAGAAGTCGCCGTAGCCGCGCAGGCGCCAGCATTTATCAGTCAAAGCGATGAACTGTTCCAGCTTGTCGTGGTGTTCACGCCAACCTTCAAGGGAAGAGAAGGACAGGGATGCGTCGTTAAGCGTCGCTACGCCCGAGACAGACAGCTTCTTTAATCCTTCCCCCTTGAAGGTGCGCCACGCGCCGGACTCGGCGGAGGCGTACCAGCGGCGGGCCAGTGCGGGTGCGGAGACGACGCCGACAACGGGCATGCCATCGTCGAGAAGGGCGATCAAGGTGGCCCAGACCGGAACGCCGCGGACGAAGTTCTTCGTGCCGTCGATGGGGTCGATCACCCACTGGCGTCCTTCGAGGACAGCGTCGCCGCCGAATTCTTCACCTAGTATCGCGTCGGAAGGGCGAGCCTCGGAGAGTTTCTCGCGCAGCGCCTCTTCGACGGCGAGGTCAGCGTCAGAAACGGGAGTCATGTCCGGCTTGGAATTGACCTCAAGATCGGAGGCTTCAAAGCGGTCCAAGGTAATGGAGTCTGCAAGTTCGGCTAGCTCGAGTGCGAGGCCGAGATCATCTGCGTAGTTGCTCATACCTCCTAAGCCTAGTCCCGTAGACGGCCGAGTGGTGGCTAGTCACTTGAGAGGGCAGAAGCAATCTCAGACACAGCTTGTTGCGAACCGGCAACACACCACTCCACACCCCCAGCCGTGACCTTTTCGGCAGCGCCACCGACGCCCTCGACCAAAATTTTGCCCGGCAGCCAATCCCAGTCCGCTACCGAGTGTTGCAGCCACGCGCCCACGTTCCCCGAGGCCACGGAGGCTAAATCGATCGATCCTGCGCCGAACATCCGGATAGTCGCAGCGCCTTGCACACCGCGCAGCCATGCGTCACGGATCGCCGGCTGCGTCATGGAGGTGGGGTGGAGGTACGAGGCCACAGAGATCTCGGCGAGGGGCTTATCGACGAGCCGTTGGAGCTGGACACCGTTGCGGGTCGAACCTTCCAAAGAACCCAGCCATGTGATGTCTAAGACGGGGCGGTGTACAGCCCCCAGCAGCAGATCGTCTGGGTCGGAGGGGTCTCCGTCGATAAGCGCGAGCGCGCTGCAGAAGTAGTCCGACCCGGAGGCGAAGTTATAGGTGCCGTCTACTGGGTCGATGACCCACACCCGCCCGGTGTTGGATTCGCGGGTGGCGCCTTCTTCGCCGAGCATGCCGTCGTCGGGGCGCAGTTGCGTCAGCGCCCGCGCCACAAACTCTTCGGCGGCGCGGTCAGCATCAGTGACCACGTCGGAGATGGAAGTTTTGTAGTCGGTGCCCACTCCGGCCTCGCGCATCTTTAGTGCCAGCGCACCCGCGTATTTCACGAGTTCGCGGGCTAGCTCGTGGTCGGTAGCGTCGGCATGTGCTCTCATAAAGTCTTCCGTGGTCTGGCGCATACCGTCCATTATGGGCCATAGTTGGTGCTCAGGTAAGATTGGCGCCCATGCAGCCGGAAACCAGTTCAGCAATCGAGCACCTCGACGCCACCTTGACCACCATCGAAAAAGTGATGGATCTGGACGAGTTGGATATGCGCGTGCGCGAACTAGAGCAGCAGGCGGCTGACCCATCGCTGTGGGACGACCCGGACCACGCCCAGCAGGTCACTACTGAGCTGTCGAATGTGCAGGCCCGGTTGCGGAAGGTGCGTGACTTGCGCACGCGTATCGACGATCTTCCTGTGATGTATGAGCTTTCTGAGGAAGAGGGCGATACTAGCGTTGCCGAGGACGAATTGGCTGAGGTGACCAAACTGATCGACGCGCTGGAAGTAACCACGATGCTCTCGGGTGAATATGACGAGCGCGAGGCCATGATCAATATTCGCTCCGGCGCCGGTGGCGTAGATGCGGCCGATTGGGCCGAGATGCTGATGCGGATGTATATCCGCTGGGCTGAAAAGAATGGCCACAAGGTGGATGTTTACGATATTTCTTATGCCGAAGAGGCTGGTATTAAGTCCGCCACGTTTGTGGTGCACGGCGACTATATGTACGGGCAGTTGTCGGTGGAGCAGGGCGCGCACCGCCTGGTTCGTATCTCGCCGTTTGATAATCAGGGCCGCCGCCAGACATCTTTTGCCGAGGTGGAGGTGTTGCCTGTGGTGGAAAAAACTGACTCGATCGACATTCCTGACTCCGATATCCGCGTCGACGTCTTCCGTTCCTCGGGCCCAGGGGGACAGTCGGTGAACACGACAGACTCCGCGGTGCGCATTACGCACTTGCCGACGAATATTGTTGTCAGCTGCCAAAATGAGAAGTCTCAGATTCAGAACAAGGCGTCCGCCCTGGCTGTGTTGCAGTCGAAACTACTGGAATTGAAGCGCCAGGAAGAAAAAGCGGAAATGGATGCGCTAGGCGCTGGCGGTAATGCGTCGTGGGGTAATCAGATGCGCTCCTATGTGCTGCACCCGTACCAGATGGTTAAGGATCTGCGCACTGACTATGAGGTTAGTGACCCGCAGAAGGTGCTCGACGGCGACATTGACGGGTTCCTCGAGGCGGGTATCCGGTGGCGCATGGCAGAAGAAGCGTCACACTAGTTTCACCTGTCACACCGGTAAAGGCTAAGGTTGTGACACGTGATCACTTTTTCAAACGTCACCAAGACCTATCCCACCTCCACCAGGCCGGCTCTCGACAACGTCTCGTTCGAGATCGGCAAGGGTGAATTCGTCTTCCTCATCGGACCTTCAGGCTCAGGTAAATCGACCTTCCTTGAGTTACTGATCCGCGAGGAAAACGTCACCTCCGGCGATATCTACTACGATGACATGCACGTCAACCAGCTGAAAGGCAAGCAGGTGAACCAGCTGCGCCAAAAGATCGGCTACGTGTTCCAGGACTTCCGCCTGCTACCAAAGCTGAGCGTGTACGACAACGTGGCTTTCGCACTCGAGGTGATCGGCAAGCCGAAAAACCGCATCAAGAAGCTGGTTCCCGAGGCCTTGGAGCTGGTCGGTTTGGAAGCGAAATCCAACCGCATGCCGGGCGAGCTCTCCGGCGGTGAGCAACAGCGCGTGGCAATCGCGCGGGCCTTCGTCGATAAGCCACCACTGTTGCTTGCCGACGAACCCACCGGCAACCTGGACCCTTCCACCGCCGACGACATCATGTCGCTGCTCAGCCGCATCAACCGCACCGGTTCTACGGTGGTGATGAGTACACACAACGCGCGCGCCGTCAACGATATGCGCAAACGGGTGATTGAGCTGCACTTGGGCAAGCTAGTGCGTGACGACGAGCACGGCGTCTACGGAACCATCAACGATTAGGGGGAAACTGATGAACGTGAGTTTTATTTTCCGCGAGGCATTCCGTGGCCTGGGCCGTAATATTACCATGTCGATCGCCTTGGTAATCACCACCGCGATCTCATTGGCGCTGGTAGGAACAGGTATCTTGCTGTCGCAGGTAACCAGTGACACGAAAGAGATGTACCTCGACCGCGTTGAGGTGATGATCGAGCTAGACGAGGAAATCTCGGCCACCGATAAGGACTGCTCCTCCGCGGCATGCATGGAAGTTCGCGACACACTGCAAGCCGACGCGGGTGTAGAAAGTGTGACCTTCCGCTCCCGTGAGCAATCCTACGACCGCTTCGTCGAACTTTTCGGCGAGACCGACCCCATCCTGGTGGAGGAGACCTCCCCAGATGCTTTGCCGGCTGCTCTGCACGTGCGCCTGGAAGATCCCACTAACTCTACGCCGTTGGACGCCGTGCGCGATATGCCCCAGGTGGCTCTCGTCGTGGACCAGGCCGAGGGCGTGCGCACCGCTGCCGACAACCTGGACTCCTTCCGCAACGCCACCTTTGTGGTTGCTGCGCTGCAGGCACTGGCTGCGATCTTTTTGATCGGCAACATGGTGCAGTTGGCGGCGTACCACCGCCGCGACGAAATGGGCATCATGCGTATGGTGGGAGCCTCCCGCTGGTTCACCAATGCGCCATTCGTGCTGGAAGCAGCGCTGTCGGTGCTGATCGGCGGTATTGTGGCCACGTTGGGTGTGTGGCTGGGCAAAACTCAAATCGTTGACCCGATGCTGAGCGAAATCTACTCCTCCCAGCTGATTGCTAAATTGCCCGATAGCGCTGTGTGGTCCGTGATGCCACTAGTTGCTGTGGTGGGTGTTATCGCCGCTGGCATCGTCGCACAGATCACGCTGCGGTTGTACGTGCGCAAGTAGGGGCTGTCGCTACGCTCCGGCCGGAGCAACGGGCATCGCTACGCTCCAGCCGGAGCGCAGCGACGGGCCGGCCGGATTGTCGTCGACACGCTCCTTCGACGTAAGATAAGGCCCACTATGGCCAAGAAGAAGAAAAACAAGGACCGGTCTGTCATCGCGCAGAACCGGAAAGCTCGGCACGACTACCACATCCTAGACACCTACGAGTGCGGGATCGTGCTGGTAGGCACCGAGATCAAATCCTTGCGCGAGGGCAAGGCCTCCTTGGTCGAGGCATTCGCCACCATCGATGACGGGGAAGTCTGGTTGCGTAACCTGCACATCCCCGAGTACTCCATGGGGCACTGGACCAATCACTCGCCGCGCCGCACCCGCAAACTCCTCCTGCACCGCTCCGAGATTGATTCGCTCGAAGGAAAGGTCCGCGACGGCCGCCGCACTCTCGTGCCACTCTCGATGTATTTGAAAAACGGGCTAGTCAAGGTGGAGCTTGGCCTGGCACAGGGGAAGCAGGACTACGATAAGCGTCGCGCGATCAAGCAGCGCACCGAAGACCGCGAGATTGCCCGCGAGCTGGGCAAGAAGTTCAAGGGCATCAAGGAGTGATCGGCGCGTGGTCAAAGCATTGGATCCAAGGGGTAAAACCACAGTATGAAGCCTTAGAAGGCAGTTGTGCACAGGTCGAAGGGGTTATCGAGGAAGTTCGGGATCGTGTGAGAAACTCCCGCCAGATCCGCGCCCACCTACCGTGTTACAATGCCGTTTGTAGTGTCCCCGGGGAACATTTCGATCCGCGTCTTTCATTGCTTCTTTTTTCGTTGCCCCGTGGCCTACGACGTAGCCAATCGTATAGGAATCCCTAATGCGCACTAAATGGCATTTGACGGTGACACGTGAAGCTGGCGCGGTGAAATCGGTCGTTGAAACGGGAAGCGGGGGATTATATTCGGCTGCTAAGGCGGGGGAAGAGAATACGGGAGCCGCTATTCCTAACAAGCAAGTGAACGCTAGAGAAGTACGAACGGTAAGAAGTCGGATCATGATTAATAGACCTCGTCTGAGTCTTCTATGTCTTCGAAGGAGCTCCTAGTCGTTGAGCTGAGGAACCAAGAAATAATTCCATCCTTGTGATTGTGCTGGTAATTCACCAGATGATCGTAAATTTTCCGTTGGGCCAGCAGAGCCTCTTCTTCGGAGGGGTACAGGAAAATTACCCGTGCGCATACTTCTCTGCTGGGGATCCGGCCAACGTTTTCATAGCTCCATTGCTTCGGCAGATCTTCTGCGACGAAGGCCGGGCTTTCAACTATGGAAAAGTCTCCACTATAGGAGAGAAAGTCTTTCACGTTTTGTGCAAGTTCTTTAGTCGCGCACATTGGTGCGTAGCAGTCAATGTCAACGCTTGCCTGCCGGGGTGTCACGGAGCGAGGCATGTTTGAACATTGCTCGTTGGAATCAGGGGGATAACGTTTCAAATGGAACCTCCTATTGACTGGCGGGGGGTCGGTAAATATTGTCTCACGAAATATATATATTTTCAATCGCTTTTTTCGGGGCATCGGTTGACAGCTCTGACTTAGGAGAAGGAGATAGAGACTTCTCGCGGGCACTGGTGACAAGTAGTAGTTTTTGTGGGTTATTGTGCGGGTATGACCAAGAAAACAGCGTTAGTAACAGGGGCGACCCGTGGCATCGGCCGCGCCATCGCCGAAGAGTTGAGCCGCGACCACCACATTCTGGTAGGTGGTCGCACGGGGGTGGAGCAACTCGTCGATACGCTTCCGTCGGCCGAACCTTTCGAAGTCGAGCTGACAGACCCGCAGGCCCTGGCCCAGGCGACCAGCTCCATTGAGCAGCTCGACGTGCTCGTGCATTCCGCCGGCGTATGTCCGTGGCAGCGCCTGGAGGACTCGTCGATAAGCGACTGGGAGGCCAGTTTCGCGCTCAACGTATTCGCGCCCGCCGAGCTGACTCGGCTGTTGCTTCCCGCTTTACGACGAGCAACTGGGCTGGTTGTGGCCATTAATTCTGGGTCGGGCTACCACTCGGGTGAGAAGTCGGGGCTCTATTCGGGCACTAAGTTTGCGCTGCGTGCGTGGAGTGACGCGTTGCGGCAGGAGGAGCTGGGCAAGATCCGGGTCACTTCGATCCATCCAGGAAGGGTGGATACGGACATGCAGGTGCAGCTGCAGCAGGATATGGGTGCTGCGGCCGATGATTATGATGGTTCGCGTTATGTGGCACCGGAATCGGTGGCCAAAGCGGTGCGCTTGGCCGTAGATGCCGGACGAGATGCGTCGATGGATGAGATTGCGGTGCGCCCCTCGGGTCTTGCGTAAATCTAGTCTAGCGGGTATTGTTGGTTCTCCTGTGGAGATTTGCATAAATCCCGCCACGGGTCATGGGGCTGATTTTGGTTTCGACTCCGTTGACTAAGCCAGGGGAAGCGTGCCGGTGCAGGCTAGAGACCACCGTTAAGCGTCGTAGCAACACAATAAACGCAGAGAAGAACTCTCAGCGTGACTACGCCCTCGCTGCCTAATTCAGCGACGCGTGTCTGTCAGCCCGCGTGAGCCTCACACACGGAACCTGGCATCGACTTTCGAGGCTTGCTTGTTTAGCGTGTTAGTGCGTTAAACAGGGACTTTCTCACTAACTGGGCCCGTCATCCCACCTTGTTTGCCTGAGTGGGAGGGCCGAGTAGAGGCACCGTGCATACTGCGCACGGAGAAGCCCTGGCGCGGCAGCGAAGGACCCGGGTTCAATTCCCGGCAGCTCCACCAAGGAAGGCACTCACTTTGATACAAAGTGAGTGCCTTTTTGCTGTTTCGGGACGCAGGGTCTGGAGTTGAGTTATCGATGCCTGAGGAATGCAAGAGTCGTTATGGGCGGTGATGACGGCATTGGATGTCAGGGATTAGACCTAGTTTGAGCGCGCTTGAAGTTCATTTCGTAGGTCGCGAAAATACTGGGCCTGGTAGGCAGTAAGAAATCGTTTTGCTAGCCAATTGGGCACTAATCTTTGTCGAAGGTTTACGTCTTCGATGAATTTGACTAGACAGCCGTCATTTTCCGTCGCATCGAAAGTGCCTTGCCACGTGCCAGTTAGGGCTGGTGAATCAATCTGAAATTCCCATCTGCGAGCTTCTTCGAAGTGGGTTGTACAGAAACGTATCGGTTTTCCCTTTTTAGGAAACTCGATAAATCTGCGTTCATCAAGAACCTTGCAATCAGACAGATCGCTACGCCATTGCCAATTCGCTAAATTCGTGACGACTTGCCAGACTTGATGGGCCGTATAGGGAAGTTCTTCTTCCCAAACCACAACTACCTTTCCCACATCTACCTACCTTCCGTGACACCTCTATTGTATTGAAGGAAAAGGCCAAAGACGTGGTCGAAGACCTCGAAGAATGAGTAGCTAGCTTCGAGAGCACTAACCTGGATCGCACATTGGCTGCTGTGTTCGTTATCCCGGGCGAAACGACATTTTGGGGCTATGGTGCGAACGCGATCAGTCACGTTCAGATGGACGCTAATGGTCTGACAATCATTTTTTTGGGGGGGACTCAGCAGACCGGGAATTTGAACTCAGAGATTTTCAACGTGCCGTGGTTTACCGCTACCCAGCGTGAGGTGGCGCCCGATAAGCTCGCCCGAGTTTCATCCGTCGATTTCTTGGTTTCCTACGGGCTGATGCCGATCGGGTTAGCCACGTATCCCTGGCTGGTAACTGAGTTCGGGCGCACCCCGGTGCTGCTGGTAACAGTTGCGTTGTGTGCGCTCACACCCTTGTTTGCGGCGTTCGTCCCGGGCACCCGCTACTACCGGGATCCGTTGCTACAAGATAAAAATCGGAGTAGGTAGCCTGGGTGCTAGCAAGTTCCCGGTAATCGTTGCCACCCTATGCGTGACGACGATTGCTCGTGTTGCGGAAGCGAAAGCTGCGAAGGCGTTGATCCTTAGGTGGTTGAGGCATGACACGGCGACTGCTTATTGCTGGTCTTATCAGCAGGAAAGCGGTATGCCTCCGATGTACACAATCAACTGTTCGCTTCTACCTCACAAGCGTGATGGACTTGCCGTCTTTGACCAGGTAGATAGCCTCTGGGGTGTCGCCAGCGTCCACGGCAACCTGCACTTCAATCGATCGTCCGATAAACTTCGCGGTTGTGATTTCAACGTTGAAGGCTGCGCAATTCATTTCAGTAGCTGAGACAGGATGAAGGAAAAAGCCTTCAGGCGTTTCGCTGACTTCTGCCATGCCGTGATTGCAGGCCCACTTTATGCCTCCTCCTAGGCTTAAGGTGAGCAGATCGGGGTGGCTGTCGTCTTTCCAGGAGCCTTGCTTGATTGAAGCGATTTGGGCCTGTGTTGGTTTTACTGTCTCAGCGGTATGTTCTTCGATCAATACTGGTTCGTTAACGCGGTAGGAAAGTGACTGAGAGCTCGTCGCTAAGTCAGGTAAGCCAACTGTGTTGAATAGCGATGCGATGAAAAGTAACACGCTTGCCAGTATGGATTGAATCATGGCTTTCTCCTTGGTCAGGGGCTATTTTAAACATCATTCAACTTCGTGAAAGCTTCTGTGTCAAGGGTGTGTGAGGCAACGGAGTGTTTCTCGGTTTCCAAGCTTTGCGGGTGTCCAGTGTCGTCCCCTGACACGGAAATACCCCATGGGGTACAGTAGGTTGCCGGATCGACATCCCCCATAGGGTATTCGTCGATAAGCGACTCGATAAACGAAAAGAAGGAACCACACCATGTGCATGCGCGTTACATGCGAAACCTGCCACAAGCCAACCTGGGCCGGATGCGGCCAACACATCGAACAGGCACTCGCCGGAGTAGCCGAAGAAGATCGCTGCCACTGCCATAAATGGCCTCAACCCCCGCGCAACTAGGAGATAAACATGCTGCTCGAGCGTATTTACGACGAAGACTAAGCCCACGCCGAGACCTACAGGTCTACCTCGACATCGCTAAGAAGAACAAGATGGAGGTCGTCGGTGTGACCGAGACTCATATCCACGCCGACTACCTGTCCGGTACCCGCGAGCTAGCCACGAAAGTGGGCGCACCGATGTACCTTTCCGACGAGGGCGGCCCCGACTGGACCTACGGCGCGATCCCGACCTCGACGGTGGGCTACGAACGCACCTTCTCCTGGTGGGGCACGTACCTCGACAACCAGCCAGACGCACACGCCTACTTCGATCGCATGAAAGAAGATAATCGTGAAAGGTCGGGCCTGCTGCCAGATTCGGGCGAGCTCAAAGAATTTACTGCCGGAGAACTCACGCAGGCGCTTAACGACGACCGCGTAGTCTTCGTCGATACGCGATTCCACACGGAAGTGCACTCTGGCACCGTCGAAGGTGCGCTCAATGTTCCCGGTGTAGACAAGGCCGCAAGCTATGCTAGCTGGGTCTACGATCGGATCACAGTGGCAATTAACGAAAAACTAAAGGAAAAATATGAAGCGACTTCTTGCTGCAACTGTGGCGCTACTGGTTGTGGGCAGTCTCGCGGCGTGCTCCACCACTGAATCCGCGGAGCAGATCAGTTCAGACGTAGTGATCCTCGATGTGCGCACTGCCGAAGAGATCGCAGATAGCGGTCTGCTCGACGGCGCCCAGCACTATGATTTCAACTCTGGTGAGCTGGCGACGGAACTGCTACAACTCGACCCTGACGCTGAATATGGAATCTATTGCCGCTCCGGAAACCGTGCTGGACAGGCCAAATCCGTGATGGAAGATGCAGGTTTCACAGACGTCACCAACTTGGGTTCGCTCCAGGACGCCGTGGACACTACTGGCTTGCAGATCGTGAAGCCTTAGCCGTGGCACCTTTTCTGCCCTGCGTCACATTTGGTCGACAGATTTCGCTCTCGTTTAAAAAAGGGCCGGTTTTGTCGACCAAATAGGGCCCCACCGCGGTGGAACGCGGCCCCGCCGGGGAGTAAAACCGGGGCAGCCGCACAAAAATGGGGGAGGTCCACCACACAGCATTTTTTGCGCAGCCATACAGCGCGCTAGGGTCTTACCTATGAATGCAGTGTTGATCGCGGTTATCGTGATGCTTGTCCTTTCCGTCTGCCGCGTCCACGTGGTGTTGGCGTTGTTCATCGGGGCGATCGTCGGCGGGCTTCTGGCCGGGATGGGACTTGAGGCCACCATGGTGGCCTTCCAAGGTGGCTTAGCCGGCGGTGCGAAGATCGCGCTGAGCTATGCCCTGCTAGGTGCGTTTGCCATGGCCGTGGCCAACTCTGGTTTGCCGCGCCTACTGGCTGATTGGCTGATTAAACGTATCGGAACAACGAACGAAACCACGAAGAGGTTCACCATCGCGGCGTCCAAGTGGGGGATGCTGTTGGGAATCCTTGCGATGGCTGTGATGAGCCAGAACCTCATTCCTGTGCATATCGCCTTTATTCCGATCTTGATTCCGCCGCTGTTGGTAGTGTTTAACAAGCTGCGCCTCGACCGCCGCCTGATCGCCTGTATCCTCACGTTCGGCTTGGTCACCACCTACATGTGGTTGCCTGTTGGCTTTGGCTCGATTTTCTTGAATGACATTCTGTTGGGCAATGTTGAAGCTGCCGGCCTTGATATCTCGGGCATCAACATCTTCGGTGTGATGACCATTCCCGCTCTTGGTATGGTGGCGGGCCTGTTGATCGCGGTTTTTGTCTCCTACCGCAAGCCGCGCGATTACAAGGACCTCGCGATTAGCTCGGGATCCGTGTCGCGTAACGACGAGCCCCTGCCGAATACTGCTGACGGCACCCAGGGTAGCGCTGCGAAAGGTTCGACAGCAGTGCGCCCGGGACCTGGCGTGGTTGAAGTCGCCGAAAAAATTGAGGCAGAAAACGCCCCAACCGAAGAGCCGGTGTCAAAGTACAAGGTGATTGTGGCGCTGATCGCGATTGTGGCCACGTTTGCCGTGCAGGTGGTCATGCAGGCTATTGGCACTGATGCTGATTCTTTATTAATCGGCGCTCTTGTGGGCTTGTCGATTTTCATGCTCACCGGTGCTGTGAACTGGCGCGAGGCTGATGACGTGTTTACAGGTGGAATGAAGATGATGGCCTTGATTGGCTTCATCATGATTACCGCGCAGGGTTTCGCAGCTGTGATGGGTGAGACTGGCGAGGTGGAAACCTTGGTTACGGCAACCGCCGATATCTTCGCGGGCAACAAGGCAGCTGCGGCGTTGGCGATGCTGATTGTGGGCTTGATTGTGACAATGGGTATTGGATCATCGTTTTCTACGCTGCCGATTATCGCCACGATTTATGTGCCGCTGTGTATGACGATGGGGTTCTCGCCGGCGGCAACGATCGCTTTGATCGGTACTGCGGGTGCGCTTGGTGATGCTGGCTCGCCAGCTTCTGACTCCACTCTTGGGCCAACAGCCGGACTCAACGCGGATGGTCAGCACGATCATATCCGCGATACTGTGATCCCTACCTTTATTCACTACAACATCCCGCTGCTGATCTCGGGGTGGATTGCGGCAATGGTGCTGTAAACCCTAAAACCAACAAATAACGCTGCACGGATCCGGTCCACGGTCTATGTTTGAGAAAGCTGCAGAGCCTCAAACTGAGCCTAAAATCGACCGAAAGAGACATAAGTGACTGGCCACGTACGGGAAGACATCCGCGTCTTAGGAGCAATCTTGGGGCGCGTTATCGCTGTTCAAGAAGGCGACGAAATTTTTCAACTAGTTGAATCTACTCGCCAGACAGCGTTTGCAGTGGCACGCGGTGAGGCCTCCCCTTCAGATCTTCTGGCTATCTTTCGAGACCTTGATATCACGAAGGCGAACCTGGTGGCTCGGTCATTTTCTTACTTCGCCCTGTTGGCCAACTTGGCCGAGGATCTTGATGACGAGTCTGTGCCCGCCACCGTGTCGTTGAAGAAAACCTTTGCCAAACTTAAAGAGTTGAACGTCAGCCCGTCGCTCGCTTCGGAGGTGCTGCGTAACGCACATATTTCTCCAGTGTTTACCGCCCACCCAACTGAGACTCGCCGTCGCACGGTGTTTGACACCCAAACCCGGATTAAGAGGCTGCTCAAAGAGCGCCGTCATGTTGCCGGCGCTGAATACGATGAGCGGATCACGGAGATTGATCACGAGATTTATTTGCGCATGACTTTGCTGTGGCAAACTGCGCTGATCCGTATTTCGCGCCCCACGCTGGAAGACGAGGTAGATGTCGGCCTGCGCTACTACAAGTTGTCGCTTCTGGAGCAGATTCCGGCGATCAACCGCGCCATTCGCGACGGCGCGGAGGAAGCGTTCGGTTTGCAGTTGCTAGATGTTGCCGCGGTGCGTACGGGCTCGTGGATCGGCGGTGATCACGACGGCAACCCGTATGTTAACGCCGAGACCCTCACTTATGCTACGAGTAAGGCAGCGGAGACGGCGTTGCGTTATTACGAGTCTGAGCTTGCGGAGTTAGAACGTGAGCTGAGTTTGTCTGACCGCTATTCTTCATCGTCGGGCCAGCTTCTGCAGCTCGCGGAGGCGGGAGGCAACGATTGGCCCTCGCGTATCGACGAGCCCTACCGGCGCGCCGTCTTTGGTGTGCGTCATCGCGTCGGTGCCACTGCCGGTGACGACAACGGGTACCAGCCGTATGCAGGGCCGGATGAGTTGACGCACGATCTTGACGTCATCGATCGCTCGCTGCGCCAGTTCAATGATGATGTGATTGCTGATGATCGCTTGGCGCGCATCCGGTCGGCAGTGAGCACCTTTGGTTTCCACCTCTACACGTTGGATTTGCGGCAGAATTCGGAGTCCTACGAGAATGTGCTTACTGAACTTTTTGCGCATGCGGGATTGTGCGAGGATTACTCGTCGTTAAGCGAAAGCGACAAACAGCAGGTGCTTATCGACGAGATCCAGCGCAACCGCCCGCTGGTATTTCCCAACCCGGAAGGATTGAGCGAGGACACTGAGAAGGAGCTGGGTATTTTTCGGGCAGCGGCGGATGCTGTACGACGCCACGGTGCACCTGCGGTTGAAAACTGTATCATTGCGATGACCGGCACTGTCAGCGACGTTTTAGAGCCGATGGTGTTGCTCAAAGAAGTGGGGTTGCGTGAGATCAATTTGGTGCCACTGTTTGAGACGATTGATGATTTGAAGGCTGGGGCGGGGATTCTGGAACAGTTGTGGCAGGTTCCGCTGTATCGGGAGCACCTCTCCCGCCGCGGTGACGTGCAGGAAGTGATGTTGGGTTACTCCGACTCCAATAAGGATGGTGGCTACCTGCTGGCGAACTGGTCGCTGTATGCCGCCGAGCTTGAACTGGTTGAGTTGTGTGAGAACTATGGCATTGAGCTGCGCCTTTCGCATGGCCGGGGTGGTGCAGTGGGCCGAGGTGGTGGCCCTACTTATGACGCGATTCTGGCGCAGCCGAAGGGGGCTGTGTCTGGATCTGTCCGTATCACTGAGCAGGGTGAGGTGATTTCGGCGAAGTATGGCTCGCCGGCTACTGCACGCCGCCACCTGGAGGCTTTCGTGGCGGGTGCGCTGGAGGCGTCGCTGTTGGATACTGAGCGTATCGACGACCCCGAGCGCGCTTTTACTGCAATGAGTGAGATCGCGGAACTCTCCGGTGCGAAATATCAAGAATTGGTTGGTGACGAGGGCTTTATCGACTACTTTACCCAGTCCACTCCGCTGCATGAGATTGGTGATTTGAACCTGGGTTCTCGCCCGTCTGCGCGGAAGCAGACCACTGCCATCTCAGAT
This sequence comes from Corynebacterium cystitidis, assembly GCF_900187295.1. Classification (NCBI taxonomy): domain Bacteria; kingdom Bacillati; phylum Actinomycetota; class Actinomycetes; order Mycobacteriales; family Corynebacteriaceae; genus Corynebacterium; species Corynebacterium cystitidis. The sequence goes on along the minus strand of NZ_LT906473.1, from coordinate 1,754,493 downwards.
TTGCGTGCGATTCCTTGGGTGCTGTCGTGGTCGCAGTCGCGCACCAATATTCCGGGCTGGTTCGGGGTAGGCAGCGCGGTTAGCCAATGGGCCGGAGATGATGCCACACGGTGGGAGGAGCTGTCCCAGATGTACCGGGATTGGCCCTGGTTTCGCGCCGTGTTTTCTAATATGGCGCAGGTGATGGCTAAGGCCGAGCTTTCGTTGGCGCGCTTGTATGCCGACCTCGTCGATGACAAGGAATTAGCTGACCGGATTTACAGGGTTATAGCCGATGAGTTTTCCCTGACCCGTGAGGTGTACCTCAAGGTCACGGGCAATAGTGATCTGGTGAGCGAAAACCAACGTCAGGCCCGTTCACTGAAGCGTCGTTACCCCTACCTCTTGCCGCTGAATGCGGTGCAGCTGGAGTTGTTGCGGCGTTACCGCGCCGGTGATGATTCCTTTCTGGTGTCTAAGACTATCCAGGTGACGATGAACGGTCTGGCTACTGCGTTGCGGAACTCTGGTTAAGTCTGGAGGCGAAAGCTACCACTTTTGGTGACATGTCACTGTTGTGCTGCCATAGTTGCTAGTTAAACAAGGAAATTTTTATGAAAGGTAACTGACCATGGCAAATACTCTTGCATCGATCGCCCTGCGCGCCATTCCCTGCGCGCCATTCCGGGCTCCTTCATTCTGAACTCTGGAATCGGCAAGTAGTAACTACCTGAAGAAGCGTCTGTCGGCCGGCATGCACCAGATGGCAATCTCCGGTATTCTGGCCCTTGAAAACCTTCCCGCCAAGAGCTTTGCCAAGTACTTGGGTGCAGCTGAGACTGGACTGGTAAGAAGCGTAAGTAAGAGCTGGCACGAGTGGTAATTAACACACGTCAACGTGCGCCAAATAAGGGGTGCCCTTCGGGGGTGTCCCTTTTTGTACTTTTTGCAGGTCATCGATTGTATGGGCGGTTGCATTTCCCCTTGTCAAGAAAATAAAGCTTGGCTAACCTGGGTGCGGACTGTAGTTTGGATTGGGTAAGGCTAACCTAATTGTCTATGGAAGGTGTTCAATGTCACTTCGACTCTCCTCGCGCAAGGCGATCGTTGCAGCGATCTCCTCGTTTGCTCTTGTTCTGGCCGGCTGCTCCCAGACGGACGATTCCGCATCATCTTCTTCTGATTCTTCTGCAGCCCCCTCTTCGTCGGCAAGCTCTGCTGAATCGAGCACGGCGGCAGCTGACTCCCAGGACACGATCACCATTGAGGACAACTACGGCACCGTCGAGGTTCCGGCTAACCCAGAGGCTATTGCCGCGTTGGATAACCGCACCTTCGAAGTTCTTGAGCAGTGGGGCGTGGAGCTGGTGGCAGCGCCGCTGAAGCTGGTGCCAGAGACGATCGGCTACAAGTCGGACGAGAGCATCGTCGACATCGGCAACCACAAGGAGCCGGACCTGGAGGCACTCGCAGCAACGCAGCCAGATTTAATCATCAACGGTCAGCGTTTTGGCAAGTACTACGAAGACCTGAAGAAGCTGAACCCTGAAGCCGCGATTATTGACTTGGAGCCACGCGACGGTGAAGCGATGGACGAAGAGCTCATCCGCCAGGTGGAAACCCTGGGCAAGGCGATGGGCAAGGAAGACGAGGCAGCTCAGCTTGTTGACGATTTCAACGAGGCGCTCGAACGTGCGAAGGCTGCTTACGATCCAGAGAAGAGTGTCATGGCGGTCAACGTGTCAGGTGGCAACATCGGCTATGTCGCTCCCAGCGTGGGCCGTTTCTGGGGTCCGATCTTCGACATGGTGGGCATGACTCCAGCGTTGGAAGTTCCGGAAGGTTCGGATAACCACAAGGGCGATGATATCTCCGTGGAGGCGATCGCCGAGGCCAACCCGGACTGGCTGTTGGTCATGGACCGTGACGCCGCTATCGGGGGCGACTCCGCCCCGGCGGAAACTGTCATTGAGGGCTCTTCGGCGCTGCAGAACGTCACTGCCCTGAAGGAGGGTGCTGTGGTGTACGCACCGGCTGATACCTACACGAATGAGTCAATCATTACCTACACAGAGACGCTAAACGCGCTTGCCGATGCCTTTGAGGCTCAGAAGTAGCACCAGGCTCAGTTCATAGGGGGGAGCACCGTTAGCTATGCCACCTGCAGCATCCAAGATTTCGCAGCGTCCCGATAATGACGCTTTACGACGATCCAATTCCCGACTGTGGAGTTGGAAGTTGGGTGTGGCAATCCTTGTAGTGGCAGCGCTATTGGTGCTCTCTCTTTTTACGGGCGAGTACAGCATTTTTAGTGCTCCTGATGGGGCGCAGATGTTTTCCCTTACTCGCATTCCACGCACCATAGCGCTTGTTCTTGCCGGTGCGGCAATGGCGATGAGTGGTTTGGTAATGCAGCTGCTCACCCAAAACCGTTTCGTAGAACCGACCACCACCGGAACCACTGAATGGGCCGGTTTGGGCCTACTGTTCACCATGTTTATCATCCCTTCGGCTACTGTGCTCGAGCGCATGATTGGTGCGGTGCTGTTTGCATTCGTGGGTACGATGGTGTTTTTCTTGTTCTTACGGCGCGTCACCTTGAAGTCCAGCCTGATTGTGCCAATCATCGGCATCATGCTGGGCGCCGTGGTGGGTGCCGTATCATCTTTCTTCGCGCTGCAAACCGACATGTTGCAACAGCTGGGAATCTGGTTTGCGGGCACGTTCACTGACATCGTGGCCGGCCAGTATGAAGTGTTATGGATTGTGGCCATCGTTGTCGTCATCGTGTTCTTCTACGCAGATCGGCTTACTGTTGCCGGCCTGGGGGAAGAAGTGGCCACCAATGTGGGCGTCAACTATAACCGCATCATTTTGGTTGGCACCGCTTTGGTGGCAGTGGCCACCGGCGTGGTGACTGTGGCGGTAGGTTCGTTGCCATTTCTGGGTTTGATTGTGCCCAATGTCGTGTCCATGTTCCGTGGCGATGATCTGCGCACAAATCTCCCCTGGGTGTGCCTGTTGGGAATTGGTATTGTTGCAGTTTGTGACCTAATTGGTCGCACAATTATCGCCCCGTTTGAGATGCCGGTTTCGGTCATCTTGGGAATTGTTGGTGCTGTCGTATTCGTCGTATTGATTGTGAGGCAGACCTCTCGTGACTAAAACAGCATACTCAACGAGGGCTTCGTCGTCACGCGCTGTTGGTGCCTTCCAAAATAGTTTTTCCCGGCGCCGCTACTGGTTCATTTTCTTAGCGCTGAGTGTCGCTGCGGCGCTCTTTACTATCGGGTTACTGGCCTATGACAACCCGATGGAATTCGGAACTGACGGGTTTTGGCTCATTGCGGAGCGCCGCCTGAACTCGGTGATCGCGATGGCACTCGTAGCAATCTGTCAAGGTGTTGCAACGGTAGCTTTTCAGACGGTGACCAATAATCGGATCATCACTCCGTCAATTTTGGGTTTTGAGGCGCTTTACACTCTGATTCACACATCTACTGTGTTTTTCTTCGGCGCAGCGGGCCTGATTGCGGCCTACAACCTGGGCATGTTCGTGTTCCAGATTGCGGTGATGGTTGTCTTGTCGTTCCTGCTGTACTCGTGGCTGCTGACGCGGTCTTCGCGCAATATGCACGCCATGCTGCTAGTCGGCATTGTGCTGGGCGGTGGCCTGGGTTCTGTATCCACGTTCATGCAGCGATTGTTGTCGCCGAGCGAGTTTGACGTACTGACAGCGCGCATGTTCGGCTCGATGAATAACGCGGACCCGACGTATTATCCGGTAGCGATTCCATTGGTGTTGCTCGTCGTCGGGGTTTTGTATGCCCGTTTTAGTGTCTTAAATGTGATGTCGCTTGGCTCCGAAACTGCTGCAAACCTAGGCGTGATCTTCAAGCGTAACGCTGTTGTGACGTTGTTGCTTGTCAGTGTGTTGATGGCAGTGTCCACGGCACTAGTGGGGCCGATGACGTTCCTCGGGTTCTTAGTGGCAACTCTGGCGTATCAATGTGCGGAGACCTATGATCACCGCTATGTGTTCCCCATGGCCGCCTTGCTGGGTTATGTCGTCTTAACTGGCGCTTACTTCATCTTGAACCATGTGTTTTATGCGCAAGGTGTCGTCGGCATCATCATCGAGTTGGTAGGTGGAATTACCTTCCTGGCTGTCGTACTGAGAAAGGGACGCTTGTGATTACTCTGACTAATGTTCGCAAGGACTATAACGCTGATGTGGCCATCGGCCCTGTCGATTTGGAGATCCCGGCCGGCGGTATTACGGCACTGATCGGGCCCAACGGCGCGGGTAAGTCAACCCTGCTGACGATCATTGGCCGGTTGTTGTCGCTGGACTCAGGTACCGTGACCGTCGCGCAGCACGATATCTCCAGCACCAAGTCCAAAGATTTAGCCAAGATAATCTCGATCCTGCGGCAGGAGAATCATTTTGTTACGAAGCTGACTGTCCGCCAGCTTGTCGGTTTCGGCCGATTTCCGTATTCCGGGGGCCGGTTGACTATTGAGGACGAGGAGATCATTTCTCGGTATATTGACTTTTTGAATTTAACTGACCTGGAAAATCGTTACCTTGATCAGCTCTCCGGTGGGCAGCGGCAGCGCGCCTACGTGGCGATGGTGTTGTGCCAGGAAACTGACTATGTTCTTCTCGACGAGCCCCTGAATAATTTGGACATGGCCCATTCTGTTCAGATGATGCGCCATGTGAAGCAAGCTGCAGAGAAATTTGGCCGCACCATCATCGTTGTACTTCACGACATTAATTTCGCCGCGCGTTACGCCGATTATGTGTGCGCGGTGAAGGATGGGCAGATTGTTGCCTTCGGTGAACCTGATGAAGTGATGAAAAGTGACAAGCTTACGGACATTTTTAACACTCCCGTCAAGGTGATCAATGGCCCGGACGGCCTTCTTGCCGTGTACCACTAGGGTCGAGCTTGACGACGAACAATCCGTTAGCCGGTCCACTAATGAAATAACCATAGCCGATATGGGCGGGAAAATTGTTTAAGCAGGGGATTTGCTTAAATTAAGAAGTTAGGGATATAGTTCTTCAGGTCGCCACGAGAAAGTGACCGGATGGTTAACAAGTGGTGTGGAAGAACTGAATTCCGGCGAGTTTGACTGAAGTTAGATTCTTAGGGTAGGTTCTGAATCCGCTGTTCAAAAGCGTGACCGAAGATCGGTCGGGTGGAGAGCATGCGTGTGTTGTGTGAGAACTCGATAGTGTGCCAATGTACTTTTTGTTTGTGTGTTGGTGTGTGCCTTGTGGTGCTTGCGTGGTTTGTTGTTTGTTGTGGCGTGTGGGTTTGTTCTTGTGTGTCGTGATGAGCGTAGCGAATTGCGTGGGTGTGTGCCGGTCGCCATGGATTGTCCGTAGGTTTGTGGTGGTTTGTTTTTTCGGTGCAGGAAGCAAGTGTGCATGTTGATGTGCATTCGATTGGTAGATGAACCGTTTTGTGGTTTGTTTATTTTTTGTGCTGACCCCCTTTTTTGTGCCCTTTGTTGGGTTGGGGGTTGGTGTGTTTTTTGTAATTCTTTTTTTGTGGACAACGAGTGGTTTTTTTGCTGGTTGTTTGTTTTTGGTTGGGTTTGGGCTTTTCACGGCCTGAATGATTTCGATGATTTCTTTTGGAATTGTTTTTGTGGAGAGTTTGATCCTGGCTCAGGATGAACGCTGGCGGCGTGCTTAACACATGCAAGTCGAACGGAAAGGCTCTAGCTTGCTAGGGTGCTCGAGTGGCGAACGGGTGAGTAACACGTGGGTGATCTGCCCTGTACTTCGGGATAAGCTTGGGAAACTGGGTCTAATACCGGATATTCACGTATCTTTTGTGGGTGTGTGGAAAGGTTTTGTGCTGGTATGGGATGAGCTTGCGGCCTATTAGTTTGTTGGTGGGGTAATGGCCTACCAAGGCGGTGATGGGTAGCCGGCCTGAGAGGGTGTACGGCCACATTGGGACTGAGATACGGCCCAGACTCCTACGGGAGGCAGCAGTGGGGAATTTTGCACAATGGGCGGAAGCCTGATGCAGCGACGCCGCGTGGGGGATGAAGGCCTTCGGGTTGTAAACTCCTTTCGCTAGGGACGAAGCGTGTGTGACGGTACCTAGAGAAGAAGCACCGGCTAACTACGTGCCAGCAGCCGCGGTAATACGTAGGGTGCGAGCGTTGTCCGGAATTACTGGGCGTAAAGGGCTCGTAGGTGGTTTGTCGCGTCGTCTGTGGAAGTCCGGGGCTTAACTTCGGGAGTGCAGGCGATACGGGCATAACTTGAGTGCTGTAGGGGTAACTGGAATTCCTGGTGTAGCGGTGAAATGCGCAGATATCAGGAGGAACACCGATGGCGAAGGCAGGTTACTGGGCAGTGACTGACGCTGAGGAGCGAAAGCATGGGTAGCGAACAGGATTAGATACCCTGGTAGTCCATGCTGTAAACGGTGGGCGCTAGGTGTGAGATCCTTCCACGGGTTTTGTGCCGTAGCTAACGCATTAAGCGCCCCGCCTGGGGAGTACGGCCGCAAGGCTAAAACTCAAAGGAATTGACGGGGGCCCGCACAAGCGGCGGAGCATGTGGATTAATTCGATGCAACGCGAAGAACCTTACCTGGGCTTGACATACACTGGATTGCCATGGAGACATGGTTTCCCTTTTGTGGCTGGTGTACAGGTGGTGCATGGTTGTCGTCAGCTCGTGTCGTGAGATGTTGGGTTAAGTCCCGCAACGAGCGCAACCCTTGTCTTATGTTGCCAGCATTTGGTTGGGGACTCATGAGAGACTGCCGGGGTTAACTCGGAGGAAGGTGGGGATGACGTCAAATCATCATGCCCCTTATGTCCAGGGCTTCACACATGCTACAATGGTCGGTACAGCGCGTGGCGATATCGTGAGGTGGAGCTAATCGTGTAAAGCCGGTCGTAGTTCGGATTGGGGTCTGCAACTCGACCCCATGAAGTCGGAGTCGCTAGTAATCGCAGATCAGCATTGCTGCGGTGAATACGTTCCCGGGCCTTGTACACACCGCCCGTCACGTCATGAAAGTTGGTAACACCCGAAGCCAGTGGCCTATCTTTGTGAGGGAGCTGTCGAAGGTGGGATCGGCGATTGGGACGAAGTCGTAACAAGGTAGCCGTACCGGAAGGTGCGGCTGGATCACCTCCTTTCTATGGAGTTTTGTGTTTTTTGGTCACTGGTTGGTGACTGTTGGTGGTTGAGTGCCCGTGTGTGGTGCTGCCACTGTGTGAATCCGGGTGGATGCATGCCGGCGGGATTGTGTGTTCTGCTTGGTGCCTGGGGTGGATGCTGTGCATATGAACGATTTGCCATGACTGTTGTTGTGGGGTGTGTTGGCATGCTGTTGGGTGTCTGGGGCAACGTGTGTTGTTTCGTGGCTTGCTGTGGTGGCTGATCCTTTGTGTTGGGGTTGGTTGTTGTGGTGGGTGTGTTGTGTGAGAACTGTATAGTGGACGCGAGTATCTTTATTCTTTTTGTGTTTTGTGTGTTGTGTTTTTTGTTGTAGGCACATAGTGGATGCCTTGGCATGCTAAGCCGATGAAGGACGTGTGAGGCTGCGTTATGCCTCGGGGAGTTGCCAACTAAGCGTTGATCCGAGGATGTCCGAATGGGGTAACCTGGTGCCAGTTGTGTGGTGCTACCCGCAGATGAATTGATAGTCTGTGTGGGGGTGACGCGGGGAAGTGAAACATCTTAGTACCCGTAGGAAGAGAAAATAATAATGATTCTGCTAGTAGTGGCGAGCGAACGTGGATGATGGCTAAACTGTATGCGTGTGATACCTGGCAGGGGTTGCGTGTGCGGGGTTGTGGGATGCGACTTGTCGGAACTGCCATTTCGGCGCGTGTGTGATTGTGGTAGTGGAACTGGCCTGGGATGGTCGACCGGAGAAGGTGAGAGTCCTGTACGTGAAGCTGTGGTTGCGTGCGTGTGTTGTTGTCCCGAGTAGCAGCGGGCTCGTGGAATCTGTTGTGAATCTGCCGGGACCACCCGGTAAGCCTGAATACTTAGTGTGACCGATAGTGGATAGTACCGTGAGGGAATGGTGAAAAGTACCCCGGGAGGGGAGTGAAAGAGTTCCTGAAACTGTGTGTTGTCAATCCGTCAGAGCATGTTGTGTGTGATGGCGTGCCTTTTGAAGAATGAGCCTGCGAGTCAGCGGCATGTCGCGAGGTTAACCCGTGTGGGGTAGTCGTAGCGAAAGCGAATACTAATTGTGTGTGTAGTGGCATGTCTTGGACCCGAAGCGGGGTGATCTACCCATGGCCAGTGTGAAGCAGCTGTAAGAGGTTGTGGAGGCGCGAACCCACTTAGGTTGAAAACTGAGGGGATGAGTTGTGGGTAGGGGTGAAAGGCTAATCAAACTCCGTGATAGCTGGTTCTCCCCGAAATGCATTTAGGTGCAGCGTTGTGTGAGCTTGCCGGAGGTAGAGCTACTGGTTGGTTGAGCGGGACTATTATCTTAGCAATGTCAGCCAAACTCCGAATGCTGGTGAAGTGTTGCATGGCAGTGAGACTGTGGGGGATAAGCTTCATAGTCGAGAGGGAAACAGCCCAGATCGCCGGTTAAGGCCCCTAAGGGTGTGCTAAGTGGAAAAGGATGTGGGGTCGCGATGACAGCCAGGAGGTTGGCTTAGAAGCAGCCATCCTTGAAAGAGTGCGTAATAGCTCACTGGTCGAGTGGTTCTGCGCCGATAATGTAGTGGGGCTTAAGTACACCGCCGAAGCCGCGGCAGGCACGCATTTTTTGTGTGTGTTTGGGTAGGGGAGCGTCGTGCATGGTGTGAAGCGGTTCCGTGAGGGGTTGTGGACTGTGTGCGAGTGAGAATGCAGGCATGAGTAACGAGTGTGAGGTGAGAATCCTTACCGCTGGATGACTAAGGGTTCCTGGGTTAAGTTCGTCTTCCCAGGGTGAGTCGGGTCCTAAGGCGAGGCCGACAGGCGTAGTCGATGGTGAACGGGTTGATATTCCCGTACCCGTATATGTGCGACCAAGGGCGAGGCAGTGATACTAACCACCCATAATCATGTGGCTGTTGTTTTTTGATGATGGTTGTGTGTGCGTGCGTGGGGCCTGATCTGTAGTAGTTCAGTGATGGGGTAACACAGTGAGGTAGCCGCGCCATCTGTTGGATGGTGGTGTAAGCGTGTGGCACGGGGATTTGTGAAATGCGGTCCCTTTTTTGTGTGAGGCGTGATGCGTAGCCCTGTTGTGGGGTGATGGTGGTGATCCTGTGCTGTCGAGAAAAGCCTCTAGCGATGTGTGTGTACGGCCCGTACCCGAAACCGACACAGGTGGTCAGGTAGAGAATACTGAGGCGGTCGGGTGAACTGTGGTTAAGGAATTCGGCAAATTGCCCCCGTAACTTCGGGAGAAGGGGGACCATGGCTGGTGCTGCTGCTGTGCGTGGTGGTTGCTGGTTGTGGTCGCAGAGAATAGAGGGAAGCGACTGTTTATCAAAAACATAGGTCTGTGCGAAGACGGTTAAGTTGATGTATACGGACTGACGCCTGCCCGGTGCTGGAAGGTTAAGAGGACCCGTTAGGCATTTGTTTGCCGAAGCGGAGAATTTAAGCCCCAGTAAACGGCGGTGGTAACTATAACCATCCTAAGGTAGCGAAATTCCTTGTCGGGTAAGTTCCGACCTGCACGAATGGCGTAACGACTTCCCTGCTGTCTCAACCACAGGCCCGGTGAAATTGCAGTACGAGTAAAGATGCTCGTTTCGCGCGGCAGGACGAAAAGACCCCGGGACCTTCACTATAGCTTGGTATTGGTGTTCGATGCGGTTTGTGTAGGATAGGTGGGAGACGTTGATGCAGTCACGCTAGTGGTTGTGGAGTCGTTGTTGAAATACCACTCTGGTCGTATTGGATGTCTAACCTTGGCCCATGATCTGGGTTGGGGACAGTGCCTGGTGGGTAGTTTAACTGGGGCGGTTGCCTCCTAAAGAGTAACGGAGGCGCCCAAAGGTTTCCTCAGCTTGGTTGGTAATCAGGTGGTGAGTGTAAGTGCACAAGGGAGCTTGACTGTGAGAGGGACTTCTCGAGCAGGGACGAAAGTCGGGACTAGTGATCCGGCACCTACTTGTGGATGTGGTGTCGCTCAACGGATAAAAGGTACCCCGGGGATAACAGGCTGATCTTCCCCAAGAGTTCATATCGACGGGATGGTTTGGCACCTCGATGTCGGCTCGTCGCATCCTGGGGCTGGAGTAGGTCCCAAGGGTTGGGCTGTTCGCCCATTAAAGCGGCACGCGAGCTGGGTTCAGAACGTCGTGAGACAGTTCGGTCTCTATCCGCCGCGCGCGTTGAAACTTGAAGAAGGCTGTCCCTAGTACGAGAGGACCGGGACGGACGTACCTCTGGTGTGCCAGTTGTTCCGCCAGGAGCATGGCTGGTTGGCTACGTACGGGAGGGATAACCGCTGAAAGCATCTAAGCGGGAAGCCTGTTTTAAGATGAGGTTTCTGTTGAGGTTCCCTAGAGATGATGGGGTTGATAGGCCAGATCTGGAAGCGTAGTAATATGTGGAGGTGACTGGTACTAATATACCGATAAGAAAAACACTCAAACACCCAGGGATATGACATAGAGTGTTGTTGGGTGGTTGAAGCGAAACACAAAAAGCATCATTGTGGTGCTTGCGTCTACTATGCAGTGTCTGACACAGCACACATACATGTGTGTGAGTCATATATATAAGTCAATATTGGTCTACTGGTCACTGTGTTGAGGTGATCCTGATCGACATACATACACTATCCCCCCACTGTTTGGGTGGGGAGTACTGGTGTGGGATGCCCTTTATGGTGTGTCGGTGGTAGATAGCGGCGGGGAAACGCCCGGTCCCATTCCGAACCCGGAAGCTAAGCCCGCCCGCGCTGATGGTACTGCATCCGGGAGGATGTGGGAGAGTAAGACACCGCCGACCAAATAATTTAACAGTGAAACAGGAGCGTAGTTGGTATGAGTTGAGTGCATAACTCACCACCAACTACGCTCCTTTTCGTTTTTCTTTCTCCTGTACCTAAAACAAGAGATACGGGAAGGGAAATATATTTGACTATTTTTATGAATGTAAAACGCCCACACTGAACAACTCCCAAAAAATATTCGGCTGGACAGAGCTAGCGTCTCTTGCGGCTCGGGTCTGAGAGAACCCAATAAGCGCCCGCAGCCAGCGCCGCCATAGCAATGGTGATAAGCCCTCCGAAATACTCTAACGCTTCCGAGGGAAACACGCGGATGACAACACCGAACCACCCCGGGCCAGTGACCAAGAGAAACAAAAATAGTAATGGTGATAGCGATGCGAACGGTCTGAACTTTTCTCTACGAGTGCGCAAGGCGGTGGGCGGCCTACTGCACCTCGTTGGCAGCCAGTACGTCAGGCAGGTTTGCCACGGTGAATTAGGTGTCTAAAGAAGTAGGTGCCTAAAGAATCGTGCACCCGGAAGCCTGTATCGCGAAGCGCAGTGTCCAGCAGGTCAGGGAGTGGTGCCCACGTAGCTCATGAATTGCTTCGCCCTGATCACGCCCTCCAGCAGGTCTGCTTGTGCCAACGCCCAGTCCGTCTTCCAGCCGGTCGCGCGTTGCCGGGCGACCGCCTCAGGCAGCCCACCCATGCCACGGCCCGGGCCACACTGATTATTAGCGTTGGCGATCTCGCATTGCGCGATCTCCTGCTTCTCGGCTGGGCCATCGAAATCGGGGAAGCGCTGGCCCAGGTGCACCGCATCAAATTGGTCCGCACGCGCGGTCATGGTGGCGAAAATTGTTTCGGCGAACGGTTGCAGGCGCTGAACGACGTGACTTATAACTGCTATTACAACACGAGCAGGTTGTGTGGAGTGGCTTTGACTTCGTCGAAACGCTTTCGGGCCTTATCCAGCTTGGCCCATTGTTCCTGTGGGATGGCTTTGCGTGCCTCAGTGACAATGTCTTGGTTAGGGGTGCCCCACGCAATCGGCATGGGGGAGATCTCCTGCCAGTATTCCTTGTCGCCGCTGGCGCGCTGGCCCTGGACTGCGGCCACAGGGATCTTGGTGCCCACTTTGGGCTCCCCGATGCCATTGATGTGGCTGACGGTGCGCGTAGCTGCACCCCAACGGGGCGGAAGCTCTGGGTCCACGTTGGTGTTGACTAAGCTGAGCAGCACAAAGTCCCGGGGGTTGACCTCTGCGATCACAGCAGGGGCCAGCGGGTAACGGTCATACAAGCTCTGTGCGGTACCTACCGAGCGTGGCACGGCGACCGCCACAATCAACATCATCACCCCGAACAGGCCAAGCCCCAGGGCACCAAGCAGCCGCCACGGCGACTCCGGAGACACGAACAGCCAGATCAGTACCGCCACAACCTCGCAAATAACAAACAGTGAAATACCGGAGACCACCAGCCGTTTGGTGTCCTTGAGCATCTCATTGTTTTTCTTCGCAAAGGGCTCATCGACCTGAAACTTGAAAATCTTCATCCCGCTCATGGTCAACCAGTCTATCCCTTAGCTACAGGTCGGACGCATCCACCAAGCGGTAGGCATACCCCTGTTCCGCCAAGAACCGCTGGCGATGCAGCGCGTACTCCGCATCCAACGTATCGCGTGAGACTACCGTGTAGAAGTGCGCCTCGGCTCCGTCCTGCTTTGGGCGCAGAAGGCGGCCCAGTCGCTGAGCCTCTTCCTGGCGCGAGCCGAAAGTTCCGGAAACCTGGATCGCCACCGCAGCTTCCGGCAGGTCAATGGAGAAGTTCGCCACCTTAGACACCACTAATGTTTGCAGCTCGCCACGTCGAAAAGCGTCAAAGGCCTGCTCCCGCTGCCTATTGCTTGTGGAGCCGGTAATCAAGGCAGCGTCGATACGCGCGGCGATCTCTTCCAACTGCTCCAGGTACGCGCCAATGATCAGGGTCTGTTGCCCGGCATGACGTGCAAGGAGCTTATCGACGACGCGCAGTTTCGCCTCACTGGTCGCCGCGATGCGATAACGCTCGCGGGTCTCCGCAGTGGCATACACCATCCTTTCTGCATCGTTCATGGTGGTGCGCACCTCCACGCACTCGGCGGTGGCGATATAGCCTGCGGCCTCGAGTTCTTTCCATGGGGCGTCGTAACGCTTCGGGCCGATCAGGCTGAAGACGTCGTCCTCGCGGCCATCCTCGCGCACCAAAGTTGCTGTCAGCCCCAGGCGGCGTCGCGACTGGAGGTCTGCCGACATGCGAAAAACAGGCGCCGGTAGGAGGTGGACTTCGTCGTAAATGATTAAGCCCCAATCGCGGGAATCGAACAGCTCAAGGGCGCGGTACTCACCCTTCGTCTTACGCGTGACCACCTGATACGTGGCGATAGTGACCGGGCGGATTTCCTTCTTCTCCCCGGAATACTCGCCGATTTCTTCCGGAGTGAGGCTAGTGCGCTTAAGCAGCTCGTTGCGCCACTGGCGGCCCGCAACAGTATTGGTGACCAGGATTAGCGTAGTGGTCTGGGCCTGCGCCATAGACGCCGCCCCCACAATCGTTTTACCCGCGCCACACGGCAGGACCACCACGCCAGACCCACCCTCCCAGAAAGACTCGGCGGCATACTGCTGATAATCACGCAGCTCCCACTCCTCCTGGCCATTTCCCGCAGTCACAAGGGCAATCGGGTGGGACTCGCCATCAACGTAGCCTGCTTGGTCGTCGGCAGGCCACCCAATTTTAGTCAGCTCCTGCTTAATCCGGCCGCGTTCCGAGGGGTGCACCGGGATGGTGTGATCGTCGATACGCGTGCCCAGCATCGGCTTAATCTTCTTGTGCCGGGTGATCTCCTCGATGATCGGCGCCTCATCGGACTCAAGCACTAGACCGTGCGCCGGGTGCTTGAGCAAGCGGACCCGGCCGTAGCGGGCCATGGTCTCGGCGACATCGACAAGCAACGACTGCGGGACCGGGAAACGCGAATACCGCTCCAAAACGTCGACCGCCTGCTCCGCGTCATGGCCAGCGGCGCGCGCATTCCACAAGGCCAGCGGAGTAATCCGGTAGGTGTGGATGTGTTCCGGGGCGCGCTCTAGCTCGGCGAACGGGGCCAACGCCAGACGCGCCAGCCCAGCCTGCGGGTGGTCCACCTCAAGCAGAACAGTCTTATCTGATTGGACAATGAGGGGGCCGTCGCCGAGTGCCATAGCTGGGTTCCTTTCCTAGGAGGGTCCTTCCTGAGCTAATTCTGTAGGTTTAACGCCGTCGGCGCCAGGTTTATTCGCTGCGCATTGTGAGCTATCAGGAGGGTTTCATAGAAGGTGCGGTTCGCACTCTTGGGTTCGCACTCCTGGGTTCGCACTCTTGGGTTCGCACTCCTTGCTTTCGGCCATCTGCCATAAAGCTTTTGACCTGCAGAAACAGAAATGGGTGCAGTTTCAAACATTCTAAACTTCGAACTCAGGAATTCGAACTCAGGAATTCGAACTCAGGAATTCGAACTGAGCACCACCGCAATATCGCAACCGATAGCCCAGGAAGAACGGCAGTCTCAGGCCCTCTACCGGGGCTGGCAACTACACTTCCTGGCATGCCCGCTGCGAGAGAAACCCGGGCGTGCAAAAGAAAACCGGGTCCTAGCAGGTACGCAAGAAACAGCGGCTACGTGGCGCGCAGTGGCTACGGTTACCCAGCCCGCAACGCCTGCACCCAGCCCATCTTGCTACCGTTATTGAGAATCGAAGCGCGGTAGATGCGCGCGACCAGCCAGATAACTACCACCACGGCCAGCGTCGCGATTCCAAACGACGCCATCAATTGGCCAAGGGAGAAGTCGCCAGCTGCATAAGTGACAGGTGCGGCGAAGATGGAAAATGGGGGAATCCAGGAAAACACCTGCATCCAGGTTGCATCGGTGGCTGTCCAGCCGAACAGTGGCACGTACATTGCTGCCATGACCAGCAGAAGTGCTGGCATCTGGGTGGACTGCAGATCCTCAGTACGTTGAACCATCGCACCTGCTGCGGCGTAGAGCGATCCGAAGAACAGCATCCCCAACAGCCAGGCCATAAGCAGGATAGGGACGATCGACCAGTCGATGGTGACTCCGTCTGTAAGTCCAGAGGCGACCATGGCACCAGCTCCCACACCGATGAGTACGGTAGTGGCGAGGAAACCGAAGATTGCATTGCCCACAATTTTGCCTGTTAGAAATGCCAGCGGGCGTACCGCAGCAAGGATGATTTCTACAACGCGGGAAGCTTTCTCCTCGGTTACGCGCCCCCCGATGTTAGCGCCGAACAGCATAACGGTGAACACGACAATCATGATGCCTGCCAGCGCCGTAATTAGCGATGCCATGGTGTCGGTATCGCCTTCGCCCGATGAGAGATCGACCGTATTCAGTTCCACTGGCCCCATGGCTGCAGCAAACTCCTCTGGTGCCACGCCGAGTGTGTCCAGCGCACTAGTTGTCGCGTGCTTGCCGACGATCGCACCTACCGCACTCATGATGGTGGGCGAGGGTGCGCCGTCGGATAGCACATCCCAGCCAATGTCAGAAGGTACGATTGCGGAATCGACATCACCGTCAAGCACGAGGCGTTCAGCTTCGTCACGGTTGGTGGCGGCGGTGGCGTCGAGCTCAGAGTCCTCGAAAGCAGAGACTGGCAGTCCGACGACGGCGACCTCGGGGGCGGATTTATCACGATCATTCAGCCAGGAGATCAGGAACGGGCCGGCCACGAGGAGGACCAGAAGGATGCACATGGTCACTGTAATACCTTTGGTACGCAACGCCACCTGGATCTCGCGCTGGAGAACTGTGCGAATAGTCTGCGCCGGGGAGTAGGTGCTCATGAGGAGACAACCTCCTTGAATAGGTCGTTGAGGTCGGGGAGTACGCGCTGGAAGGAATGCACAGGCCCTGCAGCCAAAGCAGCCCGCAGAATATCTTGGTCGGACACGGTGTTGGTGCTGCTGGTAGAATCCACGTCGTTTTCGGCTTCCCCGCCGTTTACTGCGAGGACCACGCCACTGGGGTGTTCGTCGATAAGTGTTGTGCCGGTGGGGTACCAGCCGCGGGCGCGGGTGCCCACGGAGTAACGGACAGGGCCACGAGTGCGTAGCTTGTCGACGGTGCCTTCAGCAACCATGCGGCCGTGGGCGACGATGCCCACGCGATGGCAGAGGCGCTGCACCAAGTCGAGCTGGTGGGAAGAAAACACCACGGGGACACCACGAGCGGCGCGCTCGATGAGCATCTCGCTCATCACTTGGACGGCAACCGGGTCGAGGCCGGAAAACGGCTCATCAAGAATGAGCACGTCCGGGTCGTGGATGAGCGATGCTGCCAACTGCACGCGCTGCTGGTTTCCCAGGGAGAGATCATCAAGCTTGTCGCCCATGCGCTCACCAAGTCCGAGACGTTCCAGCAGCTTACGGCCACTCGATTCAGCCTCATCGCGAGGCATTCCGTGCAGCATCCCCAGAAACACCAGCTGGGAAAGAATCCTCTCCTTCCCATAGAGACCGCGTTCCTCTGGCATGTAGCCGATGCGGCGGCGAGTATCGTCGTTAAGCTCATGCCCGTCAAGCAGCACTTCGCCCGAATCGCATGAAAGAACGCCGAGTGCGATCCGCATCGTCGTGGACTTGCCAGCACCGTTGGAGCCGACAAAACCGTAGATCTCGCCGGGGTGGACAGTGAAGCTCATCCCGTCGAGGGCGCGGTTATCACCGAAGGTTTTGGTCAAGTTGCGGATTTCAATCATTAGTCTAGGGTTTCATCCTCTGCTGAAATAACGCGTGGAGACAGAAGCAGTGATCTTCCAAGCCGGTTTTCGGTTGCTACTGCAACACCGAAAAACCTAAAACCTGACTTCCACAAGAACATGTGTTCTAGGGGTGTGATTTTGGTTTGACCTTGGGGTTTGTTTTTTGTTGGGTGGGTGTTGGGGGACTAATTGGGGTGATAGGGTTAGCGGGTGGCGTCTATTAAGTGTGCTCGTACTGCTTCGGGGGCGGTGAGTGTGCAAGTAGTACGAAAAGTTGGTGGGCGTACTGAGGTGATTAAGTATTTTGGGTCTGCTCATGATGATGGGCAGTTGGCGGTGTTGTATTTAGCTGCGGAGTCTTTTTTAGGCCGTGGCCAGCAGTTATCGTTGCCACTTGAAGGTGTAGGTGATGATCGGCGTATCCCGGTGATGGATGATTTTGCTGATTATCGTCACCGTGATGACAGTGTTGATCAGCAGGAACTTGATCTTGGTGCGGTTCAGACACACACCGAGTCGGTGCATGCTGCCCAGGATTCGGGTGCTGGTGATCGGTTATCGGGTAGTCGGGATGGGCAGGCTCGGGTGGTTGATACTGCGAATAAAGTGTTGTGGCAGGTGCTTGCGCGGGTGTGGGATGTGTTGGATTTCGGGATTGATGATCCCTCGTTTCAGGCGATGGTTATTGCCCGGATTGTTGAGCCAACCTCAAAAGCCCAGGTAGGGCGGGTACTGACAGGTCTTGGTCAGCCTTCCCGGCATGTTAATACCTGGTACAACACACTAAAACGTGCTGTTAAAAATGATTATCGGGCTCGTATTGGTGCTGCATGTCATCGTTATGTGCGTTCACGTCATCAGGTGACAATGGTGTTA
Source organism: Corynebacterium cystitidis (assembly GCF_900187295.1). Taxonomy (NCBI): domain Bacteria; kingdom Bacillati; phylum Actinomycetota; class Actinomycetes; order Mycobacteriales; family Corynebacteriaceae; genus Corynebacterium; species Corynebacterium cystitidis. The sequence continues at coordinate 1,736,875 of NZ_LT906473.1, read as the reverse complement.
TATGACGTGACCACCTTGTATTTTGAGACACCGAAAGAAGACGAGCTACGCAAAGTTGGGATGAGCAAAGAACGCCGTGTTGATCCTCAGATCGTGGTCGGCCTGATTACTGATCTGGAAGGGTTCCCGCTTCACGTGGAATTTTTTCACGGTAAAACAGCCGAAACAACAACATTGATCCCGATGATCAACGCCTATATCCAAGCCCATGATCTTGTTGGTGTCGTCGTTGTTGCTGACGCGGCGATGCTATCAGCAAAAAACCTAGATGCACTTGATGCCGAGGGTATTGACTACATTGTTGCTGACCGACTGAAAAAGCGCCCTACGACATCACACTTGATCCCGATGACGAGGACAGTATCGATGCTCATGATGGTGCCATCGTTGAAACCACCAAAACAATGGGAACAGGTACACAGGCTATACAGCGACGTGCGGTGATCGGGTTTAGTGCCAAACGCTACCGCTACGACATCAGCTCGCTAGATAAACAACGCCAGAAAGCACACGAGATAGCCACCAAGAAACGCTCAGCACGCCTACCGAGATTTGTGGCCAAGAAAAACGGGCAGTTTGTCATCAACGGACAAACCTTTGCTCAAGCCCGGGGTTTAGCAGGATGGAAAGGCTATGTCACCAGTATCGATGCCCAACAGGTAGACGGCAGTCAGATCATCGGGTTTTATCACCAGCTCTACCACATCGAGCAGGCCTTTCGAATGGCGAAAACAGACCTTGATGCGCGCCCAATGTATCACCACACCGAAACCGCTATCACCGCACACATCACCGTTGTCTTCGCCGCCCTAGCCCTGTCAAAACACATCTACCTGACCACCAACACCACCGCCCCGAAACTAGTCCAACGCCTCAGCACCTACCGCCACAGCACAATCGAAATCAACAACACCCGCATAACCATCCCACCCGCAATAACACCAAAAGACCAACAACTAATCAACACCCTCACCCAACACAAACCGGGGGACTAAACCCAATTGTGTAAGTCAGGCGCCGGGGTGGACAGTGAAGCTCATCCCGTCGAGGGCGCGGTTATCACCGAAGGTTTTGGTCAAGTTGCGGATTTCAATCATTAGTCTAGGGTTTCATCCTCTGCTGAAATAACGCGTGGAGACAGAAGCAGTGATCTTCCAAGCCGGTTTTCGGTTGCTACTGCAACACCGAAAAACCTAAAAGGTACAAAAAGACAATTACGGACATTACCATCGGCGCCCCATCAACCCGCCGTCTGGGCCCAAATTCGGGGTACCGGCTCCGGTTACAGTAATCCGAGCAGCGTTACGGCCAGAAAGGTAGTGACAACCAGAATCTGAGAGATAGCATCTTTGAGAAACGTTGGGCGTGGCTGCATCGTCGATAAGCGAAGTGGAGCGTGCTCGTACGGAGTAACGGAACCATAGCAGGCGAGAAAGGCCGTGAGGGATGCTGCGAGAACCCAAGCAAAAAGAGGGGCGCAATCCCCCAGCAGCACAACACCCACAACGAGACACATCACCGACATGACAATCTTCGGAAGATAAGTAAGAAATTCGGGCAGCCTAACAATCAGCCGAGTTGTTTTCCCGGGAAGGTCACCTCGCTCGCGATATGTGACTCTAATAAGAAGGCTGACGGTCACCCCGAAAAGTGCCCATGGGGCAGGGGCGAAAACACCGGTGAATGCGACACCGATCACGGGAAACAAAAACGCTAAAACTACCTCGGTCGATGGGAAGCGCATCCGGCGCGCATTGAATTCTATGAATGCTGCAGCGCCTTCAAATACTGGGCGAATGCGGCGGTGACTGCCAGTTCGACGGCAACGGGTGTAGGGGTAAACTGTAGTGAGAGCTACGGCTGTAAGAAAAGCGAAGAACGGTGCTAGTAGATTTACTTTAAAAACAGCAACGAGGAGCGTGACGACGAAAGGCCCGCTGAGCAGGCTTGACGAAATAAAGCTACGGGATGTGACCCGCGGTGGGGCGGCGATGGGCGGTAGTGCCCACTGCTCCCAGCTTGCCTCCAAGGTTTGTAAAGTAATAACACCAGTACCAAGGGCCGCGGTGAACCAGACTAAGGCTGATGAGGGGGTCAGGGACGACAGGACAATGGCGACAGAAAAAATGATTTCCCCAAACCGTTCAAAGCTGTCCGCGTGCCTGCCGTATCGAGTCAGAAGAAGAGTAGCCAGCATTAGCGTAACCAATTAAGGGAAATCGCGGGGTATTGCGCACCGGCGAGATCTAGAAAACTCTTTAAAGGGTTTTTCCCGAGAACAGTACTTGGTTTTCCTTCCGCCACTATTTCCAGCTTGGAAAAAATTTTAACGTAGTCAAACTGTTGACATAGATCGACATCTTGCGTGGTTAAGATGATGTCAGCGCCACCTTCACTCAGTTGAATAATAATGTCGAGCATGGTTTTCTTGGAAATGATATCAACAGTCTCAAACGGTTCGTCGAGGTAGAGGAACTTGGGCTTGTCAATCAATAATGTGGCAAAGGCAGTCTTTTTATAATTTCCGGCGGAGTACGTAGAGACAGCCTTGTCTGTTCCACCGTGAATCCGGAGAGTCTCGCACAATAGGTGGGCGCGCTGGTGAGCATCGGGAAGCTTCAACATTTTCCCAATCCGATGGAGCAGTTCCAAGGCACTCAACTCCACAGGAATAGTGGGGTAGTCGGGGAGAAAATGGCCAGGGCGATCTTTGTGGAGCGACCGAAGGTGCGTGGTCTTTCCTGATCCGTTAACTCCAAGCAGTCCAGTGATCATTGATAACAACTCAGCCGTAAGAATAACTAAGGTAAGGCGATAGGTTTAAGCCTACCGCCTTATCGTAAAGACAACTCACCAAGCCTTGGGTGGATTAATGAGATTCCTAATCAGAATACCGCCAGCAACAGTTGCAGCAGTGATAAAAGCAACCATATTGTTACCTCCCTTTCAATTCATGTTCCAATCTGACGCATGTCTGTACTATCACACGCATAATGTTGGCTATTCGTCGGATTATGCAATAGTGCGATAGCCCATGTTCACCACCAAGGGCCAGGTCCATCCTACCGCAACCAGAACTCCTCACACGAGGGGAGTGTGCATCACGTTTGAGTGTGCCGATAGTTTGGGGTTGATGCCGATGAGTTCCGCTAGTTGGGTGCGGGTCAGGCTTTGGGCGCGGGGTTACACGTGGACGTTGGCGAGGCGGCGCGCGGTGTTGAAGGCGTCGCGTAGTAGCTGCTCGCCGTCGGCGGGGGCGCGGGGTTCGGGGAGCTGTTGGTAAGCGTCGACGGCGGCCCACGCGATGGCAAGGAGGCCGTAGAGTGCGATGGTTGCTTCGGGGCTGTCAAGCGTGGGGAAGCACTTGGTGCAGGTGCGTGCACCATGGAGTGATTCGAGGGCGGTGCTGATGCGGAACGCGGACACGATATTGTCCACGCTGTGGTTGTCGGTGCCGCAGAAAGAATCGAGGACGATCGCTTCGACAGTGTCTAACAGGCTGTTGTTGGCAGGAGCTTTTTCCAGTTCTTCCTTGAAGGCGGCGGCGCGAATAGTGACGAACTCTTCGAGCGCAGCTTCCCGGGAGGGGAAGTAGTTGTGGAACGTCCGTGCTGATACTCCCACTGCGGAGGCGACATCGGCGACAGTGGTGCCTTCGGTGCCGTGTATGAGGACAAGTTTGACGGTTTCGCGCATGAGGCGAGCGCGTGTTTCTGCTTTCTTCTCTTCGCGTGCCGCAGGCATCCGCCCACCGTCCTTTTTGCAGTCCGACTGAAAGTTGTTGAAGTTTCAACGAATGGAGTCACGAACAGAGTAACAACCATGTAACAGGTCTGCAGTGCGAGCGCGCCTATAACAGCATTATTCCAGGACAACGCGGGTGACGCGGGGTAGCGCTATGCGCACAACCGCCCCGGTCTTCTCATTAATCGCATCAACTTGGCCTGCAGACACCGACAAAGGTGTCACTGTGATCTGCTGGCCCTTTCCATTCTTATTCACGTAACCGATAGCTACGGGCCTCCCGCCCCGGGCTGCTGCTTGAAGTACAGCGACATGGTCAGCCTCTGCGCTCTCTGTGGTTTGAGCCGTTGCAGGATCGTCGGCCCCTTCTGCGTCTGCCGCCCGGATAGCGGCGACAGCAGCTGCAATATGAGCCTCGTCGACACGCGTATTCTTCGGCAAAGTCGACGGCGTCGCGCTGACGAGAACTGGCTCGGGGGCCATCGCAAGAGTCGCCCCGTCGGCACCTTCCGCAGTGGGATGGAGGCCGACGTTACGCAGCCGGGAGACCAGCGCGGTCAGAGGAAGGCTTGAGACAGCTGCTTGCGGAGCGATCAGCGTGAGCACATCGCTTAACGACGCCGCCGCCTGCGAGATCAACGCCGGATCATCGCTGCGCACGTAACTCATCGCCTCGCCTGCTTGCAGCTGACCATACCCGCGGGCGGCATCGCGGATAAGAAATTCCATCGGTTGTGGAACTCCACCAGGCGAGTGTTCGTGCAGCCACCCCACAAGCTCGTCCGGTGTGCGGCCCGCATCGAAAGCCGCGCGAACGGAGGCCTCGGTCACCCGAAACACGCTGGCTAAACCGTAAGATTCAAGCTCGGTGAATGACTCGATGACGCGCTGTAACTCTGGGGCGAGGGGGCCGGGGGCCAGAATAGTCATGTCGGCCTGGGGGATCACTATTGATACTTCCGCGGGCACGAGATTGGCAGTTGCCGCAGCGACATCGCCGCCGTCGTCTAGCAAGGCGGCTAGGGCCGAACTGGCGGACCAGCCGGTCGCGTCGCTTGTAGCAGCCTCCGCGAGCGCACCCACCACAAATGCCTGGCTCAGCACAGAGTCAAACACCGCACCGGAAATCCCCGAGGCCACCACGGGGCTAGTGAAACTGAGGTCCTCGACGGCCTCATCGCGGCTTAGGCCATGGCCCGCGACACGGGTGAACTGGGTCAAAATGAGAGAACGGATTCCGCGCGCAGCAGGCGTATGCATGGCGCCGGAAAGCAAGCGAATCGGGTTGCCCTTCTCATCGGCCTGGTCCAACTGCTCCACCTGCCAGGGTGAGGCTAACCAACCCGCCAACATAATTGCCCACTGATCGGCAAGACGGGCATCAGCCCAGGCGGGAGCGTCCTTAGTAGGGGCGAGACCGTCGGTGTGATCGTCGATAAGCCCGCGCCCGATGATGCCAGCGGATTCGCCCACGGCGACCAGTAATGCCACGTAGCACGCCTCGACACCAAGCTCTTTGGACAGGCCCGCCAGCGCCCGCACCCCAACCGAACCGTCCTTATTCAGAGCAACCGGGGAACGGCCCAGCGTAGCAATGAGGCGGCGCATCGTCCGCGTGGCCTCCAAGCCCGCAGCGGTGGCGGCGGCGTCGACACGCGGGTTAGGGGTCGGCTCGAGTGACATGCGCGGAGACGGGGCAAGAGGATATGCCGGGGAGGTCTGACCACGCAGCGCATCGCGGACCGGGCGAGGTAACCGCACTGTAGTGGAATTAACGCGGACCAGCAGGCCGGATGCTAACAAACGAGGAACCGGACGGGATGGATCAGCGTCAATAGCCGCGTCGCGGGTGGTACCGACGGAGCCGGACGCGGCCAAAGTCTCCAACACCGCGCGCTGCTGGCGGTCAAGCCCCGCCACCAGCTCATCAACCTTGTCCGGCGCGGTGTCTTGCATCCGCCACCCTGCGGGTAACGCGCCGAGCGCGCCGGGTGTCACCCGCACGTGGCCAGCAGTGCCGAACATCAGTCCCGCCGCACGAAGCCGCGCCACAGCCTCCTCGGCCAAGGCGGAGTTGACCGGAACGCGGTCCACAATCGCCTCGATATCCACGGGCTCTAGCTCCGCGCCCAGGTCACCGGCCACCTCTAGAACGGCGATCTCCAGCGCCGTCAACGTGCGCACCGCGCGGGAGATCGAGCCTGGCAGCACTAGACGCGCGGTCAACGAGTTCACACCTGGGGGTAATGGAAAGGATGTATCTGGGCGTGCGCGGAGGAGCTCGGCCAGCTCGTCATCGCTCATTTGTGCAATTGACGTGCGGAAATCGGGGAAGGTGGAGGAAGCGTTCATGATGTTCGCCATGATACTGTGCCCGCCCTCTGTACCATCCTTACCTTCATTCCCCCGGTTGAGTTACTTTTCGGGCTGCTCTTTGGCACAATGAGGGTATGGCTAACAAGAATATCGCGAAGATTAACCCAGCATGGCCGGTGGACACCCCAGGAAACGGCCACCCAGTGACCGAGATCTCGTCCAAACTGGCGGGTGCATCGAGCCCATTCGGTGATGACTTGGTTTTGCCTCGCCCCGTCGAGGAGCTTGGTTACGTCCACGCATACACCCGGGTAAACCGCTAGAGGTGAGGCTGCGGCCCCAGAACGTCAAAAAACACCCTGCACGTACGTCGTGCAGGGTGTTTTGCGATTCCGTTAGTGCTACCTTGCTGCAGGTTTTAGATTTGTGGCAGTGCAGGAGCCTGGATCTGTAGGGCCTTGAGGGCCTGCTGCACATCACCGACAACCGCCGCGTCGATGACGGTGCGATTGGCGTTATAGAACGCATTGAAATCAGAACGGTTGGCGTTGTAGTAGGCGGTGACCTCAGCTGGGATGGTCAAGCCGTACTGTGCCAGGTTGTCGCGCACCAAGGCGTACAGTGCGTCAACTGCAGCCTCGTCGGAAGGGGATTCCTCACGAACCTGCTGCACTGGTGCCGGGGCAGCAACAGGTGCCGGGGCAGGTGCTGGAGCTGGCTTTGGTGCGTTTGGATGTGGGCGATTGGTGTTCGGTGCGGAGTCCAGCCCAAGGCGTGAGGAACATGCTGGCCAAGCGCCCCAACCCTGGCCGGCCAGGGTCTTCTCTGCAACGTAGATCTGCTGCTCACGGGTTGCCTTGTCTGCGGTTGGAGCGAACTCCCCGCCACCGTATGCCAACCAGGTGGAACGGGAGAACTGCAGGCCGCCGTGGTAACCGTTGCCGGTATTGATGTGCCAGTTGCCACCAGCTTCGCACTGAGCTAGGCGGTCCCAGTCAGAGTCTGGAGCAGCGTTTGCGGGTGGTGCGAATAAAGTCGCAGCGGTCACCGCTGCGGCGGTGCTTGCAAGCACCTTGGTCTGTGGTGCGGTGGTCTTGCGTGAGTGGCGTCCCATGTAAAAAATCTTTCCTCTCATTGTGCGCCTTCGGGGCCAGCTGTCGGCTTTGGGCTGAGCCTTAAGGAAGGCCCGGCCCGGAAGCTGTTTAGCGTCACCCCAACATCATGCCGATTATCTCGGTGTGTGATGCGGTGCACCCCGCCGGAAGCGGTGGTGCGGTGGGCTTCCCATCCGTGTCCTGATGAAGTTTGTTGCCTTCGTTAAAGGCCTGCCGAGTACTGTATCGGTTTATAACGATTGAGTCACGTTAACAACACGATTTGTGACCATTTTATGGCTTATCGACGATCATCCGAAAAGTCTTAGCAGTTCAGGGGATTTTTTAGCTGGTGTGATTTACGTCATACTGTGGTAACATTCTTCACATTTGTACCAATTAAGAATGGTTGGGGTGTGCGTCGACACGCGCGCGGTGGAGTAATGTGTACGGCCCAGAGTAAGATAGAGACTTTACTTTAGCGTCGCAAGAGTCAAGAAAGTGGTGATGATCGTGCCAGTAGGAAAAGTTAGGTGGTACGACGCCGATAAAGGATTCGGCTTTGCATCGAACCCGGGTGAGGAAGACGTCTACATTTCGAAGAGCGTGCTTCCCGACGGAGTCGAGGAACTGGTTCCCGGCCAGCGCATCCAGTTCGATTTCGCTGCCGGCCGTCGTGGGCCGCAGGCGCTGCGGATCGAAATTCTCGACACCCCACGCCGCCGCCCCGTGCACCGCCGCAAGCCAGAAGAATTGAGCTCCATGTTGATGGACGTTATGACTGTCATCGAGACCCAAGTTCAGCCAGTGCTGGCAAAGGGGCGCTACCCGGAGCGGAAAGAAGCCCGCCAGGTAGCTGAAATTCTGCGGGCCGTCGCAAAGGAACTCGACGCGTAGCAGGGTCACGCCTTCGTCGGCACCCCGCAGAAAAACAGGGTGTACGGGCGTTACTGCTCGAAAGCGAAAGACCACGTGGTCATATACGGGGATTCTTCGCCTGCATCATCGCGGCCGATCATGATGGATGACACCTCGACCACGACCAACTGGGGGTTCTCGGTGGAATCGCCGACGGGGGCGGCGGACACCGGGATATCAACGCTATCAGCATCGTAGGGGCCATGAAGCTGCTGGTCATTAGCCCCAGGATCATCATAAATGGACAGCAGTTGCCAGTCATGGTCATAGATATCCTCCGGCACCTCGATGCGCACCGTGTCATCAGGAGTGACGGTGATTGTGGGAACCTCATTTTCGGGGCATTCCACACCAGGCTCGCACACCATATAGGGAGTAGTCTCTACAACATTGTCGCCAATTGTCGCTGTCACAGTCACCTCGTGCGGGTCCGTCGCTGGGCGGCTGCCTTGCCACTGCATGAAGCCATAAACCGCACCGACCAGCAGCACCACCAGCACCGCGATGATCGCGACTGTCTTCAGTGACTGCGCTTTCGCCTTTTTAGACACTTGAGTAGAACCCATGGTGGATCAGTCTAGCCCGCGGCACCCCCAGGCACGAAGGAGACCTCGTACAGGTCTGGCCAGCGCTTCCCCGCAAGCAAAAATCGATCAGTACCCGGAATGTGGGCAATGCCATTGAGCACATGGTTCGGATCCGGGGTGGCGTTATTGTCCAGGCCAGACGCATCGATCACGCCGGTGACCTCGCCGGTTGTGGCGTCGATACGCACGATAGTGGTCTCGGTGAAGATATTGGCATAAATCTCACCCCCGACACATTCCAATTCATTCAACCCAGCAACCGGGTCGCCGTTAAGGGTTACCTCGAATCGCTCGCGCTCGGCCAGCGTCTCGGGGTCCATGCGACGCAGCTGCGATGTGCCATCAGAAAACACGATCTCATCCTGGCGTGAACAAAGCCCCCACCCCTGCCCAGTAATCGAGGTGCGATCAATCTCCTCAAGAGTGTCAGCATCGCGCTTAATAGCCACACCGTCTTGCCAGGTAAGTTGCCAAATGTGGTCGTCGTAACGCGTGATTCCCTCGCCAAAGTACTCCGGATTCAATTCAGCGCTATCCAACTCCAGGCCCTCTAAAGTAGTGCGATAAATCCGGGACTCACCCTCCATCCCGGTTCCCACCAGCAACGTCAAATCGTCGTCAAGCTCAAGCCCTTGAGTAAACGAAGTCGCATCAAACGGGTACACCTCGTGGACCTGGACGGTCAGCTGCTCAGCGCTAGGAGGATCCGCGCTTGTTGAATCAGCACCGCCAGCGCACCCCACCAGACCCAACCCCAGGCCGACAGACGCCAGCACAGCGAAGCGTGCTGACAGAGCTGGATAAAGCTGCTGAATGTTGAATTGATCCATGATTCGACCCATGCACCCATCATGCCAGGGCCTCAGCCATAATAGGGTTGTGTACCACCCCAACAATCGCAATAAATCCAACCCGCTGCTCACGCCCAAAGCCATCTCTGTGGCGCGAGAAGCACTCGTGGACGTTGCCGACGGCGAAGAAATCGGTGACCACATCGGCACCACTGGGCTTGCCCACAACGTAGCAGTCCACCGCTTCCACGCCGACGTCCCTGGCTATCCAGGCTGGGAATGGAACGCCGTGGTTGCCTGCGCCGCCGGTTCACGCTACGTCACAGTCAACGAGGTCGCACTCGTGCCCGCCCCCGAAGGCCAAGCGCTACAAGCACCGGAATGGGTCCCATATTCTGACCGCCTGCGCCCCGGTGACTTGGGCCCCGGCGACATCATCGCGCCCGCACCTGACGACGAGCGACTCACCGCCGATTCCTTCGCCCGCGACGCCGTCACCTTCACCGGTCGCGAAACAAAGAAATACCTAACCACCACCGGCCTAAAAGATGCCAAACAACGGTGGCGCACCGGAGAGTTCGGACCAACCAGCGACTTCGCCGAAAAAGCCGCCTTGCGCTGCGCAACCTGCGCCTTCTACGTGCCGATGGGCCAGCCGGTAGGAGATATCTTCGGAGCTTGCACCAATGAATACTCGGCTGACGGCAGGGTCGTCGCGTCCTCCTATGGATGTGGCGCACATTCAGACACCACGGTTGAAGAAACCGGAATCGATGAAGCCGAAAAGCTTTACGACGATGAACGCCCCATCTTCTAGCCGGGCTCGTGTGCGCGGCCCCGAGCAGGGCTGCGGACACGAGCAGAGCCGACGCTACACGATTTCGTAGCGCAGCTCGCGCATCTCATTTACTTCTCGGTGCGTGGGAATCCCCATCCGATCAATCCCCGTACGGGCAGGAACCACGCCACCGTATTCCAACCAGCCGGTGACCAGACGGGCACCGTAGACGCCGTTAATGCTCCATGTTTCGTGAGACATCAGGTGATCGCGCCGGAACCCCTGCTCCAACCAGCGCACCTCCACGCCCTCCGACACCAACAGGTCGAGCACACCATCAGTAGCAATCGAAGCGGTGGTGCGCGGGTGGGCAGAAGCGTAGACAACACCATCTTTCATCATGAGAAACGGCGACATAAACGAGGAGATAATCAACCCTTTGTCGTCGACAAGCATGCCCTCGTCGGCACGCGTGCGCGAGAAAAGGCCCTGCTGCCACCCGAGGTCGGCGCCACTGCGGATGAGTGGATCGCGACGCTGATCTAAGACACCTGCAGAATCGACGGTGATCTCCATCGGGCGGGCAGGCAGGGGGCGCAGCGACAGCGACGCCGTACCATTAGCCACCTCGACGATTGCACGGCGAGTGCCGTACACCTGTGAGAGACGCACGCGCAACTGGTTGATACCAGTGGGGCTCACTCCATGTTCACGAAGCACCGCTATGTAACGAGAAAAATCGATCACGGACCCATCTCGGACAACAAAAGTAAACACTTCCATGAGCGAGCATGCCCCCTTTAAGTGGTAGTGGACGCATGAAACAAAACATTGGCCACCCATTAAGCTAGCACTGATCTCAGTGTTTCTAGCAACTGACCAGATTCAACACCGGGCGGGAGAAAGGCCGATACTCTCGGGGCCTAGGCGGGGGGAATCAAAAAGGGGTGCTTCACCCCCTAGCAAGCCCGCACAATTTTGTTATTCTTAAAAAACCTGGAACCCTAACTGCGAAAACTCAAGACTTTAATCCTTCTAGTTAGTTAAGGGGTCGGCTCAGCATGAGTCACATTGGATCAACCAGCAATGCCAGCGGGCGCCAAGATAGTCAGCTCAGTGCAGTCGATAAATTTTTCCACATCACGCAGCGCGGTTCCACGGTAGGGACCGAAATCCGTGCAGGTGTAGTGACCTTCTTCGCGATGGCCTACATCATTTTGCTCAACCCACTGATCCTGGGAACATCCGCAGACCATGAAGGCACAGTCCTGGGAATCCCGCAGGTCGCTGCTGCCACAGCCTTGGTCGCCGGCGTCATGACCATCCTGTTCGGTGTGATCGCCAAATACCCATTCGGTATCGCCGCGGGCCTGGGCCTCAACACGCTCGTAGCCGTCACCTTGGTTGGCGGCGAGGGCTTGACCTGGGCGCAGGCCATGGGCCTGGTGGTCATCGACGGTATGATCATCGTGCTGCTCGGTATCTCCGGGTTCCGCGAAGCCGTATTCATGGCCATTCCGCAGTCCATGAAGGCGGCAATGGCCGTGGGTATCGGCATGTTCATCGCAATGATTGGCCTGGTTAACGGTGGCCTTGTCACCCGCCTGCCGGATGCCGCGAACACCACAGTTCCCGTCGGATTAGGAATCGACGGCTCGATTGCCTCCTGGCCCACCCTCACGTTTGTCATCGGCTTGATCATCTGCGCGTTCATGGTCATCCGCAATGTGCCAGGAGGCCTGTTTTTGGCCATCGTGATCACCACCGTCATAGCAATGATCATCGAAGCAATAACCGGCACCGGCTCCTCCGCAGGCGATGCCGGCCCAGCAGGGTGGGGCCTGGCTGTTCCCACCTTGCCAGACTCCTTCGGGTCCATCCCAGACCTGTCCATCGTGGGCAACGTTGATATCTTCGGCGCATTCACCCAGGTCGGCGTACTCACCGCAACCCTGCTGGTATTCACCCTCGTGCTGGCCAACTTCTTCGACGCGATGGGCACCATGAATGGCCTCGGTGCGCAGGCACAGCTCAACGACGAAAACGGCAACCTGCCTAACTTGAGGTCCGCCCTAGTCGTGGAAGGCCTCGGCGCGGTTGCAGGTGGCCTCGGGTCTTCTTCATCGGCCACCGTGTACGCCGACTCGTCGGCAGGTATCGCCGACGGGGCCCGTACCGGCCTGGCCAACGTGGTCACCGGCATCCTGTTCCTGCTGGCCATGTTCCTCACCCCGCTGTACGAGATTGTGCCCATCGAAGCCGCAGCCCCAGTTCTTGTTGTCGTCGGTGCGATGATGATGGCTCAAGTCACCACTATCGACTGGTCCAAATTCTCCATCGCCATGCCAGCGTTTCTCACCATCGCCGTGATGCCATTTACCTACTCCATTGCCAACGGCATCGGCGTGGGCTTCATCATGTTCACCCTGTCCGCCGTCTTCGCCGGAAAAGCAAAGCAGGTGCATTGGATTATGTGGCTGATCTCCGCCCTGTTTGTGATCTACTTCGGCATGGACCCGATCATGTCAGCGCTAAGCTAGTCACTTGTGACTTTTCCTGCACCGCAACTGATCACCGATCCCACCGACCCACGCCTCGACGACATCCGCGATCTCAAGCGCAACGAGAAGCACCTCGTCATCGCCGAAGGCCCCCTCGTCGCCGACCGCCTCGTGGAATCGAAGCACCCGTTGCGGTGCATAATTGGTTTTCGGGGCAAGCTCGAATCTTTCTTCGCAGAGCTTTCCACGCTTCACGACGAGCAATTAGTCAACTGCCCCGTCTACGAAGTATCCCGCGAAACCTTGGCCAAGGTCGCAGGCTTCGACATGCACCGAGGACTGCTCGCTGTGGCAGACCGCGGGGAGGAATCGTCGATAAGCGACATGCTGGACATGCGCACACTCGTGGTACTCGAAGGAGTCGGGGACCACGAAAATATTGGGTCGATCTTCCGCAATGCTGCCGGCATGGACATCGAAGGTGTACTGCTTGGATCAGGGACCGCTGACCCGCTATATCGACGCAGCGTGCGCGTGTCGATGGGCCATGTGCTGCGCACCCCGTGGACCCGTCTCGACGGCAGCTATACCACCTGGCAGCGCTCGCTGAATCAACTGCGCGACGCTGGCTTTCGGTTGGTGTCGCTGACCCCGCACCCCGACGCCGTACACATTGCCGACGCGCTTATCGACGACCGCGGCCGACCCTGGGACAAGGTTGCGCTGCTGGTGGGTGGTGAAGGCCCAGGGCTGACCGAACACGCGATGCGCGCCACCGATGTGCGGGCGCGGATCCCGATGGCGCCCGGCACCGATTCGCTGAACGTGGCAACATCGGCAGCGATCGCGTTCTACGAGCGGCAACGAGGGACTCGCGGAGGTTAGCGGGGTTTGTGGGGCTGCCGGGGTTTGTGGGGCTGTCGGGGCTTGTGTGCGTGCATGATTATTGGTCGACGGGTGAGCAGAGTTCGCAGTCCTGAGTTCGCAGTCCTAAGTTCGCAGTCCTAAGTTCGCAGTCCTAAGTTCGCACTTTAGCCTTCAACTAAAAATACAAAACGCCATGACCTGATTAAACCTTAATGAAAAGAATTTCCAGGGGAGTAGAATTCGAACCGAGGAGTTCGAACCGAGGAGTTCGAACTGAGGAGTTCGAACTGAGGAGTTCGAACTGAGGAATTCGAACCGTCCCCAGTAGCGGGGTGAGAAACAGCGAGAAGCAAGCGAAAGGTGGCTCGCAGGCGCGCCCGCCGGAGGAGGGAAGGAAGGGCTCCTCAGCCGAAGGAAAGGCTCGGCGCACTGAGTTAGACCCCGGTGCAGGAGGCTGCGAGCGGGGATCCGCGTGAAGAACTAACTGTGAAGAACTAACTGTGAAGAACTAACTGTGAAGAACTAACTGTGAAGAACTGACCGGGAAAACTAGCCGTGAACAACTAACCGGCGTAACTAGCGGTCTGAGTGGCGGATTCTTTCTGTGAGCGCGTCCTTGGCGATCTTCGCGCGACGAGCGACACCTCGACCAATGCGTTTCGCGGCAGCGACGGAGGCGTCGGCAAGCCGGGCAAACTCGTCGCCCTCGGGCTGGTCGTCGACTTCTTCGTAATCGTCGTAGTCGCTTTTGGCGGCGGTGAACTTTGCGGCGGTCTCGTTGACACCCTTTGTTTTCGGAGTGCGTGGCTCAATCTTTGGCTCCGGGCGACCATCCACGGCGTACGCCACGACGTTGATGTCCGGGCCGGTGGGGGAGACATCAATGCCCATCCATGCCTCTTGGGCGGCCTCGGTCAGCTCCGAAGGGACAAACGGCAGCGCGATTCCACCTAGCTGCTCTGCTTTTTTACCTGCCCAATACGGAGCCTCGAAAGCTTGCGGTAATCCGATGTCTTCAAATACTTCGTTGCGTGTGGCGCACAGGGACCGCTTGAGTTCCGCGCCCTCGAAATGAGCGAACCCTCCGAAGGTACTGTCAGTGCCTTGGGCGAAAACGTACACGTGTTGTGCCGAGACCGAATTAAGCAAGTGCTCGGGTGTTTCAGAGAGCTTTTCGACGTTTCCTAGAAACGTCTGGACAATAGTTACGCCTGGATATCCGGCGATGTAGAACTCGTGGCGTGATGGGCGGGCTGAGCGGTTGAGGGGGAACTGGCCGATCGGGGTGATTGGCCAAGCGGGATTGAGTTGTGCCAGGTATTTCCTGCCAAAGCCACGATCTGCTTTCGGCTCGCGTGTGACAACGCCGGCGACGTCGTCAGTGTTTATAAACCATAAGGTAATTACTGCTGGAAACGTCATCTGGTTCGAATTCCTTCGGCTTCTCTCACTCGAGAACATAGTGCTGTGCGGTTATTTGCGAGGACGCTTGGTGTTGGTCCGTACCCCTAACAGGACGTCCTCCCAGTGGGGGGTGACAGCCTTGCGCTTACGGCGTTGTGGTGCTTGGGTCGGTTCTGGGTGCTTTAAGAACTCGCCCTCAAACACGTCTTCACGCGTGTCAGGCCCACGGTCGTCGGGGGAGGTTTCGTCGTCACGCGTGCTCGCTTCCTGCTGTGAGGCGGAAACGTCACGATCGAACTGATCGTCAGGCTGTCCTACGGCAGTGAGGGAGCGCACCGGCTGGAGGAAATCAGGGTCGGTGAGGTCGGCGGCGATTGCGTTGCGGGCCTCGGTAGTAGCGCTAAGGCCGCTGCGTTTGAAGGACCACTCGGCGCGGTTCTCGCTTAACCCTGCTCGCCAATCCACGCGCACTACCCAGTCGTCGCCTGGTTCGCGGACTGCGTCCCAGGTGGCATCGGACAGCGAGTGGCCTCGAGCAGCGAATGCGGTGGCCAAGATCTCAAAGAGCGTGAGTTTTGCCGGCCCGTCTTCGCGCACTGGGTGGGACTGCTTTGCAGCTTCGGCGACTTGGTCGCGCTCTAAGAGAACAGGGTGGGAATAGGCGTCGAGGCGTGACACAGCCACGCCCATTTCGTCGGCAAGCTCCTGTGCAGATGCGCCGGCGCGGATGCGCGCTTGGATCTCAGATGGGCGCAGCGACAGGGGAGTGGCGTAGAGCGGATCCGGCTGGGGCAGGGAGCGCTCCACCTCGGGAGCGTTTTCTGCAAGGCGATCGAATTCTGGAGTCTCGGACCCGTCTAGAGCCTCGTCGGAGGCCTCCTGTGGCGCGGCGTCCTGCTCAGGTTGGCCTAAGCCATCCGAGCCATCCGCGGCGGAAGTGTCCGGTGCGACTCGAGACGCAACGACGGCTCGCGGTACACGGAACCGCTCGCCGTCGTCGGAAGCCAGCACCAACATTTCATCCGTTGATTCTGCATCAACCGGAAAAAGTTCGCGCATTGTGTCTCCTTAGAACGTTGTTTTAACAAGCCTAACTCACGATATAAGGAAAACAGTGGACCAAGTGGGGTGTGCGCCAGGTTACTTCGAACCGACTCCCTGCTCCAGCAAATAATCAATCGCCTTAGTCAGGCGCTTAATGTCTTCAGAGGAGGTTGCAGGGAACATGCCGATGCGTAGCTGGTTGCGGCCTAGCTTTCGGTACGGTTCCGTATCGAGGATTCCGTTAGCACGCAATGCTTTGGCAATCTCTGCTGCGTCAACGGAGTCTGCGAAGTCGATCGTGCCTACGACGAGGGAACGCTTTGCGGGGTCTTCGACGTAGGGGCTGGTGACGCTGTTGTTCTCTGCCCACTTGTACAGCAGGGAGGAGGATTGGGTGGTGCGGGCTACCATGCCGTCGAGGCCACCGTGGTCGTTCATCCACGTGACCTGGTTCGCCAGCATCAGCAGCGTTGCCACAGCCGGGGTGTTGTACGTCTGGTTCTTGCGGGAGTTATCCACCGCAGTTTGCAGGTCCAGGAACGCAGGGATGAAGCGGCCGGACGCTTTGATCTTGGCAATCCGCTCAATGGCAGCAGGACTCATGGCTGCCAACCAGAGTCCACCGTCGGAAGCGAAGCACTTCTGTGGGGAGAAGTAGTACACGTCCGCCTGCGATATATCGACGGGAAGGCCGCCGGCACCGGAGGTTGCATCGATCGTGACCAGTGCGTTGGTGTTCGGGCGATGGATGGGGACCATTGCGCCGGTAGAGGTTTCGTTGTGTGCCCAGGCAACCACATCGGCGTCGGTGCCGTCGAGGGCGCTTATCGACGGGGCGTCGCCGGTTTCAGACTCGATCACCTCAGGCTCGTCGAGCCATGGTGCCTGCTTGGCAGCCTTGGCAAATTTGGAGGAAAACTCGCCGAAGGATAGGTGGGCAGATTTCTTCTCGATGAGTCCGAAGGTAGCCGCATCCCAGAATGCAGTGGCACCACCTAGTGACAATACAATCTCGTAGCCTTCCGGCAGTTTAAACAAGTCAGAGAGGCCTTCGCGTACCTCGCCGACCACGTTTTTCACTGCTGGCTGGCGGTGTGAGGTGCCGATGATGTCGGTCGCTCCGGCTGTGATCGCGTCGATTTGCGCTGGGCGAACTTTCGAGGGGCCGCAGCCAAAGCGCCCGTCGGAAGGCAGCAGTTCGGCGGGTAGCGTGGGGTAATCGGTCATCGATATAAATCTTTCTAGTTCATTCGGTTGAATCGGGGCATGACTATTGAACACTTTAGCCCCAGTAGGGGTGGCCTCTCGTTGTTTCTGAAGTGCCAACTACGCCCGGATGGGGGTATTGCGTGAACTGGGTGAAATTGCCTACAGTTTGTCGCCCTAGTCACAAAAACTGATAAGGTGGGGGCTGGTTCTATGTGCTCGATGGAGCTCGATGGAGTTCGTGCAGGAGCAATAGCATCGACTAACGGAACCTTAAGTGAATTCTCACCACAAGAATCTTTACTGATTTAGCAGTGATGGGAAAATGCTGGATTCTAAACTGGATATTAAAGCCGGAGACGCGTGCCGGAAAAGTGCTAGCGTCGCTTAATAAACAGGCCTCGATCAATACCGGCAAGGCCCGACGGGTTACGTGGAAAGGTTCACAGTGGCATCTGAAAACGACAAGGCAGTACTCCACCTCCCAGGCGGTCAAGAGTACGAAATGGACATTATGAAGGCCACCGAGGGAAACGACGGCGTTGTCCTCGGCAACATGTTGAAGGAGACCGGCCTGGTCACCTTCGACCCTGGCTATGTGTCCACCGGTTCGACTGAATCGAAGATCACTTACATTGATGGCGACGAGGGCATCCTGCGCCACCGTGGTTATGACATTGCGGACTTGGCTAACAACGCTACCTTCAACGAGGTGGCTTACCTCTTGATCAACGGTGAGCTGCCCACGATGGATGAGCTGCATAACTTCAACATGGAAATCCGCCATCACACGCTTCTGGATGAGGATTTCAAGGCGCAGTTCAATGTCTTCCCACGCAACGCTCATCCGATGTCTGTTCTGGCATCGTCGGTGAACATTTTGTCGACCTACTACCAGGATCAGCTGGATCCACTGGATGAGGAGCAGCTGGAGAAGGCTACTGTCCGGCTGATGGCTAAGGTCCCTATGCTGGCAGCGTACGCGTACCGTGCATCCAAGGGGTCCCCATACATGTACCCAGATAACTCGCTGAATACTCGCGAGAACTTCTTGCGCATGATGTTCGGTTACCCAACTGAGCCATACGAGGTTGACCCGATTGTGGTCAAGGCGCTGGACAAGCTGCTGATCTTGCATGCTGACCACGAGCAGAACTGTTCCACCTCGACTGTTCGCATGATCGGTTCGGCACAGGCGAATATGTTCGTTGCGATCGCAGGTGGCATCAACGCTTTGTCTGGTCCTCTGCACGGTGGTGCAAACCAGGCAGTTCTAGAGATGCTTGAAGACATCCAGAACAACAACGGTGGTGACGCTACCGACTTCATGAATCGTGTGAAGAACAAGGAAAAGGGCGTCCGGCTGATGGGCTTTGGCCACCGCGTTTATAAGAATTACGATCCGCGTGCGGCGATTGTCAAGGAGACCGCACACGAGATCATCGACCACCTCGGTGGCGACCCGATGCTGGACCTGGCGATGAAGCTGGAAGAAATCGCGCTGAGCGACGATTACTTCGTGTCCCGCAAGCTGTACCCGAACGTAGACTTCTACACCGGTTTGATCTACCGTGCGATGGGCTTCCCGACGGACTTCTTCACCGTCTTGTTCGCTATCGGTCGCCTACCAGGCTGGATTGCTCACTACCGCGAGCAGTTGGACATGAACTCCAAGATCAACCGCCCACGTCAGATCTACACTGGTGCGACACAGCGCGAGTTTGTCCCTCGCGAGAAGCGCTAATGCACTGAGAGGTACATAGCCTGCTGCCGTAGGTTAATTGCTAGTTAATTGCTAGATTCCGCCAAGAACTTTGCAATTCCCTATACTGGGGAGCGAACGTTCATGGCGGATTTCTTATATGCGCCACGAAGTCGTACACACTCAAGGAGAATTTTCCATGGAAAAGCCCACCATCGACGTCCCCCAGGGGCCAGCACCGACCGGGCTGGTCACCGAGGACCTTGTCAGAGGAGAGGGCGCAGAAGCCCGGGCCGGCGGAATGGTCGAGGTCCACTATGTTGGCGTTGACTACGATACCGGCGAGGAATTTGACTCTTCCTGGGACCGCGGAGCAACCAGTGAATTCCCACTAACTGGGCTGATTGCCGGTTGGCAGGAAGGTATCCCAGGGATGCGGGTGGGTGGACGCCGGCAGTTGATCATCCCTCCGGAGAAGGCGTACGGAGCTGCAGGAGGTGGCCACCCGTTGTCTGGCCGCACGTTGATCTTCGTGATTGACCTGCTCGACGCGAAGTAGTTCTTGCGTATCGACGATTCGCCCGTGCCTTGCATTGACTTGCGACTTGCAACGCGCGGGCGTTTTTCTTGGCAGAATAGGGGGCATGACACTCCCTCAGATTCCAACTTTGCAACTCAATGACGGTTACGAAATGCCTCAGCTGGGCTTGGGTACCTACAAGCTTGTCGACGACGACACTGAAAAACTGGTGCGTCATGCTATCGAATTGGGGTACCGCCATATTGACACCGCATCGTTCTACGGGAATGAAGAAGCGGTAGGTAAAGCGGTCCGGGATGCGATTAAGTCCGGTGATGTCACTCGTGAGGATTTGTTCATTACAACGAAGCTGTGGAATGACCAACAGGACAAGGTAGGGGAATCCTACCAGGAGTCGTTGCGGAAGTTGGGGCTGGAGTTCTTGGACCTGTACATGATTCATTGGCCGTGGGCGCAGCGTGGCCTGTATGTGCAGGCGTTTGAGGACATGGCTCGACTGCAGGGGATGGGGCAGTTGCAGTCGCTCGGTGTAGCTAATTTCTATGAGGAAGTGTTAGATGCGCTGATCGAACACACGGGTATCACGCCCGTTGTGAACCAGGTGGAGCTCCATGTCGGCTTTATGCAAGATGAGCTGCGCGCGTACCACGAAAACAAAGGGATTGTCACCGAGGCTTGGGCACCGCTGGCACGCGGCACCGTGCTGAACAATGCTGACGTTAAGGCAATTGCTGCGCGCCATGAGAGGACGAGTGCTCAAGTTGTTTTGAACTATCTCTTGCAGCAGGGCATTTCTGTGATTCCTAAAACGGCGAACCCGGAGCGATTGGAAGAGAACATGGGGGCGGTGGGTTTTCGTTTGACGAGGGAGGAGATGGGAATTCTTTCCCGAATCGAGGGGGAGCGCCTTTCTCATGATCCACGCACCTTCCCTGGTGATTTGTCATAGATGTGAAATGTGTGCCCCACGCCACAGCCAGCTTCGCAAACTTTGCAAAGAGGGCGTGTTTGGGCTTCCGGGGGAATGTAATACCTAAAGAATCTGCTGGTAATGAGGCTGTATGGGGGTAGCTAATTTAGTTAATTACCGGTTAGCGAGTCAATTTGATCGACCTTGCAATGTGAGCCATGTAACTTTCTTGGATAGTGAAGTTTAGAGATTTCACAAGATATAAGGAGTCGATTGTGACAAATCCACCGGCAGCAGGTGTGTCCCGAAGGGAACCCACCTCTGAAGAATTCATTGCCATGCAGAAAAGTCCGCAGTTTCAAAAGCTGCGTCGAACCTACCGCCAGTTCACCTTCCCGGTGTCTGTGCTGTTTTTCGTGTGGTTCCTTTTTTACGTGCTCGTTGCCACCTACTTCCCAGATGCGATGGCGCAGCCGTTCCTCGGCCTGAACATAGGCCTGTGGCTGGGCCTGGCCCAGTTTTTCACCACCTTCCTGATCACCTGGATTTACGTGGTGTATGCCAACAAGAATATTGAGCCGCAGGCGGCCGCGATCCGTGAAGAAATGGAGGGCTAAACAATGAGCACCGTTAATACCGTGAACGTTGTTCACCTCGCACAAGAAGCCGAGGCAGCTTCTGCCGGTAACCCCATCCTGAATATCGCGGTTTTCGCGGTCTTCATCATCGTTACCCTCGCAGTTGTATCTAGGGCTGGCAAGACCACCAAGGAAGCTTCTGACTTCTACACTGGTGGTGCAACATTTACCGGAACTCAAAATGGCCTGGCGATCGCAGGTGACTACCTGTCGGCGGCATCCTTCCTTGGTATCGTCGGTGCCATCGCCCTGAATGGTTATGACGGTTTCCTGTATTCCATCGGGTTTTTCGTTGCGTGGCTCGTCGCGCTGCTTTTGGTTGCGGAGCCACTGCGTAATGTTGGCCGATTCACCATGGCGGACGTGTTGTCGTTCCGCTTAAAGCAGAAGCCAGTTCGTGTGGCTGCTGCCTTTGGCACTTTGTTCGTGTCTCTGTTCTACTTGATCGCGCAGATGGCCGGTGCAGGTTCACTGGTGTCCGTTTTGCTGAACCTTCACAGCTTCACCGCCCAGGCAATCTGTGTTGCCATTGTCGGTGTCATCATGATCGCTTACGTTTTGATCGGCGGCATGAAAGGCACCACCTATGTTCAGATGATCAAGGCTGTGCTGTTGGTCGGTGGCGTTGCCATCATGACTGTGTTGGTTTTCGTGGCCGTCAGGGGTGGTTTCGGGGCATTGTTCGACTCTGCAATCAATACCCATGCCGCGTCCGAGTACATCAAGCAGCAGGGGTATGAGGCAGCGGACATTTTGAAGCCGGGGTTGAAGTATGGTGGCAGCGCGACCCAGCAGCTGGACTTCGTCTCTTTGGGACTGTCTCTGGTGCTTGGTACCGCTGGTTTGCCGCACGTTTTGATGCGCTTTTACACGGTTCCTACCGCTACTGAGGCCCGTAAGTCTGTGACGTGGGCAATTGTCTTAATTGGCGCGTTCTACCTGATGACCTTGGTGCTTGGCTACGCAGCTGGAGGTCTTGTTGGCCCAGACCGGATCCTCGCTGCCCCTGGTGGTGCGAACGCGGCGGCACCGCTGCTGGCGTTCGAACTCGGTGGCTCGATCTTTATGGCGCTGATCTCCGCGGTGGCGTTTGCAACGGTGCTGGCCGTGGTGGCGGGCCTTGCGATTACCGCCTCTGCTTCCGTTGCACACGATATCTACGACGCAGTGCTTCGCGACGGACAGTCCTCCGAGGCCGAGCAGGTCCGAGTCTCACGTATCACCGTGGTTGTGATCGGCGTGGTCTCGATTATCCTGGGCATCCTGGCAATGCAGCAGAATGTGGCCTTCTTGGTCTCCTTGGCCTTCGCAATCGCGGCGTCTGCGAACCTGCCAACCATCCTGTTCTCCCTGTACTGGCGTAGGTTTAACACCACCGGTGCTGTGGCTTCCATGTACACCGGCTTAATCTCCGCTCTGGTGCTGATCTTCCTTTCGCCAGCAGTCTCCGGTGCTGACACCTCGATGTTCCCCGGTGCTGACTGGTCCATCTTCCCGCTGACCAGCCCGGGTATCATCTCCATTCCGCTGGGCTTTTTGGCAGGCATCATTGGTACCTACGTTGGCAAGCCTGATAATTTGGATCACCTCGCATCCGAGATGGAAGTTCGCTCGCTAACGGGCGTCGGTGTGGAAAAGCCAGTCGACCACTAAAGCTTGAACCACTCGACTCCGGTTCAAGAGAAGCACCCGGCCACTCCTTACACGGAAGTGCCCGGGTGTTTTTCTGCGCTGTGCGTGGCCTGTGCTGAGGGGGGGAAGCCGTCGTAAAGCAAAAGCTGTGCACAGCGGGTGGCTAGGATGTTGGACATGAGTGCTTCGACGGATAATGAGCGCCGCCGGGCGGCGGAGGAGTTCGCGGCCACGTGGGCAGGTCGCGGGTAACCCCAACAGGCTCCGTCAATTCCGTATCCTAAAAGCCTTTAGCTTAGTTTGTCTCAGTGCTACGGGATATGAACACTGCAGGCGCGCCAAGAAGTCCAATCACAATAGCTAGGAATCCAAAAACGTTAATCGTTGTGGGGTCAGTAAAGATGTAGAACGAGCCGATGACGGCGAGGTTAAGTGTCATAAAAGTCGAGTAGAGGAAACTCTCGACACGTACACCTGGCACTTTAAAAGCACACACGATACCAACAACAGCGAGCAGAAGATAGAACGCTAGTGTAGGGTCCTGTAAATAGGTTTGTGGTGTGGTAGTTTTGGTGTATGTCACATGCTGCTGCCGCGCTTGAGGTTACTGAACAGCAACGTCAGGCTTTAGAAGAAATCGCGTCATCTCCGTCTCGTCCATACCGGGAGGTGATTCGTGCCAAAGCCTTGCTTGCTGCCTGTGATGGGGTGGCTAATCTTGAGATTGCCAGGCGGTGTGATGTCTCGGCGGTCACTGTTAGGGCGTGGCGTCGGCATTTCCAGCAGCACGGTTTAAATAACTTCGGTGCGGTAGCACCTGGTCGGGGACGGAAACCGACCTATAGTAACGAGGACTATATCTCCATGCTGGAGATGCTGTTTAACTCAGAACCACCGGGTGGTGATAGCCGGTGGAGTGTGCGAACCATGGCCGCTGCCTGCGGGATGAGTAAGTCAACAGTGGCGAAGATCTGGAAATCCTTAGGTATTACACCGCATCGTACCGATATATTTAAACTGTCGAACGACCCGGAGTTTACAGAGAAACTCGTCGATATCGTAGGTCTTTATCTTAATCCCCCAGAAAAAGCTGTCGTGTTGTGTGTGGATGAAAAATCCTCTATCCAAGCCTTAGATCGCACACAACCATCACTACCATTAAAACCGGGACGTGCAGGAACAATGACCCATGACTACAAACGACACGGCACCTCCACCCTGTTTGCAGCACTAGATACCGCCACCGGAAAAGTGATCGCACAGACCACCAAACGACACCGTAACCAGGAATTTCTCACCTTCCTCCGCCAGATTGATGCCACAGTGCCAGACGAACTCGGTGTTCATATCGTGTTAGATAACTACGCCACTCACAAACACTCCAACATCAAAGCCTGGCTCGATAAACATCCACGGTTTGTTTTCCACTTCACTCCCACCTCGTCATCATGGCTTAACCAGGTCGAACGATTCTTCGGCATCCTGACCGACAAAGTCATCCGCAATCAAGCCTTCCACTCGGTAGCCGACCTCGAACACAAGATCATGGACTGGATCAACCACCGCAACATAAACCCCACACCCTTTACCTGGGTTAAAGACGCAGAAACCATCCTGGCCACAATCAACCGCGCACGCACCACCCTTGAATCCACCACTAACCAGAAACACAATTAAAGGACTCTACACTAGCGGCAAGAGTGCCAGGTAGTCGACCGCATTCAAAGGTGCATCAACGCTCAACGCAAACCACGACAGCAGGACACCACCCAGGATTCCTGTCGCGTTTGTAGCGAGTGGAATATACCTCATTACGCACCCCTTACTCGCTATGCGCATGAACTGAACATATGAGCGCCGCGGACGACACCCCAATACACTTCAGCGGTTGCTAAACATGATGCGAGAGTGGGTCCATTCGAGTACGTTGCGCGGCAATTGTTCTTCAAATTACTCTTTAACGATGTGCTACCGCACCGAAGTTATTTAAACCGTGCTGCTGGAAATGCCGACACCACGCCCTAACAGTGACCGCCGAAACATCACACCGCCTGGCAATCTCAAGACTAGCCACCCCATCACAGGCAGCAAGCAAGGCTTTGGCACGAATCACCTCCCGATACGGACGAGACGGAGATGACGCGATTTCTTCTAAACCCTGACGTTGCTGTTCAGTAACCTCAAGCGCGGCAACAGCATGTGACATACACCAAAACTACCACACCACAAACCTATATACAGGACCCTACACTAGCAGCCAGTCGGGGAAGAAGGACCCGGTACGCAGCTTCAGGATCGCCACATCGATGCTGCCAACCCTGGTATCGAATTGGCGGTGACGGTACCCATTACGGGAATTGACGCGCTCTGCTGAGACGGTGGCATACTCCGCCCCAAAGATCGTGTCAGCCGGGGCAGACAGTATTTGGATAATGAATTTCGTCAGCATATCGCGCATCAAGTCCGGGGAAGCTTGAGTAAGCCATTCTTCAAGATACGCCGTCGGGTCGATATGATGAGGGCTAGCGGTCATCGCAGTGTTTATCCTTTCGAGAAGATGTAGGAGTTGATTTGAAAGGTACCTGCGATGGCCGCCGTCATCTACACCGGCACGCCGCACACCGCAGGATCTAGATACACCACACTAAAAGACGCAACCGTGGCGTGTTGCAGCTGTAATCGTGTACGACGCGCTTATCTCCACAGTGTGATCTCCACACTCAAGGGCTCAGCGCACTCAGAGCCCAGGTTTAGTGCTGGCTTTCACACAAGATCCGATCGAGAATCAACGATTAGCCGGCGTACTTGAAACGTGTGGTGTAAAATTTCGTTGTCCGTACTGAAAAGATCATGACACTATAAGGAGCAATTATGTTCGCACTTTCTTCTGCACTGGTGGACCTGGCTTACCTGGTGAACACAGTAGTTAATGTCGCGTGGTTGGCGGACCACTTCAACTTCCTGTAAACATTGCGCGTACATGGTGGCGCCACCTGGTTCAACCTGGGTCGCGCCATCACTCTTTTTCTACCGGTAGAGTGGGGTGCATGACCGCCTTGCTGTTTGGCCTCTACGGCAGTCCTGACCCGGATTTTTCATGGTGGGGGTTAGACACACCGACCCGAAACGCCTAGAACTGACAGATAAACTCACAGCCACCGACCTTTTGGTACTTGATGATTTTCTGACCACACCCATTTCAGGCGACACCGCCAACGCGTTGTTTAACATCATCGCAGCCAGAGAACACAAAGGATCAACCCTGATCACATCCCAGTTCACACCCGAACACTGGTATGAATCCATCCCCGATAAAGTCGTCGCCGAATCACTGATGAACCGAATAATCGGCAACGCTGAAATCATCAACCTCGACGGGCCAAACATGCGTATACCACAGTAAGGCCCACCCCCGCCACCGCAGTGACAACTACCCCCGCATCACAACCGTCACTGCGGTGCTTCACAACCATCACCACACCACTTCAAAACCCCCGTTCCTAACAGTCCAAGAGTTTTTTCAGCCGGGTGATCTCAGCAACATCCTTCTTCGTCATCTTTCCAGTCTGACGTGGAATCAAGCCTTTGTCGAGATCACCATCGGCACAGGCTGCCACCCACGAGCGGATCGTCGCTGTTGAGACACCCAAACTTTCGGCGTAGGCACCCTTGCGGCCCTTCTTCAAGGCCACATATCTCAACGCAATCTCACGACGCTGCTCAGGGCTAAACCTATCTGCCGGACAATGAACTTTCGTACTCATGAATCCTCCTCAAAACTGATTCACAAGTAGTCTGACAATTAAGGGCACCCACGTCGTGTTGGCACTGCATAGACGGCAAGGCAAGCTTGGAGGTCCAGATGATTTATTTACCTTTTCGAAAGTTAACTTAATTAAGCAAGCCGACTCCCTGGAGTCACGAGGTGTGAAGGTGGAAGTCGCTGTTATTGCGGGCAATTAAAAATGCGACGTGAAGGATTGCTTAACACTATGATTACCCTTTCGCTTTCGATTAAGGATGTTTCCGCTCGAGCGTGGTCTACAACATTTTTCTTCCCGGGACTGGATGAGGGGCGGAAGGGGGACGTCGAAAAGCATGCGCAGGAAGTGTTGGATGCCCGGGCGGAGTATGAGGGGGCGACCCTTGCGGACCTGTACGATCCCGATAATGACTGGTTGTACCCGCAGTTGACGGCGGCGCATCAGCGGTTAGATGCGGCGGTGGAGGCGGCGTATGCGGTGGACTTTTCGGATCTGCCGGATGCGGAGCGGGAAGCGGCGATCGTGAAACATTTGTTTGAGCTGTATGCACAGGCGGTGGAGGGGTAGCACGAAAAAGAACGCTGGGTGGATGGCCTTCGAACGGGGTTACCCGCAAGAAAGATTCGGGGCTTCATCGGGTCGAGACGAAACCCTCTAATTGATCATCTGCTGGATCATGGGTCTCCCTAAAGGCCTTAATGCCTTCCCTACGCCTTCGCGGAGTGTCATCTATAAAGGCCTGCATAGAGCTTCTGGACACGCGACGTACGTCCCCTTCAAAAACATCTGCAATGACACCTTCATCGAGAAGATTTGCCATCGCAAAGGGAGTGATTCCAAGTTCTTGAGCTGCCTCTTCGATTGGCATGTTGTCAGATACCGTCGAGAACTGGACTATAGAGCCCTTTTCCAGAGCTTGTACTACGTCCTCAATGATCGCTGCGCCCCGTTCATCTAGTTCATAAACGCGTTCACCAAGGACGATGCGTGCCTGCGCATCGCTGCCTTCGGGAGCTTTGTTTATGTTGGCGGAGTTTAGCATGGTCATGCCTCTTATCATATTGAGAATTCGGTCGTGTAATCAAGGGAGCCTTCTTGCCAAAAGGTAGGGGAATCTTTAAGCTAGTTCGCCGACCGCCTGTGATCGCTGATAACGTGGCTGAGACTTGGATGTACCCTCTACCCGGTACGTTCGCTAAGTTCCGAGCTTAGGGTAAGACGTTACGTGCCTGGTCGATGACGCGCTGGATGTCCGGGGCTTGGAATTGGCCTGCGATCTGTGATGACATGTTTGCAGCATCGCTTATCGACGATCCCCCTACCGGTACTGCCGGAATGATCGGTGGCTGTCCGGGTGTCCACTGGCCCCAATCGGCTGCGTAGACACTATTAATGTCCACCTGAACACCATCAATATAGGCCTGCCACTTCGCTTTTTGGTGGATGGTGGTGCGTGGGTGGATTTTGCCACCGGAGCCCCAGTCGTGTTGCCAGAAGAACGAACCGATGCCGTCGTTAACGCACCACTCGATGACGTTCCAGTTGCCATAGACACCAGTGAGGTAGCCAGCGTTTGTCAGAGCGGCCTGAAATGCCCGCAAGTGGGGGCGGATCTGCTGTGTGTACTGGGCCCAGGTGGGGTTGTCGTCGATAGCAATGTAAATGGGCCGGCCCGTTGGCCCGCCTGCCGCCTGGTGCAGGTTAATCGCCTGCGGGGCATGTGTCGCGGCACCTGAAGCGCCAGCAAGCCAATCGGCAGTGCTAGCCCGGCCAAACTGGTAGACAGACGCAGTGGCAAGGCCGTTGGCCGCAAAGTCGCGAGTTTCAGAAAGGCTAACGGGTTTGCCCTTCATCCATGAAAGGGCGTCGGGGCGAGGCTGCGAAACATAACGTACGGCCCCATGTGGCCAGCGGCGCGCACTGCGCGACCGGAAGGAACGCCGGCGGAGTAGTCGATAACCGTGCCAAGCACTCGGCCTTGAGCAGAGGCAGAAGGGGCGGTGGCGAGCGCACTAGCGCCGACAGTGCTGGCAGCTGCTGCGAAGGTGGCAGCTTTGAGGATGCCACGCCGGGAATACTTGATGTCGTAAATAGTCGCATGTGGCACTCTAGTAACAGGCTGACTATTGCGCTAGTTGTCCCGCAAGGAAATAAGCGCAAATCATGGGCCGTGGCCCGGGCCTGGCAACTGCATGGCACACTTAAAGCTCTAGACTCAAGTTGCAGGGTCTGTTCATATAACAAGGAGTAAGTATGTCGAAAGTGAAGTTCTTCCGTGGTCAGCAGTTGCCACTGGAGATGCACAAGGTACGAATCATCCAGAAGCTCACGCTTTTACCCATCGAAGAGCGCGTGGTGGCAATGGAAGGCGCAGGCTATAACACGTTCCTGCTACAAAACGCGGATGTATTCCTCGACATGCTCACAGACTCTGGGGTCAACGCGATGAGCCAGGACCAGCAGGCAGCCATGCTGGGAGCTGATGATGCCTACGCAGGTTCAGCAACCTATACGCGCTTAGAAAACAAGGTCCGCGAGCTCTTCGGTATGGAGTACTTCCTGCCCGCGCACCAGGGCCGTGCTTGTGAAAACATTATCTCTGAAGTGCTGGTCACCGAAGGTTCAATTGTGCCAATGAACTATCACTTCACCACCACCAAACAGCACATCACCCACCGTGGGGGAGAAGTCATTGAGCTGATCGACGAAAGCGGCCTTGAGGTCACCTCGACAAAGAAGTTCAAGGGCAATATCAACGTCGATAAGCTCCGTGACACTGTGGCTGCTGATCCATCAAAGGTAGCTTTTGTGCGGATGGAGGCAGGCACAAACCTGATTGGCGGCCAGCCTTTCTCACTGCAGAACATGCGTGAGGCGTACGCAGTGTGCCAGGAGTTCGAGGTACCTATGGTCCTTGATGCATCCTTGCTGGCTGATAACTTGCACTTCATCAAAACACGCGAAGAGCAGTACAAGGATGCGTCGATACGCGACATTACAGCAGAAATGGCGCAGAACTGCGATGTGCTGTACTTCTCGGCGCGCAAACTCGGGTTTGGCCGCGGTGGCGGAATCTGCATCCGTAATGAGGACATGTACAAGCGCATGCGCGGATATGTGCCGATGTACGAGGGCTTTCTTACCTATGGCGGGATGTCCGTCCGGGAGATGGAAGCGATCACTGTGGGCCTGGACGAAACGATGGATGAGGACATGATTAATCAGGGTCCGCAGTTCATCGAATATATGGTAGGAGAGCTAGACCGCCGCAATATTCCGGTGATTACTCCAGCCGGTGGTCTCGGTGCGCACGTGGATGCAATGCGTTTTGTCGATCACATCCCGCAGGATGACTACCCCGCAGGTGCACTGGCGGCAGCGCTGTATATTGCCTCTGGTGTGCGTGGCATGGAACGCGGCACGATGAGTGAGCAGCGTGACGACGAAGGTGTGGAGCCTTTAGCTGATATGGAACTTGTCCGCCTAGCAATGCCACGGCGTGTGTTTACGCTTTCGCAAGTCAATTACACGATCGACCGGATTGACTGGCTGTACCAAAACCGGCATTTGATCGGTGGGCTCGAGTGGGTGGAGGAGCCAGAAATTCTGCGTTTCTTCTACGGGCGTTTAGCGCCGAAGGGATCCTGGGCGCAGGATTTGGTGGCCAAGTTCCGCGAAGATTTTGGGGATTCGCTCTAAGGCCCGCTGCTTAAGCCCTGGCGCTTGTTCTACCTGCACACGGTTTCAACCACGAAGGGCACGAGTGTGAAATACGCTAAGGTGTGGCCTAAGCTAACCTTGCTGGCCCTGGCGATGGCCATTCTTTTCGCCGCACGATCCGGAGAAAGCACCGTGACACACTCTGTGGACTTTTCATCTACCTACAACCTAGACACCCTCAGCTGGGAAGGCCACACCTGGGCGATCCGGGGAACCAACGAAGAGATTGTAGGCTGGGGTGGGCCCCAAGCTGCGCACCCAGAAACCGGTGAGAGCTACTGGGTAGATGGGGCCACAGTCGATGATGCTGGCGATCTCGTGCTCGAATCCCGAGGTATTAACGGTGGGGTAGAGCTGATCGCCGAAGAATCCCTCGGCTACGGCACTTATTACTTCCGCTACTCAGCTGATTTTGATGCGTTTGATCCGCACACAGTGCTCGGCATTTTCACCTATGACTGGGCTGATGTTGTTGTGCCAGGCCACAAGGCTGCCGCTGGGGTAACAGAGATCGATTTTATTGAGATCTCGCGCTGGGGTGATACCGCCCGCCAGTACTCCCATGGCGGTGAAACCATGTACACAGATACCGACGGCACGCGCATCAACCTCAATGAGTTTGATGTGCCAGAAGGACACCAGGAGCTGACCACCACCGCCACGTGGGCACCAGATCTGCTGCGGGTGGTAACTACTCAAGCAGATGGCACCATCTTGTCCCATGCTGTGGCCACCGAGGGCGTGCCACAGCCCAATAAAGAACAGTTACATCTCAACTTGTGGACTACCACAGCAGACCCAGGCCATGTCGCCGCCCAAGGAGATACGGTGACATTCCACGCCTTTGGCTTCACCCCATTGGGGCCCTAGGCTTACTCGTTGTCGCCGCCGGTGAAGACTGTCGCGTCGATGGTGTCCTGAGCTGCATCCGTTTTATCAGACCAGGTCCAGTTAGCAACCGATGGCACGTCTTCGCCGTTGGCGTAGGCGTACGCACGTGCGTAGATACGC
Source organism: Corynebacterium cystitidis (assembly GCF_900187295.1). Taxonomy (NCBI): domain Bacteria; kingdom Bacillati; phylum Actinomycetota; class Actinomycetes; order Mycobacteriales; family Corynebacteriaceae; genus Corynebacterium; species Corynebacterium cystitidis. The sequence continues at coordinate 1,705,707 of NZ_LT906473.1, read as the reverse complement.
GCATCAGCCATGTACTGGCGCAGGTTCGCGTACTTGGAGCCCAGGCCTTCAACGTGGTCAATAACGTCCATGACCAAGTGGAAGCGGTCGAGGTTGTTACGCATAACCATATCGAATGGGGTTGTGGTGGTGCCCTCTTCAATGAAACCGCGGACATGCAGGTTGGAGTGGTTGTTGCGGCGGTAAGTTAGGCGATGAATCAGCCAAGGGTAGCCATGGTACGCCATGATGACTGGCTTGTCCTTGGTGAAGATGGTGTCAAATTCTTTATCAGACAGGCCATGCGGGTGCTCCTTTTCGTGCTGCAGGCGCATCAGATCCACGATGTTGACCACGCGGATCTTCAGCTCTGGGACTGCTTCGCGCAGCATCTTGGCTGCGGCCAAAGTCTCCAAGGTGGGGATGTCGCCAGCGCAGGCCAGGACAACGTCGGGTTCGTCGCCATCACCTTCGGTACCTGCCCAGTGCCAGATGCCCAAGCCCCTGGTGCAGTGTTTGTTCGCCTCGTCGACGGAGAGCCAGTTCGGATTCGGCTGCTTACCCGCCACAACCACATTGACGTAGTTCTTGGATTTCAGGCAGTGGTCAAAAGTGGAGAGGAGAGTGTTGGTGTCGCAGGGGAGGTAGACCCGGACAACCTCGGCCTTCTTGTTTACAACATGGTCGATGAAACCAGGGTCTTGGTGGGAGAAACCGTTGTGATCCTGGCGCCACACGTGGGAGGACAGCAAGTAGTTCAGCGACGCAATAGGGCGGCGCCACGGAATCTCGTTGCACACCTTGAGCCACTTAGCGTGCTGGTTGACCATGGAGTCCACAATGTGGATAAAGGCCTCATAGGAGCTCATCATGCCGTGGCGGCCGGTGAGCAAGTAGCCTTCGAGCCAGCCCTGGCACTGGTGTTCAGAGAGCATCTCGACGACGCGGCCAGCACGTGCGAGGTGGCCATCCATCTCGTCGTTAGGCAAGTATTCGGCGTTCCACTGCTTGTCGGTGACTTCGTAGACATCCTGCAGGCGGTTCGATGCGGTTTCGTCGGGGCCGAAGATACGGAAGTTGTCCGGGTTAAGTTTGATCACGTCACGGAAGTAGGTGCCCAGGCGACGGGTTGCCTCCGTCAAGGGGGTGCCCGGTTCTTGGACGTCAATGCCATAGTCACGCCAGTCTGGCAGAATCAAGTCTTTCAGAACCATGCCACCGTTGGTGATGGGGTTGGCAGACATACGGCGCTCGCCGACGGGTGCAAGTTCTGCAACGTCGTCGCGCAGCATGCCGTTGTCGTCGAAAAGCTCGCTCGGTTTGTATGATTCCATCCACTCGGCCAGGTCCGCCAGGTGTTCCTTGGTGTCACGCGCGGATGCCAGTGGTACCTGGTGTGCGCGCCACGAGTCTTCGGTGACCTTGCCGTCGATTTCCTTCGGGCCGGTCCAGCCCTTCGGGGTGCGCAGGACAATCATCGGCCAAGCAGGCCGTTCGATCTCCTCACCTTTTTCTGCTGCTGCGGCAGCTGCTGCCTTGATATCGGCGATCTCGTCGAGGCAGTCGTCGACTACCTTTGCAAAGCGGGTGTGATAGCTCTCAGGAGTTTCATCATCAAAGCCACCGGTGAAGAAGTGTGGCTTGTGCCCGTAGCCGACCATAAGTGCTTCGAGCTCGTCTTCTGGGATGCGCGCCAAGACGGTTGGGTTGGCAATCTTGTAACCGTTGAGGTGCAGAATCGGCAGGACCACACCGTCTTTTTCTGGGTTGACAAACTTGTTCGCATGCCAGGAGGTGGCTAGCGGGCCGGTCTCTGCTTCGCCGTCGCCGACGACCGCAAAAACCAACAGATCCTTGTTGTCGAAGGCCGCGCCGTAGGAATGGGAGAGTGCGTAGCCAAGCTCGCCACCCTCATGAATGGAACCTGGGGTTTCCGGTGCTGCGTGGGATGGGATGCCACCTGGGAAGGAGAACTGGCGGAACAGCTGCTGCATACCCTTGTCGTCTTGAGTCACGTCCGGGTAGATCTCGGAGTAGGTTCCTTCAAGGTAGGTGTTTGCCACAATGCCTGGGCCACCGTGGCCAGGGCCGGTGACATAGATAGCGTTAAGGTCGCGTTCCTTGATTACGCGGTTTGCGTGCGCGTAGATGAAGTTCAGACCCGGGGTGGTGCCCCAGTGGCCGAGAAGACGTGGCTTGACATCGTCGCGCTGCAGCGGTCGACGCAGCATGGGATTATCCAGCAGGTAGATTTGGCCGACGGAGAGGTAGTTTGCTGCACGCCACCACTTGTGGATAAGATCCGCGGTTTCCTTGGTGATGGTGTCGCCTGCGCCTTCAGGACGGCGGTGCCATGCAGTGTCGACGGTCATGTGAGCTCCTTAACTCGGTATGGTTACGGTACTTTTGACGCTACTCCCACTTTCGAATGATTGATACTATTTATGGCAGTAAAGTGAAAAATGCCACACGATCGGGCAGTGATTTGGCTTTGTGCGTGTGGTTATGTTCGCGCTTGACGACGAGAGGGTGTGTGATTCAGTGGAAATAATCATGGAACCGCCCGTATCTAGGTGTGCTGTCTAGCGTCTTAAGGGCAGGTTCTCCATGGCAACGCAAGTTCAAGAATCGGATGCTCAAAACGAAAAATCGCGACCGTGCATGAAGTCACCTCGAAAGGTTTCGCGCGTCTTGCAGAGTTCAGCAACCTGTAGGCATCTTCTGCTGACTACGGGCGTTTCACTAGCTAGATTTTATAATTGCTTTTGTAAAAAACCAGCAGTCCATCCCTACACGCCGACATCGCCGCAGATAAGTCAATGTAGCGGGAACTAAAAACGATGATCGATCTCTGGTTATTCGTTCGTTCTTCTGATTGTGGCAGCCCTGACTTTCGCTAGCTTTCGCATGTTTTCTTCGTTGAGTGGGCTCTGTGCTACTGCGTCGAAGAGAGGTCGAGCTGAGTAGAGGATTTCAGAGTGGTTGAGATCAGCGATAGTTCGGTGGCAGAGCCGGAGTTTCGACTCGTACGTGAAGGATCCTGCGAACTGAATATAAGCACGAGGACCCATGCTGTTACGCGGTGGGTCCTCGGAGTTGCTGCCCGGGGCATTCTTGCTTGCGCTCAACCCTGGCTCACGTTCTTCATGTTACACATCGATTGCTGGGTGACACCATTTTACGCCACTTGGGGTGGAAGTCGGGGGTGGGGCAGAAGCCCCCGTGTCTCCGCTAGTCGTTGGAAGTTGGCCGAGCGCCCCAGAGAGGAATCGAACCTCCGACACCGGCTTTAGGAGAGCCGTGCTCTATCCACTGAGCTACTGGGGCAACGAGTAGTTGCGTTCGACGCAACGAAGACTAAGGCTACCGCACAACGCGAAAGTACCGTAAATTAGGCTGGACGTACTGTTTGTTGTGGAAAAGCAACAACGCTTTTGAGTGAAAGGAAGATTTGAGGACTATGCCCCAGACACAACCGCGTTTCACCGATATTCAGCGCCGCAAAATCAAGGTGGAAGTCGTGGTGAAAGATAATATTCCTGCACTGTCGGTAGACAAGGAGCTGCCGGGTGGGTCAACGGAACGCATCATGCTACTCAACCCGCATGATGCGCGCCGTTTAAAGACCGCAATCGAAAACTACCTCAACGAGGTTTCGGGGCGCGATCTCAGTGGACACTTCGCTTCATTATCCCCACAGGACATGCTTGACCTATTTGGTGAAGAGGACGAAGACAACAACCTGTAGCGGAGCGTGGCCGTACTCCGCTAGTGCTTAAGCCTCGCCCGTCAGCTCGCGGAGTTTCGCACGCACCGCGGATGCGCGCGGGTTGGTCTCGTGGGTGTCATCCGAGTAGCGGATGGTTGGAACGACAGCATTACCGTCATTAACTGACTTCACCCACTCGGCTGCTTCCTCATTGCCCTCGGCCTCAATGTCGATGGTGGCGTACGGGGTCTCAGTGCGATCCAGATGCTTGCGCAGCTTCGCGCAGTGCGGGCACCAATCGGTCAGGTACATGGTGACGTGATTTGTTTGCTCAGACATTATCTTTTGCAACCTTTCGTTCATAGCGGAGGAACCGGTAACGTAGCGGCTCCTGTAATTTATCCTCGGCTGAGTCAGCAACCCCTGGCAGGACAAGCTTGCCTTTCTCCGACGTGATCCACTCGGTGTCCAACATCAAGGCAAACAGGTGCTCAGGTACCCGTGGGGCCATGACTGCCCGCTTACCGTAATGCTCGGCGACGTGGGCGTCGATAAGCGTGATCTCGATGACGTCCAACCAATCCATGTAGGACTCCCAGAGCTGCGGCCCGCCGAGAATCCACGCGTCAGTGTCCAACTGGGGAACATCAGGGACCACGAAAGCGCCATTCGACCACTGACCGGCCTCACGCGAGGACACGACGAAGTTATCGCGGCCCGGCAGTGGTCTCTTCGGCAGCGACTCCCATGTGCGCCTGCCCATGATCACGGGATAACCTAAGGTGGTTTCCTTGAAATGGCGCAGATCCTCGGGCAGGTGCCACGGCATTGTACGGCCGTCGCCGATCACACCATCAAGGGACTGGGCCCAAATCGCGCCAATCATACCGACACCGGGGCAGAAATCTTCGGGTGTGGGTCATACCCTTCCACAGAAATATCGTCGAAGGAGTACTCAAAGATCGACGCCGCCTTGTTCAGTTTCAGCTGTGGGTACGGGCGGGCCTCACGCGAAAGCTGCTCGCGTACCTGCTCAACGTGATTGTTGTAGATGTGGCAGTCCCCGCCTGTCCAAATCAGCTCACCAACATCCAGGCCTGCCTGCTGGGCAAACATGTGAGTGAGCAAAGAATAGGACGCGATGTTAAACGGCACACCTAAAAACATGTCTGCGGAGCGCTGGTAGACCTGCATCGACAGCGTACCGTCAACCACATACAACTGAAACAGCAAGTGGCAGGGCAGCAGCGCCATCTTGTCCAGCTCCGCCACATTCCACGCCGAGACAATATTGCGGCGCGAATCAGGATTGCTGCGCAACGTGTTCAGCGCACCCTGAATTTGGTCAATGTGGCTACCGTCCGGGGTGGGCCAGCTGCGCCACTGCACGCCATAGACAGGGCCCAACTCGCCATCTTCGCTGGCCCACTCATCCCAAATCTTGATGTTGTTGTCTTGCAGCCACTGCACGTTGGAATCGCCCTGCAAGAACCACAACAACTCGCCGACAACCCCCTTGAAGAACACCTTCTTGGTGGTCAACAGGGGGAATGAGTGGGCAAGGTTGTAGCGGATCTGGCGGCCAAACACGCTGCGGGTGCCAGTACCCGTGCGGTCGCCCTTGGCCTGGCCATTATCAAGAATGTCTTGGAGAAGATCCTCATAGGGAGTAGGCACAGTCATGACCGCAACCTTACCGCCAAAAAGTGCGGCAGGGGAATCGTCGGCAAGTGATAAAGTGAGCTTAAACTTAACCCTCGAAGCTGCCGTGCTCGTCCAGGTAAGCGTTAGTCAACTCCAGGATCTGGTCCGCCAACTCAGGCCGACAGATCAACAAATCCGGGATATAAGTATCCTCATTGTTATATCGCAGTGGATCGCCATTGAGGCGGGAGGCGTGCAGGCCAGCAGCCAGCGCGACACCAACCGGTGCTGCCTGATCCCACTCATACTGGCCACCAGCGTGCACATAGGCGTCATGGTCTCCCAGCAGCACATGCATCGCCTTCGCGCCAGCCGAACCCAACCCATCCACCTCAAAACCGAGGCCCTGGGCAACATGGTCTGCGATCTTCGGCGGACGATTACGAGAAATCGCGATCTTGCCCGCAAACGGGCCAGACACGTGGCGCACATCCGACGACTTAAACACCACGCCCAAGTCCGGCAGCCCCACAGCAGCATGCTTCGGTACACCATCAATCACCAAAGCAATGTGCACCGCCCAGTCCTGGCGTCCGGTAGCAAACTCCTTTGTGCCATCGAGCGGGTCGACGATCCACACACGGTCTTTATCCAAACGGGTTGGGTTATCGGCAGCTTCCTCCGACAGGAAGCCATCATCGGGGCGGTGCTGGCGCAGCACACGCGCGATCCAGTTTTGCGCAAGATCATCACCAGCCTCGCCGAGCTCGCGGCCACGCAGCGTACCCACGCCGCGAATCCCCTTCAGGATCTCACCGGTGCCCTGGGCGATAAGGTTTGTCAGCCGAGAATCAGAATACTGAGCGGTCATGGTTCCCAGACTACCGTGCGTCACCGAATTGCGGGTACTAACCGCGACTACACGCCCAGAGGCTTAACAGGGCCCAAGAAGGCTAAAGTAGTCCCATGAGCGAAAACATTCTGGGCCGATTCCACCCACAGGTGGCCACGTGGTTTTCAGAAGTTTTCGCAGGCCCTACCGCCGTCCAAACAGAGGCATGGACAGCGATCTCCGCTGGTGAAAACTCCCTGGTGGTGGCACCTACCGGCTCCGGTAAAACTCTGGCAGCATTTTTGTGGTCACTGAACTCACTAGTAGAGCGCGACGGCCAACAGGTACTGCCTGTTGGGCGCGCAACAGGTTCCGAAACCCGCGGCGTCACAGTGCTCTATATCTCTCCATTGAAGGCCCTCGGCGTCGACGTGGAGAATAACTTGCGCGCACCATTGAGCGGTATCGCGCGAGTAGCGCAACGAATGGGTCGGCCGATGCCAGATATCTCCGTGGCCGTGCGCAGCGGAGACACCCCACAATCAGAACGCAACCGCCAGGTGCGCAAACCACCTGACATCCTGATCACCACGCCGGAATCCGCTTACCTGATGTTGACCTCCAAAGCAGCAGCGATCCTCAAAGACGTGCACACCGTGATCATCGACGAAATCCACGCCCTGGCCGGCACCAAACGTGGCGTGCACCTCACCTTGACCTTGGAGCGTCTGCGCCGCATCGCCGGAAATTTTCAGCGCATCGGGCTTTCAGCTACCGTGCGACCACTCGACGCAGTGGCCAACTTCCTGGGTGAGAACACCACAATTATCAACCCGACCGCGGAAAAGAAATGGGAACTCCACGTCCGCGTGCCTGTCGACGACATGAGTGATCTACCTGTGCCTGAAGAAGCAAGTATGATCGGCGACTCCATCGTCGATGATCAACTGGGCCTAGGCGAGGCAGGAGCTGCTTTTCCGGCCAGCGACGCAGGAGCTGGCGCCTCAAAGTCCATCTGGCCCCACATTGAAGCACAGCTTTACGACGAGATCATGGCGCACCGCTCCACCTTGGTGTTTGTGAATTCCAGGCGCACGGCAGAACGATTGACATCGCAGCTCAACGAGAGGTGGGCAGTTGAGCACGATCCGGCGTCGTTAAGCGCGCCCGAACGTCGACCGCCGGCCCAGCTGATGAAGCCAAGCGATACCGCAGGACATGCTGCACCCGTGATCGCACGTGCGCACCACGGCAGTGTGAGCAAGGACGAGCGCGCCATGACCGAGCGCATGCTCAAGGAAGGCACGCTGAAAGCGGTGGTGGCCACCAGCTCGCTGGAACTGGGCATTGATATGGGTGCGGTGGAGCTGGTGGTGCAGGTGGAATCACCACCGTCGGTGGCCTCCGGCCTGCAGCGTGTGGGTCGCGCCGGGCACCAGGTGGGGGCGGTCAGCCACGGCTCGTTTTACCCGAAGCATCGTTCTGATCTGGTGCAGACCGCCGTGACCGTGCCGCGGATGCGTGAGGGCCTGATCGAGGAGCTGCGTACACCACGCAATCCACTGGATGTGCTGGCGCAACAGACCGTGGCGGCGATTGCCGTGGAAGACATCGAGGTAGACGAGTGGTATGAGACCGTGTGCCGCGCGTGGCCTTACCGCGATTTGGCGCGCGAAGTTTTTGACTCAGTGATCGACCTTGTGACAGGTGTGTACCCGTCTACTGATTTTGCGGATTTGAAGCCCCGCGCCATCCTTGACGGCACCATCCTGCGCGCCCGGCCCGGCGCCCAGCGCGTGGCCGTGACTAACGCCGGCACTATCCCGGACCGCGGCATGTTTGGGGTCTTCCTCACAAGTTCGGAAGACGGCGGAAGACGACACGGAGGAGAAGAAGGCGGAGGAAGATCCGGATCGGGCAAGGCACCACGCCGCGTTGGTGAGCTCGACGAGGAAATGGTGTACGAATCCCGCGTGGGTGACGTGTTCACTCTGGGAGCGTCGAGCTGGCGTATCGAGAACATCACCCGCGACCAAGTCCAAGTCACCCCAGCCCCGGGGCACACTGGTCGGCTTCCTTTTTGGACAGGGGATGCGCAAGGCAGGCCCTATGAGCTAGGAAAGGCGGTTGGCGCGTATCGACGACAGGCCTACGTAGACCACGCGATCGTCGATAAGAGCCTGGATGCCAAAGCAAAGTCAAACCTGGCGCAATACTTGGCGGAGCAAGCCGAAGCCACCGGTGTGATCCCGGATGACACCACACTGGTGCTCGAGAGGTTCACCGACGAGCTGGGAGACTGGCGTGTGGTTCTACACACCCCATTTGGCAAGGGTGTGAACGCGGCGTGGGCGCTGGCGACTGGGTGGCGGATCGCGCAGGAAACCGGCATGGATGCCCAAGCGGTGGCGGGCGATGACGGCATCGTGCTGCGTCTGCCCCAGATGGATAAAGAACCGGACGGCTCGCTGTTTGTGTTCGATGCGGACGAAATTGCCGAGATCGTCACTGATCAGGTAGGTAATTCCGCGCTGTTTGCCTCCCGTTTCCGTGAATGTGCAGCCCGTGCTTTGCTGCTGCCACGCAGAAATCCAGGCAAACGTGCGCCGTTGTGGCAGCAACGCCAACGTGCGGAACAATTGCTGGATGTGGCGCGCAAGTATCCCTCATTCCCCATCATCTTGGAGACGGTTCGCGAATGTTTGCAGGACGTTTACGATCTGCCCGCGCTCGAGGACGTGATGGGGCAGCTCAATACCCGCAAGGTGCGGATCGCTGAGGTCACCACCGATCAACCCAGCCCTTTCGCATCTTCGTTATTGTTCAACTACACCGGCGCATTCATGTACGAAGGGGATACGCCCCTCGCCGAAAAGCGCGCGGCGGCGTTGGCCCTGGACCCAGCGTTGCTGGCCAAGCTACTGGGCACCGTTGAGCTGCGCGAGCTGCTTGATGCGGAGATCATTGCCGAAGTTGATGCGTCGCTACGGCGGGTAGGTAAAGCTGCCACTGCGGAACAATTCGCCGACACGTTGCGCATGACTGGCCCGGTGCGTATCGACGACCTAGCGGACTACACAACCGTGCCATTGAATGCGCTGGAGCAGTCGCTGGCCGGGCGGATTATGCGGGTGCGCATCGGTGGGCACGAGCATGTGGCGCAGGTACAGGATGCACCGCTGCTGCGTGACGGGTTGGGTGTGCCCGTGCCACCGGGGGTGGCCGCCCAAGTAGACACCGTGGAAGATGCGCTGCAGCAGCTAGTGGGCAGGTGGGTGCGCACCCGCGGCCCGTTTACCCTGCGCGATGTGGCGGATGCCTTTGGTCTGGCAGTCGGGGCGGCCTATTCGGCACTGCAACCGCTGGTGGATGCAGACAAGGTGATCGAAGGGCGCTACCGGCAAGGCATCGACGAGCAGGAATACGTCGCCGCTGAGGTGCTGCGGATCATCCGCTCACGCTCGCTGGCCGCGGCACGGGCCCAAACTAGGCCGGTGACCCAATCCGCGTTCGCACGATTTACTGTGGACTGGGCCAACGTTGCAGAACATGGGGTACGCCCAGCCTTGCGTGGTGCCGACGGCGTATACACGGTGATTGAGCAGCTAGCCGGTGTGCGCCTGCCGGCAAGCGCTTGGGAATCCTTGGTGCTGCCCTCGCGAGTGGGCGACTACTCACCACTCATGCTCGATGAACTCACCTTGTCTGGCGAAGTGCTCATCGTCGGTGCTGGCAAGGCCGGCGCGGGTGACCCGTGGATTAGGCTGCTGCCTGCCGACTACGCAGAGCAACTCATGCCGCAGAGCGACGAACCCATGCTGAGCCTGACCCAGCAACGCGTGATGGAGCGCATGCGCGGCGGGGGCGGATTCTTGTTTACAGACTTTCTGGAAGGCACCACCACCGAGGATTTACGTGAGGCAATGTGGGACCTTGTTGAAGCAGGACAGATTGCACCAGACTCGTTCGCACCGATCCGCGCCAGGCTGTCCGGTGGAAAGACGGCGCACAAGGTCAAGCGCCGCCCATCACGCTCGCGGGTGCGCATGGGGCGCAACTCGTTCGCCCCAGTGACACCACCGGACATGGCAGGGCGTTGGGCTGCGACCCCTGCACCAGATACTGACGCCACCACGCGGTCAGTGGCGCAGGGGGAGGCCTGGCTGGACCGCTACGGCGTAGTCACCCGTGGCTCCGTAGTTTCCGAAGACGTGATCGGCGGTTTTGCCCTGGCATACAAGGTTTTAAGTGGTTTCGAGGAATCAGGCAAAGCGATGCGCGGATACCTCGTGGAGGGTTTGGGTGCCTCCCAATTCTCCACTCCCGCCGTGATCGACCGGCTGCGCGGACACCAAGACACCGACGACGTTGTCGGCTGGCCATCTGGCGCACGCGAACCTAAAGTCCACGTGCTGGCAGCCACCGACCCCGCCAACCCATATGGCGCAGCCCTGCCGTGGCCCGAGCAAGGCCCAACTCGCAGCGCGGGGGCGTTGGTGGTGCTGATCGACGGGTTGTTGGCTGCCCACGTTACTCGTGGTGGCAAGACCATGACCACCTTCTTCGAAGGCTTCCCTGAAGGGATAGGAGACCCCATGGGTGTGGTTGTAAGTGCACTTCACGACGAGGTAAGCCACGGGCGGATCGCCCCGTTGAATGTGGAGCGCTTGAACGGTGAAAGCGCATACATTTTGCGCGATTATGGGGCCGCAGTTACTCCTCGTGGCGCGAAAATTGGTGGGCGCGGCGGCTCGTCGACAAGCAAAAAGCGTGGACGCACGGTTGCTGAAGCGATCGAAGAGCTCAGTTAATCCTTCCCGGCGTCTAAGCCCCCTGCGTCAGCGGGCCCTCGATAATGACGTTGCGATCACCGAGTGGAGAGTCAAGATTAACTGTAGAGAAAACCTCAATAAACGCTTGGTGGCACATCAATTGTTCCTCGTTCGGGTCGGCCGGAACCTCAACAAACGTGATGGTCACAGTATCGTGGGTTTCTGAGACGGTGGTATCAAGCAGCGGGGGGCACCCATTAGGGTGCCAAAAGCTTACTTCGAGCGTGGTGTCGTCGATCTGTTGATAACGGTAGCCACTGTACATGTCAGGTTCGGTAGGTCCGTCAATCACGATCGGTGCAGGAGCAGGAGTGGGAGTCTGGAGAGGGGATATCCCGAAAAGCAGAGCAATGAGAGCAGGAAGTATTGGAAAGACAGTGTTGAAGAAGAACATAACACTGAGTCTAGCCTGGGCCACACCTAAGGAAAAGGTGTATGGACAATAAAATTTCTTAAACGGGTTCGCTGGGGGTGTGGGAGGGGGTAGGGCTTGCCGTGGGCTACTGTCACAAGCATGCCCGAGGGTGATTCCGTTTACCAACTAGCCAAACGCCTCAACTTCATGGAAGGCCGCGAAGTCACGCGCTGCTCGATCCGCTGGCCCAGCTTCGCTACCGTCGACTTCACTGGTCTGACCTGCAACAAAGTGTGGCCCTACGGAAAGCACCTGTTTATGCAGTTCGGCAGTGACATCCTGCAGACCCACCTCAAAATGGAAGGCACCTGGGCAATCCATCGCGCCGGGACGCGGTGGCGCAAACCGGGACATTCCGCGCGCGTCGTGCTTGAGCTTAACGACGAACACTCCCGTAATATTGAGGTGGTGGGGCACTGGCTAGGGCTGGTCGACATCTATCCCGCGCGTGATTACCAGCAGCGAGTTAGTTATTTGGGTCCTGATATTCTCGCCCCAGAGTGGGACATCGACGAAGCCGTGCGACGCATCGAGGCACAGCCCGACATGGAAATCGGGCGCGCGCTGCTTGACCAAAAGAATGTGGCAGGAATTGGTAACGAGTATCGCGCCGAAATCTGCTTCATCGCTGGGATCCACCCAGCGCGGAAGGTCCGGGTGGTTGACGTGCGAAAAATCCTCGACATCTCGCGCAGACTCATGTGGGCCAACAAAGATTCCCCGGTCCGCGTTACCACAGGAGTCAAGCGAGCCGGGGAAACAGCTTACGTATTCGGCCGCAACAACAAGCCTTGTAGGCGGTGCACCACCTTGATTACCAAGGGATTCCTCGGGGGAGACGGGGATCTTGAACGCGTGATCTGGTGGTGCCCGCACTGCCAGCCCTACGGCTAGTTGTTCGGTGGGCGGTTGCGGGACTGGTCTGACTTCTTGCGCTTGTTATTGCGCCTGATCAGGTAGGTGATCAGCGCGATCAGCGCTACGGCGATGACGATGTAGATGATGTTCGAGTATTGGTCGACCACGTCGGCAACTTTGGTGTACTGGTCGCCCAAGAGATAGCCCAAGTAAATCAGCAGGGCGTTCCAGATTCCGGAGCCAGCCAAAGTCCACAGGCCAAACTTCACAAGATTCATGCGGTCAATACCGGCGGGGATGGAAATAAGTGAGCGCACGCCGGGAATCAAGCGTCCGAAAAATACCGAGGCCGCACCATATTTATCAAACCAGTGCAAAGCCGAATCAACATCGTTAGCGTCAACAAGCCACATCTTATCGGCGATCCGGCGCAGGCGATCAGCCCCCAGCCACGCACCTAAGCCATAAAGCAAATAAGCGCCCACCACCGAGCCAGCCGTTGCCCAAATAAACGTAGCCAGCATGTTTAGCGAGCCCTGCGCCACCGTAAAGCCTGCAAGCGGAAGCACAACTTCTGACGGAATTGGTGGGAAAACATTCTCCAGCAAAATGGCAATGCCAACTCCAGGAGCCCCAAGAATTTCCATCAGGTTGACGATCCAGTCAATGATTCCTTGCACGAAGCCTTCTCTCTAAAACTTTTGAACCTTTGAGACCTGTCCATCTTGCCTTAAAGATTGCGCTCAAACGGAACCTATCTCGGCGTGCCAACCAACCTCCATATCGCTTGGCAGCCAGATCCTATAGGCTAGAAATTATGAACTTTATTCTGAACATCATCTGGCTAATCTTCGCGGGCTTGCCCTTGGCAATCGGCTACTTCCTTTTCGGCATCCTCGCATGCATCCTCATCATTACGATTCCTGCGGGCATAGCATCATTCCGCATGGCTAAGTTCGCTCTGTGGCCCTTTGGGCGCTCCGTCATCCAACCCAACGAAGGTACCGGTGTGTTCTCCACGATCAGCAACGTCATCTGGTTTGTTATCGCCGGACTGTGGCTAGCCATCGGCCATATCACCACCGCGGCGGCTCAGGCCATCACCATCATTGGTATCCCCCTGGCAATCGCCAACCTCCGTATGATTCCGGTGACCTGCTTCCCGTTCGGTCGCCGCATCGTTGATAGTGATCGAATCCCCGTCGGCTGGGAACCCATGATCAAGATGTAGGCACCTCCCAGTCACCACGTCGCGCCATATCGCCTGGTGGTGGCGCGTCCGTGAATGATGCCAAGATACTCGTCGATAAGCTCCGGCGATACCCCCAGTGCGGCTAACTCCTCGCGCGCTTGCGGTATTTCGTACGCTGGCGCGGGGAAATAGGTGTTAGAACAAACGGTGTCGCCCATACCCGCAAGTGTCGGGCACTTAAGGGTATGGGCGACAGGGCTTCGCGCTAGCGAGACACAAGCGACGAGACGCTAGCCACGCAAGAGACGCTACCGTTACTTCTGGTTGCGGTACCACGCAATCAAATTATCGGTTGATGAATCCCCAGTATCTGCCTTCTGTTCACCGGACACAGCAGCGGCAAGCTGGTTTGCCTGTTGCTTCCCCAGCTCCACACCCCACTGGTCAAACGAGTTGATATCCCAGATCACGCCTTCGGTGAAGGTGATGTGCTCGTAGAGAGCGATCAGGGAACCAACAACGTACGGAGTCAGTTCCTCCGCCAAGATCGTAGTAGTGGGGCGGTTGCCCGGCATCACCTTGTGCGGAGCTACCTCTTTAGACACGCCTTCGTCGAGGATCTCCTCAAGAGTTTTACCGAATGCCAGCACCTTCGTCTGCGCAAAGAAGTTGCCCATCAAAAGGTCATGCATGGAACCATCACCTGATGCTGTTGGCAGATCCTCCTTCGGGTTAGCAAAACCGATGAAGTCCGCGGGGATCATCGTGGTGCCCTGGTGAATCAGCTGGTAGAAAGCATGCTGGCCGTTGGTGCCAGGCTCGCCCCAGAAGACTTCGCCGGTGTCATAGGTGACTGGCGTGCCGTCACGGCGTACCGACTTACCGTTGGACTCCATGGTCAGCTGCTGTAAGTATGCAGGGAAGCGGCCCAGATCCTCAGAATAAGGCAGGACGGCGTGCGACTGTGCACCGTAGAAGTTGCGGTACCACACGTTGATCAGACCCATGAGTGCAGGAATGTTTTCGCGGATCTCGGCGTTGCGGAAGTGCTCATCCATCGCGTTGAAGCCTTCGAGGAAACGCATGAAGTCCTGCGGGCCGATCACAGCCATCAGTGAGAGGCCAATCGCGGAATCTACAGAGTAGCGGCCACCTACCCAATCCCAGAATGGGAACATGTTGTGGGTATCAATCCCGAACTCTGCAACCTTCTCAGCGTTTGTCGACACCGCGACGAAGTGCTTTGCAATCGCGGACTCTTCGTTGTCGAACTTTTCTAGCAGCCAGCGCTTCGCAGCATGCGCATTAGCCAGGGTCTCTTGAGTGGTGAAAGTTTTCGACGCCACGATGAATAGAGTCGATTCTGGATCAACCTCAGCAAGCACCCGGGTCATATCTGCTGGGTCAACGTTGGACACGAACTCCGCGGTGATGCCCGCAGTTGCATAGGTGCGTAGTGCCTTCGTGACCATGGCAGGGCCCAAGTCAGACCCGCCGATCCCGATGTTCACCACAGTCTTGATGGTGCGGCCAGTATGCCCAAGCCAGTCACCAGAGCGTAACGACGATGCAAAGTCGCGCATTCGCCCGAGTACCTCGTGCACGTCCGCCGCAACATCCTGGCCGTCAACCTCGAGGTTCTCCTCAACAGGCAGGCGCAGAGCGGTATGGAGTACCGCGCGATCCTCTGTGTTGTTGATGTGGACACCGGTGAACATTTTTTCGGTGGCTCCTTTTAAGTCACCTTCCTCTGCCAGCGCGACAAGAGCGTCGACGATTTCCTCGTCGATCAAGTTTTTGGACAGATCCACGTGCAGGCCAGCCGCATCAAGCGTGTACTTGTCTGCGCGGCCATCCTCTTCGAACAGGTCACGCAGAGTCGTGTCCTTCTTTGACGAGTAGAGCGCGTCTAGCTTCTTCCATGCAGCAGTGGTTGTGATATCGGACATTATTCATGCTCCTTCTGAAGAAAGTGTGGTTGCACAACGCTAGGTATCTCCTGCGTTCGAGTGTAGTAAGAAAGCGAGCATTAGGCATGACGTTGAAATGAACAGAAAATAATTTAGTTTCTTGTGAAAAATCAAGACAAAAGTGATCTGCGTTTGTAAATTATGCGTTAACACGATGTGGGTGACACGTTGTTCTCAGTCCTGTAACTACCTACTAGCTGCTGCCCACTACCTTCTACCCCTACGACAGGGAGCCTTGATATGCAGACGCCGCTCGCACTGACAATTATCGGCCTTGCCATCGTCATCGTGACCGTGGCCATCCTTATTCGCGGAAGAACGAGCCCAGTCATTGTCATGACACTCGTGCCTGTCGTCGGCGCACTGTGCGCGGGATTCGGGTTCGAGGCCATCGCCGAATTCTTCGGGGATGGCCTCAGCTCGGTCATGAATGTCGTGGTGATGTTTATATTTGCGATCATCTACTTCGGTGTTCTCTCCGACGTGGGACTTTTCACCCCGGTGATCAAAGCGCTCATCAAAGCGACCCGAGGAAATGTCGTTCTTGTCGCGGTGGGCACTGCGGCAATCGGGATTGTCGCCCATCTCGACGGAGCTGGTGCCACTACGTTCCTTCTCACAATTCCTGCCTTGTTGCCGCTTTACAAGGCGCTTCACATGAGCAGATACGTTCTCCTTGCAATCGTTGCTATCGCTGCATCCGTTATGAACATGGTGCCGTGGGGTGGACCGCTCGGCCGTGCCTCCTCAGTTATTGAACAAGACCCGATCGCCCTCTGGCAACATTTGCTTCCGATCCAAGGCATCGCCGTAGTCATGATTTTTGGGATCGCGGCGCTGCTCGGTCTTAAGGAGCAGCGCCGTATCGCGCAGCTGCGCACTACTTCTGAGTTCGTCGGCTCTGGCAGTGTCGATGTCAACGAAATTGCGGATGATTTCGAACGACGTCAGAATAAAGAGCGTGAAAAAGACGGTATTAAGCACCGACAAGGAACGGGGATCACTGTCTTTAACATCGCACTTTCGATTCTTCTTCTTGTAATAATGATGAGCGGTTGGTTGCCTCCCGCCCCAGCATTCTTGATTGGAACGACTCTGCTGTTATTGGTGAATTTTAAAACCTCGAGCGATCAGGCTGACATTATGAAACGCCATGCGCCTAACGCGCTTTCCATGGCGAGCGTGATTATCGCCGCAGCAATGTTCTTGGGTGTTCTTAACGGCGCGGGAATGCTTGAACAGATTGCAATGTCGCTTCTGGCCGTCCTGCCGGAATCTGTCGGCCCGTGGTTGCACGTCATAGTAGGTCTTCTTGGTGTACCACTTGATCTGGCTACTTCAACCGATGCCTACTACTTCTCCATTTTGCCAATCGTTCAAGAGACCACTGCCGCCTTTGGTGTGACCGGCACCGGCGCGGCAACTGCGTTGATCATCGGAAACATTATCGGCACATTTGTCAGCCCTTTTTCGCCAGCGCTGTGGCTCGCTATTGGTCTTGCAGAAGCTAACATGGGCAAGCATATTAAGTTTACGTTTCCGATTGCGTGGTTGTTCTCAGTCGTCCTCCTCTTAATAGCTTTAGCTACGGGCCTGCTAGTGTGACCCGGGTACAGTAGTGCCCATGAGCATTGTAAAAATCAACGCACTGACCGTTCCCGCCGACGCGGCTGAGACCCTGGAGGAGCGCTTCAAAGCGCGTAAACACGCCGTCGACTCGGCGCCTGGTTTCGAGGGCTTCCAGCTCCTGCGCCCAGTCAAAGGAGAGGATCGTTACTTCGTAGTCACCCGCTGGGCCGACGAAGAGTCCTACGCTGCGTGGCGCGACGGTGATGCACGCGCAGCGCACGCGAAACCGGAAGGCGAAGAAAGTGAGCAGCCACGCCAGCCAGCTGCTACGAATGCAGAACTCCTTGAGTTTGAGGTCGTCCTCGACTCCACTCAGGAATAACGCTAGGGCAGAAGCATTCGTCGTTAAGCGATTGCTAGCCCAACTTACCGCGTCCCAGGCGCAGCAAAACCCCAGCCAAGACTGGGCCTTCCTCGCCAAGCTCCTCGCGGAACTGATTGATGATAGCCACTTCGCGAGTATGCACGAGGCGGGTTCCACCAGACCCCATGCGGGTTTTGCCAATGGCCTGGGAAACCTCAGTGCGTCGCTTCACAGCATCCAGGATGACGCGGTTGAGGCGGTCGATCTCTTTGCGGTACTCCTTGATCTCGGCGTCCGACAATGGGTCATCAGTACCGGTAGGTGTGCGGATCTCAAGATTGTCATCACTGGCGGAACTCATAAATGGCATTATGCCACGTGGGAGACTGTAAAGCAGCAATGTCGCGGGTACCTAGTAGGTTAGAAGCATCATGACTACTGACCTGACTTTGGGACTCAATCCGCAGCAGAAGGCGGCCGTCGAGCACTCCGGCAGCCCTTTGTTAATCGTTGCTGGCGCGGGCTCTGGCAAAACCGCCGTGCTTACTCGCCGTGTTGCATATTTACTCACGCAACGCGGCGTTGCGCCGTGGCAGATCCTGGCGATCACATTTACCAACAAGGCTGCCGCCGAAATGAAAGAGCGCGTAAGCAGCCTGATCGGCCCTCAGGCCGAACGCATGTGGGTGGCCACGTTCCACTCGGTGTGCGTACGAATCTTGAGGCAGCAGGCGCAGCTCGTACCAGGCTTGAACACGAACTTCACTATTTATGATTCGGATGATTCGCGTCGGCTGCTCACCATGATCGCTAAGGATATGAACCTGGATTTGAAGAAGTTCAGCGCGCGTACCTTAGCCAATGCGATATCTAACTTAAAAAATGAGCTGATCGACCCGGCGCAGGCGCAGGCCAGTGCAGAGGCGACGAAAAATCCCTTCGAGACTACCGTGGCCAATGTTTTCGGGGAGTACCAGCGCCGCCTGCGCACCGCGAATGCCTTGGACTTCGATGATCTGATTGGCGAGGTCGTGCGCATTTTTAAGCAGCACCCGCAGGTCACAGACTATTACAGGCGTAAGTTTAGGCATGTGCTTGTCGACGAATACCAGGATACGAACCACGCCCAATATGAACTCATTCACACTCTGGTGGGGGAGGGGGCGGATGCGCCAGAGCTGGCTGTAGTCGGTGACTCAGATCAGTCGATTTATGCCTTCCGTGGAGCGACGCTCCGCAATATTGAGGAGTTTGAGCGCGACTATCCTGCAGCCACAACTATCCTGCTGGAGCAGAACTACCGCTCGACACAAAATATTCTCGCTGCAGCCAATGCAGTGATTAGCCAGAACGAGGGCAGGCGCCCGAAGAATCTGTGGACCGATCATGGCTCGGGCGACAAGATCGTCGGCTACGTCGCTGACAACGAGCACGATGAGGCCCGCTTTATTGCCCATGAGATAGATAACCTGGTGGACCAAGGCAGGAACTACTCAGATATTGCGGTGATGTACCGCACCAATAATGCATCGCGAGCCGTCGAAGATATCTTTATCCGGTCCGGGATCCCTTACAAAGTAGTTGGTGGCACCCGCTTCTACGAGCGCCGTGAAATTCGTGACATCGTTGCCTATCTGCGAGTGATTGACAACCCAGATGACACGGTGAGCTTGCGCCGCATCATCAACGTGCCGAAACGCGCAATTGGTGACAAGGCCCAGGCGATGGTGGCACTCCACGCGGATAACAACAACATCAGTTTCGGCAAGGCACTTATCGACGCTGCCGACGGCAAGGTTGACATGCTGGCCACGAGGGCGAAAAATGCCATTGCCGGATTTAACGAGATGATGGACACGTTGCGCGCTGAGTTGCCGGGCATGACCAATGAGGTCACCGGTATGCCGGATTTGGGTGAGCTGGTGTCCAGGATCCTTGACATCACAGGGTACAAGGCAGAACTTGAAGCATCTAATGACCCTCAAGATGGAGCCCGCCTCGACAACCTCAACGAACTGGTCTCCGTGGCGCGCGAATTTTCATCAGAAGCTGCAAACCAGATGGTGAACGAAGTTGACCTCGCAAGCGCCGACCGCGCAAGCGCCGATCTCGCAAGCGCCGACCTCACAAGTTCGGTCGGCGAGGCAGTGGGCGTGGACGACGGGGAGCCGGCTCCTGGCAGCCTGCAAGCGTTTCTTGAGCGCGTATCTCTCGTCGCCGACGCAGACCAGATCCCTGACAACGATCAAGGCGTGGTCACTCTCATGACATTGCACACAGCAAAGGGGCTGGAGTTTCCCATAGTGTTTGTCACAGGCTGGGAAGACGGCCAATTCCCGCACCTACGTGCACTGGGTGATCCTGCAGAGCTTGCTGAAGAACGTCGCCTAGCCTATGTGGGAATTACACGTGCGCGAGAAAGCCTGTACCTTACGCGGGCGATGCTGCGGTCCTCCTGGGGCAATCCGGTGACTAACCCGGCCAGTCGCTTCCTCGCAGAGATCCCGGCGGATCTCATCGACTGGCGCAGGGAAGAGCCTTCGTACGGGAATTCCTCGGGCGCCTGGGGTGGATCGTCGTCACGCACACGCCAAACCTCCCGATTTAGTTCCGGGCCGAGCTTTGGTCGTCGCCCGCAGAAGCCTGCCGTGACGGTGAACAAGGACCTGCACCTAGAGCCGGGCGATAAAGTCAACCACGCGAAGTACGGCCTGGGCACTGTCACCGCAGTTGACGGTGCCGGTGCGCGAGAAACTGTGACGATTGACTTTGGCTCCTCCGGTACCGTCCGCCTGATGATGATCGGTGGGGTACCGATGGAGAAGCTTTAGGTGCGCCTTAGCTGATGGAGCCTTAGCTGATGTATATGCCGCGGGCAGCGAACCACGGCACGGGATCTACTGGGGTTACACCGTCCGGCTTGATCTCGAAGTGAAGGTGGGGCCCGGTCGAGTGGCCCTCATTACCCATCGCCGCGATGACCTGGCCTGCAGAAACCTGATCGCCAATAGACACGTTATAAGACACCATATGCCCATAGACAGAGCGCTCACCATTGGAGTGCTCCAGCACAACCCAGTTACCAAAGCCTTGGGCTGGGCCAGCATTGACCACGGTGCCGTCCATAACAGCGCGGATCGGCGTGCCAATGGGTGCTGCGATGTCAATACCTTGGTGCATAGCACCCCAGCGTGGGCCAAAACCAGAAGTAAAAGTGCCCTCGGCAGGAAGGACTACCAGACGGCCCTCAGCGTCATAGCCCTCCTGGTAAGAAACCGGGTATTGGCTCACTTCTGCTTCTTCAGGCTCGTACTCCGGAAGAGTGGTCGGGTCATACACTATGGAATAGCCGGCGGCAGAAATGGTTGCGCCGGTTGAGTTAATGGTCTCTGCCACCTGGATGAGTGAGTCGAGGGCAGCGCCATAATCAGTGATCTCGCTGCCGTCTAAATTAACGGTCAACGCTTGTGCAGTAGTGACAGGGGATGCAGCGACCACGCAAGCGGTGGTGACAGCGAGCAGACGACGTTTCATTCGGGTCCTTATTCGAAAAATCGAGAAAATCACTTAGTTCAGCGGTCGTATTTAACATAGTCGCCCAAAGCGGGTGCCTGCAATGGTAAAAATATGCTGCGAAATGCTGCTTTGTCGAAAATTTGTGCCAAAGAGCTGCCGTCGATGCAGCTCATGGCTTGGAACTAAAGTTGATCAAGGGGCGGATGGTGCCAGTGGTGAAATTGTGATTAAGGGGGTGGGGTGGGGGTAGTCCGGGGGTAAACGCACGGCACGTGCGGCCAGGGCAGATCTAGCCCTAGCTCAGCCGGTAGGCCACCTCCAATCCGGGCTCACGGTGGAGCATCAGGCCAATCACGTACGCCAGAAGCGGGGTGAGCACAACGAGCAGTCCTACCAGGCTCCACGGCACTTCCATAAACTCGCGCGTACCGGTGACTAAAAGATTTCCCGCAGCGTCGACCTCGCTTGAGGAGCCGAATAGCCAGGCTGCGATCAAGCCTGTTAGCGTTCCAGCTGCCGTACCCAACAGTGCCACTATGGCGGCAAAGGCTGCGGTGATTCGCCGGGGAATACTGTCTTGGGCCCCAATGGCACGCAGCAGCGCGTTGTGCCGGTTGGTGCTTTGGGTTGACAGCACCAAGATCAGGGTAATGGCGATCAAGACAAGTGCCATGACTGTCACCCCAGCAACCGCTGGCAGATATCTCAACTCCCAGACAAAACTGACGGTAGCGATTGTAGAGATTGAATATGTATTGGTGTTGTCAGTGGAGTAGGCATCGAGCACACTGTGTTGTGCAGCGGTGATCGGCTGTGTTGCCTCAAGCATCATGGGGCCAGGCTCAGTGTGCAAGCCAAGCTCGTCCGCCAAGGTGGGCGTAATCAGCGCCTGGCTGGAAGTAGCCGGCAGCACATCGAGGAAGGTAATTTCGGTGGCCTCCTCTTGCTTGGCTCCAGTGTCCGACCAGAGCCACACAGTGCCGGTCCCCTCGGGAGCCGTCCCTTTAGCAACCAGCATTGCCGGCTGCTTGATAGCGTCGCGCGCGCGTTGTTCAGCTTCTGGGCTGTCAAAGTTGAATGTGCGTAGTGCGTTCTCATCGGCTACCAGTGGGGTAAACCAAGGCGCTGGAACAGAGTCGCCGTATCTAGCCGGGTAACACTGGCGAGCTGTTTCTGCGTTGTCGTCGGCACGTTCAAAGTCGTGGCACGATGAATCCGGCAAGACATCAAGCATGTAGCCAGCAACCCGGGTTAGTGGATAGTGCTTTGCCGGACCCACCGTTTGCTCTACAACCGCGATAGCGGGGCCATAATCTGCGCCCGGGAGATTAACGGTGGGGTCCGCTGAGATTAACACCATGGCGGGGTTGTAGGTTGCATGTGCCAATATGTGGTCACGTTTATTGCTAGCCATCAACCAGGTCACCGCTGTGACTGCAATGAAAGAGGTTACAAGTATTAAAGCCACAGTAGGAACTGAGCGCAGTGATTGGCGCGCAACGTCGCGCATGGCTAGACGGGGGACAGTGCTTAACGACGAAGCCCCGCGTGAGACTAGCCATACCAGCAAAGGCGCAGACCCTGCCAGGCCGGCTACCACTAATGGCCGTCCCAGTATGCCTGCGAGACTGGCGATGATAAAAACCAAACTCGATGTAGTGGTTGGCGAGCTAGCAATGTGCGAGATCATATCGAATTGTTGGATTGCCAAAAACCCGGTTCCAACTGCAACACCGACAACTCCGAGTAGCATCCAGGGCCGAAACCGTAAAATTTTATCCGGTGCGCCACCGGCTATAGCAGTAGCTAGGGGCTGCTTGGTGGTAATCACAGCCGGAATAAAAGCGGCTAGCACCGCCCCTAATACAGCGGCGAGCCAAATCACGCCTGTGGCAAGCCCGTTATGCACTAGCGGCCAGTGTGGGTAGTACAGGGTCCAGTAGGCACTACCGATTCCTACACCTGCCAGGGCGCCGATAGTTGCACCAATGAGCCCAGTTAGAACTCCATACGCTAAGACCGATCGTCGGATGTGTCCTCGTGTTGCTCCTTGAGAGCGCATGAGCGCATAAGTTTGAGCCTGTTTTCCTGCCGCCACAGAGAAGACAGGTGTAATGAAAAGGAAGAGGAAGAGCACTGTGACAAAAAGGTTGACCCATGTGACCGCTTCAGAGAAGACGTCGGTGGGGTGGTTGGAAACCTGGTCACGAAAATGCTCGTCTACCTCTTCGAGTGGCGGAGGGTTCTGCCTGAGATCGTCGGACTCTACAACAAAGCCCAGCTGGTTCAGTTTTTGGGCATCGGCCCACGTCAGTGCATCCGGGCCAACAGCAAACCAGCGAACATAGGCTTCGTCACCATCCTGATAGTCAGCAGTAGTGATAGTCGCAGGGGCGATCAGCGTTGGGGCAGAGACCACGGCTTGATATCCGGCAGCATGGCCGGTCACTGTCCATGTACCGTGGTTTTTTACCTCGACGGTGTCGCCGACGCTAATGCCTAACCGCCGCATCGTCGAAGGTGGCAGGAATACCTCGTCTACACCGGGCAGGGTAACAGTAGGTGAGTGGCTGAGTTGGAGCACTGTGAGCGATTCATGCGCTTCACCTGCCTCCATATGGATATGGCTTTGGATACTGGACTCGATCTGAAAATTGGGTAGCGCCTCTGCCAAGGTCTGCTCCACAACAAGGCGAGGATTAGCTCCAGAGCATTCGGAACTAAAGCCGTCAACAGACTGAGAACAATGGCCAGAACCACTGGCGGTAATGAGATTGCTCTGTTGACTCATCGCGTCTTGTTGGTGATGTGAGTGCTCGATAGTCAGCACGCCGGTAATCAGTGCTACCGGCACGGCAATCATCAGAAAAGCAGCCAGTGTGCGCCACGGGTGGCGGCGCATGTCACGCCGGGTCGGTCGAGTGACAGCAGTAAGCGTGGACATGGCTAGCTCACCCGCCCGTCGCGCATCATGATGGTGCGATCTGCCCAGCCAGCAAAACGCGGCTCGTGAGTCACCAGCAATCCTGCTGCGCCAGCGTCGATGCGTGCACGTAAAACGTCCATCACATCATTGCTTGTCGCTGTATCAAGGGCGCCGGTGGGTTCGTCGGCAAGCAACAAGGTCCGTTGACCAATCAAAGCACGTGCAATGGCAACGCGCTGAGCTTGTCCACCAGAAATCTCATCAGGAAAAGACTTCTCTAGCCCAACAAGGCCCACCTCCTCGAGGGCGCGCGAGGCGTGCTCTGCACAGGCAGTAGTGCTGACACCTTCGAGCTCTAAAGGCAGTGACACGTTTTCACCAACGGTGAGCGTGGGAACCAGATTATAGTGCTGGAAAACCACCCCCACTCGGGTACGACGCAGTTGCGCTGCTTGATTCGATGACATGTGGGTAGTGTCTACTCCATCAAGCAAGACACGTCCGCTAGTGGCTGGCTGAAGTAGCCCGGCCACATTGAGCAGGGTCGATTTTCCGGAGCCAGAAGGGCCCATCACAGCCACCAGTTCTCCAGGCTGAACAATCAGATTAACGTCGTTCAGCGCGGTAACTTTACGTGCACCTTCGCCGAAGACGCACGTGACGTCGATCATTTCGAGAGGATAGGTCACGGCTTAGGTCCTTTCTGCACGGTCTTCATTGAGCATGGCTTCGACACGGTCGAGGAAACGCGCGTCAGATTCCAGGTCGAAAATGCGCCGTTCAGCGGCAAGTCTTTGGGTGCTTAACGACGAGTTCATCTCGCGCAACGTTGTGTTAAGTTCACGGATTTCTGCTAACACTGCCCTCCGCTGGCTGTCGAGTATCCTGAGGAGATCAATGTGAGGGGTATGTCTGGCCAGTGAGATCTTGATGACAAGCTCGTCGCGATCATTGGCGGGGCGGAGCACTGGGTCTGTCCACCACGTGGCTAACTCTTCAGAACCGGCGTCGGTTTGTGTGTAGCGCGTGGCTTCGTGTCCAGTGGGTGTTGTGATTGTTCCTTGCTCGTGGATCAGGTCGTCGCGTTCAAGTCTGCTCAGTGTTTGGGAGACTTGGCCCATATTTAGCCTCCACAGGTCATTTGTTGCCTGGTGGAAGGCGTGTTGCAGCTCAGCGGGTGTGCGCGGGGTCTCGGAAAGCAAGGCGAGGAGTGAATGTCTGATGGACATGAGACGTACCTCGTGAGGTCTGTAGGTGGTTCTCAATAGTTGGAAAGGTCGGCCCGAACAACCATCGATGGTTACCCGGTAACTTTCAGGTTACTCGGTAACCAAAGAAAGGTACAAGGGGTAATGGCGCATAGGTTCCTCGTTTCGTTGCGTCGTCGTGGCCAATAACGAAAAACCCGCCCTACAGTGGTGCTGTGGAGCGGGTTTATCGACAGAAAAGTTTTAGAGGGTGATGCCGTACTGTGCCAACCAAGGCTGTGGATCGATCGGCCCCTGGCCGGCCGGGTGAATTTCGAAGTGGAGGTGAGGGCCGGTGGAGAAACCACGGTTACCCATACCGGCGATTTTTTGGCCAGCCACAACAGTCTGGCCAACGGCTACGTCAAGGGTCTCCATGTGGCCGTACACCGAGATGGAGCCATCAGTGTGCTGGATGCGAATCCACTGGCCGTAACCTTGGGCTGGGCCAGAGTCGATCACCGTGCCGTCCATGACAGCCAGAATTGGGGTGCCAATTGGGGCGGCGATATCAACACCGTTGTGCATGGTGCCCCAACGTGGGCCAAAACCGGAGGTGAAAACACCTTCGGCAGGTTTTACTACCGCTGGGCCACGCAAGGCCTGGTCTGCTTCAGCGCGCTCGGTAAAGTGTTGAACAGCCTTCCCCAGCTGCTCATCAAGGTTGGCGGCGGGCTTGTATTCAGAGATCGTGAGGATCTGAGGCGCAGCCTCCACAGCCTGGTCAACTATGTCGGTGTTGTTGGCCAGTTCGTAATCAACGGTGGAATCCTGTGTGGATCCCTG
This sequence comes from Corynebacterium cystitidis, assembly GCF_900187295.1. Taxonomy (NCBI): domain Bacteria; kingdom Bacillati; phylum Actinomycetota; class Actinomycetes; order Mycobacteriales; family Corynebacteriaceae; genus Corynebacterium; species Corynebacterium cystitidis. The sequence continues at coordinate 1,679,868 of NZ_LT906473.1, read as the reverse complement.
GGCATCTGACTGCAGGTTAGCTGCGGCTGCGCCACCGGCGCCGGCGGTGGAGATTGCACCAGTTGCCATTGCGACGAGTGCCACGCGGCCCTTATTCGGGGTTTGCTTGCGGTGCTTGCCACCGGTGCGCCCCGCGCGAGTAGTCGAGTTCAGCATAAATCCTCTTTTTAAAATCCGGTTGCAATCCGTTCTGTATCGGGATCGTAACCTTCTTGTTACCTGACGAATGATAACAATAGCGAGTTCACAACGCGCGGGCAACCCAAATGGCTAAAGAAGTTTGATTGTCCGGTCATGATGAATTGTTACATCCGTTATCAAATCGTGTCCTCATGCTCTTTTCCGTGTCCTTCGGCCCGGTTGTGAGGGCTTCGTGGAACACTGGGATGCGATGAGTAACAAGTCTAGCCCTCGATCGAGGCCATCCCGCAGTACCCCCACTTCGGTTCGTTCCGGCGTGCGTCGGCCACGTGCGAATGTCGCGCCTCCAACTATGTCGCAGGATCCTGCCGATATCACTGCTGCGCAACGGCTTCGGCGCTTCCTTGCGGTTGTGGGAATCCCCAACTTAGTGCTGGTCCTGGCCGTAATTGTGGTTGCCTTCGCGGGCATCATGTTTACCGCTGGATCGTTTGCCGCCCTGCCTGCCACCATCGCGGAAGGCTGGTTTGCTTTGCACCTCGTTCCGGTGTCGTTTCAGGGCGTCACTCTAGGCGTGCTGCCACTTCTCCCGGCGTTGGGAGTTGTCGGCTTGATCGCCTCGAGTGTGCATAGGGCGTTCAAGGATAGGCCAAATTTTCTTGATTTGGTAACCATCCTCGGCCTTGTCATTGTGATTCCTCTCACGTTGTCTGGAATCGCCTGGTTTATGACGTGGGATGCAGCCAAAGTTTTCCCTCTCGAACCCCCTGCGCTTGGCCCAGCGGTCCTCAACCCCGTCCTCCTCCACCTCCTCGGGCTCATATTCGGTATGGGGCCTCAGCTCTGGAAAGATGTGGCTGTGCATGTAGGGGCTTCTGAGGTGTTGGTGGATGGAGCGGTTCGCGCCCTTCACCTCATGGCGCGTTTAGCGCTCGCCGCCACCGTCGTTTACGCAGTTCTCCTTCTAGCTGGCTACCAGCGACTGATCGATCTAGGTCAGGCTTATCCGATCCTTTCTGGAGTTGGAATCGTGGGCTTGATCGTCGTCTGCTTGCTTTACCTTCCCAATGCGATCGTCGGCACCCTCGCAGTCTTGCTCGGAGGCCAAGTCTCTGTTGGGGTAGGCAGCATCAGCCTGTTTGCTATTGACCTTGTTCCGCTTCCGGTTTTCCCGCTATTTGCGGCTGTCCCCGGTTCGGTGCCAATGTGGGCCCCTGCGTTGCTCCTTATCCCATTCGCCATCCTGATTCATTTCGCTGTGTCACGTGCGTGGGACGCGCGGACTGTTGCGGCCACCGCTGTATTCTCGGGTGTGTGGGTGCTGCTTGTCGCGTGCCTCGGTTCGGGCCAGCTTGGTGGGTATGGCTACTGTGGCCCGGTTCTCTGGCTCTTTGCCCTCCTTGCCACCCTGTGGGTAGCTCTTGTTGCGGGTGCGGCTTGGGGAGCTGCCACGTTGCGGCAAGGCCGTACCGACGACACCGAGCTTGACGACGACACCGATGGCAAATTTGTCGAGAATGAGAACAGTGAGAACGAGGACGAGGTAGAAGTGGTCGTCGATAAGCCCGATGATTCACCAGAGCCTAAGCCGAAGGACTAAAGTAGGTCGCGTGACTACACCGCAGCCTTATTCTGTCGCCGTTTTAGTGTCGGGGTCGGGGACACTACTGCAGTCCATCCTTGACCACCAGGACTTTTCGTACCGTGTGGTGCTTGTCGTTGCTGACAAGCAGTGCCCTGCACTTGAGCGGGCAAAAGCTGCAGGGGTTACCACTCGCGTGGTGGAGATGCTGCCGGACCGGGGTCAGTGGAATCAATCATTGTCTAACGTCGTGGCCGAAGCCCGCCCAGACGTGGTGGTCTCCGCAGGGTTTATGAAGATCTTGGGGGCTGAGTTCTTGGAACGTTTCGAGGGGCGCACAATCAATACACACCCGGCCCTTTTGCCATCATTTCCTGGGGCCCACGCGGTTCGAGATGCCATGGCTTATGGGGTAAAAGTCACAGGTTCCACAGTGCATTTCGTCGATAGTGGCGTGGATACCGGTAAGATTATTGCGCAGCGTGTAGTCGAGGTAAAACCTGATGACACGGAAGCCAGCCTGCATGAGCGCATTAAGGTGGTCGAACGGGCCCTCATAGTGGAGGTGCTACGCTCGATGTCGATTTCTTCTTCTGATGGAAAGTTGAGTTTCTAAATTCATGAGTGACAACCGCACCCCAATCAAGCGCGCGCTGATCAGCGTGTATGACAAGACTGGACTGGAAGAGCTAGCGCAAGCACTGGGGGAGGCGGGTGTTGAAATAGTTTCCACCGGCTCCACTGCCGCCCGCATCGCCGAGGCAGGCGTGCAGGTCACCCAGATTGAACAACTCACCGGTTTCCCCGAGTGCCTCGAAGGCCGAGTGAAAACGCTGCACCCGCGCGTTCACGCGGGGATTCTGGCTGACACCCGCAAGCCGGACCATCTAAACCAACTTGAAGAACTTGAAGTTGAGCCTTTTCAACTCGTGGTGGTCAATCTGTACCCGTTTGCTGAGACCGTGGCATCGGGTGCCAGCTACGACGACTGCGTAGAGCAGATTGATATTGGCGGCCCATCGATGGTGCGTGCCGCGGCGAAGAACCATCCCTCTGTCGCGGTTGTGACGTCGCCTGAGCGCTACGCGGAAGTGATTGACGCAGTTAAGGGCGGGGGCTTCGACCTGGAGCAGCGGAAGCACTTAGCTCTTGAGGCTTTCCGCCATACGGCAAGCTACGACGTTGCGGTCTCCACGTGGTTGGGGCAGCAGCTTGACGACGATAACTTCTTCGGAGCTACCTATCAGGAGGCAACTCCGCTGCGTTATGGCGAGAACCCACACCAGTCGGCGAAGCTGTACTCAAAGGCGACTGGTTTGGCGGGCGCGACCCAGCTGGGTGGCAAGGAGATGAGTTATAACAACTACCAAGATGCAGACGCTGCATGGCGTGCGGCCTGGGATCATGAGCGTGCGTGTGTGGCCATCATCAAGCATGCCAACCCGTGTGGTATCGGTGTATCCGATTCATCCATCGCCGAAGCCCACAAAAAAGCACACGCGTGCGACCCGATGAGCGCCTACGGTGGTGTAGTCGCGTCCAACCGTGAGGTCACCGTGGAGTTTGCCGAGCAAATCAAGCCAATCTTCACCGAAGTGGTCATTGCTCCGAGTTATGAGCCTGCAGCGTTGGAGATCCTGAAGGAGAAAAAGAATCTGCGTGTGTTGGAAGCTGGGGCTCCATCGCGCACTGGCAACGAATTCAAGCAGATCTCGGGGGGCCTGTTGGTACAGGAGCGGGACTTCCTGCAGGCAGATGGTGATGATGCTGCTAACTGGGAGCTTGTGGCTGGTGAACCCGCCGACGCCGCCACCCTGGCCGATCTGCAATTTGCCTGGAATGCGATCCGGTGCGTGAAGTCCAACGCGATTCTTATTGCGCATGAGGGTGCAACCGTTGGGGTGGGCATGGGGCAGGTCAACCGTGTCGATTCCGCGAAGCTCGCTGTGGAGCGTGCCAACACTCTCGACGAGGGCAAGAATCGCACCAATGGCGCTGTCGCAGCATCCGATGCTTTCTTCCCATTCGCTGATGGTTTCCAGGTGCTGGCTGATGCTGGAGTCACCGCAGTAGTGCAGCCAGGTGGCTCCATTCGCGACGATGAAGTCATTGCTGCCGCAAAGGACGCCGGTGTGACCATGTATCTGACCGGTACCCGCCACTTCGCACACTAGGTGAAATTTTAGTGAAGGGAGCCTGGGAACGTTTCCTTTCCGGGTTAACTAGGGCTAGGCTCCAGTTTATGATTTGTCCGGCCTGCGGTGACGCAGGCTTGGGATCAGTCGCAGCCTGCCGGCCCAACCAACCCATGCGGTGAACTTCCAGCCGATCGTTGATGCTGCGGTGGCCCGCTATGGTGGCACGGCATCGGTAGCGGTGTCCGATGGACATTCCGTCATTGTGGCCGGGGACGATCGTCGTCACCTCGCGTTACCGACTATTAAGGTGCCACTGTCGGTGGGGGCGCTGCGCCAAAGCCCACATAGGTATGCGGATGCGGAAAGCGCGATCACCTGGTCCGATAGCGCAGCAACATCACGCATGTGGAGTGGTGTCGGTGCGGGCCCTGTCGCACAGGTTATTGCAGAATCGGGGAGTAGCTCTGGACCTACCCAGTGGCACGGGAGTACCGCTTGGTCGGCCTCAGAGCAAGCACGTTTTATGGCAAACCTCAGCTGCACGTCGGGGTCTGCGCCTGTCCTGGACATGATAGGTCGTGTCACGCCGGATCAGCGATGGGGCCTCGGACGCATCCCTGGAGCCAGGTTCAAGGGTGGCTGGGCACCACTGAGCGAGGAGGGCGGCCGCTGGCATGTGCGCCAAATGGGGCTTGTTCCTGGGCCGAAGGGCCAGGTTGCGATGGCGTTTACTGCCGTACCAGGCTCTGTCTCGTTTGCTGATAGCAAAGCCATGAATGACATGACCGCGGACGGAATCCGCGCTCAGCTGGCCACCTTGCCCACTGCACGTTGCCAGTAGACATCCAGCCCTTGAACTGACTCCAGTCAAGCTCTATCTTGATGTGCGAGTCAAAGAAAAGGGGGAGGTCGTTGAACAACGCAGTCCATAGTGGGACACCAATCCTGGTATAGACAGGCCGCAGCAGCAATTCCCAGAGCAGCAATTTCCGCAGCAGCCTCCACAGTATCCCTACCCATTCGGCGAAAGACAGCAACCGTATCAGCCGATGTATGCTCCTGCGGAACCGTATGTACACGCAGCTCCCGCTAGTTCCGGCAATAGGGGTTTGATCACAGACCTAGTCATCGGCATCATCGTACTTCTGATTGCAGTCGTGGGTCTGGTTGCGTTGAACATGGGCGTATTCAACCGAGATGGCACCTCTGCCACGTCAACGGTCCCAGAGAACGTCACCGACACCGCAGAAGAGACTACCGCAGATGGAACGACTCCCCGGGGCATTGAGCCCACTGCGTCCTCGACTCGGCCCGCTGCCACCTCGGAGCCCGAACGGCCACGTGGCTCCGATTACACCTCGTACTCGGCGACGACGTCGGCGACCAGTGAGCCGTTCGCCCAAGCGGTGTACAACGCCTTTTAAGAACACGTTGACCGGACTGGTACAACCAGCGGCACAGTTTCTGCCTTCAGCCCGGTCACTGGCCAGACCTACTCGATGAATTGCGTCGATTATGGCTACTACGTGTCGTGCTCTGGCGGCAATAACGCGGTAGTCCGCATTTCATGATGCGTCGGCAGATCCTCAGCGCCACCAGCGCCCTTGTGCTCGTCGGCACGCTCAATTCTTCCTGCACGATCGGCGACCCCGAAACAACGAGCGTGCTTAATGACGAATCCTCCACCGTGAATCACACACCAACTACGGCTGTTCCGCCTAGCACGTCGGGTCCGTTACCCTATCCCGGCGATGATTATCTGACAGCGGAACTGCAGGGCGTTGTTGATGGGGTGGTTGCCAAGTATGGTGGTGCTGCTGCACTTCCGGTCTCCGATGGCACTGCGGAGAATGTCGGCGGCGAAGATGTCGCGTTTCCTGCGTGGTCCACGATCAAGGTGCCGATTGCGATCGCTGCGTTGCGCCAGGATCCGTCGATGTCGGCTACAGCTATGGACGCAATCACGTCGTCTGATAAAGCAGCGGCTGAGGCACTGTGGGCCACCGTCGCCCCGTCGCAGGTCGAAGCCGTGCTGGCTGAGGCGAGCGTGCCCATAACCGTGTGTGTATACCCTAAAGCTCCGCCCCGATTTCTCCACGTTCTGTCAAACGTTGTGGTCGCCGTCGCAGCAGGCGCGACTCGCCGCGAACCTGCCGCGTGTACAGGACGCGCAGCCCGTGCTCGACATGATGGGCCAGATAGTTCCGGACCAGGGCTATGGTATCGGACAGTTGCCCGGCGCGTGTTTTAAAGGCGGGTGGGGCCCGGACCCCTCGGGGATGTACGATGTGCGCCAGTTCAGACGTTTCGCAGGCCCTCACGGCGACGTCGCAGTGGCGCTTACCGCGTCGCCTGCCGACGGTTCCTACGCCACAGCCCAAGCGATGGCGACAGAACTCGCCCAGAGCTTAACGACGATCACGTCTGACCTTCCCGTGGCGGCCTGCCAGTAGGGGCGTGGACGTAAGCGCGCGTTAATTGCCCGGCTGTGTGTCTACTTTGAGGATGTGGCTCGAGAAGGCGAATATCAGAACATCTAGATTGCTCTAGTTCGGCATTACTAATTTAAGTGGTTAATTGGCATGTTCAAATGTCAAAACCATGTAAGATTTAGGGGCGAGTTTCCCATGAGGGAGATGGTTATTTTAGGAGACCACGGTTGCTTCGGCCTAAATCGTGGGATCCGGAAAAGGGGAGAAGGGTTGTTTTTAACTTTTAAAAAAGTGCATTTTAAGGGGGGTGGCCTGCTCATCGCAATTGGTGGAACCATGGGGGCACTTGGAGGGTGCAGTGCCGACGGGATTGGTGAAGCTCGGCCAATAACCATGGCTGACGAGCTTGTAGCGGTCGAAAATATCGACGAAGCTCACCAGTGGATAGAGGAGCACACGCTACCTGAATACGCTGAAGATGCGCAAGAATCGTACTCGGAATCCCTCATTATCCCTGCTGATGCGCCACAAGCGTATGAACCGGCGGGTGTTGTTGATGTGAAAGAGTTGATGAGCATCACCGATGCGGATGATGCTCACTTAGGGTCTTTGATGTTAAGCGATTCGATCGATCGAATCTATACGCACTACGGAATCGACTCTGCTGCACTGGTTGGAATCAATGTAGTAAACGAAGATGGATCGGTCATCCACGAAGTTCCATGGTTCATGCTCTTCTTGGAAAAGCAAGGGGAATGGCATTTTGTAAAAGCCCTCACCCAGCAAGTAGTCCAAGAAGAGAACCTCATGTAGAAGGGTTCACGAAGCACCATGTATATAAACAATAAAAAACAGAAACTGAAGTCCAGTGGCCTCTGGCTAGCGATCACACTGACAGCGAGCTCATTGGTAGCCTGTACCGAGGAATCGAGTGTTGACAGTGGAGAATTTACGGTAGAGCACGTCGCAGAGAACATCCCTGATGAGTACCTGTTCGCTACATGGGGATCGCTCATACCAAAGTGGTCTTATGGGCAGTTCTTACCAAATTTCCCCATTACGGCCGCTTTTGGAGAGTGGTATCCAGAGTTGGAGGATCCCGAGAATTGGACCATGTATGGCAGGTCAATTGAACCCGTCTATCGGTCGTGGTTAATTCGACTCGCAGACAACCCCGCGTTCACCCGACCGATGGAGAACGCGTACTTTCAACCTGCCGATGACGCTGCTGTGACATCTTTGAACGGTATGGCCTATTATCGGGCTTTCGATTTCCCAAATTTTTCGAGAAACTCCGATGCCCAGAAAAAAGTGGCGTTTCAAATTATTGACGACATGGTTCATGCGATCATCGTCGAGCGCTGGACTCAATCTGCGAGTGGGTTGACGAACAAAAAGGAAGCAGCGCATGTAGCCGTGATCAATCTAGAGAACGGTGAAACTATCACAGAAAGTCCGGTGGCATTGCCTGACGATGTTGATCGTGATTTGTACCCTGTTGCTGTAGACGATGAGAACGTATATTTTTATCAGTCAACTCAGGGAAGAAGCTTCGGAGGCTTTTTCGGTGAGAATGATCCGACGTTCGATGCGGAGATGTACCCCTACGGAGTGGGAGCGCGAGACAACCGCATGATTATCGTGAGTAAGAGCCAGGGCGAGGTTGTTAGCGATTTCACGTTTGAAAGCGTAGGCGAAGAGCCGAGCTTCTCGCTCCATAATGGTGAAGCAAAAGTGTACTACTCCGATCAGGCAGGAGCGAGCTACTCGCACAACATTCTGTCGGACGCGAAAGAAGAAATCGTTAGAGACTTCCATGTATCCCATTGGCGGGCAACGTCTGAGGGGGTGTTCGCCGTAGGGTATCGCAAAAACGACTGGCTAGAGTACCAAGAAAGAAGATCTGGCTTCGACAAGGTGGATTCGGATTATCGTGTTCGACCTTCCATAGTCCGAGAATGGAACCCGGGTGAGATTATTACTGCCGAAACTGCAATCCCCGCAGCCTCGGAAAGCAAAGACATGCAAGTGCGGCTAGGGGCAAACGATGTTGTTACCATAGTAAGTAAGCATTTGTTCTCATCGGAGACAGGGCTTGTTGTGCTGGACCTTGATTCGGGTGAAGAAGTTTTTGCGGAGTCCGGCGACAACCTTGGAAATCAGAAGATCAACCTGGCAAGCGCTGATGACCAGTACCTGCTTGTAATTGACAGTGGCGGTGGTGGATCTGTAACTGACCTCAGCACGGGCAACACTGTAGAGGAGGTCAATAATCTGCTTCCAGTGGATACCCTTCAAGGGAAATCACTCAAGCGGAAACCAAGCTCCTTCGAGTACGACGAGAACTACATTGAGCTAGAATAACCCAACAAAAAGAAAGCGCCCGCCCCACAAACTGATGTGGGTGCGGGCGCTTTTTCGAACTCAGTGCTGCTATCGTCCAATCAACCGTGTTTAGCGGCTAGTGAACGGCAGGAGAGCCATTTCGCGGGCGTTCTTCACAGCGGTAGCAACCTGGCGCTGCTGCTGTGGCGTCAGGCCAGTGACGCGACGCGAGCGGATCTTGTGGCGATCGGAGATGAACAGACGAAGGGTCTTGACGTCCTTGTAGTCCACCTGCTCGATGCCCTCGGCCTTGAGCGGGTTCTTCTTTGGGCGACGGGACTGCTCAACCCGTGGCTTGCGATTATTACGCTTCATGTAGAGACACTCTCCCTTTTACCACGAGGACTTGCGAACGCCTGGCAGCTCACCGCGGTGAGCCATGCCACGCATACGGACACGGGACAGACCGAACTTACGCAGGTAACCGCGTGGGCGGCCGTCCTGTGCATCGCGGTTGCGGACACGCACTGGGGATGCATCGCGTGGCTGCTTATTCAATTCGAACTGTGCATCCAGACGATCCTCGTCAGAGGTGTTTGGGTTCCTGATGATTGCCTTGAGCTCAGCGCGACGCTCTGCGTAGCGAGCGACAATCTCCTTGCGCTTCTCATTCTTAGCGATCATAGACTTCTTAGCCATAAATTATCGCTCCTCGCGGAATTCGACGTGCTTCTTCGCTACTGGATCGTACTTCTTCAAAGTGATGCGATCCGGATTGTTGCGCTTGTTCTTACGGGTTACGTAGGTGTAACCGGTGCCCGCAGTGCTCTTCAGCTTGATGATCGGGCGGATATCGTTACGTGCCATCTGTTAGATCTTCTCCCCACGGGCGCGGATCTTCGCAACAACGGACTCAATACCGTCGCGGTCGATAACCTTCAGACCCTTAGTAGAAACGTTCAAAGTGATGGTACGGCCCTCAGAGGGCAGGTAAAACCGCTTGCGCTGAATGTTGGGGTTCCAACGGCGCGAGTGGCGGCGGTGCGAGTGCGAGACGGTTTTGCCGAATTGCGGCTTCCGTCCCGTGACCTGGCAAATAGCCGACATGGGTTAGCTTCTTTCTCCTTGCCGCCCACGACATGGCTCAACCTTCGAGTGACACCATACTGGGAAATGTGAGGTTAGGCCGAAAAGTGAGGTTGGCCTAGGCCCGAGGGTGCCACAGGTAGCCGGTTGACGGGGCGTAAACGTGTACTTCGACAACAGCGAGGAATAACACTACCCGTTGTCAGCCAGATTTCCTAATTATAACCCCAGATGTCCCAGTGACTTAGCCAACCGTAGCGAACGCATTGTCCTGTCACGCGCATGAAGCTTGCGTGGCACATTCGATCCATGATTTTTCACAGCCGCTTCCGTCAATCCCATCGTTATCCGCCTCAAACCAACTGGACGAGTGGGAGGGCCAACGATTTCAAAAAATGGTGGGTGAGCTGTAAGATAATCCAAGTTGTCCGCTAGTGTTCGTCGTTAAGCGACGGTCGCTGCAGGATAAAAGTACATTTTCGCACCCAACCCGGGCACGATCTCCAGACAGTAATCAATGATGCTGGGGAACCGACCCGTGGTATCAACCCTGAGGGAAACGAATAGATATGAAGAAGGACATCCACCCGGATTACCACCCGGTAGTGTTCCAGGACGCAGGTACTGGTTTCCAGTTCCTGACTCGTTCCACCGCTACCTCCGACCGTACTGTTGAGTACGAAGGGGCCGAGTACCCGCTGATCGTCGTTGACGTCACCAGCGAGTCTCACCCGTTCTGGACCGGTGCACAGCGCGTTATGGATACCGCTGGCCGCGTTGAGAAGTTCAACAAGCGATTCGGCGGCATGGCTCGCCGCAAGAAGAAGTCCGCAGAGTAAGGCGAAGGAGGAAAGCACACAATGGCAACCCCAAAGTTTAAGATGTCCCGCGCGAACACGCGCATGCGTCGCTCCCAGTGGAAAGCTGACAACGTTCAGCTGCAGGAAGTGAAGATCGACGGGCAGACCGTCCGGATCCCACGCCGTCTGGTCAAGGCCGCGCAGCAGGGCCTGATCGACGTCGAGCAATTCTAGTTTTCAGCAGAACACTTATTCCTTTTCGGGCCGATGCGGCTCCCGGAGTTTGAGGCAACCCCCAGCACAGTCTGGGGGTTGCCTTTTTCGTTCGCCCGACTATTGCTGGTGGCAAACGTCGCCTGGCCACAGTTGTGTAGCTATTATAAGTAAAGTTGCTGCGGAGTGTAATGCTGGAAATATTGGGGCGACTGTTGGAAAAGTGTGGACCTCAATGCGCGAGCGGAGTCGCCACTGTATAAAGTAGGTGCTGAGTTGAACCTGAAACCTATTTCCGCTTATTTAAAAACTTTTTCAGATCGGTAGGACATAATAGAGATATGAAAGTTTTAGTTGTGGACGATGAGCAGGCAGTCCGCGAATCATTGCGGCGGTCCCTGCGTTTCAATGGCTACGATGTCAGTCTTGCCGAAGATGGCGAGGAAGCGCTCGAGGTGATCAAGCGCGAACGCCCTGACCTCATAGTGCTTGACGTGATGATGCCCAAGCTGGATGGTTTAGGCGTGTGCCGGACACTGCGTTCATCTGGCTACGATCAGCCCATTTTGATCCTGACAGCGCGTGATGGCGTGTCTGACCGGGTAGCGGGCCTAGACGCAGGTGCCGACGACTACTTGCCGAAGCCGTTTGCCCTCGAAGAATTGCTCGCTCGGGTGCGCTCTTTGTTGCGCCGTGCAGCCGCTGACTCTATCGGTAGCGGTGCACGAGGTAGTGCAGAGCTGGTTTTCGAGGATTTGCACTTGGATCCGGAAACTCGCGATGTTCGTCGTGGTGAACGGGCCATCTCTTTGACGCGGACCGAGTTTGCTTTGCTGCAGCTTCTTATGCAAAATCCTCGCCGTGTTCTGTCGCGGCAGACCATTCTTGAAGAGGTGTGGGGGTATGACTTCCCAACATCGGGAAACGCTCTGGAGGTGTATATCGGATACCTGCGGCGTAAGACGGAGGCTGATGGCGAGGTCCGCTTAATTCATACAGTGCGTGGTGTCGGCTATGTTCTGCGGGAGACCGCTCCGTGATCTTACGGAAACCCGCCGAAGTGGAGGACTATCACGTAGATAGTTCTCCTGAACTCGGCCATCATATCCTTTTCGGGAGGGGTACCTCACTGCGGTGGCAGATTGCGCTGACGACTGCAGTGATGGTGGTAATCGCAGTGGGTGCGATGACTACCGTGACCTATTGGACGATGTCTCAGTCCCTGAAGGCGGCGGTAGACCGGGACTTAGACGACAAAGCCTCCTCGCTGATCACGCGAACGCTCGACCCGCTTTACCAAAATAACCTCCGCCATGAGGTCGATCTTTTTAAAACGTACAACCCAGATATCCGGATTTCGGTATCGCCGCCTGCGTGGCAGCTCTTTGTTGGAGATAACATTCCCTTGGGTGGCGATTTTTCTGATTCCGGAAACGGTGAGCAAACCTCTGTCCGTACTGTCGGAAATGAGCGCATCCTGACCAAGCGAAATTCTGCGGGAGCGACGGTTGGTCTCGCGCAGAACATGGAGCCCACTCAGGAGCTGATCAGCTCCTTGGGCGCTATGCTGCTAGTGATTGCAGGTTTAGGCATTTTATTGGCAATCGCGGTGGGCATAGTGGTGGCGAAGGCGGGCTTGAGGCCCCTTGCACGGTTGCAGCGCGCTATAGACAACGTGACGCAAACGGATGATTTGAAGCCCATTGAGGTTGTCGGAAATGATGAGCTGGCGCAGCTTACTACTTCATTTAATGAGATGTTGGGAGCGCAGCAGGAGTCGCGCGTGCGCCAAACCCGGCTTGTTGCCGATGCCGGCCATGAGCTGAAAACTCCGTTGACCTCGATGCGTACCAATATTGAACTGCTGATGATGCTGTACAACAGCGACCAACAAGATCAGATCTCGGAGGATGATCGCAGGGACCTGGAGCGCGATGTGCTTGCCCAGATGGAGGAAATGTCAACCCTGATCGGTGATCTTGTCGATTTGGCACGTGATGAGGCACCTGATAACGCGTTTGAGCCGGTAGAGCTAGATGATGTGTTAGAGAACGCTCTTGAGCGAGTGCGCCGCCGCCGTACCGATATAGTCTTCCAATTCCATGCAGACCCGTGGATCATCGAAGGCGACAGTCATGCACTGCAGCGTGCGACTTTGAACCTCCTGGATAACGCGAGTAAATGGTCGCCCAAGGGTGGCACGGTGCGCATTTCTTTGAAGGCCGGACGGTACAAGGCAGTGTTGCTTGTCGACGATTCTGGCCCCGGAATCCCGGAAGAGGAACGGCTTAAGGTTTTCGAACGGTTTTACCGCTCAGCGGAATCTCACGCCATGCCAGGCTCCGGTCTTGGCCTTTCCATTACAAAACAAGTTTTCGATCGGCACGACACCAGTGTGACAGTGGAGGAGTCGGATGATGGGGGTGCTCGTTTCCGAGTTGTTTTCCCGGGCGAGCCTGGCGGGCGTTCGTCAGTAGCTCAGCCGGGCAGCGATGAAGTGAGCGATGCCAGCCATGACGCCCAATCCGAAGAGGTAGGGGGATAACTCCCGAGCCGAATAAACTCGTCTGCTGCACACAGGGAACCTTCAGCTACCACTACGCGTTGTAGTTATACGGAACAAGTATTCCCACAGAGCGAAGGTGGATAATTTAGCACTATGAACAATCCTGATCAACGTCATCCACAGTTTGGACAAGATTCCGGACAAGGCACCACGCCATCAGGCCCGTCGTCTGGTTCCCCCGGCTACCCGTACGGCGCTCCTAACACCGGCACGGGCGATCAGGGCCCCCACAATTATGCTCCGCGCGCAGAAGATCCTCAGCACCACAGTGCGCAAGGACACTTCCAACAGTTAGGGCCCTACCAGCAGCCAGGGCCATACCCGCAGCACATGCTCCAAGACACCAAACAGAAGGAAGGGATTGGGGCCGGTACCGCAATCGCTCTGGCTGTAGTTACCTCGCTTGTTGTCGGTGGTGTTACTGGGTATGTTGCCGGTAATACTGGAAGCACGAAATCGTACAGTGCAATAGAACAGCCGAGCGTGTCGTCGTCGGAGCCTGCCCCTGAAGGGTCGGTCGAGCAGGTCGCGGAACAAGTTTTACCGGCGGTGGTCTCGATCCAGGTTGCGTCCGCAATTGGTGTTGCAGACGGTTCCGGCTCGATTATCTCCTCCGATGGCTACGTTCTGACCAACCATCACGTTGTGTCCGCACAGGGGGAGGGCAGTGGGGCGATTCAAGTCACACTTAACAATGGCGAAAAGCATGTGGCAGATTACGTCGCTTCCGATGTGAATACGGATATTGCCGTTATCAAGATCCGCGATGTTGAAGGTTTACCGGTGCTGAATTTCGGCGATTCCAACGAGCTTGCTGTTGGACAGCAGGTCGTGGCTGTGGGATCTCCGCTGGGATTGTCGGCCACTGTAACTAGCGGTATTGTCTCAGCACTGAACCGGCCCGTGCGCGCAGCTCAGGGCGGTGGCGAAAGTTCACTGATTGACGCCATCCAAACTGATGCCGCAATCAACCCCGGTAACTCGGGTGGGCCTTTGGTTGACATGAACGGCAACCTGATTGGCATTAACTCGGTTATTGCATCGTTGTCTACCAGCTCTAACTCGGCTGGCTCGATTGGTTTGGGTTTTGCAATCCCATCGAATTTTGCGAAGCGGGTGGTAGACCAATTGATCAACGAGGGGGAGGCTTCTCAACCAATGTTGGGTGTCCAAGTTGATAGCAGGAATCCGGTCGACGGGGCGCTTGTTGTGGGTGTTCCCGAGGGGGGGCCGGCCGCTGCTGCGGGTATCGAAGAAGGCGACGTGATCGTCCAGCTTAATGACCGGCAGATCGATACCGCTGACGCACTAATTGCTGCGACTCGTTCGCAGGATTTTGGGGAGACCGTTACCCTCTTGGTCCACCCCCGAGACTCGGAAGAGACACGAGAGGTAGAGGTAACCCTCAGTTCCGAGTAAGTTACCAGTAGGCCTCTAATTAGAGTCTGCCTACTACTTTGTTGAAGGAGAACCCGTGAGTAAAACTCTCGATGACCTCGAGTTTGCCGAGCCGGATGACGCTTACTTGAGAGCTGCTGAGTTGGTGGACGATCTTCCTCGAGTACGGCGCGCACTCGTTGTCCTCATTTCGGACCATAAATATGACGAAGGCGACGACGGCACAGGGGACCTCGTCTTCGAGTTGCTCTCCGAGGCGGGATTCAAGGTGGACGGTGTGGTTAACGTGCGGTCGAAGAAATCGGATATTCGTAAGTCCATCGAGACTGCAGTAGTCGGCGGTGTGGACCTCGTTCTAACCGTCGGTGGTACCGGCGTCGGACCGCGAGATAAAGCCCCAGAAGCGACCCGCGGTGTCATTGATCAGCTAGTACCTGGTGTCGGGCAGGCTGTGCGGAATTCCGGCCACGCCGTCGGTGCTGTTGATGCGTGCACGTCGCGCGGGATCTGTGGAGTGTCTGCGGGCACAGTAGTTGTGAACCTTGCATCATCGCGCAAGGCGATCCGTGATGGTATTGCTACAGCGATGCCTCTTGTACTCCATCTGCTCAGTGAGCTCAACAAATACAGTGTGCAATAAACACAATCGGCAGCATCGAGCTGCCCAGGGTGAAAGTGAGGGAGTGCTTTGACGCAATCGTCTGGTCCTCGGCGCCGAGGTCGTCGCGTAGTGAAGAAGTCCCCCGCCGGCGATTATGATCGCTCGATGGATACCCCTGGTGGTCAGTCTGCTTCCAGCAGCGATGAGATTCGCATGGTGGAGCTTGACGACGAGGTCGGCGCGGAAACCTTGGAGGGGGAGGAGTTCTATCACAACGAGCGCCCGCCCCATCACGGCGAGTAGTCTGCTCCGCTGGCAGAAACGATAAGAAATCTGGCCTCTCGCATTCAGCGCTGGGCCAGATTTTTGCTTCTCGCGGTAGGGCTAAAAGCCCTGGTCAGGCTACACAGTGTCGGTTTTGCCTGCTTGGGATTGCAGCAGATCGCGGATCTCGGCGAGCAGCTCTACATCAGTCGGTGCTGGTTCCTCAGGGTCAACACCCTTGCGGCGCGCCTGGGCCTCACTCAGCTTGTTCATTGGTGCGACAATAGCGAAGTACACGACTGCCGCGATGAGCAGGAAGTTGATGGCCGCGGTGATCACTGCACCGAAGTCCAAGAAGGTCGCATCATTGCCGGGGATGACGTGGAATCCGAGCCCGGAGAAGTCTGCGCCACCCAGGGCAGCGATCAGGGGGTTGATGAGGTTATCTGAGAAAGCGGTAACAATGCCCGTGAACGCCGCGCCGATGACGACACCGACGGCCAGCTCGATGACATTACCGCGCATGATAAATTCTTTGAAGCCTTGCAGCATAGTTTCTCCTTCATAGGAAACGATATTTCTGGTGTCATGTACATCCTCAGGGTGTACACAGGTACCGGTAGCACTTTACAACTAGGGAGCTGTTCAAGCTACTTGGATCATCCCGGAGCGCCATCGGGCGAGGTGGTACGCGTCCGTTCCCCTGTCAAGATAACTGTAAGCGGTTGGTTGAGGGAGGCGGAGGCCACTGCGTGCGCATCGCTTTCACTCAGTGAAATCAGCACTGAGTCTGTTGCAGTGTCCGATTCTTGGCCTGCAAGGATCACCCGTCCCCCTGCGGCAATAACCCGCGGATGGGCTCCGTCGTCGTTAGTGGAAATCACACTCACCTCATCACCGGAATGAAGAAGAGGCAGAATGTCGGGTTCCGCCAACTTGACTGGAACCATGGTGTAGGTCACCCCACCTCCCTCATCTGTGTCGGACCTGACAAAATCGGCGGTCAGTTCTTCTCCGAGAAGGTGGTTCGTGGCTACGGGCTGCCCAGGAGATCCATGTGTTGCCGCAACCTGGCCAACTACCTCTTCCACGTTATCCGTGGAGCGCGCAGGAACGATTGATGCCGGTACACGAGTAAGTTGCAGGTGCTCGTCGTTAAGCACTGTCCCAGCTGGTACATCGACAGCGTACGTGACAATTGCTGGGTCGGTCGCGCGTAACGACGCCAGTCCACTGGCAAACGCGACCACACACAGGGCCAGCGCTAACACACGACGCATCATTCGTGCTCGTTGGTATCCAGGCGTCACCAAAGCGTTGCGGGCCGAGGAGAGCGTCGATGAGATTGTCGGAGAGAACTCGGAAGCTACAGGAGGTGTCATACCCTTTTAGACTGCCTGGATTGCGGTTCGGTTCCCCTCCAGATGGAAAAACTCGCCGTTGTCGAAACTCGCCGTTGTCGATGGCTCCGTCAAAGCCTAAGCCTGAAGGTCGTGGAAACCTGCTGGGGTGATGGCGGAGTCGACGGGGATATCGAATTCGTTGGACGGTAGCTCGTCGATAAGCTCATGGTCGTACACCAACGCGATTACCGGTACGTGACCTTTGATGCCCGCCAACGCGCGATCGTAGTAGCCGGCGCCTTTGCCTAGCCTGTTGCCATTGGCGTCGATGGCGAGCGCGGGAAGGAAGATTGCGTCGCAGCGAGCCAGCGCCTCATTGCCGTGGCGGGGTCCGGTGGGCTGCCAAATGCCTAATGTTCCGGACTCGAGGTCCGATTGTCCGCGGTAGGGTGCCCACTCAAGCGCGCCGCTGGGCATGGCGATTGGCAACAAAATCGACGCTGCTTGTGAGGCTAAGGCGGTGAGCAAATAATCGTAGCCGGGCTCCTCGGGAAGCGGGCAATAGGCTGCGACGTGTGGGGAGGGGTTTTTCAATCCGCGGACGTAGGCCGCTGCGAAAGCCACAATGGAAGCGTCCGCCCGTCTCTTCTCGGTGCGTGTGGCTGACATATCTGCGCGGGCGCTACGCAATCGGGCGCGAATGTCATCTTTGCGCTTCTTTTTCTCAGGCATAACCCAACCATAGAGGGGCGCTAACAATTTTTGGTGGCGGCGCGGGGTAGACTTAATCCTTATGCGGAAGCCGAACGAAGACCTCCAACATGGAGTGAAAACCGTGGTCGTGCCAGCAGCTGGCATGGGTACACGTTTCCTCCCTGCCACCAAGACGGTGCCAAAGGAACTCTTGCCCGTTGTTAACACCCCTGGAATCGAGCTGATTGCCGAAGAAGCGGCGGCGCTTGGTGCGAAGCGTCTCGCAGTGATCACGGCGCCAGAAAAAGGTGAAGTGATGCGCCATTTTGGGCCCTTCGATGAGCTTTGTGCGACGCTAGCAGATCGCGGCAAGGGTGAGCAGGTTCAGAAGGTTGCGCGAGCACACTCCCTAGTCACTGCGGTTGAGGTGACGCAAGATAAGCCACTCGGGCTTGGACACGCCGTTGGGCTGGCAGAATCAGTGCTTGATGATGATGAAGACGTGGTTGCCGTGATGCTGCCCGACGATATCGTGCTGCCCAATGATGTGATGAGCAAGATGGCCAAGGTGCGTGCAGAGCTTGGTGGGAGCGTGTTGTGTGCCTTTAATGTATCGCGCGAGGAAGTGTTCAACTACGGCGTGTTCGACGTGGAAGAGATTGATTCTGCTTCTTCGTTACCTACCGCGCGAGTGAAATCTGTCCGCGGAATGGTAGAGAAGCCGGATCCCGCTGATGCCCCGTCGACGCTGGTCGCAGCTGGACGTTACCTGCTCGACCGTGGGATTTTTGACGCTTTACGACGCATCACTCCCGGCAAGGGTGGTGAACTTCAGCTTACTGACGCCATCGAGTTGATGATTCAGGAAGGCCACCCTGTGCATATTGTGATTCATGAAGGCAAACGCCATGATTTGGGCAATCCTGCGGGATATATTCCTGCCAATGTTGATTTTGGGATTCGCCACGCAGAGTATGGGCCGGCAATCTTTAAGGCTGTGAAACAGATCATCGCTGATTACGAGGCGCAGAACCGCTAGCTCAGTATCTTTGAACCCACTGACGTGAAGGAGTTGCCGTGCGCAGCGTGGAAGAACAACTAGCCATGGTGGTTGATGCCGCCCCGACTCCTGAACCTGTCCGGATTGGTATCACCGATGCTCTCGGTTTGATGTGTGCGGAGGAAGTAGAAGCTACCCGTCCGGTGCCAGGGTTTGCCCAGGCGGCGGTTGATGGCTATGCAGTTCGTTCTGTTGATGTGGGCGGTACGCGTGGTTTAAGTGGTAGCCAGAAAAGGGGCCGCGACAATGAGCAACCCCCATCGTCTGAGCGTTCTTTTCCTGTTGTTGGTGAGGTTGCTGCCGGTTCGCAAAAGCCTCTGCGTTTGCAGCCCCGTCAAGTGGTGCGCGTTGCTACGGGCGCCCCGATCCCGACGTTGGCAGACGCGGTGTTGCCCTTGGGGTGGTCGGACCGCGGACGGAAACGGATGGTTGCGCACCAGCCAGTAAGTTCCGGGGATTTCATCCGGAAGGAAGGGGCTGATATTCAGCCAGGCGATGTTGCCGTATCAGCCGGAGTTGTGTTGGGCCCAGCCCAGATCGGCTTGTTAGCTGCTGCGGGACGCGACAAAGTTTTGGTGTATCCCCGCCCGCGGGTGACCATCATGTCGTTTGGATACGAGTTGGTTGACATTGACCGAGATCCAAGTTTGGGCCAAGTGTTTGACATAAACTCCTACTCTTTAGCTGCCGCAGCGAAGGAAGCGGGGGCGGATGTACACCGAGTTGGCATCGCGAATGCGGAACCACGACGGCTCCGTGAACTGATTGCTAATGAGGTGTCTCGTAGCGAGTTTGTTGTCATTTCCGGCGCTGTTGGTGGCTCGGGTGCTGAGGCCCTGCACGCAGTGCTTGCAGAGCTGGGTGATATCGACACCACGCGTGTCGCGATGCATCCCGGTTCGACCCAGGGTTTTGGCCTGTTGGGGCAGGACCGTGTTCCAGTTTTCCTTCTGCCATCAAATCCTGTGAGCGCGTTGGTGGTTTTTGATGTCATCGTGCGCCCCGCTATTCGTACGTCCCTGGGGAAGCGGGTGGCGCAGCGCCGCAGCGTTCAGGCTCGCGCGTTGGGCCACATCTCTTCCGTATCCGGCCGCCGTGGCTATATCCGAGCCCGCCTGATGCGCGATGCAGAAACACGGGACTACCTGGTAGAGGGCCTCGTCGGAACGCGTGGCGGCGCGGAACACCTGCTTGCAGGTCTGGCTGAATCTAATGCCATGATCAGGATTCCAGAGGATGTCACTGAGGTCCGCCCTGGTGACGTTGTTGACGTGCTGTTTATGCAGCAGCGCTCCTAGTTGGGCTTGGAATTTAACTTTTATGTATGACTTTCTTGGTTTCGGGGCGCGCCGTGTTCGTTCTCCCTCTACGGGTTCGCGTCATGCCATCCACCCTGGGTGGCCGGAGGCGACCCGCACAGTTGTTCTTCCTAACGGTTGGCGGATTCGGCTGCGTCCCCTCTTGTCTTCGGATGGGCCGACGTGGAGCGAGCTGCGGATTCTCGACGAGCACTGGCTGCGTCCAGTGGAACCGACCGTGGCGGGCACGTGGAAGTCGGCGCATACCACCGCGGCATGGCGGATTAACTTCCGTAACTTGCGTGGGTGGGCGACGAAAGGCATTGTTGTCCCGCTGGTGATTGAGGTCAACGGCGAGTTTGCGGGCCAAGTCACCATCGGCAATATTCAGCACGGTTCGATCGGGGAGGCGTGGATCGGGTACTGGGTTGCCTCGCCGTTTATGGGACAGGGCGTGGCAACGGTTGCGTGTGCGCTTGGCACTGATTTGGGGTTTTCTAGGGTGGGGTTGCACCGTCTGACAGCGACTTTCTTGCCTCACAATCCGGCATCCGGGCGTGTGTTGGAGTTGGTGGGGTACCGGAGAGAAGGCTTTTTGAAAGGCAATTTGCATATCGACGGCCGCTGGCAGGACCACCACTTTGTGGCGCAGAATATTGATGATTATCCGGACTCTGCGCTCGCCCGGCTGCTCAGGGCGGGGCGTGTCCTGCCCTGATGCTGTGGACGATTCGCATTTTTACCGGCGTGGCTCGTGGTGAGAAGTTGCGCTGACGATAGCCTGAAGGCTTGAGTACTAATTATCCAGTGGGAAGGTGGCGCGATCAGTGTCCGGCAGTCTGATGATCGTCCTCATCGTCGTCGTGTGGTTGTTCGTTCTTGCACCTCTTGTGTTCGGCGGCACCAGTAAGCCAATCCGCCGGTCTGGCGAGGCATACGACGAAACCCGCGTTCTGCATCAAGGGGGCACGGAGCCGGTTCAGCCACGTCGGCGGCCGAAATTGACCCGCGCCGATGTGCGTTACGGTGACGATGACGCCCTCGACTTGGAGGTTGTCGAAGTAGATGCGGAGCCTGCGGGCTCGACCTTGTTGATAGATGACACGGATCTCGTCCGCGACCGGGAAATCTTTGCCACCCGCGCTGAAGACACGATCGAGGGAGAGCTTGTCGACGACCACCCTGAGGACACTTTCGACAGCGTTGTACCTGCAGGCGAAGAAGAAAGCGAATACTCCAGCGAGGATGCTGAGGATGCTGAGGATGCTGAGGATGCTGAGGGACTCATCCACGAGGAACTCACCTATGAAACGCATGAGTCGTACCTCACCCCGGAGGATCTGGGCTTTGAGTCTTCAGGCTCAACCGTTATCTCCATCCTGGACAGCACCCATGATGTCAACGAGGACTCCGCCGAGCTGACTGATCCGGACGATAAACTGACTGAGCCGGACGATGAGCTGACTGAAGAAGAACTCGCGTTCGCGGAATCTCGTCGCGGACGTGGCGGCTGGGATCCTGTCGCCGATAAGACTCATCGAGTGACCCGCTACCAGCGGCGCCAGCGGACATTCTTCGGGCTGTGCATAGCACTAGTCGTCGGCGGAATCTTCGCGTTGATCGCCGGTGGGTGGGCCTGGGCCGCACCTGCTGTGGTGGTTGGGATGATGGTGTGGTACCTGATTGCGCTGCGCACCCTAGTACGCCAGGAGCAGGAATTGCGCTTGCGTCGTGTACGACAGTTGCGGCGCGCCCGCCTTGGGGTGCGCTTCGCCGACAAAGAAGCACCAATTCCGGCGGAGCTGCGTCGCCCTGGTGCGATCATCGTAGAGCTGGACGATGAATCACCTGATTTTGATCACCTCCCAGTCACATCGGCCCAAGTATTTCACAGCGACGCTGACGACGCTGACGACGCTGACGACGCTGACACTGACGCTCCGGCGTCGGTGCCTGGGGCCGCGGAGCGTCGCGTGGGCTAAAAGAATTAGTCCACCACTGATCGAAAGTCAGCGCTCGCACGCGCCCTGGTTATGCCCACACTCCAGAAGAACCACGCCTCCATGAGCCCACGAGGTGTGTGTCGACGATGCCAATCGCTTCCATGAGCGCGAAGCAGGTAGTTGGGCCCACAAACTTAAACCCTTTTTCCTTTAGTGCCCGTGCCATCGCTACTGACTCGTCGGAGGTTGTCGGCACCTCATCTAGTGTTCGCGGCTGTGGAGTAGATTTCGGCTGGAATGACCAGATAAATTCTGCCAGTCCTCCGTCTACTTCTGGGTCGTCGCGTAGAGCGAGCGTGGCCCGAGCATTAGTGATTACGGCCTGGAGTTTGAGGCGATTACGGATCAAGCGATCGTCGTTAAGCGCATCCTCGATGCCGCCCATAGACGCAACACGATCGGGGTCAAAGCCATGAAAGTATTCCCGCAGCGCGTCCCTTTTGCGAAGGACTAACTGCCAGGACAGCCCAGCTTGGAAACCTTCCAGGCAGAGCCTTTCATACACACCCTGCTCGGTTCGAACCGGCATGCCCCATTCGGTGTCATAGTACGTGCGCAGCATGTCGCTCGCGGTGGCCCATCTGGGACGCGCTTTACCGTCAGTACCAATGATCAAACCAGTATCTGCGGAATTTACTGTGCTCATTTCTGTGTTCGATTCTGTGCTTATTGTGGTGTCTTCCATACCCTTTAGACTCCTGTTGTTGCCCCGTGGTTCCTTTCGTGCTCTAAAAGCCACACTTTCACAAGTTGTCCGCCTCTGTAGCGCCCCACTGTGCCATCGGCGCGCACGATGCGATGACACGGCAAAACCAAGGGCAACGGATTGGTTGCGCATGCGGTACCGGCGGCACGAATCGCAGAGGGAGAGCCTGCTGCCTGCGCAAGCCAGAAGTATGAACGCGTCGAGCCGGGAGGAATATCGGCCAGGGCCCATTGGGCGCGTCGGGTAAAGGAATCGTCGTCAAGCTCAAGCGGAAAATCCACGGGCAGAAACCTGCCTGAAAAGTAGGACTGAAGCCACACGATGGCTTTTTCAAGAATGTGATTGGTGCTGTCGCTGGGGGTGGGAGGGTGCTCTGAGGCAAAGGCGACACGGGCCAGACCACGTTCTGTGGCGCACAGCGAGAGTGGGCCGATGGGGGAGTCGAAGCGGTGCCAGAATTCCAAAATGGTGTCCTTGTGGGCAATGAAGCGATCGGTACGGGGTAGTCTAACAAGCATGAACAGGCCCGTGATTCGCGATATCACCCTCCTTCTAGTGCGCATTGTGCTGGGAGTGGTGTTTGTAGCACGCGGATATCAGCACTGGTTCGTCGACGGAATGGAGAAGGTGGCTGCGGATTTCACCCACCGTGGCATTCCACAACCCAAGCTTTCAGCATTCCTGGTGGGATCGGTTGAACTTATTTGTGGGGCGTTGCTTTTCATTGGGTTGCTAGCCACCTTCATGGCTGGGGTCCTGGCCTTGCTGGTGGCGGCCGCACTATATTTTGTGCACCTTGGTAATGGTTTCTTTGTGCATGACGGTGGTATCGAGTATCCCATGGTGTTGATTGTTTCGCTGGTGATGGTCGTCGTTTTCGGTGCCGGACGGATAAGCGTTGACGAGGTGCTTAACCGTGGTTGATCATGGCGAGATTCAGCAGGCACTTTCCGCGCGTATCGACGGAGAACCGACCGGGCTTGACGACGCTGTCGTGGATGCACACGTGGCTAACTGTGCGCAGTGCAAAGCGTACTGGGACAAGGCGCTGTCTTTGTCGCAAACATTAGCGTTCGTGGACGTTGATGGTGGGATGGCACCACCGAAAGATTTAACCGACTCAATTATGGCCGGAGTGGAACCGGAGTGGCGCCGGTTTGCCCGCCGCCGGCACATGGCGTTGCTATTAGGCAGGCTGGGGCTCGTCGCGTTAGGGCTGTGGAC
The DNA here is from genome assembly GCF_900187295.1 of Corynebacterium cystitidis. Lineage (NCBI taxonomy): Bacteria > Bacillati > Actinomycetota > Actinomycetes > Mycobacteriales > Corynebacteriaceae > Corynebacterium > Corynebacterium cystitidis. The sequence goes on along the minus strand of NZ_LT906473.1, from coordinate 1,655,995 downwards.
GCTGGTGTGGGCCTTGATCACCGTCGTCCAATCGGGCCCGTTTTTGGGAACGACAACGGCCAATGGTGTGCTTGACCCGGTGGCGGACCCGCATACTGGCGCGCTGTTGTTGCAGGCGGCGAGCGTTCAGTTTGGGTTCGCGTTGGCCCTGCTCCTGTGCGCGTGGCGTCCCTCACAGATCCCGGGGGTGACCATGATCGCCGGGTCTGTGTTCGCTTTTACCCTCGGTTTCGCTGTGCGTGATTACCTGATTTTAGGAGACGCCGATAATTGGGGTGATATGGGGGTTTTGTTTCTCAGTTGTGTGGTTTTGGTGTGGACATGGATAGCGGATCGTGGTGGTGAACTGCGCCGCATGTGGCGGACTCTGAATGCGCAGCCAGCTTAAGCGCTGTTTCAATGCCCACTGCTACTTTATTTCCAGCTCGGCAGCCACATCAGCTGCTGGTAGATGGATTCGGGAATCTGGTAGCCGTAAAGAATTGGTGAGAAGTACAAGAACAGGCCAATCACCAGAGCTAGGTAGATAATTACTGCAAGTTGACCCCACCTCAGTGGCATACCCGCGACCTGTTGGATGAACGGTTGGCGAATTTCTAAGCCACGAGTAGCGAGATATCCCAGCGCTATGGCGATCAGGACAATTGTGTACGGTACAAGGGCCGTGGCGTAGAAGAAGTACATCTGCCGATCGATTGCAATCAGCCATGGGATGAACCCTGCCGCGAACGCGACCAGTGGCAGTATTACCCGCAATTCGCGGCGTACTACCCACACCCAGAAGGCCCACAGAAGCACTGGCACGGTTAACCACCAGATCGCAGGGGTGCCAAACAAGTAGATCATCCGGCGGCAGGTGAACTGGCCACACTCGATGTCGGTGGAGGAGTAATAAAGGATGGGGCGGGCTGCGACCAGCCATGACCACGGCTTGGAATCCCACGGGTGGGAGTGGCCGCCCGACGAGGTCAGCTCCGAGTGAAACTCCAACACTGAGAAGTGGTAGTGGAACCAGCCTGCCCACGCGTCGGGAAGCGCGTGAAGAAACGAGTCCTCTTCGATGGTTCCATCGGTCGCAGCATGCCGGTACACGGAGGTTTCTGAGGCGAACCAGGAGCGCCACGACCAGATGTACAGCAGCGCGGGCACCAACACGATGGATCCAAGTGCCGCAGGCACATCGCGAATGAGCGTGCCGACGACAGGTCGGCCCGCACCATAGCGCTTGCGCAGATAGAGGTCCCAGAACACACTGAGTAGACCGAAAAACGCGATGTAGTAAAGGCCGGACCACTTCACCGCCAGTGCAAGCCCAAGGAGTACCCCTGTGGCAAACCTCCACCAACGAAAACCCACCCGTGGGCCGAATGGCCCGGCTGCAAGGAAGCGTCCGTCGTGGAAGGCTTCGTCGAAACGCGTGTGTACTTGGCGCATGTCGCCGGCAAGCGTCCAGGAGGCGGCGACCACGAAGACAACTTGGAAGATGTCGAGCATGCCGAATTTGGAGGCGACTAGCAGCACACCATCGAACGTGGCCAGAAGCCCGGCGAACAGGCCCACCTGCCACGATTGGGTGATCCTGCGGGCCAACAACATGGTGAAGACCACCACGGCGCAACCACACAGTGCCGTCATGAACCTCCAGCCTAGGGGTGTGTAGCCGAAGATCATTTCACCCAGTGCCAATAGTTGCTTGCCTAACGGGGGGTGAACAACCAGCCCGTAGCCGGGGTTGCTTTCGATGCCGCCAAGGACAGGGTTAAACCAGCTGCGCACCATGTCCCAGGCCTGGGGCACATAGTGCTTTTCGTCGAACACGGGTGTGCCGTTCGCAGTGGCAGACGTCAATCCGATAAAACGGGTGGCGAGTGCGAGCAGGGCCACGCATACCGTAGCAATCGTGTCAGACCGAGACCAGCAAACCGTGATCGGGGTGGGTGGATTAGGTGCAGCGATAGCCCCACGAGCCTGGGGGCGGGAGGACGAAGCACGGATAGTGGTACTCACGCGTTTGATACTAGCCGGTGGGCGCGACATCGCATGCACTTGCACGGTGTGGAAAGCTGGGCTTATGAACAATTTCGTTGAGCTTCCTGGCCACGGCATTGCGATTGCAGCAACACCATTGGGCAATATCGCTGATGCCTCTCCACGCTTGGTTGCAGCACTTCAGCGCGCCAGCGTGATAGCGGCAGAAGATACGCGCCGGGTGCGTAGTCTTGCTTCCGCGCTGGGTGCAGAGATAACTGGGCGTGTTATATCGAACTTTGACCACAATGAGGACAAACGTGTCGATGAGCTCATCACGGCTGCGCGTTCGTCGTTAGTCCTGGTGGTTTCAGATGCTGGGATGCCGGTGTTGTCAGATCCTGGCCACTGTCTGGTGTCGGCCGCTCACGATGCAGGCATTCCTGTGACTTGTTTTCCTGGGCCATCGGCGGTACCGACCGCGTTGGCTGTATCGGGTTTAAATGTGGGGCATTTCATTTTTGATGGTTTTGCTCCTCGGAAGCAAGGTGCTCGGCAGACGTGGTTGGAGTCGCTTATTGCTGAGAAGCGTGCGGTCTGCTTTTTCGAGTCGCCGCACCGGCTGGCGACCACGTTGGAGCATGCGGCAGAAATCTTAGGTGACCAGCGGCGTGCGGCCGTGTGCAGGGAGTTAACGAAGACATATGAGCAGGTCCGCCGGGGCACCTTGCCGGAGCTTGCACAGTGGTCGCAGGAGGGTGTGCGCGGGGAGATTACGGTGGTGATTGAAGGGGGAGACGGCACAGAGGCTGAACCGGCTGCCCTTGTGGCGTTAGTGCTCGCGCTCGAGGAGCGGGGGATGCGGCTTAAGGACGCGGCGAAAGAGATCGCTCATGCGCATGGGGTGAAGGTCAGTGAGCTTTACGACGAGGCCCTGGCGGCTCGCACCGAGTAGTACGACGTAGTACGACTTCGGGACATCTGCTTTTGGTTGCCCGAAATTTTTCCTACTCTTGCGATGTGACTTATAAACCAGAGAAATCTGTGGGGCAGCCCGTTCATTCTGGGCCGCAAGCGATTGGGCTTGTCGACGAAACCACCAACTGGTTACTCGTTGCCATCATTGGCTTGCTGACCATTTGCTTCCTCGCATCTGCCATGTCGGGCGTGGGGAAGGGCATCCAGTATCTGTCTAACTTCAATATGTTCATCGCCGCGATCTTGGCTATCTTCCTTCGTATTCGTTGTTGGGCCGACCCTGTCCATCGTGAACCTCATCCCGGGTTCCTTCGCTGCCTATTGTGACCAGTGGTCGCCATTTGTTGGCATGTTTCTGGCGCGTATTTCTCGCGGGTGTACGGTGCGTGAATTTTGCCTCGGTGTGCTCGTGGTTCTTTATCAGCCAGAACGGGCGTTCCGACGCCAACCCACTGCTGAGCGCTCTGTGGGGGCTACTTACCGCAACTGTGGCTTTGATCTTGCTGCTGCCAAGCGCGGACGCCTTGGGTAACCTGCAGAACGTCACCATTGTAGCCACCAGCCCCTTCATCTTGATCATGATTGGTTTGATGATATCCACGCTGCTGGATATGCGAAAGGACGTGATCTACCAGGATTATCAGGAGCAGCAGATCTTTGCGGCCCGCCTGGCACATGAGCGCCGTGCGATGCGCGATCACGAGCGCCGCCAGAAATTAGCGAAGCGCTACACCAAGCGGATGGCAAAGAAAGCCGAGAGTCAAGGCGGTACCACGAAGAAATTAGGTCACGTGCCCTTTCGCCACCCCCCACATTCACCGAAGAGTTATCTTTTCGTTATAGATGCGGGGCTTTCTTTGGTGTAAGCAGCACCAATGCTAGGTCACGAGGTGGTAACGTTGCTGGACTTGTGTGGGGCAAGGTGCTATTCCTCTGCGGTTTCGCTTTGAAACGGCTGGCGAAGTCGGCCACTGTGGTTACTCATGTCCACCAATGACTTTCCCACCGATAAGGGCACAGATCCCAACGAGGGACGTGTGTCCGAAACATTTCCCGGTAGCAAGTCTGACAAAGGCAACACTGACTATGAGACGGTCCGAGACCATCTTGAGTCAGAGTCTGCCACCAGTCAGCTCGCTGCGATGCTCGAAGATGGTCCAACTGCGGTCGCTGAACCGGAGGAAGCTATTGAGCACCTGTCCGACCGCAAGGATGCGCCCATCGACTGGGCCATCGTCGTCCCACTGGTCGCCATCGTCGCGGCTGTAGTGATTTGGGGTCTGACAGCCCAGGAGAGCTTCTCCAACTTTGCTAATACCTCTTTCTCGTTTGTGATGGAGAACTTTGGCTGGGCGTTCGTCCTCTTCGGCACCATCTTCGTCGTGTTCGTGCTGATCATCGCCATGTCCCGCTTCGGTTCGATCCGGCTTGGGGCGATCGACGAGGAACCCGAATTCCGCACGTCGTCATGGATTGCCATGATGTTTGCAGCCGGTATGGGCATCGGCTTGATGTTTTATGGCGCGTCTGAGCCACTAGCGTTCTACCGCGACGGAGTTCCCGGTCACAAGCCGAACGAGGTGGGCACCGCCATGGCGCAGTCCATGTTCCACTGGACACTCCACCCATGGGCGGTCTACGCCATCATCGGTCTTGCTATCGCATACTCGTCTTATCGTCTGGGACGCAAACAATTGCTCTCAAGCGCGTTCATCCCCCTGATCGGTCAGCGCCGCGCCGAAGGCTGGCTGGGCAAAGTCATCGACGGGCTCGCAGTCTTCGCCACCATCTTTGGTACCGCATGTTCCCTTGGCCTGGGTTCACTCCAGATCACCGCGGGCCTTCAGGCAGCAGGCTGGATCGAAGAGTCCTCTAACACCCTGATCATCGGCATCGTCTCCGTTCTTACTTTGGCCTTCCTCCTGTCTGCGATGTCAGGCGTGGGCAAAGGCATTCAATACCTGTCCAACTTCAATATGGTGATCGCAGCGCTGCTTGCTATCTTCGTGTTCGTGGTTGGCCCAACCGTGAACCTGCTCAACATGCTGCCAACGTCGCTCGGTTCCTACGTGGCCCTGTTTGCCGAAATGGCATCGCGTACCGCAGCATCCGCAGACGGGTCTGCAGGTGAGTGGCTAGGTGGCTGGACCATCTTCTACTGGGCATGGTGGATTTCCTGGTCACCATTCGTCGGCATGTTCTTAGCACGAATCTCCCGCGGTCGTTCAATCCGCGAGTTCTGTCTGGGTATCCTGCTGGTTCCGGCTGGCTTGTCCACAGTCTGGTTCGCCATCTTTGGTGGTACCGCAATTTGGATGGAGCAAGGTGGCCAGTCCATCTACGGTGATGGTACCTCTGAGGCGCAGCTGTTTAACCTGCTGTATAACCTGCCGCTGGGTGAGATTGTCGCCATCTTTGCGATCATCCTCTTGGGCACCTTCTTCGTCACGTCTGCTGACTCCGCATCAACCGTCATGGGCTCGATGACCCAAGACGGTGTTGCCAATGCGAAACCATGGTTGTCCGCACTGTGGGGCCTCGGCACCGCGCTCGTTGGCATGACCTTGCTCATTGCAGGTGGAGACGACGCCCTCAATGCCTTGCAATCCGTCACTATCGTGGCCGCTAGCCCATTTTTGGTGATCCTGATCCTGCTGATGTTTGCGATTGTCAAGGATTTGCGCAATGACGTGATCTACTTGGATCAACGTGAGCAGCAACAGTTCAACCGGAAGCTGGCTATTGAGCGACGCCTGCACCGTGAGAAGGCGTATCGAGAGCTGCAGAAGGAGCGTCGTCGTCAAGCGCTAAGCAAGCGCAAATAACGCTTAACGACGATCAACTGGCCGTAACCTGCCCAAGTAATGCCTCCACTCCACTCGGATTGGGGGCATAACTTATGCTAGAGACCATGACTGAAACCACCTCCTCGAATGTTCTCGTGTGCGTGGCATGGCCGTATGCCAACGGACCTCGCCACATTGGCCACGTCGCCGGCTTTGGTGTCCCCTCCGATGTGTTCGCCCGTTATCAGCGGATGCGGGGTAATAACGTGCTGATGGTCTCCGGCACGGATGAACACGGCACCCCACTGCTGGTTCAGGCCGATAAGGAAGGTGTCACCGTCAAGGAGCTGGCGGACAAGTACAACCGCCAGATCGTGGAGGACTTGGCTGGCCTTGGCCTGTCCTATGACCTGTTTACCCGCACGACTACCCGCAATCACTACGCGGTAGTCCAGGAGCTGTTCAAAGGCTTGTACGCCAATGGATATATGGTGAAAGAAACCACCCAAGGTGCTGTTTCCCCGACGACGGGGCGCACCTTGCCGGACCGCTATATCGAGGGAACCTGCCCGATCTGCAAGGCCGACGGCGCGCGTGGAGACCAGTGCGACAACTGTGGCAACCAGCTTGATCCGATCGATCTGATTAATCCCGTCTCGAAGATTGATGGTGAGACACCGAAGTTCATCGAGACTGAGCACTTTATGCTCGACCTGCCGGCGCTGCATGACGCGCTGAAGACTTGGCTGGAAGGCCGTGAAGACTGGCGCCCGAACGTACTGCAATTTTCCCTGAACCTTCTGGAGGATATGCGCCCGCGCGCCATGACCCGCGACATTGACTGGGGTATCCCCATCCCTGTGGAGGGCTGGGAAGACAACCCGTCGAAGAAGCTCTACGTGTGGTTCGATGCTGTAGTTGGCTATCTGTCTGCCTCCATCGAGTGGGCGACGCGCAGCGGAAACCCTGACGCGTGGAAGACGTTCTGGCAGGATCCCGCCACCGAGGGTTTCTACTTTATGGGCAAAGACAATATCACCTTCCACTCCCAGATTTGGCCTGCAGAGCTGTTGGGCTACGCCGGAAAGGGATCCAAGGGTGGTGAGCTGCACAAGTATGGTGAGCTGAACTTGCCCACGGAGGTTGTGTCTTCGGAGTTTCTCACCATGAGCGGTTCGAAGTTTTCCTCGTCGAAAGGTGTTGTCATTTACGTCAAGGACTTCCTGGCAGAATTCGGGCCGGACCCACTGCGCTACTTCATTGCGGTGGCGGGGCCGGAGAACAACGACACCGACTTCACCTGGGAAGAATTTGTTCGGCGTGTCAATAACGAGTTGGCGAACGGCTGGGGCAACCTGGTCAACCGCACCGTGTCCATGGCATACAAGAACTTCGGAGAGGTTCCGCAGCCTTCCACGCTTAACGACGACGACACCGCCATTCTGGAGCTGGCTGCTACGACGTTCGACGAGGCCGGCGCCGACTTGCAGCTAGCCAAGTTCAAAAACGCTATCTCGAAGGTGATGCATGTGGTAGGCGAGGCCAACGCCTATATCGCCGAGATGGAGCCTTGGAAGCTGGCGAAGGATGAGTCGCAGCGTGATCGCCTGGCAACCGTGTTGTGGACCGCGCTTCAGCTTGTCAGCGACTGCAACACCATGCTTACCCCATTTCTGCCCCACACCGCACAGGCCGTGCATGAAACACTCGGACGCGAAGGCGAATGGGCCGCATCTCCTAAGATCAAGGAGGTAGTCGACGAAGCAGTACACGATCTGGTGGGCGTGAACCTGCCGCAGAAGGGGCAGACCTACCCGGTGATCACCGGCGATTACACCCAGCAGCGAGCGGTATGGAAGCGCATCGACGTTGAGCCCGGAACCGTGTTGTCGAAGCCGAAGCCGTTGATTGCCAAGCTGGAACCTGAGTTGGGGCAGACCGGCCCACAGTGGGCACCGGTTAGCTAAATGCCTACTTTTGTGTTGTTCGCGGCGGTGCTGACTGCCGCGATCAACCTGCGCGCTGGGATCTCGTCGGTCGGTCCAGTTCTCGACGATGTCTTAGCCGATTACGGTGCGCCTGCATCGCTGGCCGGCATTATCACGGCCCTACCTGGTGCATTTTTCTGCATCATGGGCTTGGGGGCTGTTCCCCTCGCACGAAAAATCGGTGTGACCCAGACGATCCTGGCCGGTGCGATCTTAACAGCTGTCGGAACTGCCATTCGGCCATTTTCTCCAACCATCAGCCTCTTCATCGTCTGCACGGTAGGGGTAGTCGCTGGCATTGCGGTGGCCAATGTGCTGCTTCCCGCTTGGATCAAGATGTACGGTGGCCGCCACATCGTCGCACTGACGACGATCTACTCTGCCATCCTCGGATTATCCGGTGCCGTGGGGCCACTATCTGCTCTCATCACTCAACGGTGGCAGAGTTCACTTGCCCTGTGGGCGATCCCTGCGGTGCTCCAGGTTGTGGTGTGGGTGTTTGTAGGCTTGAACACCAAGGTAGACATACCGAATGCGGGGGCCGTGGCGTCGGAAAGCGAACTGTCAGGCAGCCTGTGGCGCAGTAAGACCGCGCTGGCTCTCTTGCTATTTTTCGGCCTTCAGTCCATGAACGGGTATGTGCAAATGGGCTGGCTGCCAGCACTCCTGCTTGACGCTGGTGTTGCCGACTCCGTGGCCGCTACAGCCTTGTCCATCGTTGGTTTCGTAGGTGTGCTCGGCGGGCTTCTGATGCCCACGGTGATTGCGCGCTCGCGCACCCTGACTCCATGGGTTATCGTCTTCGGCGGGCTCTCTGCCGGGGGATACCTCGCATTGCTTGTCGCCCCCACAGCAGCACCGCTTCTGTGGGCGAGCGTTCTTGGTGTTGGTGGTTGGTGCTTCCCGCTGGCTATCGCCTTGATCCCGGCGCGCACGCGCTCGCCGCTTATCACCGCGAAGCTATCTGGTTTTGTCCAGCCGTATGGCTATATCGTCGCTGCTGTCGTGCCGCTGCTGATCGGTGTTGCTTATGAAGCGTTTGGCTCTTTCCAGCCGATCTTGATGGTGTTGGTTGTCTTGGGTCTGCTGCTTGGCGTTGTGGGCATTGCGGCTTCGCGAAACGTCTATATCGACGATGAACTGGCTGCCCAAGCATAGGGCGGTTTGTTGCTGGCGGGCTGCGCTGGCTGGGCCGTTGTGGATATTGGTGCTGGACTAGCTGTAGTACCAGGTTCCCGGTAGATTTGAGTAACACATTAATCAGAGTTGGGAGGACGCAATGGGAGTGACTGAAGCGCTGCGTGTCCAAGGTGCTTCCGTTCCAGGTAGTGGAGAGCATCCGAACGAAGACGCGTGGGGAACTAGTGGTGACTCGGCGTGGGTGATCGATGGGGCGAGCCAGCCCGATCATCAACGTACCGATCCTACTGCGGTTGCCCGTTTTGTCGAAGACCTCAATCGTGCGTTGGCCGTCGACGAGCCCCTGGCCCTGCGGGACCGATTATCGCGTGCTATCCAGGCGATCGACTTTAGCCAATATCCGGCCGCCCCAGATGCGCCGAGTGCAACTATCGCGATGGCACGAGTACGAAACAATTTAGTCGAATGGCTCGTTTTAGGCGATAGTGGCATCGTGCTTTCCGACGACACAGTGCATCGAGATCTGCGATTGTCATCCGTGGGTCGTACGGAAAGGGAAAGCGTACGTCACCTTCGTCGTGGCGGTGCTACCATCCGGGAGCTGCGCCGAGCGCAAAATCAGCTTGCCTCGGTGGAGCGAGCCGCGAGAAACCGTCCTGGCGGGTTTTGGGTTGTTTCCGACGACCCGCGTGCTGTTGATCAGGCATTCGTCGGAACGCACCAACTGGGACCAGAACAAGCTGTACTTCTCGCGACTGATGGTTTTTTGGACGTGGTGAACCCCTTGCAACTGGCGTGGGGCAAAAACCGGTCACCCGAGGACTTAATACGGGTCGCACGGCATTCCTTCGATACGAACGAAAAGGTAGACGACGCAACTGTTGTCATAGTTGGGGGGTAAACGCGTGGACTTTACACTTCTTGGTGACGGCATTGACTGGTTCAGTCGCGCCGGAACGGTAGCGGGTGTGGGTTCATGGACTTGGTTTTTCTTTAGGAAGCGAAGCCGAAAGAGAACAGTGGTGAAATTTTTCGGCCATGAGAATCTGACTATCGCTATCCCAATGCGTTCTTTAGCGAATCGGAGGGCTGTCGATGAGGCTGACCTTAACGCAGCGAGTCGACTTCGAAGTTTCCTCGAGCACCTAGGGCTAACCGTCACACTTGACTTCGTCAATCCCGATGGCTCCATAGATTTGACTACTCCGGGTTTGATTGTGATTTGCGGCCCAAAGTCCAGCGATGATGTCGCTCACGCACTCGCGACAGATCCACGGTTCCAATTCGTGAAAAGAGAGTCACAGTGGGTCATTCACGACGCACTAGCGGACATGGAGTACGAGTCGCCGATGGATGTTGACGGAAGCGATGTAGATATTGCCTATATTGCTCGCGCGCGACGAAAAGCTGGCTCGCGACACAGTTTCATCTCGATCGCTGGAATTCATTCGGCGGGATCAGCAGTCGCGGTAGATTTTCTGAGTTCCGTCAAGAATCTGCGCGAACTCCTCAAGGGAAACTCAGTTGGGCCCTTTTCTTTGCTCGTGTCCGGTGATTTTTCGCGAGCGCCGTTTGTTGTACACGAGTCGTCTAGGCTGAGCTAGCCGGCTCATGTCTAAACCTCTTGCTAGCGTCGGGGCTATGACAAGGTCGGAGACTACTACGGGGACTCAACAACTGGCTACGCGCGCTGAGGCTGATCAACTCCTGAAACTGATTGCCGGTGGGCACGCCACGCTGCGAGGCGACCAGTGGGTGGCAATTGACGCGTTGGTGAATCAGCACCGCAGGATGCTTGTTGTCCAGCGTACGGGTTGGGGGAAGTCGGCGGTGTATTTCATCGCGGCGAAGCTGCTGCGTGCGCGGGGTGCTGGTGCGTCGGTGATTATTTCGCCGTTGCTGGCCCTGATGCGCAACCAGGTAGCGGCAGCGGGCCGCGCCGGGATTAAGGCCGCCACAATTAACTCGGCGAACATGACGCAGTGGGACCAGATCCAGGGGCAAGTCTCCTCGGGGGAGGTCGATGTGCTGTTGATCAGCCCGGAACGCCTCAATAATCCGGATTTCCGCGACCAGGTGTTGCCCCAGTTGGCAGCCACGGTGGGCATGGTGGTGGTGGATGAGGCGCACTGTATTTCGGATTGGGGGCATGACTTCCGCCCGGATTACCGTCGCATTCGCACACTTCTCGACGATTTACCCTCCCACACCCCAGTGTTGGCAACAACGGCGACGGCCAACGATCGTGTGGTGGGTGATGTTACTGCTCAGCTGGGTGAAGGCACTGGGGTGTTGCGTGGTGGTCTTGATCGCGAGTCGCTTGCTTTGAGCGTCGTTAAGCTCCCTGATTCTACGCAGCGCGCCGCCTGGATTGCTTCTCAGCTGGACTTTCTGCCGGGGTCGGGAATCATCTATTGTCTGACGGTGTCTGCAGCGGAGGATGTGGCCGAGGCACTGGAGGCCGTCGGCTGGAATGTCGCCGCTTATACGGGGCGCACTGAGGCTGCTGAGCGCGAAGAGTTGGAACGCGCCTTGATCAATAACGAATTGAAAGCGCTGGTGGCCACGAGCGCTTTGGGCATGGGTTTTGATAAGCCGGATGTGGGTTTTGTGGTGCATCTGGGCGCGCCGAGCAGTCCAATTAGCTACTACCAGCAAGTGGGTCGTGCTGGCCGTGGCACTGAGCACGCCGAGGTGATCCTGCTGCCTGGCCCTGAGGACACAGATATTTGGGAGTACTTCGCGTCTGCGTCCATGCCGGATGAAGCGACCGTCCACCAGCTCATCGGTGCGCTTGACGACGAGACCCCGCTTTCTACTGCGAGGCTAGAAAACATGGTGGATCTGTCACGCTCGCGCATCGACCAAGCGTTAAAAGTGCTTGATGTCGACGGTGCCGTCAAGCGGGTCAGCGGTGGGTGGGTGTCCACTGGGGCGGGGTGGGAGTATGACCGTGCCCGGTACGGTGGCCTTGCGCAGGCCCGCCAGGCTGAGCAGGACGCCATGATCGAATACCAGAACGTGGAAACATGTCGCATGGTGTTTTTGCGCCACCAGCTTGATGATCCCACGATCACCCCAGGCGAAGCCTGTGGTCGTTGCGATAACTGCACCGGCCGCCACTTCTCAGCCCAGGTGGACCCGGCGATGGCGCAGCGTGTCGACGAGCGGCTGCGCAGCCCCGGTGTGCGTTTGACCCAGCGCAAGATGTGGCCAACGGGTTCAGCCCGCAAAGGCAAGATCCGCGGGGTGCTTCCAGGCCGGGCGTTGGGCAGGCTGAACGACATTGCTCGTGGCCCAGCTTTGGCTGAGCTGCTGGGACAGAATACGTGGCGGCCGGATCCGTCCGTGAGTTGGCAGGAGGACCCGTGGTTGCGCCGCGTTATCGCTGTGCTCGCCGATTGGGGCTGGGAGACCCGCCCGAACACCGTTGTCGCTTTAGGCAGTGAGGACCCGGCGCGCCACGGCCTCATTGTGGCTCTTGCCCAGGCGGTGGCGCAGGTGGGGCGCATGACGTTTGGGGGTGTGGTTGGTACACGTGGTGAGCCGGTGGCCGCCCACAACTCGGCTTACCGGGTCAACGCGCTGCATGAGCACTTCATATATTCAGATGTTTCTGTGTCGGAGGGGCCTGTTTTGTTGGTCACAGACATCGTTGATACTGGTTGGTCGGTCACGGTGGCGGGCGCTGACTTGGTGGTGCAGTTCTGCACCGATGTGTTGCCACTGGCGGTGGCGTCGCGAGGTTAGGAGACAAAAAGTGCAAGGATGTGCTTAACGACGACACCCTCGCCTACCTGGATGAGTGGTTCGCGATGAAGTAACCGCCTCTGCTTACGTGCTCATTGTGTGGTCTGCAAGCTCCCGATCACCCGAATCAGCTGTGCGAGCAACTCAACGAGCACGGAACTGCTTCACAAACGCTGTGAGCTTGCCGGGAGCCTCGTCGTCGAACCGTGACGATACTACAACTAGGGGGGCGGTGTAGTGGCGCTTCTCCCTGTCATTCATCTTGCCGTCTTTGTGAGAGGACGCGACGACAAGATCGGTGCCATAATCGTCGGCAAGCACCTGCCAGCTGAAACCCAGTTCTCGGCATAACGCATCTCCCAGGGCGGTGCCGTAGATGCGGGCGGTTTGTCCGCGTGGGAATTCCTGCTGCAGATCAGGATCGAGGCCCAGGAACTGCTCGAGTTCGCGCTCGAAGCTGGCTACGATGTCATCGACAGATCCGTTGATGCCACGCAGAGCGGCTGCGGCGAGATCGTAGGTGATCTGGGTTCGGGTGGCATCGTCGATCGGCGAAAAGCTCATGTGGTCCATCCTAGGTCGACCGATACAATGGGGCGCATGTCGAGGAAGAAGCCACGTCCCACGCCCGTTCCTGCCGCAGGCCTGTCTGGCCTGGTTGATGCGCATACGCACCTGGCAAGTTGCAAGGCGCGCACGAAGGATGAGGTGGATGCGATTGTGGCGCGTGCGGTCGATGCTGGGGTGGAGCGGATCTGCACCGTCGGTGATGGGCTGGCAGAAGCCGAGTTGGCGCTTGCGGCGGCCCACTTCAATGAGCAGGTTTATGCGGCGTGCGCGATTCATCCCACGCGTGCGCAGGAGCTTGACGACGATGCCCGTGCCCGGCTTTCCGAGATGGCGCAGGACCCGCGCTGTGTGGCGATCGGGGAGACTGGTATTGATACATATTGGTTACGGCACGACCCGGACCGGACTGCGCCTCTTGGGGTGCAGGAGGAGGCTTTTCGCTGGCATATTCAGTTGGCGGTGGATTCGGGTAAGGCGTTGATGATTCATAATCGCGAGGGGGATGCGGACATGATGCGGATCCTGGCTGATTCGCCACGCCCACGTGAGGTGATGTTGCACTGCTTTTCTTCCCCATTGGCTGTTGCGCGTGAGGCGATTGAGCGCGGCTACATTTTGTCGTTTGCGGGCAATGTGACGTTTAAGCGCAATGACGAGCTGCGCCAGGCGGCTGCGGAAGCGCCGGTTGGCCAGCTGTTGATTGAAACGGATGCCCCTTATATGACTCCGGAGCCATTTCGCGGGGCGCGCAACGAGCCGGCCCTAGTGGGGCATACGGCGTTGTGTGTTGCGCAGGCGCGTGGGATGGATGTGGCTGCGCTTGCCAGCGAGGTGCGGGATACATTTGAGCGGGCGTTTCAGACTGCTAAACTGTGAAGAAAATCACATTTCGATTAATTGCAGGAGAAGTGTTTCAATGGGGACGGGTGTTATCTTTGTGACTAATGTGGCTTAATGGTTTGTAACGTTCTGGTAAATGATACGCTGTTACCGTATCGTAATCGCTAGTAAACACGATGAGTTTCAGGCTCCCCGTGGCAAGTTTCTACTTTCAATACTGTTTTCAATACTGTGAGGACGCAGAGAATTTATGTCAGCTCAGCGGATTAAGAAGTCCACCTCCCTGCCGGTGAAGGTCGCTACTGGCACCGTCTTGGGTGGCCTGGCAGTCGGCAGCATTGCAGCCGCGGGCGCGGCCCAAAAAGATGTCACTATTGATGTCAATGGTCAGCAGCAGTCGCTGTCTACTTTCTCGGGTGATGTCGAAGGTGCCCTCGAGGCTGCCGGTATTACCGTTGGGGCTGAGGATGTGGTGTACCCAGCTCCTTCGGAAAAGCTATCCGGGGGAGATGTCATCACTGTAAAGACCGCCAAGCCGGTTGCTGTTATCGTGGACGGGGAGGAGCAGACGGTTACGTCTACTGCTTCTACCGTCGAGGCGTTGGTGGCCGAGGTGGAGGAAATCAATCCTGGCTCCGCGTATAACGCAGATCCAAAAGAGCCTGTCACAGAAGGCATGACGCTGGACGTGACCACCCCGAAGATCGTCGCTATCAACGACGGTGGTTCGGTGACCTACACCTCCATGGCGAAAAAGACGGTGGGCGAGCTTCTAGCAGCCCGTGGTGTCACTGTTGACTCCTTCGATCGCGTCACCCCAGCGCTTGATGCGCCTGTGACACCAAACCAGGAGATCCGCATCGATCGCGTTGACGTGCGCGATAATGTTGAAACTATCGCCGTTGAGGCACCCGTTAACTACGTGGATGATGCGAACCTTGAGCGCGGTACCGAAGAGGTCCGCGAGGAGGGCCAGGACGGCGAGAAGCGGGTAGTTAACCGCGTAACGTACGTAAACGGTGTGATTGAGTCCGAGGAGAAGCTGTCGGAAGATGAGGTCCGCGCAGCGAAGCCAACCACCATCGCGCGTGGCACCAAGGCTCCTCAACAGACCGTGGCCCCAGCAGTAGCTAATGGCTCCGTGTGGGATTCCCTGGCCCAGTGCGAATCTGGTGGTAATTGGTCCATTAACACCGGAAACGGCTACTACGGTGGCCTGCAGTTCTCCCAGTCCACCTGGGCTGCCTATGGTGGTACCCAGTACGCGCCGACGGCTAATCAGGCAACCCGCGAGCAGCAGATCGCTATTGCGCAGAAGACCCAGGCCTCCCAAGGCTGGGGCGCATGGCCCGCATGTACTGCGAAGCTGGGTATCCGCTAATTTCCGGCTACACTCGTGGTTTATGACCACAGCTGACTCCCACTTGCTTGGCCCGGTAGAGATCCGGGCCTTGGCAGAAGAACTGGATGTCACCCCGACGAAGAAGCTTGGACAAAACTTCGTCCACGACCCAAACACGGTTCGCCGCATCGTCGCGGACGCAGAACTTGAGCCTGACGATATCGTCATCGAGGTTGGCCCCGGTTTGGGTTCTTTAACACTTGGGCTTGTTGATACCGTGCGCCGCGTCTTGGCCGTCGAGATCGACCCGCGGTTAGCTGGCAGGCTTGCCCAAACGGTGGGGCAGCGCGCCCCCAACTATGCTGAACGTCTCAACGTTTTCAATCTCGACGCTCTTCGCGTCGGCGCAGATGATCTGCCCGAGGCGCCAACCGCGCTGGTGGCGAACTTGCCCTACAACGTGTCAGTGCCAGTCTTGCTCCACCTCCTTCAATGCTTTCCGACGATCCACCGGGTGCTTGTCATGGTGCAACTGGAGGTTGCAGACCGGCTAGCGGCAGACCCGGGGTCGAAAATCTACGGTGTGCCCAGTGTGAAAGCATCCTTCTACGGAGATGTCCGCCGTGTCGGTGTTATCGGCAAAAACGTGTTCTGGCCGGCCCCCAATATCGAATCTGGTCTGGTGCGCATAGATGTAAATAATCCGTATCCGCGCGAGCTGCGCGACAAGGTTTTTCCCCTTGTCGATGCTGCTTTTGCCCAGCGGCGCAAGACCCTACGCGCATGTTTGGCGGGTGTCTATGGTTCTGCCCCCGCCGCCGAAGAGGCGTTGCGCGCGGCAGGCATTGACCCACAGCTCCGCGGCGAGAAGCTGCATGTGTCCGACTACGTACGTTTGGCTGCCACAGAGTCGGAGGATCGCTTTCATGTCCGCAGGTAATATTCTCGCCATCCCCATGGCTTTCACCGCACGTGCCTACGGCAAGGTCAACCTGCACCTTGGGGTAGGGCAGGCGCGTGACGACGGCTACCACGATCTGACCACCGTCTTCCAGGCTGTCAACCGGCCTGAGACAGTTACTGTGCATGTCTCGCCTAGTTTCGAGCAGGCTGATCCGGCTCAAGTCATCGAGTCGATGCACACCGTATTCAATGTCAACGAGCCTGGTGAAAATATTGATGGCCCCAGCAACCTGGCGTGGAAGGCTGTGCAGGCGGTCGTCGATAAGCACCAAGCGATATTTGGCGAACATCAGCCCAGCTTGCCGAAAGTCCGCATCACGGTGGATAAAACCGTGTTTGTCGCAGGCGGAATGGCTGGCGGCTCCGCGGACGCCGCGGCGGCCTTGGTGGCTGCCAACGAGTACCTCGACGTGCACGGCGTGCGCGGATTAGAAGAGGATACCCTCTACGAGATCGCCGCACATTTGGGCGCTGACGTGCCATTTTGCCTGATGGGTGGAACGGCTCTGGGGACTGGTCGTGGCGACGCGTTAGCCCCCATGATGGTGCGGGGCACCTATTGGTGGGCTTTTCTGTCACAACGTGAGGGCTTATCAACAGGCGCCGTCTTCGAGCGTCTCGACGATATGCGACACAACGACGTCACCCTAGTGCCACGACTGAGCACCGAAGACATCGGTCACGCCCTCATCAGCGGTGACCCCCGCGATGTAGCAAAAGCCCTGCACAATGATCTTCAGCCGGCAGCCTTGGCGATGCACCCGAACCTGCGCCGCACGATGAAGCACGTTAAGGAACTAGATGTTCTCGCGGCGCTGGTATCGGGCTCAGGGCCCACGCTGGCTGTGTTGTGTGATAGCGAGGAGCAAGCACAACGAGTCGTCGATACGCTTGCCTATGCCGACGACGCACCCGCCTACGAGGGATTTGTTGCACACTCGCCGTCTGGCGGAGCCCACGTGATTACGTGGGATGCCGGGGCCTAAGTCGACGGGAGTTTAAGGGCCTAGAATAGGGATCTATCATGGCGAATTTGATCAATTTAGAGAATGTGTCGAAGACGTGGGGGCTAAAAACCCTCCTGGATCGGGTCTCCCTCGGTGTGCAAACAGGCGACCGCATTGGTGTGGTCGGCCTCAACGGGGGCGGAAAAACAACGCTGCTGGAAGTCCTTACTGGTCTTGAGGAACCTGATGAGGGGCGTGTTTCGCACAACTCAAACCTGCGCATGGCGGTGGTGACCCAACGATTTGATCTTGATGACGATCTGACCATCGGCGAAGTTGTCGTGGAGCCGTTGGGGTTGCAGACCTTCGAATGGGCCTCCAACGCGAAGGTGCGTGAGGTGCTTGCCGGCACCGGCGTTGTGGACCTGGGATTGGATACGACCGTGGGAAATCTGTCTGGTGGCGAGCGCCGGCGCGTGAACCTGGCGGCGGCGCTCGTGCAAGATTTAGATCTTGTGGTGTTGGATGAGCCTACCAACCACCTCGATGTGGAAGGCGTGCAGTGGCTGGCGGAGCACTTGGTGAGCCGCAAGGTTGCGGTGGTCGTTGTCACACACGATCGCTGGTTCCTGGACACCGTTGCTACGTTAACCTGGGAAGTCCACGACGGCCAGGTGGATGTGTACGAAGGAGGCTACAACGATTGGACTTTCGCGCGTGCTGAGCGAGCACGCCAAGCCGATGCAATCGAGCAGCGCCGCCAAAACCTGGCACGCAAAGAACTGGCGTGGTTGCGCCGCGGAGCCCCGGCGCGTACCTCGAAGCCGCGCTACCGCATCCAAGCCGCCGAGGCGCTCATCGCAGACGTGCCCGCCCCGCGCGACAAGGTTGAGCTCATGAGCTTTTCACGCCAGCGGCAGGGGCGTGTAGTGGTGGAGTTGGAGGACGCGCGTATCGACGCCCCCGACGGCCGGGTGCTCGTGGATCACTTGACGTGGCGGCTGGCTCCAGGTGAGCGCATTGGCCTGGTGGGTGTCAATGGTTCCGGCAAGACCACGCTGCTTAAAGCAATTGCTGGGGAGTATCCGTTGGCTGCCGGTAAGCGCATCGAAGGCCAAACAGTACGCATTGGCTGGTTGAAGCAGGAACTTGACGACCTTGACCCAGAACGCCGCGTCCTTGATGCGGTAGAAGACGTGGCTAATTACGTGATGCTGGGAAACAAGGAAGTCTCGGCCTCGCAGCTTGCGGAGCGGCTTGGTTTCTCCCCGAAGCGCCAGCGAACCCCCGTCGGCGACCTCTCGGGTGGTGAGCGCCGCCGCCTGCAACTGACACGGGTGCTGATGAGTGAACCCAACTTGCTGCTTCTCGACGAGCCTACCAACGACTTAGACATTGACACCTTGCAGGAACTCGAGGATCTGCTGGATGGTTGGCCCGGCACCCTTGTTGTGATTTCGCATGACCGTTACCTCATTGAGCGCATCGCTGACCATACTTACGCACTGTTTGGAGATGGGAAGCTGACCAACCTGCCGGGAGGTATCGCTGAGTACTTGGCGCGTCGTGAAGCGATGGAGGGCACCGGAGGTGTCCTTGACCTTGGCGAACACAGTAAAGAGGAACCCGCTGAAGGTTCGACACCACGCGGGCTGAGCTCCCAGGAAGAACGTGAATTGCGCAAGCACATGAACGCCGCGGAGCGGAAGATGGCGAAACTGGCCGAGAAGGTCACGACATTCGAACAGGAGTTGGCCACTATTTCCGCCTCGGATGATCCCGATTTTGCAAAGCTTGCACAGGTCAACGAGGAGCTGTCCGCCGTCCGTGCAGAACACGATGAGCTTGAAATGGAATGGTTGGAGCTAGGCGAGAAACTCGAGGGCTAAGATGTCCAGTTTGCACCCATGGGGCCTCGTTGTCGCTGCGGTCTTTTTGGGATGCCATGGTGCCTGGCTTCGCAGCGATAGCGGCCGATAGCAAGTTTTCCCGCGACGATATCGAGCGCGTGCAGTCGCAGATGGATCAAGTCCGCGAACTGGAAGGATAGTGCCGAGGCGGACAGAATCATACATCCTCGCTACAATTGGTGTCATGATTCTTATCAACGTTCGTTTCCGTCCACTTCCAGAGCACGTCGAGGACTTCCGCGAGAAGGTCGCCGACTTCACCGAGGCATCCCGCGCGGAAGAGGGTTGCATTTTCTTCGACTGGTTCCGTAACACCGATGACCCTAACGAGTACATTTTGGTGGAAGGCTTCAAGGATGATGCCGCTGAACCGCATGTGAACTCTGATCACTTCAAGGCAGCCCAGGAGCTGTTCCCAACGCTTTTGACCGAAACCCCGCAAATCATCAACACCCTCATCGAGGGCAAAACCGAGTGGGATGAGATGGCGGAGTTCCAGGTCAAGTAACCCGGTGCGGATGTAACCCCCGCTGAGTCGACCGTGCTGCAGGTCAGGTACCGTTATTTGCATGGGATCTGACAACACAAAAAAGCCACCAAAACTGTCTAAACAAGCCTATGAGCAGGAACTGAAGAGGCTGCAGGCAGAGCTGGTGGATATGCAGCAGTGGGTCGTCGAAACCGGCGCACGCGTGGTCATCATTATGGAAGGCCGCGATGCAGCCGGTAAAGGTTCGGCGATCAAGCGCATCACGCAGTACTTGAACCCGCGTACCTGTCGCGTCGAGGCGCTTCCGAAACCGAGTGAGCGTGAACAGGGGCAGTGGTATTTCCAGCGCTATGTGGAAAAACTGCCGACCGCGGGTGAAATTGTGATTTTTGATCGGTCCTGGTACAACCGCGCCGGCGTTGAGCGTGTCATGGGCTTTTGTACGTCCCAGGAGTATCGTCGTTTTCTGCACCAGGCCCCCATTTTTGAGCGTCTGCTTGTGGAAGACGGCATTATGCTGCGGAAGTACTGGTTCTCTGTTTCTGATGAGGAGCAGTACGCCCGTTTCCAGTCCCGCCTGGAGGATCCTTTGCGCCGCTGGAAGCTCTCACCGATGGACCTGCAGTCCATTACCCGCTGGGAGGAGTACTCCCGTGCGAAGGATGAGATGTTCATCCACACCGATATTCCCTCGGCGCCGTGGTACACCGTAGAGAGCGAAGACAAGAAGCGTTCACGCATTAACGTGATTTCTCATCTATTGTCCACAATTCCGTATGAGAAGATTGAGCGCCCGCTTCCGGAGATCCCGCAGCGACCTGATTCCAGCGACTACGTTCGCCCGCCCCGCGGCGAGTTCCGCTATGTTCCCGACCATGCTGCGAAGCTAGAGAAGGCCAAGAACGGCAAGAAAAAGAAGAAAAAGAACGCTTAACGACGAGGCCTTAGCTCAGCCACTGGCGCAGTGTTTTCAAGGCACCGTGGTTGGTATTGGTATCGGTGATCTCATGGGCAATTGCCTTCAGATCGGGGTGCGCGTTTCCCATAGCCACGGCAGTGCCAGCGGCTTGAAGCAGCTCAAAATCATTGAGGTAGTCGCCAATTGCGGCAGTATCTTTCTGCCTAATGCCCAGTGCTTTGGCTAGGTCCAGCAGTGCCACGCCCTTGTTGGCGCCCGGTGCCATGATGTCGAGCCAGTGCTTCGAGCTCACAGCCAAGGTGTGGTCCGCTGCCACTTCGCGGATGACGGGCAGCGCATCGCGTTCAGCATCGGTTTCAACGTAGAGTGCGATCTTGACAACGTGCGTATCGACGACATCCCGCAGGCTTCCCACGTGCTGGTTTGCGTGGTAGTACTTGTCCACTTCTGCGGTGACTTCCTCAGGCATTGTCTCGTCGGTGTAGGAGGAGTGTGCTTTGCATAGCACCACGTGGACGGGAAAGTTGACTGTATCGAGCGTGTCCAGGATGGTGTTGACCACGTCTTTGTGCATGCGCTTCTCGGCGACAACGTCGCCCTTGTGCCACACTACAGTGCCGTTTTCGGCGATGAAAGTGTCAGGACGCTGGTTGGTTTCTTCAAACATGTCACGCAAAGTGGCCAGCTGACGGCCCGAGGCTGGTGCAATCGTCATGCCTTGGAGTTTGGCGCGCCTAAGTAAATCCCAGAACTCATCGGGGATACGGCCGTTGCCGTCGAGAAGCGTTCCGTCCATGTCCAGTGCAACTAATCGTGGAGAACCCATAGCCAACTTCCTTGTGATGTGGAACACTGGGCGACATGAATCAACCAGTGACTGTTACCATCGAAAAGTCTACCGGAGTACTCACACTAGACCGTCCCAAAGCGCTGAACAGCTTGAGCCCCGAGATGATCGCCATCATCACCGAGGCCTTGGACCAGTGGCGCGACGATGACGGTATTGAGCAAGTAATCATTCACACTGAAGGCAAGCACTTCTGCTCCGGCGGGGATGTGCGTTGGGCTCGTGACAATATCCTTGACGGCAACCACGAAGCCGTCGATAAGTTCATGTCGGCCGAATACACGATGAACCAGAAGATCGCCGAATTTCCCAAGCCATATATCGCGCTGATGAACGGCGCGGCCATGGGTGGTGGCCTCGGTGTGTCCGCGCACGGCTCGCACCGCGTGATCACCGAAGACAGTTGGGCGTCCATGCCGGAAATGAATATCGGCTACATCACGGATGTGGGAATGTCACACATGTTCCAACATTTGCCAGGCCACCCGTCTACCGCACTAGGTAAGTTCTTGGCCATTACCGGTTACCGGCTCAAAGCTGGCGACATGATGGCCACCGGCCTGGCAACCCACCAGGTGGAATCTTTCGACGGGCTGCTTGAAGCCATCATCGAGCGCGGCCCCCAGGCCATCGACGACGCTGCGATCACCCCGCACCACGCTGAGCTGCCCAAAATTTACGCAGACATCGACGAAGCCTTCGTTGGCCCATGGTCGGAGATTCAGCAGCGGCTCTCCGGCGACCTGAAAGCTCTGGTTGCTGATCTCACCGCCCAAGCGTCACCGTCGATGATGGTGGCGGCTGCCGAGCTTTTCGACGCCAACGCTGACAAGTCGCTGGCCGAGGCCCTCGATAATGAGCGTGCCTTGGGAGTGGTGTCGCGCAGGGAACCCGACTTCGTCGAAGGTGTGCGTGCGGTGCTCGTCGATAAGTCCAACGATGCTAGGTTCGCACCCCAGGCCAATCCGGAGCGGTACCGCGAGGCGCTGAGCTAAAAAGTGAGCTAAAAAGTGAGCTAAAAAGTGAGCTAAACGGTGATCGAGCCGTCTGGGCCCACCGTGAGTCCGCGATGACGGGCATACGCACCGAGCGCACGCTCACGGCGAGGCGCGGAGAAGTCCTGGCCATCGAGAGCGGCGACCGTCGCGTCGACAGCCGCCTGCGAAGGCTGTGGCAGCGCAAGTTGTGGCCCGCCCAGCAGTACGGACGCATGAGTCTGCGGTGCAAGTGGCACAACAGTATGAGTCCACAAGCCGACAATGGGTTTGACAGCCACGATGTAATCGTCGATAAGCGGGGGTGAAAACTGCGGGCTTAAGAATTGTGGGATGCCGTTATCGACGGCGAAGCCACGCACCGTCGCAGCTGCTTGCGCAGCAGGTGAACCAGTGAGGTTTGGATCAGCCCACGCCCACGTTGCGCTGGCCTCATTGAACGTGGCAATGACCTGCATGGTCACTTCGAACGGGGGCTGTCCCTGCGGCTGAACAAGGGCGCGGCCTGCTGCCAGGTTCGGGCTCACAACAGCCTGAGGGAAACGGCCGTCGTAGAGGAACTGATGCTCGACAGACGTTAAAAACGCATCTGCTACCACATCGTCGAAAGACAGTCCACCACCAACATTGGTGACCTTGCCGTTACGGATCACAATCTCGGTGCCGTCAGACAGCGCGATCCCCTCGTCCGTTTGGCGCGCACCCACACCACGCGAAGCCGCGAATGCTGCAATGGCACGGTACACATCAACGTCGGGGTCGAGAGCGGCCACACCGTGCAGCAATGCCGGACGCAGGGGGCTGGTCGGGGGAGTGCCGTTGAGCGCCACGACGCTGCTAGAACCATCAGAATGTGGTGCGAGAAAAACCTGCGCGTTACCGAACAACGTGCGGGCGGCACGCAGGTGGAGGTCGTCGGCAGGCTGAACTTCATTCAGTGCCGCGATATCGAATGACTCGGTGCGGGCAGTGCGCCAGTGCCACTGGCCATCGCGGATGATCGCCACACGGGTGCCGGAGCCTTGTTCAGAGCGTCCGCCGGTGCGGTTAATCCGCAGATCGACGATCGCGTCGCGGGCGTTGTCTTCTGGGGAAACTCCGGAAAACTCGATGGATTCAATCAGTCCTGACACAGTCGTGGAGGTAGCGTCGACGTCGAACTGGGCAAGCGCTCCGTCTGTTACGATTTCTGTCAGGGAAGTCGGCATTCCAAAATCCATGGTCGTGTCTTTCTGATCGTGATAATTGGATCGTGCTGTTTAGGAAGAGAAAAACAACTTTTACATTAGCGGTTTTTCAGCATGGGTGAAGACCGGGCACGTGGGCCACCTCTGATTGTCCAACCTGATTATGAAACTCAAAGAGGTGGCCCTCTACGGATGCGGACCCGGTGGATGCTGCAACTGAGGAGGTTGCCCATAGTAATGCTGCTGCGTAGGTGGGTTAAAACCGGTGGTAGGCGAGCTGGGATGTGGGGCTATGGAATTCTGGGCTTGCGCAGTGTTGTGGTTCTTCTTCAGAAATCGATCCACCGCCCAATCACCCCCACCGACGGAGATGAAAAGAATGCTGATGATGATGGGCAACGCCAGTGGCGGGAGGACATACATGGTAAGCCGATCAAAAGACAGGGACGCAACGCCTGCCGGTCCGGAGTTCAACGCGTAGAGCGCGAGCAGTGCGACGGGCAGCCAGGCCAAGCCACCAACCATGCGTGTGCCCAACCCAATGAGGAGAAGAATTGCCAATATGACACAGATCCATGGCACGATGCCCGCAAGGAAGCCGAAATCGCCACGAAGAATATAAGCAACCTCGGAGTACGGGAGGAATCTATATGAGCGAAGCGTTCGAGGAAAAGCCAGGCCGATAAGGTAACTGGCAGTGAGGATACGTGCTGCTAAAAGACCAAAATTCTGCATGAAAATCCAACTTATCTCCGTTTTTTCACCAGCCTGCGGGCATGCAAGTCAATGGCTTCCTGATAGTACTCCACCACTTTCTCGGTTGATGCCCGCCAGCTCCAGCGCTCGGCCTCGGCCCTCGCGTTGGCGCCGAGGCGGCGCAGGCCGTCGTCGTTAAGCACCTGCGCGAGACACTCAGCCCAGACGGAATCGGGCGCTTGCGGGTCCACGAGGAAGCCGGTTTCACCCTCGTCGATAACGAACGGGATGCCACCAGCGCGCGCGCCGACGACGGGGACTCCCGAAGCGAAAGATTCAAGCGCGACAAGGCCCAAAGTCTCTGTGGTGGAGGGGAAAGCGAACACGTCGCCTGAAGCAAACGCTTGGGCCAGCTCGGCGCCGGACATGTAGCCGGTAAACGTGGTCCACGCCGGATCCATCATGTTCTTCAGCTCGTCGATCTGCGGGCCGGACCCCACCATCGCAAGGCGGGCATCGGGGATGATTTCACGCAGTTGCGTCATGATCCCAGCCAACCGGTCCAGATCCTTCTCTAAGCTCATCCGTCCGACGTAGACCACCAGGGGTGCTTCAGGGTGGCCACCGGACATGCGGTCGCGCATCTCGTGCGAGTACCGGTCTGGGGTGTAGCCTACGGTGTCTACAGCCTTGGGCCACAACTTGATATTGCGCATGCCGGAATCGCGGGCTTTATCCAGCATCGGCCCCGAGGTGACCAAATTGATCTCAGCCTCGTTGTGGAGGGTGCGGATCCACCAGGCGGCGGGTTGGCGCAGCCACCCGATCTTGAGTGACTCGGTGTACTCGGGCACATTCGTGTGGAAGGAGGCGAGCAGCGGAATATCGCGCCGGCGCGCAGACAGCACACCATACGCGGCCAGCGCCACAGGATTGACTGCGTGGACGATATCCGGCTGGAACTCCTTCATCCGCTCGGCGATTGCCGGGGTAGGCAGGCCTACAGTGATTTCAGGGTAGACCGGTTTGAAAGAGAACCCGCGAACCCGCTGTACATCGAAGCCGGCGTAAGTTTTCGGAGGGTTACCGGGTGCAAAAAGCTGTACTTCGTGGCCCAGTTCCGCCAACTGATCAAGATGGCGGGTCACCCGAGTAACCACGCCATCAATCTTTGGCAGAAAGACCTCCGTGAACATGGAGATCTTCATGGCATCTACGCTTCTGCCGTGCCCTCGGCGATGGACGGAGGAACGCCCTCAGACTGGTTTCGCGTCCACAAGGAGCGGGCCGGGATCTTAGACAGGTCGGCGCGGTCGGCGTATTTGCGGGCTACTTCTTCCACCTCGTGCAGGAGACCTTCAGCAAGCTTCGTCGGGTTCAGCCCGAGGTCCAGGAAAGTTTCGTTGACTACGTGGAGCTCGTTTTCAGCGGACTCCTTCCGCGGGTTGGGAACCATTTCTACCCGTGCGCCCGAAATCTCGGCGATGAGGTTAGCCAGGTCGCGCACGCGGTGCGTCTCAGTCATCTGGTTGAAGATCTTCACACGGTCGCCCTTAGCAGGCGGGTTATCAATAGCGATTTCGACGCACTTGACCATGTCGCGAATGTGGATGAACGCACGGGTTTGTCCACCAGTGCCGTGCACAGTCAGGGGGTAGCCCACTGCGGACTGCATGAGGAAGCGGTTGAGCACAGTGCCGTAGTCGCCGTCGTAGTCGAAGCGGTTAATCAAGCGTTCGTCGCGCTGCGTCTGCGGGGTGTGGGTACCCCAGATGATGCCCTGGTGCAGATCAGTGATGCGGAGCTCATCATTTTTGGCGTAGTACGCAAACAGCGTCTGGTCCAGCACCTTGGTCATGTGATAAATCGAGCCGGGGTTAGTGGGGTAGAGGATCTGCTGATCGATCAGGTGTGGCTCAGTCTTGGTGCCGTGCTCGTCCTCGTCGACCTCTACCTTGATGTCCAGGTAGCCCTCGGGGATCTTCATGCCAGCGGTGCCATAACCATAAACACCCATGGTACCCAGGTGAACGATGTGGATGTCGAGGCCGGAATCCACGATGGCGGCCAGCAGATTGTGGGTGGCGTTGGTGTTATTGTCTACCGTGTAGCGCTTGTTGCGCGAGTTCTTCATCGAGTACGGTGCAGCGCGCTGCTCCGCGAAGTGGACGACAACGTCCGGCTGCCAGGTCTTCAGAAAGTCAAGCAGCTCGTCGTACTCTTCCGCCACATTGAAGTTTTTGAAGTCCATCTCCTTGCCAGAGACTTCTTTCCACGCTTCGATGCGTTCTTCAATGGGACGAATCGGAGTCAGAGATTCAGCGCCCAGTTCCTCGTCGATAGCGCGACGGGAGAGGTTGTCTACGATAGTGATCTCGTGTCCCGCGTCTGAAAGGTGCAGAGATGCTGGCCAGCCACAGAAACCGTCGCCACCCAAAATTGCGATCTTCACTCTAAAAACTCCAAATTATTTCAGTGATTAAGAAAAATACGTCGATGAACAACGCTGCCTATCCACCGTACTCTGTCTGGCGCCTGTTCGCCCGCTGCCCCAAGTGAATTTCAGGTGACCACTATTCCCACGTTGACCGTATTAAGTTCAACTTCGGTGGTGTCGTCGGCAAGCCCGCTGAGTTCCGCGCGCGTGGCATCAGTCAGAGGGATGATCCACCCCACCGTCGGATCGAGAGCGGGGATGGCGTGCCGGCGTACGGGGATC
This sequence comes from Corynebacterium cystitidis, assembly GCF_900187295.1. Classification (NCBI taxonomy): domain Bacteria; kingdom Bacillati; phylum Actinomycetota; class Actinomycetes; order Mycobacteriales; family Corynebacteriaceae; genus Corynebacterium; species Corynebacterium cystitidis. The sequence goes on along the minus strand of NZ_LT906473.1, from coordinate 1,628,960 downwards.
CAAGTCACGGCACGATTGTCTCCGCAAGTCATGCGCAATGGTTCAGTGGTGTTTTTTGCGAGACGGAAAGCCCGTGCGTCCAGCGTGACAATCACAAGGATGTCCTTCGTGTCCGGCGTGATGTGCGCTGTATGAACTTCGAGGGTGTCCACCTCGGTCATGGCAAGTTCATCGGGATAGCCAACAAGCCGAGGTAGCGTCTCGGCGCCAAGAAGTAAACGGATTGAATCTAAAAATCCCATGGCGGTTATCCTAACCCCCAAAACAAAAGTGACGCGTCACCTTTAGTCGGCCGTTAGGTGAGAACTAGCGCCCAGTTCAGCAAACCTCTGGCCACGGGCTGGCTTTGAACAACACACTGGAAGCATTAGTGTTTTGTCATGGTTGGGGTGATGTCCTCGACCTTCATAATCTCAGCTTAGGCCAGGCACGTATCTACCAGGCACGTATCTACCGGTAGTGTAAAAAAATATGGACGAGCAGCCGGATAGCACCCACCTTTCTCCCGAATCGAAGGGAACATCGACCGCCGCAGACTTCATTGTCCCTCTCGGCGGAAGCCATGCTCAACCCCTGGCACACGGCAATAAACCTCGCAACCCACTGGAACGTGGCAATCGGATTACGCGCAAGGGCTGGAAGTTGGTCCTGCGCCGTACCTGGAGTGACTTTTTCCTCGACGCGCTGATGGACCGCGGTGCAGTGCTGACGTTTTTTATGCTGCTCACCTTCGCACCCACGGTGTTAGCAGCCTATTCTGTGGCCACACTCGTGCTCGCGCGTAACGAGGCAGAAGTTAACCAACTGACCGAGGAGCTCATCGCGGGCTACGTGCCCGAGGAGATCGCTGACACCGTGCGTAATGCGGTCAACGCCGTGGTGGGTTCCACGGCACAAGGTACTGCCGCCTTAATTTTCTCCATCGTGTTCTCTCTGTTGTCCTCGTCGGCCTATGTGCGCGCTTTCGCCCGCACTGCCAATACTGTGTACGGGCGTGTTGAAGGCCGCACTGTAGTGCCAACCTGGCTGACGATGTGGGGGCTTACCATCATCATCGTGATCGGTGGGGTGTTCATGCTCGGCGCATTCTTGCTGCGCGAATCCATCGTGGTCAACGTGCTGGAACCCGTTGCGGAGCCGTTGGGGCTGACCGGAACCGTCGATTATCTCGTGAGCATATTTCTTCCCGTGTGGCAGTGGCTGCGCTTTCCCGTGATCGCCTTGGTGGGCATGATCTTGATTGCCAACCTGTACTACTTTGCGCCTAATGTGCGCCCGCAGAAGTTCCGTTGGCTTACTTTTGGCTCCGCCACGGCGCTGGTGATGATCGGGCTTGTGTGGTGGTTGTTTGGGCAGTATCTGTCTTTGTTCGCGGGTGCTTCGGCCTACGGCGTGCTCGGTACAGTTGTCGCAGCGCTGATCGCCTTATGGGTGATGAATATCGTGTTGATTCTTGGTGTCAAGATTGATGCAGAGATCCTGCGCGTGAAAGAACTGCAGCAGGGCTATGCTTCTGAGCGCACCATTCAGGCACCGCCACGATCGAGCAAGGCTGCGCTAAAGTACGCAACCACGCAGCAAGACCTTGAGGCCGCGGCCCGCGAAATTAAAAAGGATGCGCGTGTCGACGAATAACCCTTTAGGTGCTGCTCTTGCTAAGAACAGGTGTCGAGCTGGCGCAGCAAAGCGTCTCGTTCCGCTGGTGTCACCCACAGCCCATAATCATGTTTGATGCTGATTTGGGTCGCTGCAAATTCGCAGCGGTATGTTTTGTTAGGCGGTAGCCAGGTCGCGGCGTCACCAGCGCCTTTCTGTCGGTTGAGCTCAGTTAGTGTGGGGATGAGATTGTTAGGGTCGTGGGCAAATTCGCGCCGGGTGTGCTCATCCCACGTAAACGCCCCAGTGTTCCATGCGTTGGACAGGCTCACGACGTGATCGACTTCTATTGTGCCGTCTCCGCGGTTGAAATCCACCGTGGTACCTGAGTATGGGTCGAAGATCACGCCCCAGGTGACGGTACACCCGTCGTCGTCAAGCGCGAGGTAGTTGGCGCGCTGTGCAAGCACGGTGTTCCGGGTGTCGCATGCTCCGTCAATCACGTTGAGGCCATGGTTATTTGTCCACTCAGCGCCGAACGCCTCGCGCGAGTAGCCGCCACTGCCCGCCTTGCCTTTGACTTCGAGTTCGGAGAGCTTCTGCCGGGCAAGCGTTTCTATATCGGCGGTGGTGTCGCCGTCGGCACGTGTGTCTGCAGCCGGTGGGACGCTTTCCGACGAAGCCGGTGGCGCGTCCGGGTTCTGCTCCGGCGGACTGCCTGCGGTGGCAAGCCACACCAAGCCAACAACCGCCACCGTGATCACAATGGCGGTTAAGGGCAGCCACAAAAAGCGCTTGAAAGCCATGGATAGCACTGTATCCCGGGCTTTCAAGCGAGGAAAAACTAGTGGCAGTCGTAGTGGTCGCCGTGGGCGGCGTGGCGGTGGCCGTCGTGGATGTAATCCACGTGGTCGCCGTGCTGAACCGCTTCATGTCCGCAGTCTGGGCCGTGGACATGGTCATGATCCGCGTGGACGATGTGCTCGCCGGTTTCGCACTCGTCCCAGTGTCCATCGTGTTCGCGGTGGAAGTGGCCGTCGTGGATGTAGTCCACGTGGTCGTGGTGCTGGATAGCTTCGTGTCCGCAGTCTGGGCCGTGGACGTGGTCATGGTCGGTATGGGTGATGCAAGCGGTGGTCATGGTGGCACTCCTTCGGGTAGTTATTGGAAGCTTATTGAAACTCTAAGGAGAGTATGGCTTATTTTCAATAGATTGTCAATTGTTGGGCTTTTGAAAACGCTATAAACATGGGCACACGACAATATGGGCACAAGACATAAGGCTTGCAGCGCCAGCAGCTGCGCGCCTGCCCAGAAAATTACTTTCGAGAAGACGTGATCTCTACCGTGTTCGGTGAGAACTGCACGTCATCAACGTCTTTCACGCGGTAATAAACATCGCGCCATACTCGAGTTTTGGCCGCACCCATTGCCGTGTCATGACACAGGAACCGCAGAGTGAGGTAGATGCCAGTACCATCCATGTCGAGCGTGACTGACGGGGTCACGCTGGAGTCATCGAAGACTGCTGCTCTCTCTTCAAGATTCTCGCGGGTGACCTTCTCTTCATCCGGAGTGTCTTCGCCAACATCTTCGTTGGCCGATGCGATAAGGAAATCTAGCTCGCGCTCGCCTGCTGCAAGCAGGATGTCCTTGGCCTTTTCTATGTTGTCGCCGTGATTGATAGGAAGCTCAATCTCGGTCCACACGTACGGAAAGTCACTCTTGGTCACAGCATATGCGGAGCTAAAGATCATCGAGTTGGGGATGGTGACAATCCGGCCCGTTGGTGTTGCGGTGGATAGCCACCCGGCAACTTCATTGACTTGAAATGAAAACACGCCAATGCTGTACACCTGTCCGCGGGTCTCGCCGACCTCTATGCGGTCGCCGACCTGAAAGGGAGATTGGCCCGAGATATACATGAACGCGAAAACGTTTGTGACCAAATCCTTCATTGCCACGAACACAATGATGGCCACAAGAAGTGCGACGATCACCACGGCGTTGGTCGGAGAGAACCAAATGAGAAGGATCGACACGACAGCTAAAACAGCAAGTATCGCGGTAAAGATTCGCGAAATGGATACTACCTTCGCCTCTTTCGTGGTGATCTTGCGCACGATAAAGCGAGTGCTGCGCCGCAAGAGCCACACGAGACCGATAACGGCTACCGTGAGGGCGACCTTTATTCCTACGTGCTCGGCTTCGTTCAGGAAACTGCGAAAATCGTCCAACATGAGGGCGTCACCACTGAGTTCGTCGTCGTTGATTGGCGTTTATTGTTTATCTTGGGCACCCGCCCGACGGCGAGTTTTTCCTGATCTTAGTCTGCCATGACGCGTGTCGACGAAACAGGGCGGTAGCCAGCTCACCTCGCTGGCACGCGGGTATAGTAGCTTGACATGATCGACGCTACTGATACTGCCCTCGTTCTTGAGGGCGGGGGAATGCGCAATTCTTACACGGCTGCCTGCATTGTTGCGCTGATTGAAAATGACGTGCGGTTTGGCTGGGTGGGTGGAGTCTCTGCGGGAGCTTCGCACCTGTCCAACTATGTTTCTCGCGACGCACACCGAGCGAAAGCGTCGTTCACCACCTTTGCCACGCACCCTGAGTTTGGAGGTTGGCAATCCCTGTTCCGGGGCACGGGCTATTTCAACGCGGAGTTTATTTACGAAAACTCCGAGCAAGCCCTGCCTTTCGACTGGGACACGTTCCGATCCAACCCCTGCGAGGTGCACGTTGATGCCTGTCGCGCCGACAACGGTGAGACAGTCTCATGGACGCGCGCCAATATGGCCGAGCGCGAAGACGTACTGGCAATGGTGCGCGCCTCGTCTACGTTGCCGCTGATGATGCCGATCCGCCAGATTGACGAGGTGCCCTACGTCGATGGTGCCTTGGGTAACTCTGGAGGCTTGCTCATCGACGCCGCCGAGCAGGCAGGCTACGAGAAGTTCCTCGTCATTGCGTCGCGTCCGCGCAGTTACTGGAAGCCTGCGGTGCGCCGCCCAGAGGCTTTACGACGACTCTACCGCACCTACCCGGCGGTAGCGCAAGCCCAGATCACAAGGCCACAGCGCTACAACGCCGCAAAAAGGCGAATCCTCGATCTGGAGCAGCAGGGCAAAGCGCAGGTGTTCTTCCCCGATACCATGCCCGTTAACGTAGGTGAGCGGCGCGTCGACAAGCTCGAAGCCGCCTACCAGCTTGGCCGGGAGCAGACACAACGCGAATGGCCTGCCTGGATTGAATTCCTTGCGGCCGACCGCCGGCGCTAGCCAGTATTAGTCGGCGACGAGTGGTTCCATGGTGAGTTCTGGGTGCTCACGCTCAATGAACGCCAGCTTCCACTTATCGCCGAATAAGGCAATGAGTTCGCCATCGGTCCGCGTGAAAATTTCCACACCACGCTGGCGGCCCAGCTCGTCGGCAGATTCAGCATCCGTGCGTCGTGCCACCGAGTAGGGGACCGACTCAGTCACTGTTTCCACGTTGTATTCGTTTTCCATCCGGGCCTGCATCACCTCGAACTGCATCGGGCCCACCGCCGCCATCACTGGGGCTGCGTCACCACGCAGATCGTTGCGCAGGATCTGCACCACGCCCTCGGCATCCAACTGCTCGAGTGCCTTGCGGAATTGCTTGTACTTGCCCAGACTCTTCGCACGCAGCGTCTGGAAGTATTCGGGCGCGAACTGTGGCATCGGCGGGAATTGCACTTTCTTACCCGCGTAAATGGTATCGCCGGGCGCCAGTGAGCCTGCGTTGACCAAACCGATGATGTCGCCTGGGTAGGCGGTCTCGACGGTGTCACGCGTTCGGCCGAAGACAGTCAGCGCGTACTTCGTGGAAAAGCTTCGTTCCGATTGGGCATGCGTGACTTGCATTCCACGGTCAAACTCGCCGGAGACCACGCGCATAAACGCCAGGGTGTCGCGGTGCGATTTGTCCATACCAGCCTGGACCTTAAAGACCACGCCGGAGAACTCGTCGTCAAGCTCGCGGAATCTGTCCATCGCGCTTGTCGACGCTTCCACCGCCTTCGGATCAGATGCGCGCCCCTCGGGAGCGGGCGCGATCGCACATAAGGTGTCCAGGATCTGGTGTACGCCGAAGTTGAGCATGGCGGAAGCAAAGATGAGCGGCGAGGTGATGCACTGCTCGAACATCTGCTGGTCGTGTACTGCACCGTCACCGGCGAGTAGCTCTGCCTCCATCACAGCGGTCTCCCATGCGTCGCCTTCCTTCGCTTCGGCTTCGTCGGGAGAGTAGAAAGTTTCCGGAGCGATAGTGGAACCTCCGGCGGTGCGGGTGAAGTGCACATAGTTATCAACCTCGCCGTTATCATCGACGTGTGCTAATCCGCGGAAGTCTCCAGCTTCTCCTACAGGCCAGTACAAGGGGGTAGGCTGCAGGTCGATCTCGGTGACGATCTCTTCTACTAGGTCGAGCGGCTCGCGGCCGATGCGGTCCCACTTGTTGATTACGGTGATGATCGGCAGGCCACGCGCCTTACACACGCGGAACAGCTTCAGCGTTTGCGGCTCGAGGCCCTTCGCAGCGTCGATCAGCATGACCGCGGCGTCCACGGCGGAAAGCACGCGGTAAGTGTCTTCGGAAAAGTCAGCGTGGCCAGGCGTATCGACGAGATTAATCACGTAGGGCTCGCCCTCATAACCTTCGGGCTGGTACTCGAACTGCAACGCGGACGATGCAATCGAGATGCCGCGATCTTTCTCCATCTCCATCCAGTCGGAGACGGTTGCCTTGCGGTTGCCTTTGCCGTGCGTCGCGCCAGCCTCTGAAATAACGTGCGCATGCAGCGCCAACGCCTCGGTCAGGGTGGACTTACCGGCGTCAGGGTGGGCGATGACAGCGAAGGTGCGCCGCCGTTTGGCTTCCGAAAGCGTACTCATAGGGGTTAAGACTAGTCGCTACGCCCAGGAAATCCCCAGCCGGGCTGAGGGGGCTACCGGTGTTGAAAGGTAAGAAGTGTGTATCATAGCTAGTCAAAGTTGAATACGTGTCAACAAAGGAGAATGTGTAGTGGCAACCATTGGCATAATTATCGGATCCATCCGCGAAGGGCGTTTGGGCGAGTCTGTTGGCAAGTGGGTCGCAGACGCTGCAGCAAAGCGCGCGGGCGCTGATTATAAGGTGCTCGACCTTAAGGAATTTAACGTCCCACTGCTGGACGTGGCCCAGGTTCCTGGCGCAGCGAATAAGCAGTACGACAACGAAAATATCACGCGCTGGTCTCAGGCTATCGATGAGTGCGACGGCTACATTTTTGTCACCCCTGAGTACAATCACTCTGTTCCGGGCGCAATGAAAAACGCGTTTGATGTACTTGGCCCAGAGTGGGCGGGCAAAGTTGTCGCTTTCGTCGGTTACGGCTCCGTTGGCGCGGTGCGTGCTGTGGAACACTGGCGCACCATCGTGTCGAACTTCCAGATGGTTGATGTGCGCAACCAGATCGACCTGTCTATGTTCACCGAGTTCGATGACCAAGGCAACGTCACACCCAATGAGCGTCGTGGAGAAGAACTGGAAAACATTCTCAACGAGACCGAGCGCCTCGTTCACCAGCTAGGTAAATAGCGCTGGCCGAGGAGAGCAAACAAAAATGCCCGGCCCCTTCCTAAATGCAGGAGGAAGGAGCCGGGCGTTTACACTGGTGAGCTTGTCAGAACGTGTGAGGGATTAGTCATCCCAGTCATCGTCCCAATCATCGTCCCAGTCGTCACCGAACCAGTCATCGATGTCGAACCAGTCATCGATCTGGCTCACGATTGGTGCAATTGCTGGAACAGACGAGCCGACACCGCCTGCGAAAACTCCCAGAGCCGCCATGGCGGCGGCGATAATTGCTTGAATGTTCATTGTTTGGCTCCAATCAAACTCAGTGTCTCGGTAGTGTGCTCCAGGTGGTTTCCTGGGCTCACTTAGGACTTAAACACAGTATGGAAGCCTGGGCAATGGCCAGAAAATTCACCGAAAATTCATAAAAGCGCTGGTCAGTGAGTATGAAGCGAATATAAAACTGAGGTGAAGAAAATTTAATCCTTAAGGTCGCGAATGCACCTCATTTTGAGCCTTGGCCAGTCCCTGGGTAGTGATCAACGTAACCGCTTCAGCAGCGAGAGTAATTTGCGCATCAAACTCTGGCCCATCAGTGATCGGGCTGAGCACCCAGTCTGGAATTTTCTGCCCAGCATCGGGGCGCCCAATCCCGATCCGGACGCGCAGGTAGTCGCGTGTTCCTAGGTGCTCGGTGAGAGATTTCAACCCGTTATGGCCATTTTCATTACCGCCTAGTTTGAGGCGCACGGCCCCAGGTTGCAAATCGAGCTCATCATGCACTGCAATGACATGATCCGGGGTGATGCCCAGCGCGGTGGCCACGGGTGCTACGCCTTCACCGGAGTTGTTCATAAACGTCGTCGCGATCATGTACGCCACGTTGTCGCGTACCGCAACCTTCGCTTTCATCCCTGGTACCGGTTGAAGGGATTCGTCGGAAAGTAGCTTGTCTACTGCCATGTAGCCCACGTTGTGCCTGGTGGAAGCATACTTGCTGCCAGGGTTGCCCAGACCCACCACCAGCCACTCGGCTTGTACTCTTTCAAGTGGGGACACAGGTGCGGGCGCAGGCTGGGACGAGAGGAGTTTTTTGAAAAAGTTAAACATTGCTCAATTATCCCATGACCTACACTGGCGCCATGGTTTTCCAACTCCCACCCGTCCTCGTGGCGCCGATGGCTGGTGGCCCCAGCACTCCAGAGCTCGTTAACGCTGTGGGTTTCGGTTTTCTGGCTTTCGGCACGTGCAGGGTCGACGAGGCACGCTCACAGATGAAACGTGCACGCACCGAGTATGGTGTGAATCTTTTCATGCCACAGCAGGAAGAACCGAGCCCGGATGACGTACAACACATGGCAGATCATCTTGGTGTTGAAGTGCCTACCGTGGATTTAAGCAATGGTTATGACGCGAAGTTTGCCGCAGTAATGGACGCTATCGACGCTGGACACGGCCCTGCCGTGGTGTCGTCGATGTTCGGCTGCTTCACCGAGAAGCACATCACCGCTCTGCACGACCGTGGGGTCGAGGCGTGGGCTACCGTTACAAACGCTTACGACGCACGTCGCGCCACGCAGCGCGGCATTGACCGGCTGATAGTTCAGGGGCCAAAGGCTGGCGGACACCGTGGCACATGGAGCATTGCCGAAATCCCAGATCAGCGTCCCCTGCCCGAGTTACTGACAGCGATAGGCGCTGTAACCACAGTCCCACTTATCGCCGCTGGTGGTGCTCGTAATAGTGCTGACATCGCCACCTTGTTGGAGCATGGAGCGCAAAGCGTGGTGTGCGGTTCCGCCTTTTTGCTTGCCGATGAGGCTGGCACCACCCCGTCGAACCGTGCACTTCTGAGCGCCGGTGGAGCATCGATAAGCACTCGTGCCTTTTCCGGCCGTTTTGCGCGTGGCCTAGAAACGGCATTTACGCGCGCGCACCCAGATCTACCCCCGCTGTACCCGTACCTTAACGCGATGTTGAAAGGCCGTCGTAGCGAGCCGGATCTCGCGTACTGCCTTGTGGGAACGGGGCCCGGCGTAATCCGTCCTGGCCCGGCCCGCGTGATCGAGGCGATGTTGCTACCCTCGCAACTATGAAACCTCTCGCACTTGCCGCAGCGTCCGCCGTCCTCATCGTCTCCAGCCCGGCCGCAGCCTGGGCGCAGTCCGGTCCGGCCGTCACTGTCGAGGACGCCGATGGCATGCTGCACCCTGGCGATCGGCAGCGCCTTTACGACGAAACCGCCAACCAGGGCTTGCCGGATGTGGTTGACCAGGTTGATTACCTGCTTTTTGGCACCAACGACGAGAACCTGAACGATACGGTGGAGGAGTTTGCGCGCGAACACCGGCCGGATTTGATTGCCCCGGATGATGACCACTTCGCTGATGGTCACCTCATCGTTTCCGTAGGTTTTGGTCCCCGCATGAATGGCGTGTACTGCGGTGAGGACGTGTGCGAGGCACTGGATATCCGTCAGGGTGCGCACCTTGACGGCTCCATCAACGCTGCTAAAGATTACCTGCGTGATGGCCAGATAGCCACGGCGATGCTGGCCAGTGTACGCCATGCGGGAGACATGGAGGCAGCCGCGCGCGACCATGAACGGCAGCAGGAAGCGGACCGCAACGTGGGGATTGGCTTGGGTGTGGGCGCAGGCATTCTGGCAGTCGGTATCGGCGGCACTGTGTGGTACGCCCGGCGCAAGAAGCGCCAAGCACGTATCGACGAAGCACGCGGCGACTACGCATACGTGATGGAGCATTACGCTGATACGGCCCACAGACTGGACGCAATTGATGTGCGGGCCCATTCTTTGACGTCGCCGCTGGCGAATTCGAAGATGCGTGCCGAGTGGACGGATGTGCGCGACCGATTCTTGGAATTGGATGCCACTGTGCAGTCGTTCCGCGGCCTGCAGGCCAGCTCTGATGATGATACTTTCCATGAACATTACGAAGAGCTCAACACAGCGGAGGAAACTACCCTCCAGGTCATCACGGCGGAGGAGAACATCGAAACGTTGTACAAGGTTGAGCATGGTGATGCCGGAGCGCGCCTGGAGATTCTTGATGACCTGAAGAAGGACCTTGTCGATGCCGAAACTTCGGTGAAGTCTGATTCGTTGCGTCAGCGCGTAACAGAGCAGATCACGCAGGTCGACGAGTTGCGCCGGGATTTGCACTCGGATGATTTCCTTGACCGGTTTGCTGTTTTGCTCAGCGACGTAGCTATTGTGTTGACCGCGGTTGATCAGCAGGAGTTCAGCGACGTTGACCGTGAAACTGAGCGTGTGGCCCCTCGACTGTATGAAAGTGATTACCGCGTGGGTACTGGCGTGAATAACTATGTGCCGTTTTTCATGCTGTCCAGGTGGCACGATGCAGACGTGGCAGCACACCAGTCCGCTCAAGCCTCGGCAAATACCTCCTTCAGTTCTGGCTTTTCTGGTGGTGGCGGTTCTTCGTCCTGGTAATGGCTAATCGGAAAAGCTCAAATCTGACCGAGTCCATACTGGCTCGTACGCTGCTGGGCCACACCATGACTATAGACACTCTCATGTGTGATCGGTTGGCGCAGTAGGATCCCATTGTGAAGAGATGCACCAGCTTCGACCTGCGCCTACCGGAAGGCAACGGTGAACATTTTTAACGCTCGTATCTGCTGAGAAGAAGCAGGCACCTTAATCAATTACGGCGAAGTAGTCCTGCAGGTGGAAATATGATTGCTTCAGCCTCGGGGTTCCCTCGATACGATCCCAGTTTTCCCAGGTGTAGCGACGCATCGGAGCCATCGTGAACGTTGTTGTATCAGTTTCCGGCATAGTTTGTGTAGGAGCATTCCCTTCAATGAACATGAAGCTTAAACCGATATCATCTATATGCTCACCGTCATAAATTGAACCGCTAGTGATAAAGTCAGACGTAATTTCCTTTCGCGATGGATCCTTGAAGCTAAGCAGGAGCCAGGGGATGCGCACCTCTACTGAAGTTCGATCCTCCGACCAAGAAAAGTCAGTGAGCGAATTGTAGTCGTCAGCATCGGGGTTGCCGTTTCCTTCGAGCAGACGGCCAGTTTCGTACTCTTCAAATGGGGTCGTTTCACCCGTCTCAGGGTTAAACATTTGCTGGTTAAGTACGTATTTAATTGGTACGAAGTGACCGCTATTCTTAAGGGGCAATTCGTCCGGAAATGGAATAAACCCGTAGAGGTAGCCATAAAGATAGGCGTGAACGTCGTAGTAAGCATCGACGTGAACTGCCTCATTACCTGGTTCAAGAGACATCAAGAAATCCGCTGCAGTACTACTTGTGATTCCATAAGCATTGATCTGGTGGTTGCCTTGTTCTTGAATAGTGTCGATAAGAGCGACCGGGTATGCTCCCCCAGAAACGGGAGCATTGAAATCAAAGCGGAGAAAGAGATAGCGTTCATCATGGTCTACGTAGGCTGCCCGAAGAGGGGCGTCGGCAGATTCGGCTTCGTATATCGGCTCGTTTTCCCATTCGCCAGTATCGCCATCGACCTTCACCTTGAGGTTGTCAAAACTAAGCAGGCCGAACTGTTGCTCACTGGTTTGGGCATTCGACCAGAACGGACGCCGGTCTGGGTTGTCAAAATCCATCGTGTTCCACGTTCGCTTAAACCACTCGTCTTGCCAGGTGAACACCAACCCTCCCATATAGTCGGCCTCAAGGATATCTTCGAACATACGCTGGATGAACTCTCCCTGGTGTTGTTCAGTTACCGCGCCTTGGTGCATACCCATGGGGCCAGTATGGGTACGTCCACGAGAAGTAGGAATACCAAATTCTGCCACGAGTACAGGCATCTCATGGACGCTGCGTAACTCTTCCAGATATGCGAAATAAGTATTCGGCTCTCCACGCCAGTCATTCGCCGTCACGTATTTTTGATCCATCTGCAAAAAGTCTGGATAATACGGGTAAATGTGGTACGACGCGAATTGGCCTACCTCTGTCATAATTCCTTCGGCATGGATCGAGTTTGGGTCGACTTCAGAAATATCCTCCTGATTTGAATTATCTGAAGGGTGGTGCAAAATGTCTGTGGTAACCCAGTTAGTAAAGCTCATCGGGCGAACCACTTTATAATTCTCCGCTTCATAGGTTGTCGTGTAATCCATTTGCAGGGCTAGCCAGTGCTCGAAAGGGCTGGCATCCGTTGTGGAATAGTAGGTGCCGTTGTACTGCCCGATGCCGGAATGTTTCTCATCCGTGCCCTGTACCATAAAGGGATCCCACTCCGTGCCCAAAATCCATCCGATTATATAATCGGACACGTCCGTGACGTAGACTCCAGACGCGTGGCCCGGAACATGAGGGACAAGTGCGTTACCATGTAACGCGTCAACAACGTCACGAATTTCCCTTTGGAAGCCATCTACTGCTTCCTCATGGAACGCATCGGCGTCTCCGGTAATCCACTCCTCATTAATCCATACGCCGTGAAGCACATAGATATTCTGATCGTGCTCCGCATTGTATCGTGCCAGCGCTCTGTAAAAGCCCGGAGGGTGAAGGGTATAAACACGCACGGCATTGGCATTCATTTTTCCAATATCAACGAACCACTGGTAGTACTCCTCTTCGGTAATCGCTGCTTCACCTGGGAAGTAACCAGGTTTAGCCATGCCGATATTCACGCCCTTTATTAGCAGCGGTTCGAACCTATCGCCAACTTTAATCTCAATCCTGTCGTTGTCCCGGCCGACGCGAGCTGGATACGAAATGGCCGTCAGCTCCGTATCAGAGTCGGGGCTTTCGCCGATACTCTCAGTGAACGCTTGATGCAACTCTAAGCTGCGCTGCATAATGGGGAAGAATGAGTTCCAATAAAAGCTACTAGAGCTAAACCTCTCGATAGCCGCATACAGGCGATGAATCCCCTGTACCTGGTAGATTTCTGGAATTGCCTCCGCCTGGCTAAAAGTTCCAGCTAGATACAGGCGCTGCGAAGGGCCATCACGAACCACAGTCACCGCCGGAAGCGTCATTGGCAAATTGAGCTCACTGAAGGTGGCCTTTGCTTCGTCGTGAAGTTCAACGTCGAAATTGTAAAGAACCTCTGTGCCCTTCATTGGCTCTGTGATATCGAACCACAATCCTTCATAAGTTGCTTCTAAGTCGTCGAATCCGCGTTGTTTGCCGTAATCAGTACTTCGGAGACTGAAGAAATCATCTTTAGAGATTTCTTCGCCGTCGGAAAGTAATTCGATGACGGCGGCGCGTTCTTCATTACTATTGTTGAGAATCAAGCCTGGTCCTGAATATGTCCATGGACCATTCACATTCTCGAACACTTTCTCGGGGATAGCCGGGTTAGCCGTATCGGAAAGGTCGGATACGAACATTCCGGCCCAGTTTGTTGACTCGACTCCGAGGTCCTGTGAGATGAGCTGTGATAGTTCACCCGACTCAGCGTTGTGGATCACGCCATACTCCGCAAACAAGAGGTTTGGCTGGTTCTGGTCGATATTCATCTTGACCTTGTTCCACTGGTCTATAGTTGTTTTGAACCCATCTTCGGTCGAGATAAAGATCGTGTCGAATTCCTTCATCTCGTCGATGCCATAATCCAGGTGTTGCGCCGACGTTACTAACGGGTCAGCCTTGGCGTACTCGAAGAAGTATTCGGCACCATTGCTTTGAGGTGCGCCCTCCAAACGGTTATCAAGCACCAAAGAACGGTCAAAATAACCGCTTTTTACACTCCAAACCAATACGGGAATCATGAAAAATAGCGAGGCGACAGCTATTAAAGACAATATTTTTTTCATGAAGCTATCTCCTGCTTCGCCTCCGTGAATCCCATACGCTCCATAGCCCCCCAGTCACTGCGATTGGTAAAGAACCGGTAAAACCCTTCCAAGCGCCAAAACAGCATCAGCGGCTTATACCAAAAGAATTCCGTAAAAGAAAGACCCAGTACATAGGTGATCTCAGACAGATCTGGGTATTTTCCTTGCTGCCAAGCATTGAGCATAACAGCGATCATGCTCATCAAGCCGGAGTAAAGCAGAGAGAATACCAGTAGTGTCAAGGAAAATTCCAAAAACACCTGACCAGCGAAAAATCCAGCCACCAAGTAGGCGAAGCCGAATAATTCAACGAGAGGAATCAAGGCTTCCGCCAAAATGAAATAGGGAAAGGCTACTAACCCAAGCGAACCATAGCGCGGGTTCAACGTGACTTCCTTATGCCGCCACAAGCTTTCCAGCAGTCCCTGGTGCCAACGTCGACGTTGACGTCGCAACACACGGAGAGACTCCGGCGCTTCGGTATAGCAAATTGCGTCGGGAACGTGCACGATACGCTTACCGACGTTATCGTTCACCATTTGCTTCTGGAGTCGAACCACTATCTCCATGTCCTCACCGATAACATCGGTGGCGAGACCCCCATAACGGACAATTAAATCCTTATCAAACACGGTAAACGCGCCGGAGCAGATTAACATCCAGTTTTGCTGGCTCAAAGCGACTCGCCCGATTAGAAAAGAGCGATAATACTCAATGGATTGGATGGCCACCAACGGGTTAGAAGAAAACTCTACTTGCTTATCGGGGACACCGTACTCGACTTGATTCTCGTTAATAAGCTCGACTGATCCTCCGGCTGCGGCTACTTGCTGACCGTCCAGAATGAAGGGGCGCATCACTTTCTTAAGTGAATCTTTTTCTAGAACTGAGTCACCGTCGACTGTGCATACATAGTCCATCGCGGAGAAATTTATTCCACAGTTCAGCGCATCTGCCTTACCACCATTGTGTTTGTTAATCAGCTTCAAATTGCGAAATATTTTAGATACGTATACGTCGCGTACATTCTGAGTGTGCAGATGTGCTGCGGGGTGTGGGGTTGGTACCAGTTCCATGTCAAAATGTTCAATCAATAAACTCGAGGTTGAATCCGTCGACCCGTCGTTTACTACGAGAATTTCAAAGTTATGGTAATCCAGATTTAACAATGAAGACACATTGTGGATAATGCCGGTTTCTTCGTTATAGGCGGGTACCAGGATAGAAACGCCGAGGTTGTAAAAGTCGCTATTTGAAACTAAGTCTAGTGAACGCTCGAATCGGCGATTTCGGTTCGTTTTAAACAGGGCTACTACCATCATTGCGAAATAGAACAAGACAACCAGTAGTAAGTACGCGGCTAAAAATACCCTGCCCATGCCAGCACAGCGTTGGCATTAACCATGGGGGAGTTCCTTTCCGTGGGCAGAATCGATAAGGCTTTTCTCAAAAGGAGAGCGTGGCTTCAGGCCTGCTACCTCGTCGTCAAGTGTGGTCATGTCTAACTGGACAACCGCGAGCAGAGCATACTGGCGCTTGGCTTTCCAAGGGGAAGACAATTGCTTTCTCAATGGCTGAGTTAACTTGTCGTTGGCCAGCCAAGAGATACGATTGCGAATTTCCGCATCTCCATAGGTGTTTTGGAATGACAACAGAGTCTCAATCGTCCAGCGGAGCTCATAGTTGGAGTTGATCTGCAGATCAATATCTTCGTCGTCGAAAAGAGCACGAATCAACCTCTCACGTGTTGCTGTGACGAAGGCTTCCTTTCTGTTTGTCACTTTTTGCATCCGAAAATTGGCAATAAACAGGTAGAAGCACAGAAGTACTAAAAGAATCAGGAGAAAGGTCGCCCCCTGAAAAATCACTGATGTTTCAAGCACTGATCTTTCCTACATGGGTGATGTGATCGCGTATTTCATCAGCCGTAAGGGGGTAAGACACTATTGTAGAGTTCTCGAAATTACTTATTAGCTCGGAGCGCTTTTCAGTCAAAATGATAATCTTGGCGTACTTTCCGAAGTCTGTGGGCGCATCGAGCAGTTGCATCAAACTAATCGTCGGCTCATCAACAATCAAAGTCGTGATTTGCTGATTTAGATCCTGCGGTAGTGACGAAATGGAGTTGAACGTGCAGAAGGGCACCTCCGGTATAACTCGGGTAAAGAGGGCTTCAAGGGTTGGGTTAGTAGAAACGAGAATGTAGTTCATTCCTGAGGGATCCTTCGGCTGGTAAGCGCTTGCGGGACTGCCATCTAACTTAGCGTGTCTTTACAAAAAGTGAAGAGATTATGAAATTTAAATTCTTATTGTCATTACAAACAATTTCTAAATTTTTAAATAGTGGGTCCTATTTTGGCTGTTAAAAGGTTTTCTTGGCATTGTGTCATTCGTAATAAAAACGAAACTCTATTTGGGAAGTGATATTGACGGCCATGCAGAATTTCTAATCTAAAGTCGCCACATACCCCAAAAAAGGGGGTAGAAAACCCGCCCCAACTATGGAAGTTGGAGGCGGGTTATGGCTATTGGGTCGTAATAGGGTGGCCTTCTCCTAGAGCCAACGAGGTGGTTCAGGGGCATCAGCATTGACGCCTTGGCCACCGCGGCCAGATGCCCAGCGGGCGAGGCCGGCGAGGGAGCCACGAACCTCAGTGGTTGGGGTTCCAGAAACCTCGATACGTTCGTCAGTGTCGGTGTTGATCATGACAAGGCCTTCGCCAGCACCACTACCGCGCCACTTACCAGCAATCTCCGGTACAAGCGTGGACAGAATCACTGGTGGGATGTCATTGAATCCGGCATTGACGTGCAGGTCTACCGCGTGGATCCAGACCTCGCGGGTTCGCATCCACAAGGTTTCAGAAGCAGGGACAGTGCGCCCCTGCGCGGTCTTTACCTCGGCGCTCCAAGCATCCTCGGTTGCATCGCGCCACGCCACATCCAGGCGAACCAGGGTGTGGTCGTGTAAGTTGCGGATTGCGTCCTGGCGCAGGGTCGATCCGAACTCGATTTCCTTGCCGCGGGCGTCAGGGGAGGAGTACATCGGGTTCTCCACACCTGTTTCAGCCCAGTCCATCAGGTTGCACAGAGCGCGCGCGTTATATGCGACGTGTGCAGCCAGGTGGGACACGTCCCATCCGTCGAGGAGAGTGTCGCGGCCGAAATCGGCGTTGTCAATGAGCGCCAACTGGCCCGAATAGTGGGCAGTGCCACGGCGGGTCAGCGCAAGGCGCTCCTCAATGGGCAGGTCGTGGAAGGATTGTGTCATTACTCGAACACCGTCTTATTTGCCACATAGCCCAAGCCGTCGATCTCAACCTTCACGGTTTGGCCGTCGCCGATGTAGCGCTTTGGATCGCGTGCGTGGCCGACGCCGCCTGGGGTACCGGTGACGATGACGTCGCCTGGATCCAGTGGGTAGATGTGAGAAATGTATTCGATCAGAGCCTCAGGGCCGAAAACAAGATCATCGGTTGGGGTGGTCTGCACCTTCTCATCTTCGAGGTAGGTAGCCAGCTCGCCACCAAAGGTGTAGTCATCCTTGGTGGTCATCCATGGGCCGAAGCCAGCGGACTTCTCAAAGGACTTACCCTGGTGCCACTGCAGCGTGCGGTACTGATAGTCGCGCATGGTGTAGTCATTCATGACTGCGTAGCCTGCGATGTAATCTTGTGCATCAGCAGCCTTGACACGGCGTGCGCGCTTGCCGATGATCACAGCCAGCTCGCCTTCCCAGTCCAGCTCAGAGTTTGCGTACTCCGGAACCAGCACATCGTCGAATGGGCCGGTCAGGGCATCAGGGTACTTTACGAACAGCGTTGGGAACTCTGGGAGGTTGCGGCCCATTTCCTTGATGTGGTTAGCGTAGTTCAGGCCAACGCAGACAATCTTGTTTGGGGCTGGAACAACAGCCTCGAGGTCCGACTGGGCGAACTCGACAGTCTTACCAGAGGCATCCTTCGCGATTTGCTCCCAGTTTTCCTGCTTGAGGAGCTCGCCGACGCAGGCGTAGCCGTCGATCTTGATTGCAGAGGATTCGCCCTCGACGCGAGCTGCGAAGGTGCCCTCATTAGAACGGATTGTTGCAAGACGCATATTTTAGATTCCTTCCGGAGTGTAGGTACGTGCGAGATCGAGCTTCTCAAAAATTGGATGGTCAGAGAAGTTAAACAGGTCAGCGCCATCGTCGCCGGCCTCGATGTGCCACTTCTTCCATGATGGAACGTTGAAGACGTCACCGTGCTGCAGATCGAACTTCTCATCACCAACATACGCGGTTGCAGAGCCTTCGAACAGTTGGAAGACACGGTTGCCTACTTCGTGGACAGGAACTGTCGCTGCGTTTGGGCGCAGGCGGTGGAACTCGGCGCGGATGGTGGGCATGACGTCTTCGCCGGTAGTTGGGTTGGTGTAGCGAACGGCCGCGTGGCCTGGGGAGACAACACCGGGGAAGCCCTCGTCTTCGAGTTTCAGCTGCTCATTGAGCGCGGCATCGGTGTGCTCCCAGGCAAAACGGCCGATCGGGGAGGAAACGGTTTTTCCGGGGTATGCGACGGGGCGCAGACCTGGGTGAGCCCACAGGCGCTCGCCGCGAGAGTATTCAGGGGTGCCCTCGTCGGTCAGCTTCTCGGTGCCGTACTCGAAGAAGCCGGTATCCATGGAGTGGGCGAATGGGATGTCCAGGCCGTCAAGCCACGCCATTGGCTCGGTAGCAATATTGTGGTGGCCGTGGAAAGCCCAGCCTGGGGTGATCAAGAAATCACCGCGCTTCATGGGAACAGCATCGCCGTTGACCACTGTCCAAACGCCCTCGCCTTCGATTACGAAGCGGAAGGCGTTCTGGGAATGGCGGTGTTCAGGTGCGTTCTCTCCAGGAGCCAGGTATTGAATCGCGGCCCACAGGGTAGGAGAGACGTAGGTGTTGCCATCAAGTGCTGGGTTAGCCAGCCCGATTGCGCGGCGTTCGCCACCACGGCCGACAGGAACTAGCTCGCCGGAGCGCTGGGCTTCCTTGTACAGTGCCTCCCAATCCCAGTGGTAAGCGATGGTCTTTGGTTCTGGAGTATTTGGCATGAGGCCACCAATCTGGCGCCATAGTGGCTTCAGATGCAGCTCATCCATGCGCTTGTACATTGCGTCCAGCTCAGCCTGCTCTTCGGGAGTTGGTTCCGGAGCGGTGAACTCGACATGCTCTTGCGAGTAATCAGTATCACTCATCGTTCTACCTCCTGTTGTCGCGCGCCCTGTAATGGCACACATTTTGTCGTCAGGTTGTGATGTCGAACATAGGCGCATCCGGAACATGATTCAAAACTTTTCCGCCTAGCGGAATATTAGGCCGGGGGTGGTAAAGATCGCCCCTTAGTACACATTTGCCGGACGGAACTTCGCTAATCGACCATTCAAATCCCTCACGTGCTTCACGAGGATCTCGGCACATTCGCGGTGGACATTGCGGAAGCGTGATGTGGGAATAGACACTGTGATTGCTCCCAGTGTGTCGCCTAGTTCATTGCGTAGGACAGCACCTACTGCGGAGACGTCGTGTTCGTATAGCCCGTTGTTGAGGGCGAACCCACGCTTCCGTGTGCGGTGAAGAGTCCGGCGCAGATCCTCAAACGCTTCATCCTGCATTGTTGGGTAGAGGGCGCGCAGTTCGCCCGGAGACAGTTCCGCCAGGATGGCTAGCCCGCCGGAGTTTTCGTCGGCAGGCATGACTTGTCCACGTCGCGTGCCGACGCGCACCATATTCGAACCCTCGGCAGAGTAAAGGAAGTGTGTCTTGTTGTTGGACAGGACTTGCAAGTTGCAGGTCTCGCCAGTTTCTGCCGCAAGGGCGGTGAGGTGATCTGCGGTCGCCTCGATCAGCTCCGAGCCCATGCCCGGCACAAGGCTTGTCGACGAAATGGCCGGACCCGGTAGGTAAGCCCGTGATTCTGAGCGAGTTGCGAAACCTCGGTAAACCAGCATGGACATGGAGCGGTGCACGGTTGACGGGGCGACATTTAAGGTATCGGCTGCCCCCGAAATGGTGAGTGACCCGTTGTCTCGCAACATGAGGATTAAGGCCAGTGCCAGATCTACGGACTGGAGGTACTCCCTTGGGGGTGGGCCTTGGGTGGGGCCGTGTGCAATCAATGGTAATCCTTCCGCTGTGTGGAATAATTTTGATTGTAACGGCGATCACGCCGATTATGTAGCTATGGCTTCACTCTCTTCATCGTCTGGTTTTACCGTCCTCGGTATCTCTGGCCGTCGCCTAGCTGCAGTACTCATTGGTTGGTTCTTCGTCATCTTTGATGGCTATGACCTCATCGTGTACGGCACGGTGCAAGGTGCTCTCATGAACGAATGGGGGATTAGCGCAGCCCAGGCTGGAACAGTCGGTTCGGCGGCTTTCGTCGGCATGGTCATTGGTGCGGTCTTCATCGGACGCATCTCAGACCAAGTTGGACGCAAGTTCGCCGTCATCGGATCGGTCATCGTGCTCTCTGTATTTACCGTTCTCTGTGCGTTTGCGCTCGGCCCTATCATCTTCGCAGTGTTCCGCCTCCTCGCTGGAATCGGCCTGGGTGGTCTCGTGCCCTCAGTTAACGCGATGACCTCGGATCTAGTTCCTCCGAACAGGATGTCTGCATGGTCCACTGTGATGATGTCTGGCGTTCCGCTGGGTGGTTCGTTCGCGGCTGTACTGGCCCAGTTCATCGTGCCGTTCGACCCCCACTGGGGCTGGCGCACGATGTTCCTGATCGCTTTCGTGCCATTAATTATCGGCCTCCCGATCGCGATGAAGGTGATCCCTTCAGATCAGGCCATCGCTGCTGACTACGAGGCGGACCACCAAGGCGAAGGTGTCAACGCGGAAAAGCCAGGTTTCGGCGCGATCCTGGGCGCAAGTTACCGCACCGTCACCATCTGGTTCGCAATCGCTACCTTCATGACGCTGCTCGCATGGTTCGGATTGGGCACCTGGCTGCCGAAGTTAATGACAGAAGACGGCTATGACTTCGGTGCCGCTCTAAATTTCACTTTGGCGCTTAACCTTGGTGCGATCATCGGTTCTGTGGTGACAGCGTGGGCAGGCGATAAGTTCGGTCCCGTTCTTTCCGGCTCCGTGGCAGCAGGGGTTGCAGGTATCGCACTTCTTCTTCTACTGCCCAGCCCGCCGATCTGGGCGGTATATCTCATCCTCGTCCTCGCAGGCGTGGGTACCCACGGTACCCAGATTCTGATTATTGCAGCTGTCACCCAGTTCTACCCGCACGACCTGCGTGGCACAGCTTTGGGTTGGGCGCTGGGCGTGGGCCGGTTGGGTGCAGTCGTAGCACCCCAGATGGCCGGTCTTTTGCTCACATGGGGCCTGGGAGTCAACTCCAACTACCTCATGTTTGCGATCGCCGCGCTGCTATCATCCCTGTCGCTCTTCATCCTGGCCGATATCCGCCGTCGCCAGATAGGACCAGCACAGCATGAAACCGCAACGATCATCTCGCATACCGAACCACAGTAAAGTGGCTCACAATTCCATACACTGAAGTATCGCAGTAGTATCGCAGCTCCAAAAATTCTGAAAGGAAGATAGTTTCACATGTCCGTCGAGAAGACTAACGAACTAGCTGGCCAGAAAATTGTCATCGTAGGCGGTGGCATCGGTGGTGCCTCCGGCGCCCTCGCGTTGGCCTTGCGTGGCGCAGACGTCACCCTGTACGAGCGCCACTATGAATTCAAGGAAGTCGGGGCTGGTCTGCAGATCGGTCCTCACGGTGTGAAGATGCTGGAGGCCTGGGGCCTGAAGGACAAGGCACTAGCGGGCGGTTTCATTCCTGAGCGCATGCAGTTTCGCGACGGTATCACCTCCGAGCCGATCCTGACCATGAACTTCGACGAGGAGTTCAAACAGCGCTACGGCGGCGAGTACCTCGTGATCCACCGCTCTGACCTTTTGGACATGTTGGTTGAGGCGGCTCGCGAGCATGGAGCAGAGCTCAAGAATGGCTACCTGGTCACTGGCGCGGACGATCACGGCGACGGCGTGACGGTCCACCTTGCAGACTTCGATACTGAAAAGCCATACGACGATGTCGAGTGCGACGTACTGATTGGTTTCGATGGTACTCACTCCATCTTCCGCCCCATGATTGTCGAGGATGATCCGGTTCCGTCCGCGTATGTGGCCTACCGTGGAACATCGAAGCTTGCCGACGATCCAGACCCAGAGATCCAAAACCTGAAGGATGTGCGCGGGCACATCGGCCCACGCTGCCACTTCATCCAGTACCCACTGCGCGGCGGTGAGCTGCTCAACCAGGTTGCCGTGTTCCAGTCGCCTCGTTACCTCGAGTCCCTGATCAATGGCACTGAGGCGCCTGAAGACTGGGGCAACAACGAAGAGTTTAAGAACGCGTTTGGCCACACCCACGACAATGTGAAGACCCGCTTGAAAAACATGTGGCTGCACACATGGTGGCAGATGGCAGACCGCGAGCCCATCGACGATTGGGTCGCCTCCGATCGCATCATCGTCATGGGCGATGCGGCACACCCGCCACTGCAGTACATCGCTTCCGGCGCGATCATGGCCATGGAGGATGCCGAAGTATTCGCGCTCTACGCCGCGGAAGCTGCCGAGAAGGGCGAGTTGGACTGGCCGAAGGTGTTGCGCGAGGTCTCCGATGAGCGCCAACCACGCTGTGCACGCATCCAAACCACGTCGCGTTTCTGGGGCGAGCTGTGGCACGTCGATGGCCTGCCTCGCCTGATCCGCAACGAGCTGTTCCGCGAGGCAGAGAAGGCCGGCTGGTTCAAGTACGCCGACTGGCTGTGGGCATACGACCCATCCGAGCGCGCCTACATCAAGGATCCCTCCAAGGGCGAGTTACCTGAGGAACTTGCTGAGTGGGAGTACAACCTGCACAAGATCACTCGTCAGCGTGACGAGGGTTCCGAAGACGAGATCACCATTTAATTGATCGCTTAACGACGATCAACTGGCCCGGGCGCATAACAGCGCTCGGGCTCTTTTTATACGTTTTTATACATGTTATATATGGCGGCGTAACTCGGTCACGGCGTCGCTCCACACAAAGGGAAGCTCGCCTGCTTCCTTCTTGCTAAACGGCTTGAGCACGTAGTCAGCGACGGGTTGGCGGCCTGGAGGACGTGAAATTCCTACGGCGAGCTTGTTGTAATCGGTTGTCCCTAGTGATTTAGTGACAGATTTCAGGCCGTTATGCCCATGATCTCCGCCGCCTTGACGGAACTTGACCTGGCCAAAGTCGAGGTCGATCTCGTCGTAAAGTACATAAATATCGGCGGGAGCTACTCCGAAGTAGCCGGCAAGAGCCTTGACGGGCCCGCCAGACTCATTCATGTAGCTGCGGGTGCGGGCCAGCACGCTGTGCTCGTCGAAAAGCCTGCCTGCGGTGACCTCGGCGATCTCTGTGTTGGTCTTCTTGTGCACGCTTAAGGCAGCGGGCAGGGGAGAGACCTCTCCGAGGAGTTCTGCAAGAACCATCACACCGACGTTATGGCGGGTATCCGCATACTTCGGGCCGGGGTTACCAAGGCCAACAATCAAGATAGTCACTGGCCCATCATGGCACAGAAAAACCCGCCAGCGGGAGCTGACGGGTTAAGTCGAAGGTGATTACTCCTCGCCGGAGCCAGCTTCTGCAGACTCGTCATCGGCAGACTCAGCGCCAGCCTCAGCGCCGCCCGCCTCGGCCTCTTCTGCTGCTTCCTCAAGCTCCTCATCAACCTCTTCATAGGTGACGTTGATGACGAGGTCTTCCCCGTCGGTGATCAGGGTTGCGCCCTCAGGCAGCTTGACATCCTTGGCCAGGATTTGATCGCCGATCTCCATGCCCTCGATGGACACGACGATCTCTTCCGGAATCTTCAGAGCGTCGATCTCAATGGTCAGAACGTCTGCTTCCTGGATCAGGACGGAACCAGGTACGTTCTCGCCCTCGGTCACGATGTTGACGTCAACCTCAACCTTTTCGCCGCGCTTAATGCCCAGCAGGTCAATGTGGTCAATGTTCAGGGTCAGAATATTCTGGTCGATAGCGCGAACCATGGCCAGATGCTGCTCACCATCAAGCTCCAGCTCAAGAACAGCGTTGACACCGTCGTTACGCACCAGCGCCTGCATCTCCAACAGGCTAGCGTGGAAGTGGACGGTTTCCTCGCCCTTGGAGTAGAGAACGCCCGGCAAACGCCAGTCGCGGCGCAGGCGACGTGCTGCACCCTTGCCAAATTCTTCGCGGCGCTCAGCCTTAATTACGGGGGTATCAGCCATGTGAAACTCCTTCACTAGTTAGTGTGTGGGCCGCGATGAGAAAAACCTGCGACCTACTCAAACGGACAATGCTCGTCGAGTGATCGCAGGCTTCATAAAAGACTGTGAATCATATCGCGTCGATAACGGCCCAAATTTCAGCCCTCGCCGAGACAAGCGCAAAGTCTAGCAAACTAGCGTGAGAACACGAAATGGCCCTGGGCTTGGCGTTCTTCTGCCTCATGCCCCAGGGGAATTCCTGTGCGGTCGCGCAACAAAGCAGCCGTGAAAAAGCCAATAACTGAAGCAACCAGCAAATAGGCGGTGACACCTGCGGTAGACCCAGTAGTTTCCACCAACCATGTAGCAATCATTGGGGCGAAAGCGCCACCGATAATCGAGCCGATCGCATAAGTGATGGACACACCCGAGCCACGTACCGAGGCTGGAAAGAGCTCGGCATACGTAGCGCTGGTTTGCCCATAGGTCAAACCCAGGCCTACTGACAAAAACGCAAGCGCAAAAAGAATACTCAGGTAGTCGCCGGAATTGACCAGGGGGAACAAGGCGAGCACCCCGAGGGCTTGCACGATGAAACCAATCAGGAACATGTTCTTCCGTCCGATGCGGTCCGACCAAGCTCCTGCCACCAGGGTAAAAAGAATCCATACTGCAGCTGAGGCTGTCACTATGAGCAGAATCGGACCGCGCTCCAACCCGAGGGTTCCGGTGGTGTAGTTCTGAATGTAGCCACCAGCCATCATGTAGCCTGCCACACCGTTCGCCGCGAATAGCAGTGCGCCCGCAACAACCAAAGGGAAGTGGCGGCTAAATAGGGCACCGATGGGATGAGCAGGCACATGGCGAGCAACCTGGTCGCGCGCCATCTCGGTGTACACCGGGGACTCATCAACGCCGATGCGGATGAGATAACCGATGACCACCAGCACGATGGAGAACAAGAACGGCACCCGCCACCCCCACTGCAGAAAGGCATCGCCGGGTGCAATCCAGTTCATCAATGCCAACGCACCATTCGCCATGAGTAGCCCGGCGGGAGCACCCACCTGTGGCCCTGCACCGAAGCGTCCCCGCTGATCATGCGGGGCGTGCTCCACGGCCAGCAGCACTGCAGAACCCCACTCCCCACCGGCAGAAATACCTTGCACGATGCGAAGCACTACCAGCAGCACTGGCGCCCACACCCCAATCGCCTCGTAGGTGGGCACAAGCCCAATCAGCATGGTCGCCCCACCCATCGCAAACAAGGTGACCATGAGTACAACGCGCCGACCCAGCCTATCCGAATAATGGCCCGCAAGAAACGCGCCGAGCGGGCGAAACAGAAATGACAAACCTACTGTAAGAAACGCAAGTACCGTTGCAACGCCTGGACCAGCAGGCCCGAACATCAGCTGGTTGAACACCAGGCCTGCCACCGCGGCGTAGAGGAAGAAGTCGTACCACTCGATGGCGGTACCGATGGTGGTTGCGGCCACCACACGGCGGCGTTCAATGCTGACAGAAGCCATATATTCCTTGGGCTGGGGGATAGTTACACATATTTTAGTCGCCTCGCGTGCCGATAACGTTTCAAAATCTGCTGAGGGGGTAGGCGTTCCATACAATCACGTCCATGGATAAACTGCGCTACGCGTGCATCATGATCGGCGGGTTTTTGGGCCCTTTTGCGGGCCAGTCACTGTCGGTAGTGCTACCTGAATTCGCGGCTGATTTTGGGATTACGCTGTCGCTGGCGTCGCTGACCATGACGGCGTACATGTTGCCGTTTGCGGTGATGATGCTCTTCTCCACGCACCTGGCCCGCGGTGTGTCCCCATCCGTGGTGGTACGTGTGGCCTACGCGATCATTGCTGTGGCGTGCGTTGTACTCGTGTTCACGCCCGTATGGTGGCCGTTTGTACTCGCGTATCTGGTGGCAGGGCTGTGCAACGCATTTACCGCGCCATTTTTGCAGCTCATCCTGCGCGATATCACACCAGACGAGCGCCTGGGACAGGCGCTGGGCACCTACGCAGCCATGCAGTCCTTCGGCCTATTTTCTGCGCCTCTTCTGGCGGGTGTGACAGCGCTGGTGTCATGGCGGCTGATGTTCGTAGTACTCGGGGCATTTGCGGTAGTGATCGTCATCGTGCGGGTACCGTTTGTGCGTGCCGACGACTCCCCTGCGCCGGCAGGGCAGCGCCGGGTAGGGTGGCCGCATCTCCGCGGAATGCTCACGCTATTTGCCGTGGGTATGGCCGTGATCGGAATAAGCTTTATTGTTGCATTGTATGTCGGAGAGCGCTTTGGTGCCGACGCTGTGACCCGTGGCGCAATAGTGATGGCCGGTGGGCTGACCGCGTTCGTGTTCTCCCGCTTCGTGGGTGGCTTGGCAGACAGGATCGGGGCACGGCCCGTGTTGGTCGCTGGGCTTCTGGCGGCAGCGGTGGCACTCATTGCACTGGTAATAGCCCCGTCGCTGGTGTTGCTGGCTGTGTTGTGGGGCCTCGCCGTACTTGCTGCTCAAGCGGTACAAGTGGGCGTAAACATGCTGGTACTACGCGCGCCAGGTGGTTCCCGCATGCTATCTACCGTGCAGGCCTTCCGGTTTTTCGGCAACGCAGCCACCCCGCTGCTGGTCTTGCCACTGTTTAACGTGGCGCCGTGGTACGGCTTCGGGGTAGCCGCTGCGGTTCTTGTGATCATGGCCGGTGTGAACCTGATGGGTTCGAAATAGAATAAAGGGGCCGATGTGGCCCCTTGTTCTGCTTTGCTTCCGGGGATGTACGGCAGATGCCGTGTGCGCTATGCGTAGGTGGTGCTGACCTTCTCAACGAGAGTGAGTACGTCGTAGACTGCCACGATTTCATCGTCCTGGTTGTACAAGACAGTGTCCCAGGCAACCTCCCCGTAATCATCAGTCACGCGCGGGGTGATGCGCTTGGCGGTCAACTCAACGCGGATGGAATCGTCGTAGGTCACTGGCTTGACAAATCGTAGGTTCTCCAACCCGTAGTTGGCCAACACCGGACCTGGACGGCCTTCCACGAACAAACCGGCAGCCCATGCAACCAGCAAGTACCCGTGCGCCACGCGACGAGGGAAGAAGGGATTTTTCATCGCGGCTTCTTCATTGACGTGAGCGTAGAAAGTATCACCCGTTTCTTCAGCAAAGTCGAGAATGTCTTGTAGATTGACTTTGCGCAGAGGGGACGCGAACTGGTCGCCAATTTTTAAGGTGGCCAGGTCCTTTTGGAACGGGTGCTGAGCACCGTTGTCAACATCCTCGCGGGTGACCCGCTGAACCTGTGCCCCGGTGTGCCACTCGCCAGTAATTGCGGTGAGGTGGTTTGGTGAGCCCTGGATTGCGGTGCGTTGCATGTAGTGCTTGATCGCGCGAACACCGCCAAGCTCCTCGCCCCCGCCTGCGCGACCGGGGCCACCATGGACCAGATGGGGCAGGGGAGAACCGTGGCCGGTAGAAGTCTTCGCGTCTTCGCGGTCGATAAAGTGCAAGCGGCCATGGTGCGCTGCAATACCTTCCGCAAACTTGCGGGTGGTCTCGGGGTTATTAGTAGCTACTGAAGCGACCAAAGAACCGCAGCCTAAAGCTGCTAACTCGATAGCGTCGTCAATGTCCGTGTAACCAAGGATGGACACTACTGGGCCGAATGCCTCGGTGTCATGGACGCGCTCGGACCGCGCATTGTCGAAGGTCAAGATAGTTGGCGGGAAGAATGCGCCATTGATGTCGCCGCCCCCAGCGACGACCTTGCCACCGTCAGCCACCAGCGTATCCACGGCTTTCTTTACGTCGTGGGCTTGCTCTACTGACACCAGTGGGCCCATGGTGGAATTTTCATCGCGCGGATCACCGACGACGACTTTTTCGTCGATACGCTTCTTTAATGCTTGGGCAACATCGTCTTTGAGATTCTCCGGCACGATCGCGCGGCGCACAGCGGTACACTTCTGTCCTGCTTTGGAGGTCTGCTCCACAAAAAGAAGCTTCACATATGCTTCGAACTCAGGAGTATCAGGGGTAGCATCAGGTCCCAGGATAGCCGCATTCAGCGAGTCCGCCTCAGCGGAGAAACGTACACCGTTATTGCGCACAGAATCAGAGTTGCGCAACGTGTCTGCGGTCCAGGCAGAACCGGTGAAGGCGACGTGGTCGTTGTAATCAAGGTGGTCGAGCAGGTCGCCTGCGGAACCGGAAATCAACTGCACAGAGCCTTCAGGTAAGATCCCAGACTGATCCATAAGACGGATAAGTTCAGCGGTGACATAGCCGGTAGGGGTTGCAGGTTTGACAATTGTTGGCATGCCTGCGATGAACGAGGGGGCGAATTTCTCTAGCATTCCCCAAACAGGGAAGTTGAAAGCATTAATTTGCACGGCCACGCCAGTCAGGGCGGTGTAAATGTGTTGGCCCTGGAAAGAGGAATCCTTCGCCAAAATCTCCGGGGGGCCGTCGACGACCACGTTGGAGTTTGGCATCTCGCGCCGGCCTTTAGAGGAAAACGTGAAAAGAGTTGAAATACCGCCGTCGATATCGACCATATTGTCGCGTTTGTTAGCACCTGCCTTGTTGGCAAGTTCATATAGGCTCTCTTTGTTCTCGTTGAGGTAGAGGGCCAGTTCCTTGATCTTTAGGGCACGTTCGTGGATGGTTAGTGTCTTGAGGTTGCGCTGCCCAATGGTGCGACCGTATTCAACCGCACCTTTGAAGTCGAGCCCATCGGTGGAGACCCTGGCGACGATCTCACCGGTAGAGGAGTCCGCTACCTCGGTAACACGTTGTGGGTTCTTGGGGCTAATCCACTTACCTTGCAGGAAGCTTGGTACGAGATTCATCAGATGGGGCCTTTCTTTGTTTGAGTCAGGGTATGTCAGAGCATTCAGCGATCTTATTAATTTATTACCGACCGTTCGGTCGGCATTTTTGGCCAGTATAACCAAGATCACACTTCGGGGGGTAGGGAGGGTGTAATATTCTTAAAAATTATTGTCTATCAGCGAAAAGGTGCCACCATGAGCGATATCAACAACCACGAGATCTGGCAGATCACCCTGGGAGAACTCGATGAAAAGATGGGGGTAGAGGTCCTTGAGCAGTCCGCCGAGAAAGTTGTGGCGCGCATGCCGATTGATGGCAACCGTCAATCTCTCGGCTTACTTCACGGTGGGGCAATGGTTGCCCTCGCCGAGGCCGTTGGCAGCTGGGCCGCGGTGATTCATGCCTCGTCAATGGGAAAGGTGGCAGTCGGTATAGATATCAATGCAACTCATCATTCTTCAGGCCGCGAGGGCTATGCCACGGCAACGGCAACAGCTATTAAATTAGGGCGCACCCTCACAAGCCACGAAGTAGTGCTTGCCGACGACCACGGTCGCCGACTCTGCACCGCGCGTATCACAAACGCAATTGTCGATCCCAGCTAGCAGGCTAGCTTTCGGAATAGCTGTAGAAGCCTTTGCCGGTTTTACGTCCTAACTCGCCACGTTCAACCATGTCGCGCATCAGCTGCGGCGGAGTAAACACCGATCCGAGAGTAGACTCGAGATACTCGGCAATACCTAGGCGCACATCAAGGCCGACGATATCGGTCAGTGCGAGTGGACCGATCGGGAACTTATAGCCCAAGACCATTGCGTTATCGATATCTTCTGGGCTGGCCACGCCTTCCTCCACCATGCGGATTGCCTCAAGCGCGATTACCACTCCTAAGCGCGAAGACGCAAAACCAGGGGAGTCTTTGACCACAATCGGGGTTTTATTGATCGCCTCGACCCAGCCACGTGCTTCGTCGACAAGCAATTCTGGTGTGGACTCAGCTACCACAATCTCCACCAGCTTCGATGCTGGAACCGGGTTGAAAAAGTGCAGGCCGATGACATTATTGCCTACGGTAGCTGCAAGATCAGACACGCTTAACGACGAAGTATTGGTCGCGATCATTGCCTCGGGTGCGGCAGCTGCAATCTTGGCAAAGGCATCAGTTTTTAATTCGAAAGATTCAGGCACAGCTTCTACCACGAGCTGATGGCCAGCGAACGCTGCATGATTGGTGGAGAAATGAAGTTTCTCTGCCCACTGTTCAGTTGTACCTTCTACTACACCTCGTGTGATAGAACCATCAATATCCTTGGTGATTCGAGCTTTGGCCGCGGCCACCGCATCATCATTAATGTCTACCACGGTGACTTCTGCACCAGCCAGCAGGAACGCGTGCGCAATACCGCCACCCATGCGGCCGCCACCAAGAACACCTATACTAGTGGGAATACTCATCTACTTTTCCTTACTTATTTTTCTTGCGGTCGAGGAATGCTTGCATGCGTTCAAATTTTGCATCTGACTCAAATAGGACAGCCTGCGCCAAATTATCCACCTGTGGGTGGGCATCAACTGGCATATTCATCACACTCTTAGTGATGCGCACAGCTAGTGGGTCAAGCTTGCTGATGCGCCCTGCCAGGTCAAGGGCCTCGTCGTAAAGCGCATCTGGTTCAGCGAGGGCTGAAACAAGGTGGTACTGGAGGGCTTCCGTCCCGTCGATAATGCGACCAGCCAGCAGGATCTCTTTTGCCAATGGCTCTCCAACCGTGGCCTTTAAACGCCACGTGCCCCCTGCCGCCGCAAGGATACCCAGGTTGGCCTCGGGCTGGCCGAACTTCGTCCGTTCAGTAGAGACGCGAAAGTCAGCGGCCAACGCAAGCTCAAGTCCACCACCAAGTGCATAGCCGTCAACGGCTGCGATAACAGGCATCGGCAGCTGCGAGATACGATGAAAAATCGTGTTGTTGATGCCCCGCAAAGCATCAGCGCGTCGACGTTCCTTGAGCTGGCCGATGTCAGCACCTGAGGCGAACACGCCGTTGCTGCCTATGATGATGGCCACCTTGGGCGTTTCTTCCAAATAGGCGCACACCGTGTGCAGCTCATCGACCATCGTCTGGTCTATCGCATTGCGAACCTCAGGCCTCGATAGCTCAATGGTGAGCAGGTCTTCGGTTTCTGTGATGTGCAGGGCAGTAAAATTATTGCAAAGAGTCATCTCACACTCTCTCAATCGCGATTGCAGATCCTTGGCCCACACCCACGCACATTGTTGCGATGCCTCGGATACCTTCGTCCTGTTCAAGACGGTTGAGCAGAGTGATAGTGATGCGCGAACCCGAGGAGCCGAGCGGATGGCCCAAGGCGATCGCCCCACCCCAGGCATTCACAATGTTAGAATCCAGGCCGAGTTCGCGCATGCACGCCACAGACTGGGTGGCGAATGCCTCATTTAATTCCACCGCGTCAAGATCGTCGATGGACCAGCCGGTGCGCTCCAGTACTTTACGGGTAGCTGGTACCGGGCCCATGCCCATGATCTCAGGCTCAAGTCCAGCTGATGCGTTAGCGACAACTTTAGCTCGAGCTTTCAACCCGTATTTTTTCACAGCCTCTGCGCTGGCAACAATGATGGCCGAAGCACCATCATTGAGTGAAGAAGAATTGCCGGCGGTGACAACTGCACCTCCCTCGACTACCGGGCGAAGCTTGGCAAGAACCTCTGGCGTGGTTCCCTCGCGTGGACCCTCATCGGTGTCTACGACCGTGACGTTGCCTTTCCGGTCTGTGACTTTAACTGGGACGATCTCCGGGTTGAAACGGCCACCCTTGACCGCTTGGATTGCACGCTGCTGCGACTGCACGGCGAAAGCATCAGCATCTTCGCGTGACACACTCTTCACTCGTGCTACTTCCTCCGCGGTTTCCGGCATGGAGAACGTGGTCTTTTCCTGCTGTTGGAAAATCGGGTTGACAAAGCGCCAACCAATCGAAGTATCGAAAGCTTCACCCGGCTTTGCAAAAGCGGTGGTGGGCTTTTCGACGACCCACGGAGCACGCGACATAGACTCAACGCCACCAGCCACAATGATCTCGGCTTGGCCGGACTCAATCATTGCAGTGGCAAGAGCGATCGCAGACATGCCGGAGGCACACAGGCGGTTGACTGTTATACCGGGAACCGTATCAGGAAAACCTGCCAGCAGCCACGCCATGCGAGCCACGTTGCGATTTTCTTCACCAGCGCCGTTGGCATTGCCAAGGAACACCTCATCGACAAGTGCTGGATCTATCCCCGCTTCGTCTATGACAGACTTTATAGTCAGGGCGGCGAGATCATCAGGGCGGATCGACGCTAGCGCTCCGCCATAACGGCCGACGGGCGTACGCTTTCCTGAGACAAGATATGCAGTAGTCATAATTTCGGTGCTTTCTATCGGCTTCTATCGGCCAGTAAATTTCGGGGTGCGCTTTTCATTGAAAGCAGCAAAGCCCTCGGCGTAATCTGCAGAAGAACAGAGACGCCCCTGCTCTTTATTTTCCTCTTCTACGGAAGCCCACAGGCCTGTGCCATTGTCGCGAATATCATGGACGAGACTACGGCTGGTTAAAAACGCCTGAGTTGCTCCTTGGGCGACGCAGGCGACTTTTTCGCGGGTGAACTCAAGCAATTCATCGGCGGGCAGCACCCGAGAGAATAGACCAGCTTTCACAGCTTCAGGCCCAGAGATCAATTCGCCGGTGACGATAAGATCCATGGTGCGATGCGCCCCAAGACGCTCGACAAAAAGGGCGTGACCACCCGAATCCAGCGTGGCCCCGAGGTTAGCGAAAGGAGAACCAAACTTCGATCGGTCGGCCACATAAACGATGTCTGTAGCAATCGCTAGGCCGAGGCCTACACCCAGGCAGGCGCCGTGGACTGCCGCGAAAGTAGGGGCTGGGAACTGGCTCATTTGCTTGAGTACCGGGGTGACCTTATTAGCTAAATAATCTGTCGCATCATCGTCGGCTGGATCAAGTCCCTTGATATTGCGACCAGAGCAGAACCCCTTGCCTTCGCCACGCAGCAGAAGAGCGCGGACTCCTGCCTTTTCCGCTTCGGAATAGGCCTGAGAAATCTCTACTAGGTCAGGTTCAGCAAGAGCGTTTAAAGTAGCTGGGTCGTTGAGCACGACTTCTGCATATTTCGCGCCCTCTGCTACTTTCTGAAAATGAAGATCTATCATGGAAGTTGCTCCTATGCGTCATAGTCGACAGTAATGGACTTGCCCGTGGGACGGGTCTGACAAGTAAGGACATACCCCGCTTCGACCTCATCGGCCTCAAGCGCGTAGTTTTCATCCATCTCGTAATCGCCTTCAATCACCTTTGCGCGGCACGTCCCGCACACACCACCTGCACATGCGAAAGGAACATCCGGGCGCACGCGCAGGGCAGCATTGAGTACGGTTTCTTTCGCAGAAACAGGGGACTCAACGGAACCGGAAAGCCCGTCCAACTGGAATTGGATATCAATATTATTTCCGGAAGGATCAGCGACCACCGCACGACCTTTATTACCCCCCGGCTCATTTTTCGGGTCACCGGTGGTAAATAGCTCGTAGCGGATGTTCTTTTCGTCAATACCCCGGTCCTTCAAACTGTCGCGACACAGCTGAACCAGCTCAAATGGACCACAGAGGAACCATTCGTCGACAGTTTCTGGGCGGATAACCTGGTCGAGCAGGATTTGTAACTTTTCATCGTCGATCCGCCCAGAAAACAGCGGGTTAACACGCTGCTCTCTAGTGAGCACATGGTGAACTGCAAAACGGGCTGGGTACTTGTCTTTGAGATCACCGATTTTGTCAGCGAACATGACATCACCGCCACCCTTATTGGAGTAAACTAGCTGAAATTTCGCATCAGGAATCGCATCGAGGACAGCTGTCGCGATCGCCATGATCGGGGTGATTCCTGAACCGGCAGCGATAGCGACCAAGTGTGGCTGATCAACCTTGGCTAGGTCCTTGTCAACTAGTTCTTTCGCATCGTTCAAGCTGGTCACATGAATCTTGGAGGTAAAGCCCCCCTGTGGATTCATCACGTCGATGGTATCGCCTGGTTGAAGTTCCTCATTCGCCCACGTTGAGAATCTGCCACCTAAGTCCTTCTTGATACCCACGCGAATAGTCCCCTTGTTTGGGATATCACAGATGGAATAAGAACGTCGCAGCTCCTCGCCATCGATAGTGGCGCGCAGTGCTACGTACTGGCCGGGAATGTAGTCATAATCATCCTGCAGTGCTTCCGGCACATCGAAGCTAACTTCCACAGATGTGTCAGTTAACTGGCGGACCCGTGACACAGACAGGGTATTGAATTTTGCTTTTTTCTTTGCGGGAGTGGTCATCAGTGCACCTTGAAGTAGTCGAAGGGTTCAAAGCAGCTCTTGCAGTTGTACAGAGCCTTGCAGGAAGTTGATCCAAAGCGGGCGATCTCTGCGGTATTGGAAGAGCCACAGTGGGGGCAAATAATAGGTTGAGGAGCTTCAAGTTTGAGCAACACTGGACCAGAAGAACGCTCCGCCTTGCCCTGTGGCGGAGCAATACCGTAACCGCGCAATTTCTCGCGTCCATGCTCGGTGATCCAGTCCGTAGTCCACGCCGGGTTCAGGACCAAGTCAACTCGAAAGTCTTCCTCGCCTGATTCACGTAAAGCATCCGAGATATCGGAAGTAATAGTGTCCATCGCCGGGCATCCTGAATACGTAGGCGTGATAGTGATGACTGCGGTATCGCCCTCACAGTGGACATTGCGCAAGATACCCAGGTCCGCTATCGAGATCACAGGAATCTCTGGATCAGGAACTTGTGCAGCGATATCCCACACACGGCGCTCACGCTCATCGGTGGGACGAAGCTCGTGGTTGAGATTGACTTCAGCCATCATGAATCTCCTAAAAGATTATTACTGGAATGGCCGGGTAATTACCCGGGTCTCTTACCAGGTCACGCCTGGGTGCTGGCGGGCCAATGACTGCATCTCAGCCAGGATAAATCCACGGTGCTCGGAGTAACGGCCGGTGCGTTGAGCGCTAACTGACTGTGGCACCTCAGGCTTAGCCACTCCAGCTGCATCAAGGACGGCCTCGATCCGGGTATCAAACTCGGCGCGCAGGCTAGAGGGGAGAACCGCGATGCCTTCGTCGGCAAGCTCATTGTGGATCGGAAGATCCTCAAACAGCTCATCAACATAGGGCCACATATAGCGCAGGCCATCCGAGACACGACGGTGAGACTCTTCAGTGCCCTGTCCGAGACGCAGCATCCACTGGTTCGCGTGGTCCACGTGGTACTCGAGCTCTTTCACCGCCTTTGCTGCGATAGCTGCAAGCGTTTGGTCAGTGGACTGCTCAAGGCCGGTGTACAGCCCGAACATGTAATAGCTGATCAGTAGTTGGCGGGCAATGGTCTGGCCGAAATCGCCGTTTTCCTGCTCGGTGATTGCAGCCGAACGGAACTCTTCCTCGTCACGGAAATATGCGAGATCGTCCTCGGATTTGTCCCACGCCGTACCCGCGTAAGAATAGAGGAAACGAGTGTGGCCGATCAGGTCCAGCGCGATATTTGCCAGAGCAATATCTTCTTCCATTTCTGGCGCACGGGAAACCCACCAACTCAGGCGCTGCGCTAACATCAGCGCATCATCTCCAAGCATGGCGGCGTACTCAGCTGTTTTTTCTGGAGCAATAGCGCCAGCTGCGACGACATCTTCAGGGGTGATCGCATCGCCTTGGGACTGTTTGGTTGCGGAATCGTTCGTAGCGTAGCTCACAGGTGTGGCACCCCTTCAGATTTCTCGAAGTAAGTAGCGTGGCGATAAGCCTTGCCGTTGGAGGACTCGAAGAATCCACCCTTAGAATCTGGATCAGATGATGCGATTGCCTCGGAGGGGACCACCCACACCGAAGTACCTTCATTACGGCGTGTATATAGGTCACGGGCGTTGCGCAGTGCCATAGTGGCATCTGGGGCGTGGAGGGAACCTGCGTGGACGTGGGACAGACCGCGATTGGAGCGGACGAAGACCTCATACTGAGGCCAGTTGCTGGAATCAGACATTGTTTTGTTCTTTTCCTTTTGGGCGATGGGTAGGCAGAGGGCTCGTTGTCTAGCGTTCCTTTAAACGACGAGTTTTGAATCGACGTCGTGGTTCCGCTTGGCGTACGCTGCGGCGGCCTCGCGAACCCACGCACCATTGTCAAATGCTTCTCGACGACGCTTCAGGCGCTGCGAGTTCAAAGGTCCATGTCCTTTGATCACTCCTTTAAATTCCTCCCAGTCAAGCTCGCCGTAGTCATAGTGGCCACGTTCTTCGTTCCATTTCAGGTCTGGGTCATCGAAGGACAGTCCCAGGGCCTCAACCTGAGGAACAATCATGTCGACGAAGCGCTGGCGGAGTTCGTCGTTGGAAAAACGCTTGATATTCCACTTCATAGACTGCTGGGAGTTCGGGGAGTCGGCATCCGGTGGGCCGAACATCTGCAGTGCTGGGCCATAGAAGCGGTTAATGGCTTCCTGTGCCATCTGCTTCTGCTCTTCGGTGCCATGGGAAAGTTCATAGAGGATTTCCCAGCCCTGGCGCTGGTGGAAAGACTCTTCCTTGCAAATACGAACCATTGCGCGAGCGTAGGGAGCATAAGACGCACGGCACAGCGGAACCTGATTACAAATAGCGGCGCCGTCGACAAGCCAGCCGATTGCACCGATATCTGCCCAGGTACGTGCTGGGTAGTTAAAGATCGAGGAGTACTTCGCTTTTCCGGACAGTAGCTGGTCAACGAGCTCATCACGGGAGGTTCCTAGGGTCTCTGCGGCGGAGTAAAGGTAGAGTCCGTGGCCTGCCTCATCTTGGACCTTGGCAATCAAAATGGCCTTGCGCTTGAGTGACGGTGCACGGGTAATCCAATTGGCTTCTGGTTGCATGCCAATGATCTCGGAGTGGGCGTGCTGAGAAACTTGGCGGGTAAGGGTCTTGCGGTATGCCTCTGGCATCCAGTCGGTTGGTTCGATGCGGGAGTCGGCCTCGATGATTTCATCGAAACGCTGTTGTCCTGCTTTATCGTCGTCGTTCACGGTGCTGAGCTGAGCGGGTGTCATGATGATCCTCCTCGGATTCCGATTTACTTACCGGTCGTTCGGTCAGGATATCGGCGAACTGTGATCTAGGTCAATCCATTGGGGTAGGTCACGCGAAAGGTGGGGGTAGTTTAGGGGTTGATCTAAGGTTGGTTTCGTGTATCTACCTGAGGTTTTGCTTCAGGTCTAGGGTTTTCCAATTGTGCGCGAGGTGCCACGAAATTCTGCGATGACCTCATCGTCGCGGAAAATAGTCACGTCAGTGATGCCGTTACGGCCCCAGGTTTCGCGCTCAATGGCGACACCTTGCAAAACATCGCCAACGAAGCCTGGCGAGATGAAATGGATCCCTACCTGCGATGCCACGGTAGTGGTGCCCGCGGATGAATTGCACGCCCCTGCGAAAAGTGCGTCTGCGAATGTAAACAGGAAGCCACCTTGGATGGTGTTGTGGCCGTTGCACATCTCTGGGGTGATGGTCATGGTGCCTTCAGTACGTCCACGTTCGACTGCTGTGATGGTGATCCCCATAGTTTTGAGGGAGCGATCTTGCTTGTACATCTCCTCGGTGAATTCGAGGCCAGGGCCAAACTTAAGATCGGAAGCAAAACTGGCGTGTGTTGACTCGTTCATGTGGTTAGCATCCTTTGGTAGGTATGGGTGGCTTTGGTTGCAGAAGCTTATAGCACGGCGGTGTGTCGTGCATCACTTTTTCTGTTTTTGTGGTCTGTGCAGGTAAATTGACCATTTAAAAAGGAGGTGGGCATGACATACGATGAGCGCCCAGCGTTGCGAGGTAGGCCAGGGTATTCGCGAGAGCAGGTCATTGCTGCAGCGGTCGATGAATTCAACGCTCATGGGTACGAGGCGACCTCCATGGGCGCGTTGGCGAAAACTCTCGGTATTTCAAAATCGGCGATCTACCACCATGTGGAGTCCAAGGAAGAAATCCTGCGGGAGGCAACAAATTTGGCACTTCGCGCTTTAGGTGCAGTAGTCGAAGAGGCACACCAGCAGCCAGGAGGGGCTCTCCAGCAGCTGCGTTATGTGATTGCAGGTTCTGTCCGCGTGCTATGCGCGAACCAGTCACAGGTCACACTTCTGCTTCGTCTGCGTGGCAACTCTGAGGCAGAACGTGCAGCCATGGAGAAACGTCGGGGGATCACCTATGCCATGATAGGCCTGGTAAAACAGGCGCAGGACGAGGGCGGTGTGCGGTCCGATATCGATCCTGGATTCGCTGGCCGAATCATATTTGGTGCTGTTAATTCGATTGCTGACTGGTATGAGCCCGGCGGAAAGTTCACCCCCGAAGAAATTGCTGAACAAATCCTCACGCTAGTGTCCGTAGGGCTAGGAAAGCGCAGCTAAGAAGTGTGAAGATTGGGCTTTGCAAACCTGGCTCGTGGGGGTGGTCTTAAAAATCAATCATCATACTTAAATTCGTGTTGTGGACATCACACTGCGGGGCTATGTAGCGTATCTCACAACTCACTGACCGGACGGTCGGTAAGTGAATGAACGGCTGATACCGCATCCATCTGAAGAAAAGAGAGATCCACAGTGCCCTCTTTGTATGACATCACTTCAACAAACGACGGTCCTACTACCAACATAGAGTTTGCGTCGCGCGATGAAATCACCGCACTCCAGACCAAACGTATGGCAAATACCCTCCGCCACGCCTACTACAACGTGCGGCACTACCGGGAAGCTTTCGATGAGAAGGGCGTCCACCCCGATGATTTCCGCGAGCTGAAAGACATATCCCTCTTCCCGCTGACTGACAAGGCGACGCTACGCGCCAACTACCCATTCGGCATGTTCGCTGTGCGCCAACATCAGATTGCGCGCCTTCACGCATCCTCCGGAACTACGGGACGCCCCACCGTTGTGGCCTATACCCACAAAGACATCGAAACGTGGGCTGACCTCATGGCTCGCTCGTTGCGCGCTGGTGGTCTGCTTCCAGGTGATAAGGTCCAGGTCACCTTTGGGTATGGCCTGTTCACCGGTGGGCTCGGCGCCCATTATGGCGTCGAAAAGCTCGGGGCTACTGCCATCCCAACGTCAGGAGGGCAGACCGAACGTCAGCTGCAAATCATGGAAGACTTCAAACCGGATGCCATCCTTGGTACCCCGTCGTACATGCTTAACGTGCTTGACCGCATGCGCAAAGAAGGTCGCGATCCACGCGAGACTTCACTGCGAGTAGGTGTCTTCGGCTCCGAACCGTGGTCCGAAGGAATGCGGTATGAACTCGAAGCGGGCTTTGGCATCGATGCGACAGATATCTACGGTCTTTCTGAAGTTATGGGTCCGGGTGTGGCGCAAGAATGTATCGAAACTAAAGATGGTCTGACTATTTGGGAAGACCACTTCTACCCAGAGATTCTTCACCCAGAGACCCTCGAGCCAGTTCCCGACGGCGAGTATGGTGAGCTTGTCATCACCGCGCTGACCAAGGAAGCTTTCCCAGTCGTACGGTATCGTACCCACGACCTGACCCGACTACTGCCAGGTACTGCCCGCTCGATGCGTCGCTTGGACCGCATCTCTGCGCGTAACGACGACATGATCATTCTGCGTGGCGTTAACTGTTTCCCAAGCCAATTTGAAGAACTTATAGTCGAGGATAAGAACCTGCGTCCGCGTTACCAGTGCGTACTATCCAAAAAAGGTCGCATGGATCACCTCACACTGTTAGTTGAGCGTGCTCCACACAAGACTGATGAGGAGATTAACAAGTCCGAGGTGCAGCTCAAGCGCCAGATCAAGGACCGTATTGGTATTACCGTGGATGTAGAGATCCGGGATGCTGTTGATTCCGGCGAGGGCAAGGCGAAACGTATCGTCGACAATCGCCCGAAGGAAAAATAAGCTCCGCGCTACTTCTCGCGCATACACCGCGCCCCCACCGTTTAAATATGCTTTCAACCCTGGTGGTGTCGCGGTGTTTTCTTCCCCAAAACACTTGCACACTAGTGCCCGCTAAAGAAAAGAGACTCTGATGTCCACTTCGGCTCCAACACATGGCCACCACGAGCTCCCGGCTGATACGCAATCCACCGTCGACTATGCCGCACAGGCGCCAAGCAGGAAAGAGGCGCTGACTAACGAACATAAGCGCGTGCTCGGCGGTGCGATGGTCGGCACCACAATCGAATGGTTTGACTTCTTCATCTACGCTCAAGCGGCAGGCTTGATTTTTGCTGCACAATACTTCAACCCGGCTACCAACGACAACCCTGGTTTGGCACAAATTGTCGCCTGGGCATCACTTGGCATTTCCTTCCTTTTCCGCCCACTTGGTGCTGTTATCGCCGGACACCTAGGTGACCGGTTGGGGCGCAAACCAGTGCTAGTAATCACCCTGATCGGCATGGGTGGGGCGACGTTCTTCATGGGTCTGCTGCCAAACTATGCTGCCATTGGCATCGCTGCACCGATTATTTTGGTTCTATTGCGTATTGTGCAGGGCTTATCCGCCGGAGGCGAGTGGGGTGGGGCAGCGCTTATCGCAGTTGAGCACGCACCGGTACTCAAGCGTGGCTATTTCGGCGCGTTCCCGCAGGTGGGTGTTCCAGCCGGGATGGCCCTGGCGACAGTATTTATGTTAGTGGTCTCTTCTGCGCTTACCCCAGAGCAGTTCGAAACATTTGGCTGGCGCATCCCATTTGTCTCCTCAATTGTGCTGATTGGACTTGGTTTCTGGATCCGCAGCTTGGTAGAGGAATCACCAGTCTTCGAGGAAATGACCGCCAAGAAAAAGACTGCCTCAACCCCGCTTGGGTCACTATTTAGAAATCACGCAGGCCTTGTTGTCCTGTGCGCTTTGATCTTCGCTGGCGTCAACGCGGCTGGTTACCTGGCAATTGCGTATTTTGCCTCGTACGGCACTAATCAGTTAGGCATGGAACGTCCAATTGTGTTGGCTCTGACCTTAATGACGGCGATTGCCTGGATCATCTCTACGCTGGTTGCTGGCAAAGTCTCCGACGTGATCGGCCGCAAGCAGACTTTCGTCATCGGTTACGTACTCATGATGGTGTGGGCGATTCCTACCTGGATCCTGATCGATACCGCAAACGTGATGCTTTTCGGTATTGCGGTGGTAATTCTAGGCGCTTTACTCGGCGTGACCTACGGCCCACAACCGGCACTGTATGCAGAGATGTTCCCAGCACGCGTCCGCCTGTCTGGATTGTCTATCGGTTACGCGCTGGGGTCAATCATCGGCGGTGCCTTCGCACCGATGATTGCCGAGCTCATCCTCGACGAGACAGGGAACTCCCTCTACATTGGCGTGTACATCCTGATTATCTCCTTCGTATCGCTGATCGGTGTGTTCTTTGTGCCCAAAGGAATCCAGGGAAGAGACTTGAGTAAGTAACCGAAACAGGGCTTTACATCCGACAACCGCGCGGAAAAGACCCTAGGAACCCCGAAGCTATCAGGCCTAGGGTGTGCGTCGTGGCGCACTTTGGATCGCGCTGATGCCTAGCTCCGTTCGATCTTTTATTAACTTTTGGGGGTAGTTTTCAAAGATTTCGCCTTAATCGAAAGTTTGATATGTAGGCTAGCTAAGTAATCCCAATTTAATATTTCGCGATAACACCGACACACAAAGGGCCAAGAATGTTTACCATTACTGGGTTCGCCGATGAGATCGCCGATGATCTCGACGAACAAATTGAACTACTGAACAAGCTAGAGATTAAGCATGTGGAATTCCGCAGTGCGTGGGACGTGAAAGTGCTTGATCTCAGCCAGGAACAGCTCGAGACCGCGAAGGAAAAGCTCGACGCGGCTGGGATCAAACTCTCCGCAGTGGGCTCGGACTTGGGCAAGATCCAGATCACAGATCCTTTCGACGATCACCTCGAACGTGCCCGCCACGGCGTGGAAGTAGCTAAATTCTTCGGAGCCAAGTACATCCGCATGTTCTCCTTCTTTATTTCTGAAGGAGAAGATGCTGACCAGTACCGCGACGAGGTAATGAAGCGCACCCGCGCCATGGTTGAACTGGCAGAAGCTGGGGGAGTAACGTTGCTCCACGAAAATGAGAAGGGCATTTACGGTGATACCCCTGAACGCGTGAAAGATCTGATCACCACCATCGATTCACCGAATTACCGCTCCATCTATGACGCGGCCAACTATGTGCAGACTGGCTACAAACCGTTCGATGAGGCATGGCCAATTGTCAAGGAATACGTTGACTACATCCACGTGAAAGACGCGACAGTGCCCACCGACGAAGAGCCATTGGGCATCATTAAGCCTGCTGGCCAGGGCGATGGACAGTACCCAGAGTTGATCGCAGAGCTGAACAAGATCGGATACGACGGTTTTGTCTCCATCGAGCCGCACCTAGGTGATTTCGATGAATTTGGTGGCCTCTGCGGCCCAGAGTTGTGGACCAGTGCGTATGACGCGTTGAAGAAGATCTTGGACGACGTCAACGCAGAGTACAACTAGGGTGGCGGGCGCCATGGTCAATGCTGCATTGGTCGGTTGTGGCGATGTCGCAACCGTGCATGTCGAGGCCCTTGAGGCACTTGGCGACGAACTCGGCATCACACTCGTCGGAGTTGCCGATACACACCTAGACTCCGCGAAGGCAATTTCGGCGGTGACCACAGCCAACGCCTACCCAAGCCTGTCCAGCATGCTGGAAAAAGAGGACATTGATGTCCTCCACATCACCACACCTCATGACCAACACATTGATCTGGCCATCGAGGCTCTAGAAGCCGGGGTGAACGTGATCCTTGAAAAGCCACTGGCCAATGAGACTGAGCATGCCTACCGGCTGCTGGACTACCTCGAGGATCACCCAGACGCACCGAAGATCGGCATCTGCTACCAGAA
Source organism: Corynebacterium cystitidis (assembly GCF_900187295.1). Lineage (NCBI taxonomy): Bacteria > Bacillati > Actinomycetota > Actinomycetes > Mycobacteriales > Corynebacteriaceae > Corynebacterium > Corynebacterium cystitidis. Next base: position 1,585,833 of record NZ_LT906473.1, on the reverse strand, counting down.
CCGATACAACGTTTCCTCGTTAGAGATGCGACGCCTACTCGACTCAGGCGAGTTGGGAACCGTCCACGGGGCTTACGCGTCCGTAGTGTGGACCCGTACCCCGGGTTACTACGAAGCGAAGCCGTGGCGCGGGCAAAAAAGGCGCGCCGGTGGCGGGTTGCTGATGAATCAGGCGATTCACACCCTGGACTTGGTGCAATGGTTCTTAGGCACTGTCACCCAGGTGAAAGGCATGGTGTCTACAGACAAGTACGGAGATGTCGTTGACACCGAAGACACCGCCCACGCATACCTCACCCACGCCACTGGCGTGAACACGAGCTTCTACGGGACGCTGACAAATTCACGCCACCGTCATGTGGAGATCGAGATCGACTGTGCCAAGGCACTTGTCGAGTTGCGCGACGGGCTGACAGTGACCTGGAAGGATGGCCACGTCGACCACTATGAGGAGCGCAAGCAAGAAACCGAAGGCAGAAGCTACTGGGGTGTCAGCCATGAGCTGCTGATTCGGGATTTCTACGAAAGACTAGCTGATCCGGAACCGTTCTGGATCAGCCCAGCCGAAGCGATGGCCTCACTAGGCATTGCGAAGGCAATCTACCAATCATCACAGAATAAAGGAGAAACACATGAGTAAGAAAGTACGTCTTGGCATCATTGGCCTTGGGGCTCAAGGTGGCAGCTACGCTGAGTTCATCAACGAAGGCCGGGTTGACAACATGGTCATCGGTGCGATCAGCGATATCCTTCCAGAAAAGAAGGAGCAGGCCGACAAATACGGAGTCCCCTTCTACGAGGATTACAAGGAGATGATTAACTCCGGCGACGTTGACGCGGTTGTCACCACCGTTCCGCACTATCTGCACCCTGAGATGGGCATCTACGCACTGGACAACGGGGTGCACGCCCTCGTCGAAAAGCCTGTCGGCGTGTACACTGAGCAGGCCAACGAGCTGATTGATTTTGCCAAAACCAAGCCAGAGCTGAAGTTTGGTGTGTTCTTCAACCAGCGCACCAACGAGCTGTACAAAGATCTCAAGGAACTTCTGGATTCTGGTGAGCTGGGCAAGCTGCGCCACACGTCCTGGATTATCACCAACTGGTGGCGCCCACAGGGCTACTACAACCAGTCTGACTGGCGTGCAACCTGGGGTGGCGAGGGCGGAGGCGTCCTAGTCAACCAGGCACCGCACCAGCTTGACTTGTGGCAGTGGATCTGCGGCACACCAGAGCGCGTGTTCGCCCGCGCAGAGTACGGCTTCAAACGCGATATCGTCGTTGAAGACGAAGTCAACGCGCTGGTGTCCTTTGCAGACGGCGCGACCGGTACCTTCATTACTTGTACTCACGACATGATCGGTACTGACCGCCTGGAGATCCTGTGCGACAAGGGCAAGATCGTGGTCGATGAGTCTAAAAAGGTCACTATCTCCCGTCTCGTCGAAAACGAAGAAACCTTGTCCAAGGACATGGATATGGAGGCAGTGAAGAAGCTGTTTACCGGCCAGTTGGATATGGACAAATACATGACCACAGAAACCAAGGAATACGAGTCTGTCTGGGGTGCACAACACGTTGAGGTGCTGCGCAACTTCGCAGCAGCCGTCAACGGTGAGGAAGAACTGCTGGCGCCCGGCGCAGACGGAATCCACGGCGTGCGCTTGGCTAACGGCATCCACCTGTCGTCCTGGCTGGGCGAGGAAGTAGACCTGGTTAACTTCGACGAAAAGAAATACCTTGAAGAGCTGAACAAGCGCATCAAGGAAGAAGGCAAGTTCGAGGAGCGAAAATAATGGCTGACATTGGCGTACAACTAATGATGCTCAAGGACCAGGTTGCCGAAGAAGGCATGTACCCAATCCTTGAGAAGCTGAAAGATATCAACATCGCTTCTGTGGAGGTTTCGCAGATTCCGATGGATGAGAAAAACACCGCAGACCTCGAACGCGGCATCAACGAGCTTGGCATTGAGGTCGGAGCGCTATCCGTGGCTTTGAAGCCGGGACCGACCGCTACCGGCGATAACCTCGAAGAGCACTACGACAAGATCGTCGCCGACTGCAAGCGGCTGAACGCACGTTTCGTCCGGATTGGCATGATGCCTTTCGACGCGATGGTTTCCCTTGAGGCAACGGAATCGTGGGCCGCGGAAGTGGCACCGTGGGCGGAGAAACTCGCCAAGGAAGGCATTACGCTGTGCTACCACAACCATCACGTGGACCTACACCGCTTCGATAACGGCGAACGCATCTTTGATGTTGTGCGCCGTGTCGCCCCGGAGTTGAACTTCGAGGTAGACCTGCACTGGGTGCAGCGCGGTGGCATGGCCCCACTGGATATGCTCAAGGAGTACTCAGGTGTGTGCAAACTGATCCACGTGAAAGATTATCGCGTGACCGCTCTGCCACAGGAGGCGATCGACTTGATGAGCTCCGGCAAGGTGATGGAAGGCTACGACAAGTTCGTTAACATTGTCGAGTTTGCTGAGGTTGGCCAGGGAAACATGAACTGGCCTGAACTGATGCCAGCGGCGAAGGAGGCGGGTGCAGAGTACTTCTTCATCGAGCAGGACATGACTTATGGCCGTGACCCACTCGATTGCATCAAGGTTTCACGCGAGTACCTCGCCTCGATCGGCTGGTAGCACGTGGTTGCTTAACGACGAGTAACTGACGCCGCCCGGGCCCCGTTAAGTCGGTGCCCGGGCGGTTTCTTGTTCTCGTTTCCCACAAAGGCATTCACCCCGCTACAGCATACTGGGGCTGGAGCGGGGTGAGTAGCGTTGAGTGCCGGGAGACTTTATGCCTCTGGGTGTTCGGTTGAGACAACACCGGCTTCGGCAGCTTCGCGGCGGGCATCGAGGATAGCCACGTTCTCTGCAACCTTCTTCTTCTTCAGTGGGTAGAGGAAAATCAGGGCGAGGGCGACGAGGATACCGCCGACACCAGGCAGAACGTTAGCAAGCATGTAGATGCCATCGATAGCTTCCTGAGATTGCTGGACACCTTCCGTTGCTGCGTCAGCGTCGAAGCCGACCCAGCCAAGGGTTGCGCCGACCAGGAATCCTGCGAAGGCTTGGCCTAGCTTTCGTGCCCACGAGTACACGGCGTAGACGGTTGCATCGTCGCGGTGTCCGGTGCGCACTTCCTGGTAGTCAATGACGTCTGTAATGAATGCCCAGATCAGGAAGTTGAACACGTTGATGCAGAACATGCCTACTGCGTAGAACGCGATCCAAACCCATGCGTTTTCGAGCTTCAGGAAGTAAGCGACCAGCATCACAATACCCATGAGGAGCATCGACACGATGCCAACCTCGGCCTTGCCGAACTTCTTAGCCAACCACGGTGCAACAACGATGAGGATCAGCGCCGGGAATAAGCCCGCGAAGGATGCAGGCGACTGCAGTCGACCATCACCGAAGTAGGAGGTGAACAGGTAGCCCAACATGCCCATGAGGAACATCATCGACAGCAGCAGGACCAGAGCTGCCACGATCAGGCCGAGAAGTGCACGGTTGGACACGACGGAACCCAGCATCTTGCCGATACCAACCTGCTCACTCGCTGTTTCCTCCGTTTGCACTACGCGCTCAGTAACGAGGCTATAGAGGATCATGTAGCACAACACAGCCAAGATGGAGCAGACGATGGCGGACCACATCATGCGCTGACCGGACAGGATTGAAACTCCTGCTTCGTTGGTGACGTAGACAATCAGTGGCAAAGTGGTCGTGATCGCCAGGTTTGCCAGGGTTGCGCCGGTGGAGCGCCACACCGATAGGTGCGCGCGATCATCCGGGTCCGACGAAATGACTGACGCCATGGATCCGTAGGGGATGTTGATCATGGTGTAGGTGATCGAACCCCACAGGAAGTAGGTGGCCACCATCCAGGTCAGCTTGGCGCCGTAGGAGTTGAAGTCAGCTACGAATGACATGTACATCAGTGCGGAAGCGACTGCCACTGGAATGGCTATCCACTTGATCCAGCGCTTGAACTTGAAACCGACCGTCTTGTTTGGCATGCGGTCGACGACAACACCGATACCGATGTCGGTGAAGCCGTCAACGATGCGTGCCACCAGTAATAACGTACCAACGTGGGCGGGTTTGATGCCCACCACATTGGTGTAGAAGATCATAAAGAAGGTGGACTGAAGAATGAATGTGAAGTCATTGCCAAAGTCGCCAAACATGTAGCCGACTTTGTCGCGTAGCCCAAACGGTCGAACGTCGTCGCGTTCTACCGTCCGGGGTGACTGTGCGGGGGTCGCTGTGGACACGATAGCCTCCATAAATACGAACAGGGAGTAAACTTTCTAAGCCAAACTTCATTTAATCACGCTAATGGTGAAACGTGTTATCTAATTGTTTAAATGTGGTTCGGGTCACAGAGTTTACGGGGGTAGCGACGTGAGTCATAGAGTAAAACTCCAAACCACCAGTTTTAGGTTCTGTGATTAGGAAATTGAATTGGCGCAAGTCACGGGCAGGATCCTGCGGGTCTTTGAGAAACAGACACGCACTAGGGTCGCTGAACTTAGAAAGTGTTTAGTAAACCACCGGGGGTAGCGAGAATCACCAGGAATACCACACCCCCGCACCATAGGGGGTGGTGCGGGGGTGTGATCGTCGAAAAGCGTCTGCCTAAGCCTGGCCCTCAAACAGAGTAGTCACGGAACCATTTTCGAAGATCTCATGGATCGTCTTCGCCACCAGCGGAGCAATCGACAAAACAGTAAGGTTGTCCCACCCTTCATTCGACTGTGGAAGCGTGTCGGTAGTAATGACCTCTTCAGCACCGCACTTGCTCAAGCGCTCACGCGCGGGATCAGAGAAAACACCGTGGGTGGTCGCGATAACAACATCGCCAGCTCCCGCTTCCTTGAGAACGCGCACGGCCCCAGCGATGGTGCCGCCGGTATCGATCATGTCGTCGAGAAGCACACAATTCCTCCCCTCCACCTCTCCGACTACACGGTTGGCTACAACCTTGTTAGCAACCTCGGTATCGCGAGTCTTGTGCACGAAGGCAAGCGGCGCATCACCCAGGGTGTTTGCCCACTTCTCCGCAACCTTCACGCGGCCTGCGTCAGGAGAAACCACAACGAGGTTGTCGAGCTCATATTTGCTCTTGATGTAGTCAGTCAGGATCGGCATCGCGTGCATGTGGTCGACCGGGCCGTCGAAGAAGCCCTGGATCTGATCAGTGTGCAAATCCACGGACACAATGCGGTCAGCGCCGGCAGCAGTGAGCAGGTCAGCAATCAGGCGTGCAGAAATAGGCTCGCGGCCCCGGTGCTTCTTATCCTGGCGGGCGTAGGGGTAGAACGGCAAGATCGCAGTAATGCGCTTTGCGGAACCACGCTTGAGCGCATCGATCATGATGAGCTGCTCCATGATCCACTTATTCAGTGGCTGGCAGTGGGACTGCATAACAAAGCAGTCCGCACCGCGCACCGATTCCTCGAAGCGCACGAAAATCTCGCCGTTAGCGAAGTCGCGTGCAGTCATTGGAGTGACCTCGGTACCAAGCTCGTTAGCTACGGCATCCGCCAGCTCCGGGTGCGCTCGCCCGGAGAAGAGCATAAGTTTCTTGTCGCTTCCAACGGAGTATCCAGACATGGTGGTACCGATTTAGCCTTCCTGGTTTGTGGAATTTTCACGTGCGCGCTGTGCGGCTTCAGCTGCCGGGGTTCCCGGACGCTTCTTCTCTACCCAGCCTTCGATGATGCGCTGACGACCTTCCTTGATAGCCAAGGCTCCAGCAGGAACATCATCCAAAACTACTGTACCCGCGCCGGTGTATGCACCATCACCGACCCTCACTGGGGCAACGAACATCGTGTCTGAGCCGGTACGCACATACGAGCCGATTTCGGTTCGGTGCTTTTGGACTCCGTCGTAGTTGACAAACACGCTGGAAGCCCCGATATTGGATTCTTCGCCCACAGTGGCATCGCCGATATAAGTCAAATGCGGCACCTTTGAGCCATTGCCGATCTGCGCGTTTTTCGCCTCGACAAAGCCACCCAGCTTTCCCCTTTCGCCGAGCACAGTGCCGGGGCGGATATAGGTAAAGGGGCCAACCTCAGAATGTGCGCCGATCTCAGACTCTGACCCATGAGTGCGGTAAACATAGGCGCCCTCTCCAACCTTCATATCCGTCAGTGTGGTGTCCGGCCCGATTACAGCGTTATCTGCGATTACCGTGGAACCCCACAGCTGGGTGTTCGGGTGAATCACAACGTCAGAGCCAATCTGCACATCAACGCCGATGAAGGTAGAGGCGGGATCGACCACAGTGGCGCCACCGAGCATCGCGGCTTCAACAGTGCGGCGATTCAACTCAGCGCCTGCCTCAGCCAACTGCACACGGTTGTTCACACCAGCCAATTCTGCCGGGTCGTGCGCGATATGGGCAGAGACAACCTTGCCGTCGGCACGTGCAATCCCGAGAACATCGGTGATGTAGAGCTCGCCTTGGGCATTATTGTCGTCGATACGCGTCAAAGCGTCGGCAAGCACAGCACCGTCGAACGCGAAAACACCAGAGTTAACCTCGGTGATCTGCCTTTGTGCGTCGCTGGCATCTTTCTGCTCCACGATCTTTTCCACGTTGCCGTCGCCGTCGCGGACGATGCGACCGTAACCGGTGGGATCAGCAAGCTTGAGCGATAACACGGTCACCGCAGCTTTGGCATTATTATGCGCCTCGATCAGCCCCTGGATCGTCTCTGGGCGAAGGAGAGGAACATCGCCATTGGTAACAACGACGGTGCCAGTGAAATCAGGAATCGCGGTCAAACCACACTGGACTGCATGTCCCGTACCATTTTGCTTGTCTTGGACAGCCTGGTGAATCTCGCAGCCCAACTGGCCGGCAATCTCGTCGACAGCGGGGGAGACCTGGTCCCGCTGATGGCCGACTACAGCCACGATATGCTGCGGGTCTACACCGGCAGCGGCGTGCAGTGAATGAGATAGGAGGCTACGGCCACCAATCTCATGTAGCGTCTTTTGCTTCGCGGATTTCATGCGGGTGCCGGCGCCGGCGGCAAGGACCACCACCGCGCAGTCAGAGTGTTGGGACACGTGCGACTCCTTATGTCACATCAGTTATTTTAGGCAGTAACGGGTACCAGCATAACGCGAGTTGCCAGTTACTTGTCTTTCTTCGCAGACACATCTTTCAAGCGTGACGCAGCGATCACGCCCGCACCACCCGTCACAGCCAAGAAGATCAAAGCCGGCTGCGAACCAAACTGGGCGATCGCACCCGAGATCACACCAACAATGATCAAGATGACACCCATGAGGGTATTGGCGGCACCGGTGTAGCGGGTGCGCTGATCGCCTTCAGCCATGTCCACCAGGTAGGTCTTTCGGGCCACCCGGACAGCCGTATGCGCCAGAGTGACAAGGAAGAAGCCGGCAGGAAGGATCCACGCGTAAACGCCAGGAGAGGCGGTGTTGGCCGAAATCACAAGCAGAATCAGGAGCACGCTGGCTACCCCCGATGCGATCGCCATAGTGTTTTTCGAAGAAATATCGGAGACGACACCTGAGATACGCCCGCCGACAAGGGAAGCCAACCCCGAGGCAAAAACAAAGATGCCCAGCCCCGTGATGTCGTGGCCCAACTCCTGGCTCAGTGTGACAATAAACGTGGTGGACAGAGCTGTCACCAGCATGAGTGACCGCACAATCACAAAAGAGCGGAACTGCTTATCACCAATGAAAAGCGCCCACGTTTCTTTCCACCAGCCTTCTTTGATCCCGCGCGGTTCTACCTCAGACTCAGGCTCGCGGACGGCCTGAAACACCACCGCCGCCAAAGCCCACATCAGCGCGCCACCACCGAGCAGCACCACGAGCACCCAGCGGGGGATCCCTCCGTCGAGAAGCGACAAAGCAAGACCAACCACCAGCGCAAGGCCACCCGAAAATGCTGTCGCGCGCCCAGTGACCAAACCACGCCCGCCCTTGGTAATAGTGCGCCCCTGTACGTCCTTCGAAGCGATGGAACACATCGAACGAAAAGTCGCGAGCACGGCCAGGCAAAACACCACAACAATACCAAGAGCAACACCACTAAGCAGCATGGCGGACACAGTGATCAGGGCAGCCGCGACGAACTGGCCTACGGAGCCAATAATCCACACCTTCTTCCGCGATGGCTGAGTAGTCACCCATGGCGTTATTGCGGCTTGCGGCAGCATCGATAAAGATTCACGAACCGGCACCAGTAACGCAGTAAAGAAGTGTGGCACACCCGCAGTAGTAAATAGCCACGGCAGCACAGTCTTCGGCGCGACAATCTGGTCGCCCAAACCTTGCAGGCCGTTGGACCAGATGAAAAGCCTAGCGTTGTGGTCTTCGTGGGGCGGGCGATCATCGTTTTGCGCATCGGTGCTCATGACATTGATGGTACTCGCAGCCGCTGCAGCCGCCCGCTCGGTCAATACAGTGTGGCCGGGCGGCTGCAGCTCTAGAACAAGATCCCCCGAATCCCCGAGTAGTTGTGGCCTAGGGCCGTGACTATCTTTGCATAAGCGAAGGCAAAAGTGCAGAGTGAACGTGCACACTTTAGTGTGCACGCCCCGAACCACACAGAAAAAGGGAATAAAAAAGCTTTCCCACCAGGACTCGAACCAAGCGCGAAACAGGAATCTCGCCAGTGAAAATGGTACGTATTAGCGTCTTGTAACAAGATTTTGACGAAAGTTGTTTCAGCTCGTGTCCTGAATATCAGCGCGGGGGGATTCCACGATGTCGGACCGAAAGGTTATAGTTGTGGCGAGTTGACACGTCGCATTGGGAGGAGGGACGAACGATGCCGATATATTCCGCACGTGCTGTTGCAGAGTGGTTTGTTGCGTGGGCGGAGGAAGTTGCCGATGCCGATATCACTCAGCTGAAATTGCAGAAGCTTTTATACTACGCGAAGGGCGCTGTGATGCGTGCTACGGACGGGGTGCCCCTCTTTGCTGACCGGATGGAAGCATGGGCGCATGGTCCTGTTGTGGTTGATGTGTACCACGCGACAAAGGCCTATAAGAACGGGCCGATTGATCCTGATGATTTCGTTTCGGAAGATTTCAATTGGGATGATTACCGGGATGTTGAGCAGGAGCTTATCGAGGTCTGGAATGAGTATGGCCCTTATTCGGCGTGGGCATTGCGCAATAAAACGCACCGAGAATCGCCGTGGCTGAAGAACTTTCGGGAAGATGAGCGTTCTATCGAAATTTCTGACGCTGACTTGAAGGAATACTTCTGCGAGTAAATGTCGAAGAAGAGTAAACGGCGTGGCACTCGGCCCAACGATAAGGGCCAGAACTCGAGTGGGGCTGTCCTTAAAGCGCTGCGTGAACAGGAGACTGAGTATCCGGCTCTATCATTCCGCCACGTGCAAAAAGGCTGGGGTTTCGAGGAGCTTTCGGATGGGCAGCGGTTAGCCTTCCTGACGAAGTGGCAGGAGCGTTGCAAGATATCGTGGAAGGAACTTTCTCAGCATAAGAAGCACGGGCTGGGGTCAGAGTTGCTTCCCCGCCATGTGATCAAGCCAATGATTCCACGGCAATTCACCGATGTAGAAAAGTTCCGTGTCTACCGCCACGAGGGTAATCACGCTCTTGCAGGGTGGAGGGGCGCAAACATCTTCTACGTGATCTGGATCGAAGCCACATTCAATGAGCTTTATGATCACTAATCTGGCTGACAGCGCCTAGCGAGTCCACAACAGTAGCCAACCCGTCCTCCCTCAGACTTGCTTAGGTATCCAGTGTGATCTTCGCGCTGACGTGACCCAGCTGCCGTTGCACCAGTTTCACAGTGGCCCTGCCGGGGTCATCAGGCCAATGGCAACGTGGCGAAGCCAGTGAGGCGTGATCCGTAGGAAGGTGGCTATCCCCGTATTTTCTACGCAGGTTGAAGTGTTCGGGAGACTGCGGACTCAGGCCAAGGGGCGGATGCGCTTCTGAGCTTTATTCATTGGGCTAGCGAGTTGCTACCTGAGGAGGTTCAGACTGACGAGTTGCCACAACGCATCCGAGATGGAATTGTTCGCTGAAGTGAAGGCATCTGGCATTGAAACGGGGCTAGAAGGGGTACTGATTCTTCTGTGCGAGAAGGTGGGTTATGGAGTTTGATGTGTGTGGTTTAACGATGAAGGCAGTAGATGCCGGGGTTTCGGTGTGGTCTGTTGAGAATAGAGAGGAGGTTTACGGTTCCCTACGAGTTGGTTGATCTTGTGGCGGGCACCCCTGGTAAAGGAGTTAGGAGCATCGCAACCGTTTTGTTTGAGGTTAAATTCGCCAAGGGTAGGCGGTAAAGGAATGAAGTTTATTTCGACTCCCGTTGGAGGGCTAAGGTGTTGCCTGTACATCCTGTGCTCCGGTCACTTTGTGAAAAGCTTGCCATCGACACGGAGACTGCAACTTCGATAGCTCGGATGGAGCGAGAAGAAGGCAGTGATTACGGTGCTGCGGAGCTGATTGGAGAGGATAATGGCTGCTGCCGCATCCTTGGGTGCGGAGATTTTGTCCCTGAAGCCCTTAAGCCTGTGGATGACACCGAAGACCCCAGCAGCCTGCTAAAACAGCAGGTGCCGGGGGTGTGGTAAAAGCTTCCCCACCAGGACTCGAACCTAGAATGACGGTACCAAAAACCGTAGTGTTGCCGATTACACCATGGGGAAATCGCCTACTAGTTTACCGAATCATTGCGTAAAGCCTAATCAGCAGGTCCGCTAGGGTAGACAGCATGGCTAGACAGCGCATGACCGGTTTCAGAGCGACGGGAACCATTGATTAATGTTGGGCGGGCAGTGTTCGCCCAACGCGGCTTGCGGGCACAACCGGAAATAATTCGCAATGTAGGAGTTGAGGAATGACAGACAACCTTCCGATGTTGGCGGGGCTGCTCACCAAAGCAGCGTCCGACCCGAAACTAAAAGGTCTCGTCTCCCAACTTCACGAGGAAGCTGGAACCCAGGCTTTGCACATCACGGGCATTGATCAGGTTCGCCCCTGGGCTGTCGGGGCGCTGGCGCGGAAAACCCCGGTGCTAGCCGTCACCGCAACCAGCCACGAAGCCGAGGATCTCACCGCTGAGCTTGCGGCAATGCTCGGTGAGGATAAAGTGGCCAAGTTTCCCGCTTTTGAGACTCTCCCGCATGAGCGCCTCAGCCCGGGAGCAGACGTCGTCGGCACGCGTTTTGAGGTTCTGCACCGGCTGCCAAACTTGCAAGTCGTGGTCACGTCGGCGCGCGGATTCTGCCAGCCGTTCCTGCCCGCGATAGAGCCGATCGTGGTGGAACAAGACCAGGAGCGCGACTTCACAAAGCTTGTCAACGCCCTGACCACCTTTGCCTACAAGCACGTGGACATGGTGGCTGCACGCGGAGAATTTGCCACACGCGGCGGCATCATCGACGTGTTCCCCACCACCGCCGAACACCCGGTCCGCCTCGAGTTCTGGGGCGACGAGATCACCGACCTGCGCAGCTTCGCCGTAGCCGATCAGCGCACCATCGAGGAGATTACCCGGGTAGAAGTATTCCCGGCCCGCCAATTGCTGATCGACGACACCGTAGCCGCGCGTGCCGACGAACTGTCGCGTGAGTTTCCCACCAACCCCACATTGGTGCAATTACTCACCCGCATCTCCGAGCACACACACGCCGACGGAATGGAAGCGCTGATGCCTGCGCTGACAGACCAGCAGTTCCAGGTGCTGCCCGATCTGATGCCGGAAGGCTCCGTAGTGCTGGTAACCAGCCCAGAAAAGGTGCGCACCCGCATTGCTGACCTGGAGCAGACCGACCAGGAATTCTTGGAGGCCGGGTGGGAGGCCGCGGCCATGGGCGCCGAAGGACCGGTCGCAGTCGAAGGGCTGGACCTGTCTGCTACCTCGTACCGCTCATTTGAATCGCTCAAGGTCTCTGCCGAGAAAGCTGGCGCGCGGTGGTGGACATTTGCCCCACCCGGCATGTTCGCAGCCGACGAGGCCGACACACTGCCGCTCGAGTTCACCCCGGCCCCGGCGCCGCGCGGCGAGGCTAAAGAGATTGAAGCGCTCATGGCCCAGCTGAAAAAGCATGTGGCCGACGGGGGAGCGGCTGCCTTTATCGCTCCCGCCAAGGGCACCGTGGAACGCATGGCGGACAGATTCCGCGAAAACGGTATCTCGGCGCGCATCGCCAGCGCGGGGCTAGAGCCTATCGACGGCAAGATCACCCTCTACCAGGCCGTCAGCCACGCCGGCCTGATCTTCCCCGGCACCCACATCCCCCTGGTCGTGGTCACAGAAACAGATGTCACCGGTAACCGGGTCGGAGATATTGCAGGAGCGAAGCGTCGAAAAGCGAAAAGGCGCAACCGCGTCGATCCTTTAGCGCTGCAGCCCGGCGACTACGTGGTGCATGAAACCCACGGGATCGCCCGCTTCGTAAAAATGGCGGAACGGGCGATTACCAGCGGGGAAGAGACCAGCCGGCGCGAATACATCGTGTTGGAATACGCGCCGAGCAAACGCGGGCAGCCAAATGACCAGCTGTGGGTGCCCATGGAGTCTTTAGACCTGCTGTCAAAATACTCCGGCGGCGAATCACCCACCCTGTCCAAGATGGGCGGTTCTGACTGGAAAAACACGAAGAAAAAGGCGCGCGCCGCCGTCCGCGAAATCGCCGGTGAACTGGTGCAACTCTACGCTAAGCGGGTCAGCGCGCCGGGCCACGCATTCGCGGCGGATTCGCCGTGGCAGCACGAAATGGAAGACGCCTTCCCGTTCGTGGAGACGGAGGACCAGATGGTGGCTATTGAAGCCGTCAAAGAAGACATGGAAAAGCCGGTGCCCATGGACCGCGTGATCGTGGGTGATGTGGGCTTCGGCAAAACTGAGGTAGCTGTGCGCGCAGCTTTCAAGGCTGTCCAAGACGGGGCGCAGGTGGCGGTGCTCGTGCCGACGACACTTCTTGCCCAGCAACACTATTCCACCTTCGCCACCCGCATGGCTGGCTTCGGTGTGGAGATCCGCGAGCTGTCGCGTTTTACGTCCGCTGCTGATTCGAAGAAGATCTTAAAGGGGCTTGCCGACGGCTCCGTGGACATCGTGATCGGTACTCACCGCCTGCTACAAACTGGTGTGCAATGGAAGAACCTGGGCCTGATCGTGGTGGATGAAGAGCAGCGCTTCGGTGTGGAGCACAAGGAGCACATCAAAGCGCTTAAGGCGCACGTGGATGTGTTGACCATGACCGCAACACCAATTCCGCGCACCCTCGAAATGAGCATGACCGGGATCCGCGAAATGACCTCCATCACCACCCCGCCAGAAGACCGCCACCCGGTATTGACCTATGTGGGTCCGTATGAAGAAAAGCAAGTGGCGGCGTCGATAAGGCGCGAACTTTTGCGCGACGGCCAGGTCTTTTTCATCCACAACAAGGTCAGTGACATTGAGAAGAAGGCGCGTGAGCTGCGCGAGCTTGTGCCGGAGGCGCGCATCGTGGTCGCTCACGGGCAGATGAGTGAGCAGGTACTCGAGCAAACAGTGCAGGGGTTCTGGGACCGCGAATTTGACGTGTTGGTGTGCACAACAATCGTAGAAACAGGGTTGGATATAGCCAACGCGAACACGTTGATCGTCGAAAATGCGCAGAATATGGGGCTTAGCCAGCTGCACCAGCTACGCGGGCGTGTCGGACGTTCGCGCGAGCGTGGCTATGCCTATTTCCTGTATCCGAAGGGTGCCACGCTCACCGAGACTAGCTACGACCGTCTGGCCACCATCGCCCAGAACAATGATTTGGGTGCCGGGATGGCGGTGGCGCAAAAGGACTTGGAAATGCGCGGAGCCGGCAATGTGCTGGGTGCGGAACAGTCCGGCCACATCGCCGGTGTTGGTTTTGATCTGTATGTGCGCTTGGTGGGAGAAGCCGTTGCTACCTACAAGGCGCTCGCCACCGGCGAAGTGGTTGATGCCACCGACCAAGGCCCGAAAGAAATCCGCATCGACCTGCCTGTCGACGCGCACATCCCCGAGACCTACGTCAACTCTGAACGCTTGCGGCTTGAGCAGTACCGCAAGATCGCAGAGACGCGTGACGACGACCAACTGACCACCATCATCGAGGAGATGACCGACCGCTTCGGCCCGTTGCCGGAGGAAGTTCAGCGCTTGATGGCTGTGGCCCGGGTGCGCCATCAAGCCCGTGCCGCTGGCGTGGCAAATATTACGGTGCAGGGCAACCGCATCAAGCTGCACCCGGTAGACCTGCCAGATTCGAAACAAGTACGGCTGAAGCGTCTGTACCCAGGTTCGGCGTACCGCGCGGCTGCGAAGGCTGTGCAAGTACCATTCCCTAAGGCAGGCAAGGGCATCAACCAACCCGGTCTGCGTGATACCGCCCTGCTGCAGTGGGTCGCCGACTTCCTGGCTGGGATGTTCGATGTGCCACAGGTGCCTGAGACTGGCGGTGAGACTGCCCCGCAACGAGAAAAGAGCGTGTTTTCGGTCAGCGAGTAAGGCTGACTAAAAATTACAATTCCAGCGCACCGTGCGCAATTCCCCACAGCGCAACTATCGATGCCACAACGATCATGGCGACAACAACGTACTCAAAAGCGTTGAATACGCGCTCCCGTGCCGCAAGGCGCGTCCACACATACGGGATCAACCCGGGCAGCACGGCGAGCGCGCCGTAGAGCACATAAACAGGGTCAGCAGCATAGAACAGCCACAGGGAGTAGAGCATGGCGAGCACACCTACGACGAGGTGCTTCCGATTCGTGCGCTTATCGACGGCGGGGCCGGAATCGTCGAAACGTTCCCCCGCGTGCGGATGCGAAATGCCTCGGCCCCGCACCACGAGCAGCACCAGGTACAAGGCGGAGAACAAGTAAGGCACCAGATACAAGACTGTGGCTAACTGCACCATCGACGTGTAAGCGGTCTCGGAAATGAAGAAAACAATCACCCACAACTGGATCACAATCGTTGACACGAGCTGCGCCGCCCACGGTGCGCCAGTATGTGTGACCTTGCCTAAGGCCTTGGGGAGGAGCCCATCGAAAGCCATCATGGCAACAGGCTCGGCTGCCAACATCTGCCACGACACGTAAGCGCCAAGTACAGACAAGCACAAACCGAGCGAGATCAATGCTCCACCCCACGGGCCAACCACAGCGGTAAGAACCGCGGCCATCGAATTATCCGGCAGCGCTGCAAGTTCTTCTTGGGGGAGAACACCATAGGACAAGGTGGTGATGGACACGAGAAGCGCCAGGACCGCGAAAAAACCTAAGATGGTTGCGCGTCCAACGTCGCGTCGGGATTGTGCCTGCTTGGAGTACACAGATGCGCCCTCAACACCAATAAACACCCACACGGTAAACAGCATGGTGCCCTTCACCTGTTCAAACACGGTGCCAGACGCCCTGCCCCAGAAATCAGCCGTGAACTTATCCCAGGAAAAACCCAAGAATGCGATGAGCAAGATAAACGCGAAAATCGGCAGCAGCTTCGCTACGGTAGCCACTAGGTTCAGAACTGTCGCCTGCTGCACACCTCGAGTAAGCAGGGTGAAAATCGTCCAGGTTAACAGTGAAACAGACACCACAGACACCCACCGATTCTCCGCTGAAAATAGTGGGACATAGTGGCCAAGTGTGCTGAAGAACAAGGTGGCGTAGCCCACCTGTGCGATCACAGAACCCAGCCAGTACCCCCACGCGGATGCAAAACCGATGAAATCGCCGAGGCCTGCGCGCACATACGAATACACCCCTGATTCCAAATATGGTTTGCGCAGCGCAAGAATCTGAAACACAAACGCGATTGCCAACATCCCCACCGCAGTAATCGCCCAACCAATGAGCATCGCGCCGGGGCCTGCCGCCGAGGCGATGTTTTGCGGTAGTGAGAAAATCCCAGCACCCACAGTTGACCCAATGATCAGCGCCATCAACGACCACACGGAAACGGAATGCTTGGTTGTCATTTTCCTGAATCTACCGCGTCAGCCTTGGCTAGAAAAATAGGGGCCTATTTCTTCCGATGCGGGGCAACCGTCTACACTAGTGCGAGACCGTTATTTTTCGGCTGTGCCCCCATAGCCCAATCGGCAGAGGCAGTTGACTTAAAATCAATCCAGTGTGGGTTCGAGTCCCACTGGGGGCACCAATACGTACAGCTCAGGCTACCTATTTGGGTCAAAGACTTGCAGGGTTAAAGGGCTAGTTGTGAAGCGGTAAGTGCCAGGCACTATGTCGAAGGTTGCCAGGAGCTCGTTTGCCAGCGTTTCGGAAACCTCAAGCACCATGCGACGGTTCTCTACGAGGGGCGCACCGTCGCCTGGAATGATTTCCAGCCAGCGATCTTTGCCAACGAGGCTGAAGCTGCGGCCGTACACGATGCGATAGCGGATCGCGTTCAGGAGATGCTCTGCGCTTGCCGATGTCAGGTCGATGCGCACCTCAGGGTCATCCGTAAAGTCCAGGTATTTCGTCATCACGCCGCTTAACGACGAGCCCTGGCGCTGCGTCGCGCTGGTTAAGATTGTGTGGGCCTCGGGGATGTCGCGCAGTGAGTGGCGGGAAGGATCGGACAGGCCGAGGGGGAAGTACTCGCCGAACACACCGGCAAACTTCCGAGCATCCCAGATCAACGCGTCACGTAGATCGTCGGGCGTGACACCGATGGCGTAAGTGAAGCGGACAAAACCGCTGGCGGTATCCACCACGCCTAGCAGTGGGTCGGTGACGAAGATCAGCGCAGTCAAAGTGGAGTCCTCAGATAAGGGCTCGCTGAAATCCATGTGGTGGCCCGGTTCGAGCGGGTTATCCACGCGGTTCAGATAGCGCACGATTCGGTCGAGGACGCGGGCGGGCCACTCAGGTGGCAGGCTCTGGTCATCGGGGATGCGGATGGTCAGTTCGGTCTGGGTTCCCGCGACCGGGGTGGCGGAGTTGACACGCGAAAGGCCAAAAGTTGTGTAGAGGAAGTGGGGGACAGGCTCGTTTGCGTGGAAGACATAAATGGGGACATCGCCGAATTCGTAGGTGATCGGCTCCTCGTCGCCGAAAAGTGCGTTGAATTTACGGCGCAGGGCAGCGCCGCCTACCTCGGGTTGGAGTCGCTTCCACCACTGTCGCAAACCACTCATAGGCATAACTTTATATCGAAGAATAAATAAATACTGTGATTTGCATCATATTTCCGGTGGTGGTGGGGAACGATTTACTCGCATGGGACGTTGGAGAGTGTGAAAGCAAAAGATTTACGTGTTTACGTGTAACAGAGAAAGGATCCGGGTGAAATCGTGCGCAGTAATAACCCTGTTCTGACGAAGCTACCTGCCTCCCAACAGCAAGGTGGTTACGGCTACCAGCAGCAAGGTTTTGACAACTACAGTGGCCAGCAGGGCTTCCCGCCCCAGCAGGCTTCCGACGACAATCGCCCCATGACCGTTGATGATGTGGTGACCAAAACCGGCATCACCCTCGGCGTGATCGTGCTATTTGCCCTGATCAACTTTGGTGTTGCGCGGATCAATCCAGGCGTTTCGATGATCCTGGCCATCGTCGGTGCGATCGGCGGCTTCATCGCAGTGCTTGTCCACTCCTTCGGTAATAAGTTCGGCTCGAAGACCGTCACTTTGATTTACGCGGCGTTCGAAGGCCTCTTCGTCGGTGGCATCTCGCTGCTGTTCAGCGGTTGGACCTTTGGTGACTCGAATGGTGCAGCGATTATCGGCCAGGCGATCCTGGGCACCGTTGGTGTGTTCGGCGGCATGCTCTTCGTGTACAAGACCGGCGCCATCCGCGTTACTCCAAAGTTCACGCGCGTGCTCACTGGCGCGATCTTCGGTGTCGCAATCCTGGCGCTTGGTAACCTGGTTGGAGCGATCTTCTTCGGCTTTAACCCGTTGCGTGACGGTGGCACCATCGCCATCATCTTCTCCGTGGTGTGCATTGTGCTGGCAGCTCTCAGCTTCCTGCAGGACTTCGATGTGGCAGATCAGCTGATCCGTACTGGTGCGCCAGCAAAGATGGCGTGGGGCGTGGCACTCGGCCTGGCTGTGACCTTGGTGTGGCTCTACACCGAGATCCTGCGCCTGCTCAGCTACCTCCAGCGCGATTAACGCCTGAGAAGCTTCAGCTACCTTTTCGCCCGGACCTCCTCATCTACGGAGGGCCGGGCTTTGTGGTTTGTGCACGGGCGTGCCGACGAATAAAGAAACCGCCTTCCCACACACCATGAAAGGGGTAGTAGAAAGGCGGAAAGCCTATGTGGGCGCAGTTACTGCTGGACGATGAAGCCCTGCTCGCCCATCACAACCTGGCTACTAGAAGTGCCTGTTGCCGCTGCTGGTGTGGTGGGTTCGACGGGAGTGGGCTTCGTGGTAGACGGTGCCGAGGTCTCCGGCTCCTCAAAGCCGATGCCACCGTTGTCCAGGGAATCTGGGTTCTGGCTCTCAGCGGTTTCAACCTTCTGGTCAGAAGGGTTCTCTGACGGTGGGCTGCACGCGGTAATCGCGATGGCGGAAATCGTCGCGATTGCTGCAGCGGCGAACTTACGGGAGATACGCATTATGTAACTTCACATCCTCTGGGTAGGTCGCACGACTCTAATCGTGGCGGGGCTCGGTAATAATGTTAGTTTATTGTGCGCGAGGAGTTGCAGCCTTCGTGGAGTCATAAGGCTCGGCTGACACCACAGTGACGGAGATTTCGCGACCGTTTGGAGCGGTGTAGGTCCGGGTCTCTCCCTCCGCGGCACCGATGACTGCCGCGCCCAGTGGGGACTGCTCCGAATAGGTCTCTAGATCCTTGTTATCGGTCGAGGCCGCACGAGTACCGATCAGGAAAGTTTCCTTATCGTCTTTGTCGTTGTCGTAGTACACGTGGACCACGGATCCGACGTGAGCAACACCTTCAACAACACCCTGGCGCTCAGTGGTGGAGTTCGCCAGAATCTCGGAGATCTGCTTGATGCGAGCTTCTTCCTGATCCTGCTGCTCGCGGGCTGCGTCGTAGCCAGCGTTCTCCTTCAGGTCGCCCTCTTCGCGGCGTTCATTAATCTCGGCTGCGATGACCGGGCGGTTATCAATCAGCTGCTGGAGCTCGTTTTCCAGCTTCGCTTTCATTTCGGGAGTGATGTACTGCTTTTCTACCTCAGCCATGAGTGCAACCCTTCCATTGGGAACTTGAAAATCGTTGGGAAATGAAAAAACGCGTCAAACACGCGTGAACTACCGGGGAATATTACCACAGAGCAATCCCCGAGCCACCTCAGCAGCTAGCCACTGCGGGCCACATCGTACACGGGGTCCTCCGTATTCAAGAAAGATGGCACGTTCGACGAGCAGCCATAAATCGAACCCGACACAGGGTACTCACGCACAGGCAGATCAGCAGAGATTCGCATCAGTGCTTCACCACCTGCAGGAATCACCACATCACGGCGGCCTACCTCAGCCATCGAATAATTCAACGCTGCAATTATGCAGTAGGACGGCTGTGAAGTGTCCTCACGCGCCACATCGATCCACACCCGGGAGGTCTGGTCGTCGATACGCTCGTGATTCACCAAGGAGGCCTCGATGGGTGAGGAATCGCGCGTCAAGATCGTGCGCATACCCAGGACCAATATTGCGGCGATCACGATGACGAAGATGGTGGCCACAACTTTTCCTGCCATTCCCTTGGGCTTTTCAAGGACCTTTTCCTTGCCGTAGCGCTGGACGGGGCGGGACAGATCTGGGGTGGACACCGAGCAGAGACCTCTTGAGAAGTAGGACGAAAAATGACTTTAGTAGTGATGGTACTAAGATTGTCAGCTGTTAACTAATATCTAACTAATATCGAAACGAAAAACACTACCGGAAGGTGGCATTTCATTGAGCGGCCTACGCCTCATGGCGATTCACGCGCACCCTGACGATGAGTCCTCCAAAGGCGCAGCGACCATGGCCAAGTACGCCGACGAAGGTCACGACGTACTTGTTGTTACGTGCACAGGTGGTGAAAGAGGGTCCATCCTCAACCCCGGCATGGACCGACCCGGCGTGCTGGAAAATATGATTTCCATCCGCCGTGAGGAAATGGCGAAAGCCGCAGCGGCCCTGGGGGTGCAGCAGATGTGGCTTGGCTACGAGGACTCTGGCCTGCCCGAAGGTGATCCGCTTCCGCCACTGCCAGAGGGGTGCTTTGCAAGGCAGGACCCAGTTGAGGTGACCAAGCACCTTGTGAAGGTCATTCGCGAGTTTCGCCCGCACGTGGTAATCACGTATGACGAAAACGGTGGTTACCCGCACCCAGACCACCTGATGGTGCACGAGATTTCCATGATGGCGTGGGAGAAATCCGGCGACCCAGAGTTCGCGCCCGAAGCGGGCGAGCCGTGGACCGTGCTCAAGATGTACTACACACACGGGTTTGTACTGCAACGCATGGTGCTTTTCGACGAGCGGCTGAAGCACGAAGGCAAGCGCAGCCCATACGGGCCGATGATCAAGCGATGGCAGGAAAACAAGGCCGACATCATGGCGCGTGTGACCACCCAGGTGGACTGTGGCGACTACTTCTCCAACCGGGAACAGGCACTCCTTGCGCACGCCACCCAGATTGATCCTGCCGGCGCCTTCCTCGCCACCCCAGTGGAAACACAGCAGGAATTGTGGCCGACCGAAGAGTTCGAATTGGCCCGCACCCGCGTGTCCACGCACATGCCGGAAAATGATTTGTTCGCAGGGATCACACCTGAAGATGAGGAACAGAAATAATGCTAGAACACTCCACAGTTGCCGTTGCGGCCACCAACGCCGTAACCTACGTGCTCGCGCAGAACCCGGATGGTGGCCCTCTGGGGCCAGAGTTTGGTAAAGGGTCACCGATCGGGATGCTCATCGTGGTGGGCTTGTTGGTGATTGTTCTCATGCTCGGGTGGGCTTTCCACCGCCGCTACTCCCGCTTTAATCGCCGCCGGTTGTTCGCGGAAGCACATGGGCTTGACGTGTTTGATACCGAGGCAGTAGACAAGGCAATGGCTGAAGCAGGAGTACTGGACCGACGTAAAAAATCGCGTTTCTGACCCGCCTGTCTGAGAGCACTGCCAAACCTGCTATACTGAGGCGCATGTTCGTACAGCGATTTTATTTTGGCAAGGCTCCGGGCTTGTTCTCGGTCTTGCCAGTCACTCGTGACTAGCTGACAGAATACGAACTAGCAGGAGCCAAGCAGCACCTCCCCACATCAGGGTCGAGGAGCTGCTTTTTTGTTTGCAACATTCGAACCCGCAATTCTCACAAGAAAGAAAACTCATGTCACAGCCTGTCTCACTCGCAGAGTCCGCATCGACATCCAACAAACGTGTTCGCGCGTTCCACACCCTGCCCAGCCCGGTAGAAGTCCAAAACGAATCTCCGTTGGACCCCGCCAAATTGGACAAAGTGGAGCAAGACCGCCAGGATATCGCCGATATCTTTGCCGGCGAGGATGATCGCCTCGTGGTGGTAGTTGGTCCATGCTCAATTCATGACCCGGTTGCGGCACAGGAATACGCAGACCGTTTGGCACCACTTGCTAAAAGGTTGGATGCAGACCTGAAGGTGGTCATGCGCGTGTACTTTGAAAAGCCACGCACTACCGTGGGGTGGAAAGGCTTAATCAATGATCCAGACTTGAACGGTACCTACAACGTGGAGAAGGGCTTGCGGCTGGCCCGCCAAATCCTTACGGGAGTGGTGACTACGGGACTGCCCGCCGGCTGCGAATTTTTGGAACCGTCAAGCCCGCAGTACTACGCAGACGCTGTCGCCTGGGGTGCGATTGGTGCCCGCACCACAGAGTCGCAGGTGCACCGTCAGCTGGCCAGCGGCTTGAGTATGCCGATTGGTTTTAAAAATGGCACTGACGGGTCGATCCAGGTGGCTGTGGACGCGGTGGGCGCGGCACAGCACCCGCATTTCTTCTTTGGTGTGTCTGACGACGGCGTTCCGTCTGTCGTGGAGACGGAAGGTAACCCCCACTGTCATGTGATCCTGCGCGGGGGCACCCCCGGCCCGAACTACGGCCGGGAATCGGTGCAGGCTGTCGTCGAAAAGCTTGGTGAGAATACCCGCATCATGATCGATGCTTCCCATGCCAACTCTGGCAAGGACCATGAGCGCCAAGCAGATGTCACCCGTGAGATCGCAGCTCAGGTTGCCGAGGGCAATCAGCATATTGCTGGTGTCATGCTGGAATCGTTTCTCGTGGCAGGCGCACAGAAGTTGGATCCGCAGCGTTTGAAGATCAACGGTGGAGAAGGTCTGGTGTACGGCCAGTCGGTCACCGATGCGTGCATGGATTTTGACACTACTGTGGATTTGCTGGAAGAACTCGCTTCGGCGGTACGCGCTCGCCGAATCAATTAACTAACCCGCTACACTTATGAGTGTGAATGTGCTCGAAAGAATCTTGTACCCGCTGTATGAAGCGCGCCTGAAGCGCGAACTGCGGGGCAAGAAGCAACCGAAGCATATCGCCGTGATGGCAGATGGTAACCGTCGGTGGGCCCGCGAGGCAGGGTTTACCGATATCTCGCATGGCCACCGCGTCGGCGCCAACAAGATTGGTGAACTGGTGCGCTGGAGCGCCGACACCGAGGTCGAAGTTATCACGATTTACCTTTTGTCTACAGAGAATCTGCAGCGGACAAAAGATGAAGTGGAATTGCTGTTCGACATCATCTCTACAGTGATCGAGGATCTTGCCACGGCAGACCACACTTGTAAAGTGCGACTGGTTGGGCACCTCGATTTGCTGCCACCGGAGGTTGCCCGGCGCATGCGCAGCTCCGCGGACACCACGCACGAGAAACCGGGGCTGACAGTCAATATTGCTGTGGGATACGGCGGCAGACAAGAGATCGTCGACGCTGTAAAGTCGCTTATCGACGAAGAGCTGGCGACTGGAACGCCCGCTAGCGAACTCGCAGATAAAGTAACTATTGATTCCATTTCTACGCACGTGTATACCAAAGGCCAGCCCGACCCTGACCTGGTGATTCGCACCTCGGGGGAGCAGCGTTTGAGTGGTTTTCTGCTTTGGCAGTCTGCCTACTCGGAGATCTGGTTTACTGACACATATTGGCCAGCGTTTCGCAAGATTGATTTCTTGCGCGCACTGCGTGATTATTCACAACGATCGCGGCGTTTTGGCAAGTAACGCCTCGCTACACTGGGGCCGATGACAGCGTTAGATTTTGCGCATCCTTACCCGCTGGACCTGGTGATCGCGCCCCTTGCGCAACACGAGCGACGCGCGAACACGCGTGGGTAAAATATTTTCGACCAGGTTGGGAAGGTTGATCGACTGCCAAATTTCGCGCGCTATATGGACAGCCTGCGCCTCGTCGATGTCCGCATACTTGGCAAAATGCGCACCAGGTTCGCGGAAAGCTGTAGTGCGTAACTTGAGGAAACGCTCGATATACCAGTGCTCAATATCGGTGGGGTGGGCATCGACGTAGACGGAAAAATCAAAAAGATCACTGACCATCAACGTAGGGCCTGTCTGCAATACGTTCAGTCCCTCCACGATAAGGATGTCGGGTTTTTCAATCGACTGGTATTCGTCTGGCATCAAGTCATAAGCCTTGTGGGAATACACCGGCGCTTTTACCAGGGGTTTTCCTGATTTGACGTCGGTGACGAACCGGAGAAGCGCCCTGCGGTCATAGGATTCGGGGAAACCTTTGCGGTTCATCAGCTTGCGTCGCTCTAGCTCCGCGGAGGGCAGGAGGAAACCGTCGGTAGTCACAAGATCGACTCGGGGGTGGGACTCCCAGCGTTGCAGCAGCACCTGGAGGAGGCGGGCAGTAGTGGACTTGCCGACCGCCACCGAGCCGGCCACACCGATGATGAAGGGCACATGCCCCGGGTTATCACCAAGAAACGTTTCAGTCGCCGCGGTAAGCTGCTGGCGTGCATGCACCTGGAGGTGGATCAAGCGCGACAGGGGAAGATAAATGTCTGACACCTCATCAAGGTCGATGTTTTCTCCCACCCCGCGGAGTTCTTCCAGCTCGGATTCCTTCAGCACCATGGGCATCGTTGCGCGAAGATCACGCCAGGTATCGCGGGTGAAATCGAGGTAGGGGCTGGAATCGGTGCGTCGTGCCATGGCCACCATTGTTGCATCTCGCTGCCCCGAATCGGGGTTAAGGGGCCAGTTTTTACTGAAGTGGTTTGGGATGTCGTAGACTCAAGCCCGGTATCACTCCTCCTTATACTCCTTGTGGAAAGGTTACGAAAGCCACATGACTGACAACGTTCTCTATCAAGAACTCGCCCAGCTGGATCCTGAAGTTCATGAGCAGATCGTTGGCGAGTTGAATCGCCAGCGCACCACCTTAGAAATGATTGCCTCAGAGAACTTTGTTCCCCGCGCCGTGTTGCAGGCGCAGGGCTCGGTGTTCACCAACAAGTACGCCGAAGGTTATCCAGGGAAGCGCTACTACGGTGGCTGCGAAAACGCAGATGTGGTGGAAAACCTAGCCATTGATCGTGCGAAGAGCTTGTTCGGGGCGGAGTACGCCAACGTTCAACCTCACTCGGGTGCGCAGGCTAATGCTGCCGTCTTGCATGCGTTGATTCGTCCTGGCGACACCATCATGGGCTTGTTGTTGGCACACGGTGGTCACCTCACCCACGGAATGAAGTCCAACTTCTCCGGCCGTCTCTACAACGTTGTTGCGTATGAGGTTGAACCGGATACCATGCGCATTGATATGGACAAGGTGCGCCAGGCAGCGTTGAAGCACAAACCGAAGGTGTTGATCGCTGGCTGGTCCGCCTACCCGCGCACCCTCGATTTCGAGGCCTTCCGCTCCATCGCCGACGAGGTGGGCGCCTATCTGTGGACCGATATGGCTCATTTTGCTGGTCTGGTGGCCGCGGGTTTGCACCCATCGCCAGTGCCTCATTCCGATGTAGTGTCTACCACCATTCACAAGACCATCGGTGGCCCACGCTCCGGCATGATCCTCGCGCGCGACGAGTATGCCAAGAAGCTAAACTCGGCAGTATTCCCAGGCCAGCAGGGTGGGCCACTCATGCACGCTGTCGCTGCGAAGGCCACCGCGTTGAAGATTGCAGCCACCGATGGGTTCAAGGACCGACAGGCACGCACCCTGGAAGGTGCGCGCATCTTGGCGGAACGGTTGACCGCGGACGATTGCAAGGCTGCAGGCGTGGACGTGCTCACCGGCGGCACAGACGTGCACCTGGTGCTGGCTGACCTGCGTAATTCCGAGATGGACGGCCAGCAGGCCGAAGATCTCCTGCATGAGGTGGGTATTACGGTGAACCGCAATTCGGTTCCTTTCGATCCGCGCCCACCAGCCGTGTCTTCCGGCCTGCGCATCGGTACTCCGGCGCTGGCCACCCGCGGTTTCGACACAGCAGCGTTCACCGAGACTGCAGACATCATTGGTACCGCTTTGGCAGCCGGCAAGAACGCAGACGTGGAAAGCCTGCGCGCCCGCGTAACCAGGCTGGCAGAGCAGTACCCGCTGTACGACGGTCTTGAGGACTGGAAGCTGCTCTAAGCGTCTGGCGTGTTCTGCTGGCGGGACTCAGCCAGTTGAGTGCGGGCTTCGCGCAGCCATTCCGGTTGATCAGCCAGCAAGCCCTTGATCTCCTCGGTGGTCAAGGGCTTATCCATGCCGTTTTTCTTCAATGCCGTGATGCTGATACCCAGCTTGCGTGCAACCTCCGGGCGCGGGTGCGGGCCATGGAGGCGTAACTCTACGAGCCACTGCGGGGGATTGGTCTGGAGCTGGCGCAGCTGGGCGTGGGTTACTGCTCCATCCTGGAAATCTTGTGGTGCAGCTGGCAAATAAATGCCGAGCTTTTTTGCTGCCGTCGCCGGCTTCATTGCGGTACCAGATGGTTCGGCCTGGAAATTCAATTCTTCGCTCATAGTTCAAACGGTAGCATTGAGCACATGATTCGCCTCGCTTTCGTCACCGGAACTGAACCCGGTAAGTGGTTTCGTCGTTACGCACAGCACACCACGCATGGCCTGACCACGACTGACGCAGACGATGCCATGGGCGAGCTGCTCGCCGGGAAAGCGGACCTCGCACTCACCCGGCTGCCAGACGCACGCGTTAGTGATGAGTTCCACATCGTTTCGCTTTACGACGAAGAACCCGGCGTGGCCGTTTCAAAAAACTCCGTGTACGCCGAGGTTGGGGAAGCGGTGCACATGGATGATCTTGCAGAAGAGCACGTCAACGAATACCACTCTTTAGACGAATTGCGCATGGCCCTGCAGGTTGTCTCAGCTAACGTGGGGGTCGCTTTCGCACCACGTCCTGTGCTGAAGGTGCTGTCGAAAAAACAGGTCGTCCCACTGGGGGTGCGCAACTGGCCTGGTTCCCCAACGTCGATCGCTTTAGTGTGGCGCAAAAACGACGACTCGGATGCAATCCAAGACTTTGTTGGGATTGCGAAAGGCCGCACCGCTAATTCATCGCGAGTGGCAGCACCAAAGCGTAACGCGAAAGAAAAACGGCAGGCCAAGCAAGCTCGTCGGCAAGCGAATTCTCCGCGACGCGGAACCGGAGGCAAACCCCACAATAGGGGTGGCAAAAAACGCCGTTAACCTGAAATTTGCATACTGGGTGGTTGTTAACAAACTCGACTTCGGTGAAAGAAGGAATGTGATTATGATACGCACAATCGCAACGATCGCGGCAGCTGCCACCCTCGGAGGAGTTTTGGTTGCTTGTTCGAATGACGAGGCCAACACCGCCTCAGACCCGGATGCCGACGTTGTTACCGAAGACAAGGGCGCTGCGAACGCAACTCCGCACGAGGCTGATGAGAACGTCCACGCCAGTGATGCCTCCGAGACTGTCAGCGAGGGCGATGACCCAGCAACCGACGGTGCACAAGGCGAGACCGTAGAACAGCAAACAGCCGACGGCAATACCACGCTGATCACCGCGGATCTGAAGGCGGCGATCGAAGAGCAGGAATCAGAGTGGGGCCTGCCAGAGTTGATCCAGCAGGAAGGTGACAAGGCCCTCGCTCAGTTCGCCGATGGCAACTACCTGGCCTGGTCTGAAGAAACCGGTGCGGTGCCAGTGATCGGCAAGATCGCTGAGACCTGGACTGCCGAAGGTGGCCTGAACAGTGAACTGGGGATGCCGACGGCACCGGAGAAGGAGCTTGACGGCGAGCAAGGCTGGACCCAGTCTTTCACCAACGGTGTTATGCAGTGGGTCAACGACAATGGCGAGTGGGGCGCGAAGACTGAGCCTCGCCCTTAAGCAGGCCCTTAAGTTGAGGATGAGCCCTCGTCACCGGAAGTTCATCTTCCAACAGTGTAATTTATACCTTGTCTCCCTACGCTCGGGTGTGTACGGACCACCTACCATGAGACCTACACCACCTGACCTAGGGGAGTACAACACATGGATGAGCCAGCTGTCGCCTCGATCGATTACTCGCCAGAGCATTCTGAGAGCGTGACGGAGGTGAAAACGTACGTCCTTGACACCTCCGTGTTGTTGTCCGATCCGTGGGCACTACGGAAGTTCGCATGTTAGAAGACCTGCGACGGGACTACGGTCGACTCGACACTCCCATCCCCGTCAACGTCAATGGTGGCTTGGTACGTGTCGCCCCCGGTGGGGGAGTCCGCGTTGGTGCTCTGTGCAGGGCTGGAAGCAACCTTGGAACGCGGGCTACATAAGCGCATCGTCGTGTTCCGCCCGCTGTACGCCGTAGGTGGCCAAAATCTGGGCTAC
This sequence comes from Corynebacterium cystitidis, assembly GCF_900187295.1. NCBI lineage: Bacteria > Bacillati > Actinomycetota > Actinomycetes > Mycobacteriales > Corynebacteriaceae > Corynebacterium > Corynebacterium cystitidis. The sequence continues at coordinate 1,558,019 of NZ_LT906473.1, read as the reverse complement.
CTGCCCGGTAGCGAGACCGAGAAAATGAACCCTTGGGCGCAGGCGGTGTACGACACCCTCGAAGGCGTCGTGTCTGACAATGTCATGGAGGAGGTGATGGACCGTGATTGTGACGAGGCCCAGTCGCTTGAACGCAACGTGCTTCTAACCGTTTTGTCCCGCGTGGGCCGTGGTTCGCGAGTAATTCTCACTCACGACATTGTGCAGCGCGATAACCTGCGTGTTGGGCGCCACGATGGCGTGCAGGCTGTCATTGAAAAGCTCAAGGGCAATGACCTTTTTGCCCACATTACGTTGAACCGATCAGAGCGCTCCGCCATTGCCGAACTCGTCACCGATTTGCTGGAAGACGTCCATTGAGTCAGCCCAGAAATTTGCGCAAGCTTGAAACTGTCGGTAACAATTGAGCCCATGAGCAAGGCTGGCTTTAAACTCCGACCAGTACGCCCTGAGGACTACCCCCAGGTGCGTTCAATCTACGAAATGGGCCTGGACACTGGGCATGCCACCTACGAAACCGCAGGCCCAACCTGGGAGCAGTTCACCCAGGCCAAGATTATGGAAACCGTTTTCGTCGCCGTCGAAGAAGACGATGACTCAAAACTACTGGGCTGGACGTCTGCGGCACCCGCGTCGTCGAGAAGCGTGTTCCACGGCGTGGTAGAAGACTCCATCTATGTGCACCCGGACGCAACTGGGCGCGGTATCGCGGGTGCTCTGCTTGATCGCTTGATGGAAGTCTGCCAGGACCTGGATAAGTGGGCGATCCATGCATGGATCTTCCCGGAAAATGAAGGTTCTGCGCGTCTCCATCTCTCTCGCGGATTCGAAAAAGTTGGCACCTACCACCACCTAGCGAAGATGACCTATGGGGAACTAGCAGGCCAATGGCGCGACACCGATGTTTACGAAAAGCTGTTGACAAAACCGGAAGAAAAGCTCAACAACACCGGCAACTAGCTACTCGATGGTTTCTTTCAGCGTGTCTTCCCTAATAGGGAACATCAGCAGCAGCGAAACCACCATGGCCGGCACCAACATCAACAGAATTGGTGTGAGCCCATCGTTGTAGCTGAGCTGAATGGCGTTGCGCAGTGTGTCTGGCAGTTGGGCCACCAAACCAGGAGTCAACGAATTAACGAAAGCGGACCCCTGAGCCCATTTGTCTGCGAAGTGTGCTCCCGATTCGCCCAGATCAGCGATCGCGGGTGGAATATTGCGATTCAGCTGTCCTGCTAGGTTCATGGTAAAGAGCGACCCGATCGAAGAGGAAACGAGTTCTGCACGATCAGCACTAAAACCTGCATCACCAGCCCCAACCCGAAGCCGAAGACGAAAAGTAGACACCGATTCGCCACAGTGGAGTCGCCGGAGTCATCAACGACATCAGAAACAGCGCAAGCGCTGCCAATCCAAGCCCGATGATCGGGAAAATCTTGTACGAACCGGTGCGTGCAATGACAAAGCCCACTGCGGTGGAAGTTCCTAGCATGCCGAGCAGCATCGGAATCATCATCAACCCCGCAGCAGACGGTGACAAAGAATGCACCATCTGCAAATAGGTGGGCATATACGCCAACGTACCGGTCATCGCTAGACCCAACACCACCCCGGCGATCGTCGTCAAGCTCATATTGCGGTTCCGTAACAACGCAAGCGAGATCAGCGGGTCAGCCACACGCAACTCCACGATGATAAATCCAATCCAGCACGCCAGCGAAACGGCGACCACGGTGAGAATCATCGGCGAATTCCACGCGGGATATTCATCCACATCCCCCAGCGCCAGCCAGGGCCGCCCGTGAACCAACCACCCAACACCGGGCCCAGCACAGAGGAGAGACCAAAAACGGCACCCAAAATACCCATGTACTTACCGCGTTGACGCGCAGGCACCACCTCGGCGACGATGGCCTGCGAGGTGACCATCATGCCACCGCCACCGAAACCCTGAATAGCCCGGCCGATGATCAGTATTTCCATGGATTCCGCGAATCCGCCCACTGTCGAACCGATGACGAAGAAGGTAATACCCGACATGTAGAGCCACTTCCGCCCGAGCGTGTCGCCTACCTTGCCGAAAATCGGCATCGCGATGGTCATTGCCACCATAAACGAGGTGATCACCCAACTCATCTGATCCACGCCGCCGAGCGGGCTCATCAGCATGGTGGTGACCAACTCAACTCCTTGCTCTTGACGGTCTGGACTTAAAGCAAGTCCAGTTGGAGGAGGTACGCCGCATAAAATCGGCAGAAAAGTATCACCACCAAACGGTGATGATCATGGCAACAGCCTGACGCTTTTTCACCTGCGTCGCACAAACCGATACACTCCAGGAGAAGCAACGCTATCGTGGCGAGAACAATCAGAGAAATCGGCGAGAGCCGTAATGAGGAAGACGGGTGACGCAAGGTGGAAAGCGGGAGAAATCTCTGGCCGAGACGGCGTCCCCACCAGCCAGACACTAATTTTCCGGGGTTGGATCGTCGCCGCGCATCATCGCTGCGCAGCGAAATTCGCACGGCAGCAGCTCAACGTGGGGCATCGGTGCGGATTAATGGCCGCTCGCTACGTGTGGATCACCCGAGGTTAGGCAGCGTCGATGCGGATCTCACCGGGACGATTCACGCGCTTGCCGGCAACGAACACCCCAAAGCGCCGCGACGTTTGGCGCAGTCCCTGATTGACCAGATGCTCGCTGCCCCGCGCGGAGAAGGCACCACCACGGCAAACGTGTACGCGGCGTTGCGCCCACGCCTAAAGCCAGTAGAAGATGGCACCGGTAATTTCACGCGCGATACTCAGCTCACGGTGGTTCTTGACACAGGCGACGGCTTTAAGACGATGACAGAGCGAGCCCTTGCGCGTATCGACGAGCCGGACACCCTGCGTCGCGCAGCCCAGGTGAACCTGCGTGCAGATATTGAATCGACGTTTGACGTACAGGTCACCGAACGCGAAGGCGGAGTCATATCTATTGAAGCAGTGGGTTCCGAACTGGCTTCAGCAGCTACCGATCTAGCCATGGTGCTGGACACCTTTGCCCCTCGCATCGACCGTAGCCAAGGGTTACTGTTTGGCATTCCATCCCACTCGACTATTTATGTTGCACCAGTCGAGGCTGGCCAACCACTGATCGATGCGCTGAACTGCCTTGCGAAACTGTGCGTGACCTACCCAACGGGCCAGCCACTATCAAGGCTTGTACATTTTTGGATGGACGGCGCCGTCGACACGCTCTCGAGCTTCGACCGAGACGCCGGAGCGATCGTAATCACGCCGAATGACTACCTCACACGGCTACTCCGGCCGGACGGGAACGCCGAGGGATAACGTCCCTTCGACCACGGGCACCCCATTGATCTCGTACACAAGTTCCACAAGCCCTGCCTCAGGCTGGTGGACCTGCCAAAACCCGTCAGTTGCCGAACACGACGTAGTCAACGCCGTTGACCTGTAGGTCTTTCGACTCAGCGGGGTCAGTGAGACCACGCATTCCTGATCCGGGTACACAACCATGCCTGTTTCTCCACCAAATGTTGCAACAGCCTGCCAGGATCGGCCCGCTGTGTCTTCTTCCACGCTCGTGAGCGTGCCGACGAAGGTTCCTACAGGCGCGCTATCTGGGACGAAGTCACGCTCCGGAGGGGTGGCGGTCACGGTCACTGTTTCTGGTAGTGCAGAAGTGGCAGATGAAGCGTCGTCACGCTTCAAAGCCACAATACCTGCGACGACGGCCGCGATACAGGCCACAACGAGCACAGTGATGCCACTGACAACCACCAGCCGGTTCGAACCGCCGGACTTCTCAAGCTGGGAAAATGAATCAGTCATACAACACCTTAAAAAGCCCCGGTGCCACAGAACGCTGGTGGCACCGGGGCGGGTAAAGCTAGTGCTTAGTCACGATCAGTGTTGGCCATCGACAAGACATCGAGGCGCTTGTCCAGCTCTTCCTCAGTGAGGTTCTCGCCGTCGACAAAGCCGAGATCAATAACAGCCTCGCGGACAGTCATCTTCTCATTGAGAGCATGCTTTGCAGCCTTCGCCGCGTTTTCATAGCCGATAGCAGAGTTCAACGGGGTCACAATCGAGGTGGAGGACTCAGCGAACTGCTTCATGCGCTCTTCGTTGGCGGTGATGCCGTCGACGCACTTCTCAGCGAACACGCGGGCGGTGTTGGCCAGCAGGCGAGCGGATTCAAGCACATTACGAGCCATCATCGGAATGAAGACGTTGAGTTCGAACTGGCCCCCTGACTTCCACAAGAACGTGTGTTCTAGGGGTGTGATTTTGGTTTGACCTTGGGGTTTGTTTTTTGTTGGGTGGGTGTTGGGGGACTAATTGGGGTGATAGGGTTAGCGGGTGGCGTCTATTAAGTGTGCTCGTACTGCTTCGGGGGCGGTGAGTGTGCAAGTAGTACGAAAAGTTGGTGGGCGTACTGAGGTGATTAAGCATTTTGGGTCTGCTCATGATGATGGGCAGTTGGCGGTGTTGTATTTAGCTGCGGAGTCTTTTTTAGGCCGTGGCCAGCAGTTATCGTTGCCGCTTGAAGGTGTAGGTGATGATCGGCGTATCCCGGTGATGGATGATTTTGCTGATTATCGTCACCGTGATGACAGTGTTGATCAGCAGGAACTTGATCTTGGTGCGGTTCAGACACACACCGAGTCGGTGCATGCTGCCCAGGATTCGGGTGCTGGTGATCGGTTATCGGGTAGTCGGGATGGGCAGGCTCGGGTGGTTGATACTGCGAATAAAGTGTTGTGGCAGGTGCTTGCGCGGGTGTGGGATGTGTTGGATTTCGGGATTGATGATCCCTCGTTTCAGGCGATGGTTATTGCCCGGATTGTTGAGCCAACCTCAAAAGCCCAGGTAGGGCGGGTACTGACAGGTCTTGGTCAGCCTTCCCGGCATGTTAATACCTGGTACAACACACTAAAACGTGCTGTTAAAAATGATTATCGGGCTCGTATTGGTGCTGCATGTCATCGTTATGTGCGTTCACGTCATCAGGTGACAATGGTGTTATATGACGTGACCACCTTGTATTTTGAGACACCGAAAGAAGACGAGCTACGCAAAGTTGGGATGAGTAAAGAACGCCGTGTTGATCCTCAGATCGTGGTCGGCCTGATTACTGATCTGGAAGGGTTCCCGCTTGAGGGTGTCAAGTTGTTTGTGTGTGGGGTTGATTTTATAGGTAGTTTTGGAAGCGGTCGGGGTAGGCTACGGACATTTGGTTGATGGCTTGTTTCCACCCTGCCACGCGTGCACCTTCTATGAGGCGTCCGGCTGTGGCAGCAACCTTTTTGCCTTCTTTGGCTCGTTTGGCGGCACGGCGATCTTCGATATTGCAGATCATCAACCACAGCGTCTTGACTGCGGATTCATCGTTAGTGAACTGCACCCTATTACGGGTGGCTTTACGTAGTTGATTGTTAAACGATTCAATCGAATTCGTCGTGTAGATCACCTTCCTCGCTGCTGGCGGGAACTGTAGAAACGGTATAAACCGATCCCACGCATCGCGCCACACTTTCACTGATTGCGGATATTTCTGCCCCAGCTCAGTTGCAGCAAAGTGTTCTAACGCTTGCGCTGCCTGGTCCTCATCAGCAGCGGTGTAGATCTGCTTTAAAGCCGCTGATACTGCTTTACGGTCCCCGTACGCAACCCACCGGTTGGCTGCCCTGATCAGGTGGACGATACAGGTTTGAACCATCGAGTTCGGCCAGGTCGCTTCGACTGCTTCTGGCAGGCCTTTCAACCCATCACAGCACACGATGAAAACGTCTTTAACACCCCGGTTAGCCAGGTGGGAACAGACCTGTGCCCAGAACGAGGCTCCTTCTTCTTTGGCAATCCAAATACCCAGGATGTGCTTAATACCGTCCATATCCACCCCGATAGCCAGATAAGCAGACTTGTTGACCACTCGCCCACCATCACGGACTTTGATACGCAGTGCATCGAGGAACACCACGGGGTAGAACTCATCTAGCTGGCGGCTTTGCCACTGCAGTACTTCGTCGAGCACTGCATCAGTAACCGCAGAGATCGTCTCATGCGACACATCGATCTTCAAGGCTGTGGCTAGGTGGTGTTGGATATCACGGATGGTCATCCCACCGGCATACAAACTAACGATCATGTCATCGACATCGGTCAGGCGACGTACTCCTTTAGGCACCATCGTCGGAACAAACGTCCCCTGCCGATCACGGGGCACATCAATGGTGACAGGCCCATAGTTAGAATCCACGGTCTTTGGATAGCTGCCATTGCGGTGGTTATCAGCCCGAGCAGCGTTTTTGGCTGCCCTGTCACCAGACTGATAGCCGAGGTGGACATCCATTTCCGCCTGCAATGCTGCCGATAGCGAGGCTTGCAGCATGCCCCTGACCAGTTCATTGGCATCCGTAGTAGAGGTTGCAAGCTCCTTGATGATTTTAGCTACCTCAGGATTGGCAAGCAGTTTCTCCTCAATAGCATCAATCCGAGCTTTATCCTCTGGATCACGTCGCGTCATAGTCGTCATTGTGGTTCATCTCCTCATGCAGGATCGGTATCCCACACACAAACCATCTGACACCATCGTTTTTGGCTGCCCTGTCACCAGACTGATAGCCGAGGTGGACATCCATTTCCGCCTGCAATGCTGCCGATAGCGAGGCTTGCAGCATGCCCCTGACCAGTTCATTGGCATCCGTAGTAGAGGTTGCAAGCTCCTTGATGATTTTAGCTACCTCAGGATTGGCAAGCAGTTTCTCCTCAATAGCATCAATCCGAGCTTTATCCTCTGGATCACGTCGCGTCATAGTCGTCATTGTGGTTCATCTCCTCATGCAGGATCGGTATCCCACACACAAACCATCTGACACCATCCCGCTTCACGTGGAATTTTTTCACGGTAAAACAGCCGAAACAACAACATTGATCCCGATGATCAACGCCTATATCCAAGCCCATGATCTTGTTGGTGTCGTCGTTGTTGCTGACGCGGCGATGCTATCAGCAAAAAACCTAGATGCACTTGATGCCGAGGGTATTGACTACATTGTTGCTGACCGGCTGAAAAAAGCGCCCTACGACATCACACTTGATCCCGATGACGAGGACAGTATCGATGCTCATGATGGTGCCATCGTTGAAACCACCAAAACAATGGGAACAGGTACACAGGCTATACAGCGACGTGCGGTGATCGGGTTTAGTGCCAAACGCTACCGCTACGACATCAGCTCGCTAGATAAACAACGCCAGAAAGCACACGAGATAGCCACCAAGAAACGCTCAGCACGCCTACCGAGATTTGTGGCCAAGAAAAACGGGCAGTTTGTCATCAACGAACAAACCTTTGCTCAAGCCCAGGCTTTAGCAGGATGGAAAGGCTACGTCACCAGTATCGATGCCCAACAGGTAGACGGCAGTCAGATCATCGGGTTTTATCACCAGCTCTACCACATCGAGCAGGCCTTCCGAATGGCGAAAACAGACCTTGATGCCCGCCCAATGTATCACCACACCGAAACCGCTATCACCGCACACATCACCGTTGTCTTCGCCGCCCTAGCCCTGTCAAAACACATCTACCTGACCACCAACACCACCGCCCCGAAACTAGTCCAACGCCTCAGCACCTACCGCCACAGCACAATCGAAATCAACAACACCCGCATAACCATCCCACCCGCAATAACACCAAAAGACCAACAACTAATCAACACCCTCACCCAACACAAACCGGGGGACTAAACCCAATTGTGTAAGTCAGGCCAAATGTTGCAACAGCCTGCCAGGATCGGCCCGCTGTGTCTTCTTCCACGCTCGTGAGCGTGCCGACGAAGGTTCCTACAGGCGCGCTATCTGGGACGAAGTCACGCTCCGGAGGGGTGGCGGTCACGGTCACTGTTTCTGGTAGTGCAGAAGTGGCAGATGAAGCGTCGTCACGCTTCAAAGCCACAATACCTGCGACGACGGCCGCGATACAGGCCACAACGAGCACAGTGATGCCACTGACAACCACCAGCCGGTTCGAACCGCCGGACTTCTCAAGCTGGGAAAATGAATCAGTCATACAACACCTTAAAAAGCCCCGGTGCCACAGAACGCTGGTGGCGCCGGGGCGGGTAAAGCTAGTGCTTAGTCACGATCAGTGTTGGCCATCGACAAGACATCGAGGCGCTTGTCCAGCTCTTCCTCAGTGAGGTTCTCGCCGTCGACAAAGCCGAGATCAATAACAGCCTCGCGGACAGTCATCTTCTCATTGAGAGCATGCTTTGCAGCCTTCGCCGCGTTTTCATAGCCGATAGCAGAGTTCAACGGGGTCACAATCGAGGTGGAGGACTCAGCGAACTGCTTCATGCGCTCTTCGTTGGCGGTGATGCCGTCGACGCACTTCTCAGCGAACACGCGGGCGGTGTTGGCCAGCAGGCGAGCGGATTCAAGCACATTACGAGCCATCATCGGAATGAAGACGTTGAGTTCGAACTGGCCCTGGGAACCACCGAAAGCCACGGCAGCGTCGTTGCCGATGACCTGAGCAGAGACCTGGGTCGCGGTCTCGCAGAGCACAGGATTAACCTTGCCCGGCATGATGGAAGAACCAGGCTGCAAGTCCTGCAGGTGAATCTCCGCCAGACCAGTCAATGGGCCGGAGCCCATGAGGCGAATATCGTTGGCGATCTTGTACAAAGAGACCGCAACCGTGCGCATCGCACCGGAGAACTCAACAAGACCGTCGCGGTTAGCCTGAGCTTCGAAGTGGTTCTCAGCTTCCTTCAGGTCCTCCAGCCCGGTGAGCTTCTTAAGCTCCTCGGTCACCTTTGCGCCGAAATCGGCGGAGGTGTTCAATCCGGTACCGGTAGCGGTACCACCGATGGCGAGCTCACCCAAACGTGGCAAAGTAGCCTCGACGCGCTCGATACCAAGCTCGATCTGGCGGGCGTAACCACCGAACTCCTGGCCCAGTGTGACAGGGGTTGCATCCATCAAGTGGGTGCGGCCAGCCTTGACCACCTGAGAGAACTCCTGCGCCTTATTCTTCAGGGACTCATGCAGAACCTTCAGGCCAGGGATGAGATCATTGACAGCCTCGTTGACCGCAGCCACGTGGGTAGCGGTAGGGAAGGTGTCGTTAGAAGACTGGCCCATATTCACATGGTCATTCGGATGGACTTCTACACCATTGTGTGCGGCCAACGACGCGATGACCTCGTTGGTGTTCATATTGGAAGAGGTGCCGGAACCGGTTTGGAATACGTCGATGGGGAAGGACTCGTCGTGCTTGTTCTCGCCGATCTCCTTCGCCGCCGCGATAATCGCATCCGCTTTCTCGGCGTCGAGTGCGCCGGAATCTTTGTTTACCTGTGCACATGCTGCCTTGAGCAAACCAAGTGCGCGAATCTGGGCCGATTCCAACCCACGGCCAGAAATCGGGAAGTTATCAACCGCACGCTGTGTTTGTGCACGCCACAGCGCGTCCTTGGGCACCTTAACTTCGCCCATGGTGTCTTTCTCGATGCGGTATTCCTGCTCAGTCATTAATCCATCCTTTAGTTGAGGTAGGGGAGTGATGTTTACGTGTTTCAGCGTAGTGATTTATTTCTCGATCGGATCGGAGTAGTCCACAACGGAGTATTCCTGCAGTTTGGCCAGCTTGTGCAGGCTCTCGACATAGCGCACGGTTCCGGACCTGGAACGCATCACTAGCGAACGTGTAGTGGCACCATTGGAGCGGTAGGACACACCACGCAGCATGTCGCCGTTGGTCACACCCGTCGCGGCGAAATAGCAGTGGTCCGAGGTCACAAGATCCTTGCTGGTGAGCACACGGCTCAAGTCATGGCCGGCAGCCACAACCTTCTCGTGTTCCTCGTCGCTCTGCGGGGCAAGCATGCCCTGGATCTCGCCATCGAGACACTTCATCGCACACGCAGTGATCACCCCTTCTGGTGTGCCACCGACACCCATCGCTAAGTCGATCGAGTTGTTGTCCTGGGCGGTAGCGATGGCACCTGCCACGTCACCATCCATGATGAAGCGGACCTTAGCGCCGGCTTCGCGGATGTCCTTAACCAGCTGTGTGTGGCGAGGCCGATCAAGCACAACCACGGTGACCTCGGAAGAGTGGACGCCCTTCGCTTTGGCAACGACGTCGATGTTGTACTTCACTGGTGCCGTGATGTCGATCTTGCCAGCAGCCTCTGGGCCAGTAGCGATCTTGTTCATGTAGAACGCGTCTTTCGGGTTGAACATTGACCCGCGCTCTGCAGCCGCGATCACCGAAATAGCGTTGGGGCGACCTTCTGCCATCAGGCGGGTGCCGTCGACAGGGTCAACCGCCAAGTCCATGGGCGCGCCTTCGCCATTACCGACCTTCTCGCCGTTATAAAGCATCGGTGCCTCGTCTTTTTCGCCCTCGCCAATCACGATGACACCATCCATGTTGACGGAGTTGATCAGCTGACGCATAGCATCGACTGCAGCGCCGTCACCTTCATTTTTCTGGCCACGGCCCACCCAGCGACCGGAGGCCAGCGCAGCGGCCTCAGTCACACGAACGAGTTCCATTGCCAGGTTGCGATCCGGACGTTCCGGGGATTTGGTGGTCATCAGCAGTCAGCCTCCCAAGGCGAAAATTCATTTAGGTGGTACCAAAAGGGGTAAATCGGCGCGTGCGCCTCCTCCATTGTTGCACTTTTATATCCGGGCATGTGGGAAAATCCCACCCGTAAAGGGGCAGATCAGGTTTCCGTCGGTAAAACTCCACGGGGAATCTCGTTTCTGCCCCCAAGACCGGGGGTGGGGTAGGTCTTGTCCTTGTTGCATGACATACTTAGCCCCGTGGCTGCTGAACAAAAACCCCGTATTTTCCAGGGCGGGCGCGACATGATGATCTCCATGGGAGTCTTGCTCCTATTGATGTTCGTCGCCGTCGGATTCACCGGATTGTGCTCGTTCAACCCCGGAGCACCCGAGAACGGCCCCGTCAAAGAAGTAGACGCGAAAACGTTTATACACATGGAAGCCCAGGGCATGAACTTCCCCGTCCGCTACCCAGAGATGGGCGAAGGCTGGATGACAAACTCCGCACGCCGTTCCAGGGTGGGCAACGAGCCCGCACCCATAGTGGGGTGGGTGACCCCCAACGAAGGTTATATTGCAATGACGCAGACAGGCCAAGAGCTAGACGACGCAGTCCGTGGCATCGACAGTGACCCACGCGAACTGGAATCTACAACCGAGATCGCAGGCCATGAAGTCGAGCTGTACACCTCTGAGTATGACGATGTTCGTGATCTACGGGCGGTGGATTTGGGAGACTCGGTTCTGCTGTTTACCGGTGCAGGGTCAGACGAGGAATTTCGGCAGCTCATTGAAACAGCCATAAATACCGAACCGATCAACACGGCTAACCCTTAAAACCAGCTATTCTTCCTGGGCACTCTGCGATTGCTGCAGTGCTTGCTCGACACGCTGAGAGGCTCCGTCGAGAAGCACTTCGCACCGTTTCGCTAAAGCCTCCCCGCGCTCCCAGTACTTCAGTGATTCATCAAGACTCATCTGTCCGAGTTCCAGAATCTTCACCGTTTCGACGAGCTCATCACGAGCCTGTTCGTATGAAAGAGTAGAAACATCCGGGAAGGCGTTTTCGCCTGCCTGGCCTGTGCCGATGGTGTTGGAATTATCCATGCTGATCTCCTTAGGTTGAAAGTGTGCGTGTCTTAATCTGCTGGGGTTGTGCCCATGCCCGCGGCACTAATAGAACCGTCGCCAACCCGGATCCGAAGTTGGGAGCCTGGTGGGGATTGCTCAATGCTAGTGACCACCTCGGGGCCAGATCCATCGCGAGGCAGCACCTGCACCACCGCGTAGCCTCGCTCGAGAGTTGCCGCGGGACCCAGCGCTGAGACCTGCGATCGAAGCGCGTGTATTCGGGACGTTTCCTGGCCTAGGAGATAGGAAATATCGCGCCGAATAAGCGCCACTGCGCGATCAAGCTCCTCGCGGCGCTGGCGAATCGGGGTTAACGGATCTGCCAGAACGGGGCGTGAGCGAACATTGGCCAGCCCGCGACGTTCACGCTCCACCCACCCGCGGAGAGCAGCTGCTATGCGCGAGCGAGCTTCGTCGATCAGCGCGCGCTCCTGTGCAACATCCGGAACTACCCGCTTGGCAGCGTCCGTGGGCGTGGCGGCGCGCACGTCAGCGATATTATCCAACACTGGATTATCAGGTTCGTGACCGATAGCGGAGACTACCGGCGTGCCAGCCGCTGCAACAGCGCGTTGTAAAGCTTCTTCAGAAAAGGGCAGAAGATCCTCCACAGAGCCACCACCGCGAGCGATGATGATGACATCTACCGCGGGATTTGCGTCGAGGCGCTGGAGGGCTGCAATAACCTCGGGAACCGCATTGGCACCCTGCACGGCAGTATTAATCACTTCGAACTGGACTGCCGGCCAGCGGGTTTGGGCAACAGAAATGACGTCGCGTTCAGCAGCAGAGCCCCGCCCAGTAATTAACCCCACTTTGGTAGGAAGATAGGGCAGAGGACGTTTGCGTGAGGCGTCGAAAAGCCCCTCCGCGGCCAGCTGCTTACGCAACGCTTCAATGCGCGCCAAAAGTTCGCCTTCGCCGACGTGGCGGATTTCCTTCACCCACAAGGAAAACGATCCACGTCCAGCGTAGAAGGCGGGTTTGCCGTGCACCACCACGCGGTCGCCATCACGGAGAGGCGTGGGCATAGACCGCAGTAAATCAGTGGAGCATGTCAATTGAACGCTTACTTGCTCTTCGGTGTCGCGCAAAGTGAGGTAGGACAGCTTCCAACTGGGCTTCATGTTGATCTGGGTGAGCTGACCTTCCACCCACAGCCAACCGAGACGTTCGATCCACCCTTTCACGGTGGTGTTGACTTTACGCACCGGCCATGGGGTTTCGGACGTACTAACAGGCGGTTTAGCGCCTGGTTGACTACCTGGCTGAGTACCTGGTTGCGTCACTTTGTTCCACCTCTCATTGCGTTTCCCAGTTTCGGCGGGCTCACTTACTCTATCCTGCTCTATCCTGCTATGCCGTAGCAGTGTGATCTATCTGTCTTTTTAGACTCCGATTCGATACGCTTGGTTCCATGAGTGCTAAAGAAAATGATGACGCAGTGAAGAACGTGCTGTTGGCTGCGCCACGTGGCTACTGCGCCGGGGTCGACCGTGCCGTCGAAACCGTCGAGAAAGCCTTAGATGAGTATGGCGCTCCCGTGTACGTGCGCAAGGAAATTGTCCACAATAAATACGTTGTTGAGACGCTGCAGGACCGTGGCGTGATCTTCGTTGACGAAACTGATGAGGTCCCCGAAGGGGCGCACCTCGTGTTTTCCGCACATGGTGTTTCCCCAGCGGTGCGCGAGGCTGCTCGGCAGCGTAGTCTCCTCACTCTTGATGCATCGTGCCCGCTGGTGACAAAAGTCCACAACGAGGTGAAGCGCTTCGCCCGTAATGGTTACCAGATCCTTCTGGTTGGACATGAAGGCCACGAAGAGGTTGAGGGCACAGCAGGTGAGGCCCCTGAGGTGACACACCTCGTCGATGGCCTGGAGGGCGTGGACGCTGCTCCGGACTTCCCGGAGGATCAGAAACTCGTATGGCTGTCGCAAACCACGTTGTCGGTTGATGAGACGCTGGAGATTGTGGCCAAACTCCGCCAGAAGTACCCGAATCTGGAGGACCCACCAAGCGACGATATTTGCTACGCAACGCAAAACCGCCAGGGTGCGGTTAAGGCCATGGCGGACCGAGTTGAACTCATGATTGTTGTGGGTTCACAGAATTCGTCCAACTCGAAGCGACTGGTTGAAGTTGCGTTGGACGCGGGCGCAGATGAGGCATATCTCATTGATTACGCGCATCAGATCGATGAGGCCTGGCTCGAGGGCGTCACGACGGTCGGTGTGACCTCCGGCGCGTCTGTCCCAGAAATCCTCGTACGTGAGGTTATCGCCTGGTTGGATGAACGCGGATATAGCAGCGTGGACGAAGTGCGTACTACTACTGAAACTATTCAGTTCGCACTGCCGCGCGAACTGCGGCCGGCACGAACCTAGAACGCTCACCTAAAAGCGTACTTAGCTACCGTCACGATCATCTCTCAGCGACCGACGTGGAGACTGCGTCCGGGAGCTGGGTGTTTCTTTGTTTAAACGTTCTACAGGCCTACGCCTACGTGTTGAGGTGGATCCGGTTGAGCGCCCGCGCGCGGAGTTTCGCTCCAGCAGCTCCTGCACTGTGACCTGGTTGGACCGTGCGCGGGCGCGTTGCGCGATACGACGGTTGCGTTGATTATCTTCAGCGGCACGTGTACGCCAAGACTGCTGAGAATGAACTAGCTGCTTGTTGTAGCGGCTTAGCAGCCACAGCCGAACAACGGCGATGGCTAGCCCGCCTATCAGGCCTACGAGGAGCGTCGGAAAGCCCTGGACAAGGGGATAGGCGGAGAAGACCAGCGAGGTGGTGGAAAAAGGGTCGCCACCTTCGGGAAGGTCGGAGCGATTAACCACCCAGCCTGTTATCACGATGAAAAACCCGAACAGAATCGGAATGCTCACGACAGTAAGGTAAAGACCTTTCGGGTTCACTAGCAGGGGAGCGACGATGCTGGCCACCACGAACAGAAAGTAGAAGGGCCACCCCACAGCGTGTGTGTTCCAGCTGATCAGCAAACCGGTAAACAAGGCAGCTGCGATGATGCCTACAGCTGTAAATGTAGGGATGCCGTCAAACGTTGATGACGCGCGACGATTGCTCCGACTCGACTGGTGTGACACGTCTAATAACTCTACCCGCCTGGAGGGGAAAGTTAAGCGTCACTAACCTTGTGTCTCTTCTTTAAAGCGAGTGTCCGCGCGCTGGGTGGGGGCGTTGCGAACCGGTGCGTTTGAGGTTTCGAGCTGGACTGGTCGCCGGGAGGTGCGCACGGGGATGTCGAGTTCTGCCAGTTTGCGCGCCGTCACCATCACGCGCGAATCCATAGAAGCGAGCGTGGCGTTATATGCATCCACAGCTTTTTCCAGAGAGGCACCCACGCGGTTGTAGTGTTCACCCATTGTGTTGATTCGGGTGTACAGCTCTGCGCCCAAGCGCTGCACTTCGCGCGCACGTTCCGAAATATCTTCATGGCGCCACCCCATGCCAACGGTACGCAGGAGGGCGAATAATGTGGTGGGGGTGGCGATGACTACATCGCGTTCGAAGGCGTAGTCCAACAGCTCGGGATCCTGCTCCAACGCGGCATCTAAAAACGGATCTGCCGGTACGAAAAGTACAACGAATTCCGGCGTAGTCTGGAAAGCGGAAATATAATCTTTGGACGACAAAGCGTGTATATGCGAGCGCAATAAATGTGCGTGACGACGAAGGTACCCGGCTTTTTCCTCAGGGTCTTCGGTATCCAATGCGTCAAGGTAGGAAGAAAACGGCACTTTCGCGTCCACGATGATGTTGCGGCCGCCGGACAGGTGCACCAGTAAATCTGGGCGGAGAATCTTGCCATCGATGTTCGCCGATACCTGAACATCAAAGTCGCAGTGCTCTACCATCCCTCCAAGTTCCACAACGCGCTCTAGTTGAATCTCACCCCAGCGACCACGGATCTGCGGGGAGCGCAGAGCGTTAATCAGCTGGTCTGTGCGGTCTGACAGGCGGGTAGAGGTGCGCGTTATGGCTTGCACTTGGCTGGCGATGGCAGAGTATGCTACCGCGCGGTCTTCATCCATCTCATCAATCTGCTGTGTCAGCTTCTCTAGCTCGCGGATGAGTGGCGCCACATCCAGTGCGGGTTGTTGTGGGGCAGGAGGCGGGGCAGGGGCCGGAGTGTTCTTCTGGCCCCGATATAGGTAGCCCACGATAACCCCGAGGAGCAGTCCAAGTAGGAGGGCGAGGAAGAGTGAACCGATGGCAGTCATGCTTTGCATGGTGCCACATGCCAGCGACATTACCTCGAGCGGCGTTTAATTTTCTCGAAAATTTGTGCCATTGCGCGAGATGAAATCTGTGTGTTGATGCGGGATCGGCGAGACTTCTCGTCGTGTGGTGAGCCTACCTCCGGCACGCTGGACTCAGGAACATTTTCCGGTGCCCAGCCAAGCTCTTCGCGCCAGATACGGCGTTGCTGCTCACTTTCGCGTTCTGAAATTTCGCCGATCAACATGCCTTCATCGGTGACAAATTCAATCTCTTTAGCTTCCTTTTCGCCAGCGTGCAGCGCGGTCATGTCCTGGAAATAGCGGAACACGACAGCGACCATCGCCGCGAAAGGAACCGCGAGAAACGCGCCAACCAGGCCGAAAAGGCCGCCACCGACGGAGACCGAAATCAAAATGATGACGGCGTGCAGGTTCATTGCCCGAGACTGCAGAATTGGTTGCAACACGTTGCCCTCAATCTGCTGCACAGCCAGGATGATGATGAGCACGACGATGGCTTCGGTAAGGCCCAGGGACACAAGGGCCACAATCACAGCCAGCGCACCTGCAGTGACCGCACCGACAATCGGGATAAACCCAGCGATGAAGGTGATTACGGCCAGTGTGAAGGCCATGGGGACACCCACAATCCAAATGCCGATACCAATGCACGCTGCATCAACGAAGGATACGATCGCCTGGGTGCGGATGTAGCCACCCAGGCTTGTCCATGCACGCGAGAGCAACTCGGTGGCGTGAAGCCCAGCGCGGCGCCCTAACGCGCCGCGGAGCCACGGCAGGAATTTGTGTCCGTCTTTGAGGAAGAAGAAGGTGAGAACGAGGACAACCACGAGGGTAAGGACAGCGGAGGTTGCCGTTGAAATACCGGCAAATACTCCGCTAGCGATGGTCCCGGCTTGCTCCTGGAACCAGCTTGCGATGTCGTTGACAACCTGCTCAATATCCTCACCATCCAGGTTGAGTGGTTCGCCTTGAGCCCATAGCTGCAAGCGTTGCACGCCCTCAACCGCCTGGAGGTACAGCACCTGAGAGTGCGATGCGATATCGGGAGCGATAATGCTGACCAGCAGGCCCAATCCCGCGAAGAAAGTAAGCAGCGAGATTAAGGAGCCTAACGCGGACGGTATACCGATCTTGCGCATCCAGGTTGTCGGCGGGGCAAGAACCGTGCAGACAATCACGGCCAAGATCACTGGGAGTACGCCACCCCAGAATGTTTTCAGGACGTACCACAGCGCGTATAAAGCGATGCCAACGATCAGTAAGCGCAAAGCGAACATGGCCGCAGTTTTCAGCCACGAGTTCACTACGACGGACCGGTCGATCTGGTCAGGACGCTCGTCGGAGAATGATTCTGTGACATCATCGCGGACAATGGTTGACCCTGAGGCAGGTCGCGCGTCGGTAGCGCCTTCGTCGATACGTGCTTCATCACGGCTACCGTCTTGATCGGTGGCTTCTGGATCGCGGGGAGTCATACCTGAAGTAGTCACGAAGTCCATCTTGCCCTATTCGAGTTATTAATTCTTATGTGGGCTAGGATTAGCGGCTGTGAGCCTTACTCTTGGAATTGTTGGACTGCCCAATGTTGGTAAATCGACCCTTTTTAACGCCCTGACGCGTAACGACGTACTGGCCGCGAATTACCCTTTCGCCACCATTGAGCCAAACGTCGGTGTTGTCGAGCTTCCCGACGATCGCCTTAACCGTCTCGCCGAGATCTTCGGTTCTGAGCGTATCCTGCCAGCTACTGTGTCTTTCGTTGACATCGCCGGCATTGTTAAGGGCGCCTCTGAAGGCGAGGGTATGGGCAATGAGTTTTTAGCCAATATCCGCGAAGCTGACGCAATCTGCCAGGTTGTACGCGCCTTTTCTGATGAGAATGTGGTCCACGTTGATGGCGAGGTGGATCCGAAAGAAGACATCTCGGTGATCAATACCGAGCTGATCTTGGCGGACCTGCAGACCATCGAGAAGGCCCTGCCGCGCATGGAGAAGGAAGCCAAAAAGGACAAGGACGTGGCCCCGCAGGTCGACGAGGCGAAGAAGGCCCAGGCCGTGTTGGAAGACGACAAGACCCTGTTTGCTGCGGCTAAGGCTGGTGAAGTCGACTTGGAGCTGCTGCGCGACCTGCACTTAATGACGGCTAAGCCGTTCCTTTACGTGTTCAACTCCGATGAGGCAGTGCTGACCGATGACTCCCGCAAAGCCGAGCTGCGTGAGCTGGTTGCCCCAGCGGAGGCAGTTTTCCTAGACGCACAGACCGAGACCGAGTTACTTGAGCTTGACGACGAAGACGCCGCCGAACTCTTGGAATCTGTAGGCCAAAACGAGCCTGGCCTACAAACCTTGGCGCGTGCCGGTTTTGAGACTCTCGGCCTGCAAACCTATTTAACTGCGGGGCCGAAAGAAGCACGCGCGTGGCAGATCCGCAAGGGTGACACTGCCCCGCAGGCTGCTGGCGTGATCCACACCGACTTTGAGAAGGGCTTCATCAAGGCAGAGATCGTGTCTTTCGAAGATCTGGACGAGCTGGGCTCCATCGCTGAGGCGCGCGCGAAGGGCAAGGTGCGCATGGAGGGCAAGGACTACGTGATGCAGGACGGCGACATCTGCGACTTCAAATTTAACGTGTAGCGTTATTGACGCATGGCGTTAAGGGTGGGATAATGGCCGCGTGATTGTCTCATTCGCTGATAAAGACACAGAACGTTTGTTTAGGCGGCAACGCCCCAAACGTATTGATACGCGTCTGCAGCGGCGGGCGTTGAGCAAGCTCCTGGTGTTGAACGCAGCAGTGAAGCTGGAGGAGCTTAAGGTGCCGCCAGGTAACCAACTGGAGTTGCTCAGCGGCGACCGAGTGGGACAACACAGCATCAGAATTAATAGCCAATGGCGCATCTGCTTCGTCTGGACCGATGAGGGCCCACGTGACGTAGAGATCGTCGACTATCACTAGGAGACGACATGGATACTAAGACTTTGCCGCCGATCCATCCCGGAGAGATCCTCATGGAGGAGTTTCTCGACCCCTTGCAGATCACCCAGCATAAGCTCGCGGTGGCAATCGGTGTTCCGCCACGGCGCATTAATGAAATTGTGCATGGAAAACGGCGTATTACTGCCGACACAGCTTTACGCCTGGGCCGATACCTCGGGATGACGGCGCAGTTCTGGATCAACTTACAGTCGCATTATGACCTTGAGGTTGAAGGCGAAGCGATCGCAGATCAGCTTGATGCGATATCACCACTTCGGACGGCTTAATGGTGGCGAAGACATCGGCTGCGTCAGTTGAGGGTCGGAAGCAGACATCTCTGTCCCGCCGCTGAGGGTGGAAGTCACAATGCAGCTTTAGGCGTGTCGCAGCCTTTTTCCGTAGCGACTCGCAGAATTCCATAGTGTGACTTCCACACTCAGCGGTAGTGAGTCCACACCCAGCGGGAGGAACGGCAAACGATCACCAAATGATGTCGTCGACACTGAGCAGCACACGCACGCGCTCAGATTCCAGCTTCGGATCAGGGCCAAGGCCCGAGACAGTGCCCGAATCAGCGCTTGAGGCGGTGGGCGCCGCGGTGAAGGTCACCCCGGTCTGCTCTCCGATCGCGGCCAACGTGAACTGGTAGGTATCAAATTCACGCAGGTCTAGTACCTCAAGATTCGCCAAGTTCTGCGACAAAATAAATGCCTGCGCACGCAACTGGCCACCGACACAGTAATAGATCATTTGAAGAATTCGCGCGGAATCAGATACCCACGGTATTTCCGGTCGGTGTCTTTAAACACCGGCCCGCCAATCACAGAAACGCGCAGGTCATCGACTTGGACCTCGACGTAGACTGCGTCTTCGAGTTGGCCCCACACACCGCCGCGACCGGACTGGTTAAATGTGTTCATCTGCGGGGCAATATTGGTGTAGGTAAAAGAATCACGGTTGGCTTGTGCTGCCTCTTCCTGCGGGCCCCACGTCAGGTCAGCGCGCCGGGCGATATGGCCGCGGTCAAGATCGTTGTCCTTATACAGGTCGTTGCCAGCCTGCAGGGCGTGGTCGAAGCGGTCATCGTAGCGGAATTTGATGCCTTTGCGGCCTAGTTTCTTCATGCGTCCGCCGTCAATATTCCATGCCACCCAGCGCGCAAATTTCCGCTCGCGTGATTGCGCCAGCGAGAAGTGAGTGTAGTCGATCGTGGTAGAGCCGTTGAGGACCACGGCGTCGTCGTTAAGCTCCTGGCTCATGCCGGGCACGTCCACTGGAGTGGACAGGAAGTGTGGGTCGAAGCCGCGGGACTTTTCCGCGACGGCGGAGGCCAGTGTGAAACCAAGCTTGTCGCGTATCGACGAGGCGTAGCACGCGAGTGCTGTTTCGGTATCGGGAGTGTCGGAGCCTGCGAAGTGGAGGCCACCCATGATCGGGGCGGGGCGGCCGTTGCCTGTTTTGAACAACCAGGTGGCGCCAGAATCGCCGCCGTCGGAGAGGTGGTTGGTCTCGTCGTCGCGGCGGGGGTCCGGTTCGATCTCGAAACATCCGATGGTTTGCTCGCCGACCCCATCGCCATAATCGATGCTGACCAGCGTGTCTATTCGCGTGACCACCCCGTGCGACACGCCTGTGGTGCGACCAGACTTGACTACTTGGTCACCGAGTTCGGGGTCGGCGATCTCAGTGGGGGTGACGTCAAGATCCAGAATGTCAGTGGTGACATCACGCGAGTCGATGCTGGCAAGCGCACCGTCGCCAGCGGCACCGATGTGGGAGCTGAGCAGCGTGCCGAACCGGTTGTCGGCGTTACTATTGTCGTCATGGGTGCCGGGTTGGAGGGCGACGTCGCCAATGGAGCCATCGGGGCCGTGCAGAACGTGCCAATTCGACAAGGCTGCGGGCTTGCCGGTGGCCTTGTCATAAACGATCGCGCCGAGAGTGCCAGCGGAAACCAGAGGGTGTGAGATACTGATACCCGGCCGGATCGGGTCCTGGTAGCTGCGGCGGTGATCATTGAAGGCTTCGGGAACAACCTGGTAGGCCAGCTCGTAGGTGCGTTCGACGACATCGGTAATGATTTGCACACCGTCGTGCTCAACGTGCTCGGGAATGTGGGTGGAGACGTGCTCGAGGTGAGACTCGTCCCACTTGCGTTTGACAGTGAACTGGATGCAGATTTCGTCGGAACGCTTGCCACCTACAATCTTGTAGCCCACGCCCACCGAGGTGATGTTCGGGTCCTTGAGATAGTGGCGGCCGTGGCGGCGGATCCAGGCTCGGTACTTTGGGTGGGTGCTAAAAGCCATGTACGCCATTGTGCATGTTCAGACATGTACGTGCATGGTGAACCCTGGCTAGCTGCTCTTGGTTTGCTCATAAGCGGCCAAAGCCTCACGGCGCGACTCTTTCAGATCCACAATTGGGGCCACAGGTAACCCGTCTTGTTCAGCGAGCCACCGGGTAACGTACCTGCCGTCCGGGTCGAATTTCTTCTGTTGCAGTTCTGGGTTGAAAATGCGGAAGTAGGGGGACGCATCCGCACCACACCCGGCGACCCACTGCCACGACACAGGATTGTTGGCCTCGTCAGCGTCGACAAGCGTGTCCCAGAACCAGGCTTCACCATCCCACCATGGCTGCAGCAGATTCTTGCTCAGCAGTGAGGCCACCACCATCCGTACTCGGTTGTGCATCCAGCCGGTGTGCCACAGCTGCATCATGCCGGCATCAACGAGTGCAATCCCGGTGCGCCCACGCTGCCACGCGTCGAGCACGTGCGCATCGGGCTGGTAGGGGAAGGTGCGGAACTGCTCTTTGAGTGGTTGGGTCTCCATGTGGGGCTGGTGGTAAAGCAGGTGCCAGGAAAATTCGCGCCAGTACAGTTGGCGCACGAACGCAGAGGCGTCGTCGCTGGGAACCTCGCCGACATCGGCGAGTTCGTCGGCCACACGCAGAACTTCACGCGGCGATATATTCCCGGCGCGTAGGTAGGGGGAGAGCTGGCTGGTGGAGTTGGCATCGTTGGGGTCATCGCGGGTGGTGCGGTAGTCCGGCAGCCACACCTCCATATCGTCGAGGCGTTCACGCGCGGAGCGTTCACCTGGTGACCAGTGTTTGGCTACGGTGTTTTCCCACCACGCGGGATCAGTGTCGAGTAGCTCTAGTTCCTCGAAAGTGCAGGTCACGGTGGTGGCGGAGAGGGGCACATCGTCATGACGCGTGCGGGGTGCAGGCAGGGGCTGATCGACGCCCATCTGGCTGGCTGCCCGGTAAAACGGGGTGAATACCTGGTAGTAGGTGCTGCTAGCCGGGGCAATGTCGAATGGTTCTACAAGCAGCGCACCGCGGTGGCTTTGGGCTGCTATGCCCTGGTTTTTGAGGGCAGTTTTGATCTCGGCGTCGAGCATGCGCGAGGACCACGCGTATCGACGAGACCAGCGCACCGTATCCACCTGCAACTCGCGGGTGAGGGCGGGGATAATCTCGCGGGCATCCCCGCGGGCAAAGAGCAACCGGATGCCCAGCTCGCGCAGATTATTCTGCAGGATGTCAAGGCTGCGGTGGTACCACCAGCGTGTCGCGGCACCCAGTGGGCGCGGGCCCAGCCGGGCCAGTGTAGTTGGGCTGTCGATGGTGCCGTCGTGAAGCGCGGGTTCTTCGCGGACCCACACTGCCACCACAGGGCCGTCGGCACACGCGGCGGTGAGCGCTTCGTGGTCGTGTGTGCGTAGATCGTCCCGGAACCACACAAGCGTTGTCATAGGGGTCAAGTGTAGCCGGGGCGGGTCACTACAGTGGGGCCTATGTCTCCCGACAATATTTTGCTGCGCCTGCTGGAGGATCAAGAAGCCTATGTGCGCGAGGTATTCGCCGCGTTGGAGGCACGCGGCTTGCCCAAACAGAACCAAACTCCACACATCACCATCACTTTTGCCAAGCAGATGGCACCGGAGGTGGTGCAACGGGCTCGTGAGTTACTGCCACCGCTGATGCCGGCGACGTTGCGGCGCGCCGGGGTGGTGGTGTTCGGCATAAAATCCAAACAAACGGTGTGCTGGCTGCTTGAGGCCAGCGAAGAGCTAGAAGCAGCCACGCGTGAGCTCAGCGCCCTGAACCCCGAGGGCCACGGTGCGCGCTGGGTGCCACATCTGACCGTGGGTTTGCGCATTCCGCGTGGGCTTGTGCCCGACTATATCGCAGCACTTGACGACGAGACCTCCGGCCACTTCAAAGAGCTAGTGGGGCACAGGGCGGTGCTGTGGCAGCCCCGGTTCCAAAAGCTCACGGAGCTTGCCGACGAGCACCGCTAGTCCCGCAGCGGTTGGGTACCGTTTGTCAGCTCGCGGGCCCACTCTTTACCGCGCGAAGACTCCGCGCCAACGTAGTTCAGCGGTTGGTCGGACCCCCACAGCACGATATTGCCGTAGGCGCGGCCGTCAAGCATGTCGCGTGGGCCAATTGCGCCGACAAAGTCGAAAACCTCGAGCATGCTGGCAAGATCCTCACGTGCATTTGGTAACTCGGCGTAGTCGCCGACATTCGCAATGTATACACCGCTCGGAGCTAGCACGCGGCGTACCTCACGGAAGAATTCGATGGTGCGCACGTGGCGGGGCGGATCCGGCCCTGCAAACACGTCGCGGATGATCACGTCGGCCTCGTTGTCAAGCATCTCTTCTATTGCCTGGCGGGCATCGGTGATCTTAAACAGGAGGTCGTCGTTAAGCTCAAAAGCCCAGCGCACCAGGTCTGCCACAGCTGCGTCATACTCCACCACAGTGTTGCGTGTGGCGTGGTACTTATCGGCCACATAGGACGGCAGCGCACACCCAGCCCCACCCAGGTGGACCACGTGTGCCAGCGGGCGCTTGTCCAGCAGCGGGTCGATGGCAGCAGCAATCCAGCGCATGTACGGAAAAACAAGAACGCGCGGGGCACCCAGGATGATTTGGGAGGAGGGGACGTCGTTGAGCTCAAGGACGTAGGAGCCGTCGCGGACGGGGTCGGCAACAATGCGGGCGGTGCCGGTGTCGATCAGGTACTCACCGGTGATGCGCTTTTTCATCCGGCGCGGCTTGTGCGGTTTTGGCATGGTGGGACACAGTGTACCGCCGGTAGGCTGAGTGCATGCGCGTGCCGACGGCCTCAGCTCAATCGCCGTGGTAGTCGGTGTGATCGGTGTGTGGCTCGGTTTCGAGCGTGCCGACGCGATTGCCGGTTTGCTGATTGCCGCAGTGATCACAATGACCATGATCAACTCCTTGGCACTTGTGGTGCGACGCATCCTCGACGGCGTGGACCCTCAAGCAATGCATGCCCTTAAAAGCGCTGTCGCTGGTGTTGATGGGGTAGAGGCAGTTGAGCGAGTCCGTGCGCGATGTCGCTTCCAACATCGACGGCATCACAGTCGAGGTGCGTGCAGGCTAGCCCAGTGTGTGCAGATAGAACAGTCAGGAAGCTAGATGCCGCGCATATCGTTGGCGGGCAGCCTCCCCGCTGGTCCCTACGAAAGTTCCAATAGTCTCCCAAGTGAAACCCGAATTTCGGGCGTTTTGGATTGCGGCGAGGATCTTCTTCTCTGCAAGCGAACGATCGTAAACGGCCTCCCGCAGAGCTTCGACAGCGCAGCTGTCTAGTTCATCTTCTGGGGACGGTGTGTACTCCTCGAAGCGACGAGCTAATTCATCAGCATGGGCAAGAATATCTTCAATAGAACGTGGCATTATTATCACCTCAAAAATTTTGGACGGGCGGACATCGCATGGACAATTACGTCTTGATCTTTAGAATTAATAAATCCGACTTCTAAAAGGTTCGCGCTTGAATCTGGCCCAAGGACCATGGTGAAATCATTCTTCATAACCCAGACCCTTATCGGATTGCGGTATGCATGGAGTATGTCACCTTCCTCAATTCCATGCTTGAGTGCAGATTTGGAGATTATAGGCGAACGCATGATTCCAAGTTAACTTGGAATCATGCGGTGGGTCAAGGGCTTTCTGGTATTTTCACCACTGGCCTCGGGAGCGCAGATATTCGCTGAGAACTGCCGAGCCGAGTTCCTCCAACTCAGGAATTACCAGCTTGCCGTCAAACCGGTCATCTAACTGCTGGAGAAACTGTGTGAGCCCTGGGTCATGGCCGAGCTGGAAGAACGTGGTGTGCGTGCCGCGCCGGGTCACTGTGTCTAGCTCTGTGACTGTTTTGCTCAAGGTGGCTGGATGGGTTGGCCAGTTGAACCAGGCCTCACCCCACGGCTCAAGGTGGGCGGTGGGTTCGCCATCAGTGACCACCAGCAGGGTGGGGCGCATCGTGTTGTTGCGGGCGAAGAACTGCTGCGCCAGCATGAGCCCGTGGTGCAGATTCGTTCGCCGCTCGTGAACCGGTGGCAGGGCAGTGAGCTGCTCAATCTCCATTGTCTTGGCGTAGCGGCCGAAGCTGATCAAGGCTAGCTCATCGCCCCGGAACTTGGTGGAAATCAGGTGGTGTAGGGCCAAGGCCGTTATCTGGGATTTCGCCGGCACGGACCTCCCCGCCGAGTGGGTGGCGCAGGTCGAAACACTTATCGACGACATCCCAACCGAACTCGCAGAACTGCTCACCGACGCCGAAACGGCAGCCCTGAAACGCCGCGCCAGCCGGATTTCCCGTTTGCCGTGGCTGCCCCAGCCTTCAAGCGAATACCCGTACCCCTGGCCTTTAGTGTAAAGCACCCAGCCGGATCGGCCCTTTCGCCTGTGTGATGTCGACTACGCGTGTGGCCTCGCTGAGGCAGATTGTCTTGCCGTCGCGACGGCGAAGCAGCGCACGGATCGTGGCAGCTAGGCGTTCCCGCTGACCTTCATCAGTAGGTTCCCACCAGGCTTCGCCGCGTTCACCGAGGGCAACCTTGGCATCCTGGACCCGCGGGCGGGCAGCATCCGGGTTGGTTTTTACCAGGCGGCGGGCGTCCATCATTTCATTAACCAGCTGTTGGCGCAGGTTTTCTGGGATGGAGGGATCTGAGGCGCGCCACTTCTTGCCATCAACGATGATGTAGCGGCCATCCTCGGTACGCTCCGGTACTTCCTTCGATGTAGTCATAAGCCACAGGGTATGTTTTTCATCAGTGGTGGTGCACGTGGCTTGCTGT
Organism: Corynebacterium cystitidis; assembly: GCF_900187295.1. Taxonomy (NCBI): domain Bacteria; kingdom Bacillati; phylum Actinomycetota; class Actinomycetes; order Mycobacteriales; family Corynebacteriaceae; genus Corynebacterium; species Corynebacterium cystitidis. The sequence goes on along the minus strand of NZ_LT906473.1, from coordinate 1,531,916 downwards.
TCTTAGCGCAGGAACTAATTCGGCCGAGCCCATCGAGCCACTCGACGACGAGCGATCCCTACATGCCTTCAATACTAACGTTGGTGGATTTGATCACGGCGGTGGCCATCGACCCAACTTCAAGATCGAGTTCGCGCACGGCTTCCGTAGAGATCAGCGAAACCACACGGAACGGGCCGCACATTAACTCGACTTGGCTCATCACCGGATCGGAGATCACATTGGTAACCAGGCCAGTGAGATGATTGCGCGCTGAGCGCTTGGCTGCGCCAGCATCCAACGCGTCGAGGTCTTTTTCCTCGGCGATCTCTTGGGCCACAATCGCTAGCTGTGCACCATCGACCACGCTGCGGCCGGACTCGTCTTTGCCCGCACTCAGCCGCCCGAGAGCGATCCAGCGCCGGACCGTGTCGTCGGAGACACCCAACAGGTGGGCTGCGGTACTGATCCTGATCGTCGCCATAACCTCACCATATACGCTAGGACACTTCGGTGAACACACAACCAAGCAGAGTTGTTTTGGTGGGAATTGACCTTGCTGCCGGCCCTGTGCGGACCGAGATAGCAGCGCTTAACGACGACTACCTCGCAGACGTCGAGGCGGGAGTGGCGGAGGGTTGGATTCACACCCCGACGCGCTAAATACTACTGAGTTGTGGTTCCCGTCGCGGCGGTCTTACCGGGCGACGTCTCTTCCAAAGGGAGAACCTCAATGTCAGTGGATTCCTCGATGGTCATTTCCTGGGTGAGCTGCTTCTCAAACTCAGGATCGATCTCGGTCTCAGCAACCTCGAGGACATCCTGATCACCAACGGAACGGATTTGCGTCGGTGGTGCCTGAGGCGCATTCACGTCGATGCCGAAGAATTCGTCCAAGCCTTTCACGTTGAACTGGGTGGAGTTGTACCGGGAATTATTGCTGGTATTCCACTGGGAAACTACTAGATCCAAGTTGTCCAAGGTAGAGCCCGGAACGATATAACCGCCGTACAACTGGGTGAAGTTTGATGGGGTCTGAGCTGCGCTCCAGCCGCCCTTGCCTGCGATGACCACGTTGGCTGGAGTGATCTCATCCCAGTCGCGGGCGATCTCCTTGGAGATGCGCACCTCAATGGCCATGGTCTCCTCGTTGAACATGGCTAGTACCCAGTGGCCTTGGATATAGCGCAAGCTCATCTCGCCGGCCTGCATCTTGTCGTTCAAGATCGGTGCTGCTTCTTTGCCCCACTGGCCGGTTGCTGGGTCGTAGAGCTGCCATTTGGAGCGATCGTCCATGTCTTCGACGCGGAAGCGGCTGAGGTAGACGGGATCATTGCGGTTGAACTGGGAGCTCATCACGTAGATATAACCGTCAGGGCCTTGCTCCCACGTGATTAGGTTGCCCATACCAGACATGTAGGAGCTTTTTGTGCGGCCAACCGACTTCCATGTTCGGCCGTTATCCGAGGACTTGAAGATCTCCGAATACAACACATTGCCGATGCCCTCATTCCATATTCCCTGCATGTAGAGGGTGCCGTTGATGTTGATTATATCGCTGGGGATTAAGGTGAGGCCACGGTCATTGTGTTCGTAGCGGATCAGCTGATAGGCCTGCGAGCCACGATTTAAGGGGCGCACAATCTCGATTTGGCCGTTGTCGTCCTTACGGGCCACAGCGCCGACGGGGCTGAGCCACTCGCCTTCGCCCAAGCGGTGACCGCGGAAGGAGTCACCGAAAATGATGGCAAACTCTTCTCCGGGGCTGAGCTTGGTCATGATACCCAAGTCGCCCGAGAACACTTGGAGTGGTTCCGACTTGCCGTGGCCGAGCAGATCGCCCAGCTTAGTCACGGTCAGGCCATCTGAGATGGAATCCGCCCAGTTCGCGCCATCCACGGTCACGCGCTTGTCGCTTTGCGAGGAGCCCGAGGAGCCCGAGGAGCCCGAGGAGCCCGAGGGGCTGGACGAACCCTTGCCGGAGGATCCGAGCACTGGCAGACCCAGCTCGGAGGAGGCCACATTGCTTAACGACGACAGGTGTTGGAGCTCTGATGCTGATGACAAGCTCGATGAACTCGAGCTCTGCGCAGACGCGGGTGCAGCGATCACGCTGACGGAGAGGGATCCTGCCACAGCAAGAGCGACATACGACGTATTCTTCTTCACGGTGTACTCAATTCACGTTAAAAGGGACGGGGTTCACACGTCTTTGAACTGGAAACTTTACGGAATTAGACAGTAGCAAACAGAGCCGACATTTGCCCGCTGAGACACCTGTACACACCTCTGGTTTCGGCCTTACTTGGAGGCGAGTGACTGTCGCCTGCGGTTTCCCTTTTTTGGGGGTACTTGGTCTGCGTGCGTTACTTTCGGTGCAGACCTCATTGGTGCTTTCTATTAGAGTACGCTGATGTGATTGAATTTCTCCAAAACAATGCGCTTTTGACTATTTTTATAGTCATCGGCTTGGGGACGGCCTTTGGGGCCATCCCTTTTGGGCCGATCAAATTCGGTGCCGCAGGCGCGCTTTTCATCGGCCTTTTCGTCGGCGCGATCATCGAATTACCAGAGGCTGTTCTGGCCACCCTACAGGACCTCGGCTTGGGGCTTTTCGTTTATATGATCGGCCTCGAAGCAGGCGAGTCCTTCTTCAAGAACATTCGCAAACAGTTTGGTCTGATGGCGATGTCGATCGTGTCCATCATCTTGGCTGCCGTGACTGCGGTACTCGTCGGCGGATTGCTGGGCGTGGCCAGGGAAGTGTCCGTTGGTGCCTTCGCCGGTGCGATGACATCGACACCCTCGTTGTCGCTGGCGCAAGTACAGACAGAGTCTGACTTGCCAGCAGTGGGATACTCCATCGGCTACCCCACAGGCATTGTCGTTGCCATTTTGTTGGTCTTCGTCACCATCGGCAAGAACTGGAAGGCATCGCGTGATGAGGATGATTCCGCAGGCAGCCAGCTCCGTGGCGTGCGCATGGCGGTTCAACACCGAGTCACCTCAGAAGAACTCGTCGAGGAGTTCGGTTCCAACATCACAGCTGGTGTGCGACGCCACAATGGAAAAATCGAGATTCTCGATTCCACTTTCGAACTCAGCCCTGGGGACACCGTGTTCATGATGGTGAAAGAAGGTGTCCGCGAGGACCTCGTGAAACGCGTCGGACGCCCGTTGCAACCACTATCGCGACGATTGCCACAGCTGACTGTGCAAAAATTTAGCGTGTCCAATCAAGACATTGGCGGCAACCGGCTGGACAACCTGCCGTTATACGCCAAGTTTGGTGCGCAAACCCTGCGCATTCGACGTGGCGATGAAGAAATCCTGGCTACTGACGATGTCACCATCGCCTCCGGTGATGTCATCGAAGTGATCGTACCCACCAGAAACGTCACCCGCTTGGAGTCATACCTCGGCAACTCGATCCAAGTGGCCAACGAGCTGGACTGGGTAGCATCGGCCACGGGCCTGGCACTGGGCTTCATCCTGGCAGCGATCCCATTCCCGCTTCCCGGTGGAGCAAGCTTTGTGATCGGCGCGGCGGGTGGACCGCTGATTTCCGGTTTGGTATTGGGCGCCCTCAACCGCACGGGCCGCATCGCATGGCAGCTGCCACGCTCCGCAAACTATGCGCTACGCCAGTTTGGCTTGATGCTCTTCCTCGCATCAGTTGGTACTGCATCGGGCCCGGCGTTCGCTTCGACGGCGTTCTCCCTTGATGGCCTGATCACCATCGGTATAGCAGCGCTGATCGGACTTGTTGGCTGTGGATCGTTGCTGCTGATGGCGTGGGCATTCGGGCAATCAGCTGGACGCGCTAATGGTGCTGTCGCAGGCCTACTCGGCCAGCCTGCAGTGCTGCAGTACGCGCTGCAAAACTCCAGTGACAACCGCATCATGGACGGCTACTCCACCACATTTGCGGTAGCCCTGATCTTTAAGATTGTCGTCATCCCGTTCATGCTCGTCTAACAGGGTTCTGCCTAACATGTCGGAGCACCGGCACTAGGCGCAGCTGCGCAACCTTCCAGCGCAGCTGCGTAACTCTTAAGGCACGCGGTGAGTCCACTGATCGGTGGAATACTTTGTGTCCACCAACTGCTGCGCGGCATCGTAGTCGTCCTGTGAAAGCTCAGCAGGTTTCGCCCCGTAGCGGTTGGTGAAGGTGGTCTTCATCGTTTCGATGACCTCCTCGCGTGGAGCACCAGTCTGGCGGCGAAGAGGGTCGACCCGCTTTTTCGCGGAACGGATACCTTTGTCAGCAATTTTGGCTTTGCCAACGCGCAAGACCTCCATCATCTTGTCAGCATCGATGTCGTAACTCATTGTCACGTGGTGCAGCACAGTTTTGCCCTTGCGTTTTTGGGCTGCGCCGCCGATCTTGCCTCCGTCGGAGGAAATGTCGTTGATCGGCACGTACCAGGCGTTCACACCGTGTTCGGCTAACGCCGCCAATACCCAACGGTCTAAAAACTCGTAGGAATCTTCGTAGGATAGGCCCGCGACCAGTTCATTCGGAACATACAGCGAGTACGTGATGCAGTTCCCGCCCTCCATAAACATCGCGCCACCACCGGACATTCGGCGCACAACCTGCACATCATGTTCGGCTACACCTGCGGGCTGGAGTTCGTTGACATAGGACTGATAAGACCCAATGACTGTCGCGCGGTCGTCCCACTCCCAGAAACGCAGTGTGGGGCCACGCTGGCCGGACTCGACCTGGTCCATGAGAAGTTCATCAAGTGCCACATTCATCACGGTAGGCAACGGTCCGGGATGGATAATTTCCCAGTCTAGATCGGTAAAATCGACGGCTCCTGTCACTGCACGGCGGACTGTTTGAGCAACATCGCGCGTGGAAAACCCATGGAGGGCCAGATCATCGAAAGACGCTAGCGCGGCGTCTAGACGGTTGGTTAACGCAAGAGTGTCGTCGTGGGTGGTCGCGCCCTGCAAAGCTGGCCCCAAAGCGTCATAGGCCTCGTCGGGTTCAAGGAAAAAGTCCCCGGAGATCTTCGCATTGGTGATCACATCGCCGTCTGTGTCGATGTCCACCACCACAAGTTTTCCGCCGGGGACCTTGGTTTCAGAATGGAATGATTGTGTCATACCACCCTTTGTACCGAAAATTTGCGCTACGCTTCGGCAGCCGCCTGTACTGCCGCGCTGACTGCTGGTGCAACATTCGGGTTCAACGGTGAAGGCATGATGAAATCTGGCGCCAGATCGTCGCCAACTTGCTCTGCAATCGCTTTGGCTGCTGCTAACTTCATCTCGGTGGTAATACTGGTAGCCCCCGCGGCGAGTGCGCCGTGGAAAATTCCGGGGAAGGCCAGCACGTTGTTGACTTGGTTTGGCAGATCGGACCGACCCGTCGCCACCACGGAACCGTACTTCTGCGCCAACTCGTGCGGGATCTCCGGATCAGGGTTTGCCAAAGAAAATAGCAGTGGGTCCGCAGCCATGAGCTCAAGCAGCTCCTCACCGACATGCCCACGGGAAACACCGATAAAGGCATCCGCGTCGCGGAACGCCTCTTCTGGTCCACCACTGAGCGCGCGCGGGTTCGTCTCGTCGGCAAGCGCAACTTTAACCGGGGTGAGGCCGTCGCGGCCCTTCGAAATAATTCCGCGGGAATCGAGCATCACAATATCTTTGACTCCAGCGTCGAGCAGCATTCGCGTACACGCTACGCCCGCAGCGCCAGCACCTGAGATCACCACACGAAGATCAGCCAACGTTCGCCCGGTGACCTTGCAGGCGTTGGACATACCTGCAGTGACCACGATGGCGGTGCCATGTTGATCATCGTGGAAGACAGGGATATCAAGTTCTTCGTCCAAGCGGCGCTCCACCTCGAAGCAGGCAGGTGCGGCGATATCTTCGAGGTTGATGGCACCAAAGCTTGGTGCAATAGCCTTGACAGCTGAGACAATACCGTCCACGTCGTGCACGTCGAGCACGATCGGGATGGCGTTGAGATCAGCAAACGACGTAAACAGCTGGCACTTTCCTTCCATCACAGGAAGTGCTGCGTGAGGGCCGATATCGCCAAGACCCAGCACTGCCGTGCCATCAGATACCACCGCCACGGTACGGCCTGTACCAGTGAGCTCACGCACTCGCTCTGGGTTGTTCTTGATGGCCATACAGGCGACGGCGACACCGGGGCTATACACCACCGACAGATCACGCTTGGTTTCAAGACGCCGGGATGAAGTCACTGTGAGCTTTCCGCCAGCGTGTGCGGCATAGACTTCAGCATCAGTGATTGGGTTGGCAGGAGACGCAGGTTCCAAATTACTCATACACCCAGTATTTCATTAACTGCCTATTACAGTCAGGAGATGGCTAACCTCACCTTTTCGGGGGTGCATGCCGTGCTACAGTAGCGCAGCATTGCAGCAAGCCCAGCACGTCGTCGTCAAGCGTGGGCTTCGCCCTCCGCGCCAGTAGCGCCATCGACGTCGTCAACACCATTGACAACTCCGTCGGCGGTACTCAGTGCGGTGGAACCGGTCGACGAGCGACCAGCTGCGCGGGCTTCCTCTGCTTCTTTGCGCAGTTCGGCCTGAGCCTGTGCAGGAGTCAGTTCGTCCTCACTACGGGTAGATTCCTGCGAAACCAGGGCTTTGGCCAGGGCAATAATGCCCACGATGATCAGGCCCCAGATCAGGCCAAAGATAAACGATCCGGTTGTGTTAAGTAGCCAGCCCAGGAAGCCACCACCAACGGCGGTTTCCCACCCGTGGATCGTTTCGTACGGCCAGTGCCAACCAAATTCATCGACGCCCACGACCATGATGTGTCCGCCGACCCAGAGCATCGCAATCGTGCCGATAATACCGATTGCGGACAGCACGATCGGCATCGCCTTGACCAGGCCACGGCCGAAAGCTGCCCCCTTGTCCCGCTTGATCATGCCCAAACCGATGTCGTCAATCTTTACCAGCAGGCCCACCGCACCGTAGACGGCGATGGTGATGCCTATGGCAACGACGATGAGCACGAGTGTACGCATCAAGAGGGACTCATCAGCAATCTCGTTGAGCGAAATCACCATGATTTCAGCAGACAGGATCAGGTCCGTAGTAATCGCGGACTTCACCAGCGAGTCCTCGTCGGTTGGCGTCTTATTCGCCGCCTTCGCCTCTTCCTTGTCCGTGCTGTGGGTGAACTTGTGCACGATCTTGTGCGCACCCTCGTAGCAGAGGTAAGTGCCGCCAACCATCAAGATCGGGGTCAGTGCCCACGGCGCGAATTGGGAAAGCAACAAAGCGATCGGAAGGACGATGACTAATTTGTTGAAAAATGAACCCTTGGTGATGCGCCAGATCATGGGCAACTCACGGGCGGGGGAGACACCGTCGACGTACTGCGGAGTCACAGCAGCGTCATCGATGACAACGCCAGCAGCCTTCATTGATGTTTTACCAGCGAGGGCAGCAACATCGTCGGCAGATGACGCAGCGGTCCGGGCAATCAGTGCGACGTCGTCGAGAAGCGCGAGCAGGCCACCAGCCATAATCGAAAACCTTTCGCAATAAGATAAATATGGATGCAACAATCCGCATCCGCGATAAGTGTACTCCTGGTTACTAGAATCTCTGAGTATGAGAATCGTTTTTATTGGCGCGGGCGCGGTTGGCTCATGGTTTGCGGGAAACCTCGCGCGATCTGGTGGCCACGAACACGATATTTCCGTGGTGGCACGCGGCCAGACGCTGGAAGCTCTCCGCCATCGGGGCATCGTGCTGAATGGCGAAGCCCCCATCCCGGTCCACACGGTAGAGCATGTCTCCGAAGTAACCGATGCAGACATTGTGGTGCTTGCTATGAAGGCCACCGGTGGAGACCTTGATCAGACTCTGGCCGGTATCAGCGACCGGGCTCTTGTCGCGGTGACCCAGAATTCGGTCGAGGTGCCACACCGGGTGGCGGAGGTCGTCGGCACGCACCGCACACTGCCTGGAGTTGTGCGAGGCTACTTCCACCACGAAGGCCCAGCCAAGGCGGAGTTTCATGGCGGTCCCTGCTCGTTGACTATTGGCACCTGGGATGGGCGTGACGACGAGCGCGTCTCCGCCTTTGCTACTGCCCTTGATGCTGCAGGCATCGACGGGATCGTACGCGATGACATTTTCGTTGATGTGTGGGAGAAAGCCATGTTTGTTACCTGCGCAGGCGTGCTAGGTGCGGTGGTGGATGCTCCCCTGGGGGTGCTGCGACAGCGTCCTTGGCGCGCGACGTTGGTGGCGTTAATGGAGGAGGTGGCCGCGACAGGGCGCGCGATGGGGGTACCTCTTAGCCTTGACGTGGTGGATCGCACGATGGACTTTGCGGACTCAATGCCTGCTGAATCCACGACGTCGATGCAGCGTGATATCGCAGCTGGCAACCCTGGTGAGATAGATTCTCAGGCGGGGGCAATCGTCCGCGAAGCCGGCCGGGGCGGAGGAGGAGCACCCTTGCATGAATTTGCGATCAACCTCATTCTTTCTAGGTTAGGGTAGGGTAAGCTCACATGAGTGAAACTTTGACTTCAACAGCACGTGTGCGAACCGAGCGCCCTGCCCGCTACGCCAAACAACTGGCGTCACACTTTTCCAGAAAGCTCAACACACATTGGGATTCCGATGCCGCGCGCGGCACGATTGAGTTTCCCGGTGAGGGTATCGACGGCACACCTACCCAGGTGGATTTAATCGCCAGCGATGATGTCCTCATGATGACCATGACTGCTGAGCCGGCGCGCGTGGAAGAATGTGAACGCATCGTCGCGATGCACCTGATTCGATTCGGTGCGAAGGACAACTTGCAGGTGACGTGGACCCGCAGTGGCGGTAGTGAAGCGCATTACAGCGTTGCTGACCTAGAGAAGTAGCCCTGCTCAACCACGCATTCGGTGAGATCCATGGTGAGAACCATGGTGAGATACTTGGCAAACTCTGTGCCAATTTGATTTACTGAAGTGCGTACCCACGGGTGCCCCACGTTAATGGGGCTGAGATAGCCAGTTGTGCTGGCGGACCGTCGAACCTGATCCGGTTAGTACCGGCGCGAGGAAGGAATGGTTGTGAGTCAGCCTTTATTGAAAAAATCTAGAAATAGATGGCGTGTCATCGACATCGTTACCGCAGCGGTCCTAGGCGTGGCGTGCGGTGTGATCTTCTGGATGTGGAATCTGTTCGGCTACGCCGGCTTTACCGCTTTAAACACATTTACCCCTGGTTTCGGCGGGCTCGTTGCGGGTATGTGGTTTTTGGGAGGCGTGGTTGGCGGTCTGATAATTCGCAAGCCTGGTGCTGCGCTATTTGTGGAACTGGTTGCCGCCACCGTCTCTGCGGTACTGGGCAGCCAGTGGGGTGTGGAGACGCTCTATGCGGGCATGACGCAAGGTGTAGGCGCGGAGCTTGCCTTCGCTATTTTCGCTTATCGACGCTTCACCATGCCTGTGGCCATGTTGGCAGGCGTTGGTGGGGCTGTCGGCGCTTATATCTTAGAGCTCTTTACCAGCGCCAATATCGCAAAAACCGTGGAGTTCAACCTGATTTACCTGACCTGCCTGGTCATCTCCGGTGCGATCTTGGCTGGTGTAGTCGGGCACTTTCTGGTTCAGGCCTTGGCACGGACTGGGGCGCTTGATCGTTTTGCTGCGGGGCGCCCGCAATGACCTCGACCTCGTTGTCTCCGGCCATTCAGGCCGGCAATCTGTCATACCGCCACGCGATGCGCCGCGATCCGGCTTTCCACAGTGTTGACTGGGTTGTGCAGCGTGGGGAAGCCGTCTTGTTGACGGGGGATTCTGGCGCAGGAAAGTCTACCTTGCTGCACTTGATCGCAGGGTTATTGAATGATGATGAGGAGGGCTCGAGCACAGGGCGCCTCGAGGTCAATGGAACCGTGGGGATGGTGTTGCAGGACCCTGACTCCCAAGTGATCTCCTCACGGGTGGGCGACGATGTTGCCTTCGGGTGCGAGAATTTAGGTGTGCCCCGCGACGAAATCTGGGCGCGTGTAACCACAGCTCTTGAGCTGGTGGGGCTCGACGTTGCTCTGAATCACCCGACAGTGTTGCTGTCGGGCGGGCAGAAGCAGCGCCTAGCGCTCGCGGGTGTGCTCGCCATGGGCGCCGACGTTCTGGTCTTTGATGAGCCAACTGCAAACCTTGACCCTGAGGGCACCCGTTCCATCATCGAGGCCACCGCGCGCGTCCTTGAGCGCACCGGCGCCACGTTGGTCGTCGTTGAGCATAATCCAGGCCCCTGGCTTGCGCTGATCGACTCGATCTACCGACTAGGCAGTGATGGACTGGAGGCGATTAGCGCAAACCAGCTACCCGGGCCCCCCGATCTTCCGGTTGCGCGGTCTGCGTCGGGTGCGCCGTGGGCTGTGCGTGCCGACGAGCTGCTGACAGACTGGGGTCCACCACGTAGCCTCGAACTGCCCGAGGGTTTCTCCACAGTAATGACTGGTGCTAACGGCACTGGCAAAACCACCCTGGCGACAACGCTTGCGGGTCTATCAACCAGTAACGGGGGCACTCTGGAGTACGCGGAATCGATCCGTCAAGGTCTGACTGCGCCACCGGTGAGGTGGTCATCGCGGCACTTGGCCCAGCGCATTGGCTACGTCTTCCAGGATCCAGAGCACCAGTTCGTCGCACGCACTGTGTATGACGAGCTGATGGTTTCTGGAGCACCCAGCGCGCGGATCGACGAGTTGGTGCAACGGCTACGCCTTGACCATGTTGTTCAAGCTCATCCTTTTACGCTGTCAGGGGGAGAAAAGCGCAGGCTTTCGGTGGCTACAGCGCTGGTTAATACACCGGCTTTTGTTGTCCTGGATGAGCCGACGTTCGGCCAAGATGCACGTACCTTTGTGGAACTGGTGGGGTTGATTCGCTCCTTGACTGATCAGGGCACCACGGTGTTGTCCATTACTCACGACGAGCATTTCACCCGCAGTCTGGGAGACCACCAGGTGGTGGTGACATGAATCTGATCGCAGGAATTAACCCGGTGGCCCGGCTGCTGAGCATGCTGATGATGACCACCCCGGTGTTGCTCACATTGGACTGGGTGTCTGCCGTGGTGGCACTGGTATGCATCGTGTTGGGGGCACCGCTGGTGGGCGTGGGGTGGGGCCGTTTGGTGAAGCGCTCGTGGCCGATTTTTGTTGCAGCTCCCCTTGCTGCTGTGCCTATGGCGCTGTACGGCAGACCAGGAGGAGAAACTTACGCGCAGTTCTGGTTGATCCAGGTCACGGACAATTCTCTCCAGCTGGCGTTGGCGATGGGCTTGCGTGTTCTGGCTGTCGGGCTGCCGGTCATCGTGTTATCTGCAGATGTTGACCCGACCGATTTAGGCGACGGGTTGGCCCAAAACCTGAAGTTGCCCCCACGGTTTGTCATCGGCACGGTTGCGGCGCTACGCATGCTAGGGCTTTTGCGCGATGACATTGATGCGATGCGCCGGTCGCGTCGCGCCCGTGGACTGGCTGAGGTAGGACGCATGAAATACTGGTGGTCGATCGTGTTCGGTTTACTTGTAACGGCTCTGCGCCGGGCATCAAAGCTGGCCACAGCGATGGAAGCCCGCGGGTTTGGCCGTGTTGACACACAGCGCACCTTCGCCCGCACAGCGCGGTTTGGTGGCCAAGAGTGGGCCTTTGTCATCACGTGTGCGCTCATTGGCCTGGGTGCGGTAGCGGTGTCTATATTGACCGGTCAGTTCATGTTTTTGGGAGCAGTATGAGCAAGCGGATAATTATTTTGGTCGATGGGCCCTCTGGGTCCGGAAAAACCACGTTTGCCAACCAGCTTGGCCGTGACACTGGTATGACCGTGGTCCACCTCGACGATTTTTATCCAGGATGGTCAGGGCTTGCAGAAGGTGTGCGCATGGTTGTCCACGACGTCCTGCACCCTACCCAACCCGGGTTCACGCGGTGGGATTGGGAGAAGAACCAGCCGGGACAATGGGTACAACTCGACCCAGAAGCAGACCTCATCATCGAAGGGGTCGGTGCTCTTACCCAAGCTTCGTACCAGGCCGCATCACAGCTGGGCGACGTTTTTACAGTGCGGATCACCGCTCCCTACGATGCCCGGAAACGCCGCGCTCTCGAACGCGACCCGGGCTATGCCGAATACTGGGACATGTGGGCCGAGCAGGAACGGGAACTACGGTTAAAGGAACTTCCTGTCACTGCGGATCTCGTTCTCCAGGGCTAGAGGGGCTAGAGGATTTCGTCTAGCAGATCCAAGGGGCGAGGAATGCGGACACCTTTGTCTGTGACCACAATGGGGCGCTGGATCAGCCGCGGGTGGGCGACCATGGCATCGAGTAGCTCGTCGTCAGGCGTGTCCTTGCTCAGCCCGAGGTCTTGGTACTGCTGCTCGCGGGTGCGAATGGCCTCGTGGACGGTCAGGCCAGCAGCGTCGATAAGCTCAGCCAGCGTTTCTTTCGATGGGGGCGTATCGAGGTACTTGATCACCTCGGGTTCCTCGCCGCGCTCGCGCAGGATAGACAGGGCAGTGCGAGAAGTGGAACACTGCGGGTTGTGATAGATCGTGCTCATGGGCACAGATTCTAACCAACAGATTCTAACCAACAGGGGTAAGTTTAACCTCGTCTGCCCAGGTCAGATCATAACCGATGGTGTGCAGCCACTGCATGGGGTTGTCGTCGTGACGCGTAATGCCGTCAACCGCTGCAAGCGTATGTTCGATTGCGCGCTCTGCCTCAGCCGCGGTGATGAGTCCGGCAGATGTTGCCGCCGCTAGCTCATCAATGTCTTGCACATCAATAGGTTCGCCGGAGACCGAGATCAGGTCAACGTAAAGATCGCGCGTTGACCACACATCACCGTTGTTGTCAATGTCGGCAACATCGAAGTAGAAGTCCTGAACTTCGTCGACCCCTTCGCGGAAGTGAAAGATGTTAGCGCGCAAACCCAAGTCCGGCAAGAGCCAGCTTTCGAGGTATCCGAAGCGTGGGTGGTTGGCCCCGCGCGCCATATATAGACCGAACTCTGTTTCGTAGAACGTGTCGACGTCGCGCAAGAACCCTTTCGGGTCTGTATTAGTCTTCGAGGAGGTGTCAAAGGTCTCCTGCTTGACTGGGTGGAGATCAGCGCTCATGGGGTGCCTCACGATCTTTCAAAAAACGCTACACGTTAAACACTGCTGCCGTCGGTGCGAATGAACAGGTGTTGCTATCAGTTTTCGCCGCTCCTGTGACAACAGCAATCACTGTGCCGTGGCCGGTATGTGCCAGTCCCGACAAAGTTGTCGGTCCTGTTTTGTTTATCCCGTTATTGCCGAGGGGTGTTACTCCTGATTGGAATGTGGTGGTATTCAGCCAGTACACGTTCATCAAACCTTGGTCGGGTGCTGCCGCTGGGGTGCCTAAAGCCGTGAAAATAAAGGTGGCCTGACCAGCACCGGGCTGAGGTCGCACATCGGTGCTGGGGCCAGGCACCACAATGGCGCTGGCGGTGGAGTGAAGGCCTGGGCCCATACAATCGGAAGATACGGTGGGCCAGTAGAACTGGGTAAACGGTGGGGCATCTTCAGGAAGTGGTGGTCCACCGGGTTCGCCCTGGCCGGAATAAAAAGCGGCAGCGGTGCGGAGCGCGTTTTCGACATCTGCGGGAACCCACGGCTGGCTGGCGAACTCGTTGATGCGCGCCACGGTGTAGTCGGTGGGGCGGCCGATTTCGTCGATATAAGGTGCGACTATGGAGCTGCCTTGTTGGTTCCATGCGGCGCTCAAATCAGAGTTGGCGGTCGCGGCAGGGGAAGCAAGCGCGCCGACGGCCATAGCCCCAGCGGTTGCGGTGGCGGCGACGGCGCGAGCGACGGTCGGTTGTATTCGCACGAAAATTATTCCTAACCCTAGGTGTGTGGTGTGGCCGGACTTCAATAGCCACCGGGGTTGGCGGAAGCCACAACGCTCGACAGTGCCAACAGCGCTTAAGACCCCACCAAACTATAGCAGCTACAAGAGCTAAAGTAGATACACTAATTCCAGTAACTGCATTAACAATTGCAACTTCACTAACAAAAGTAACAATATTCACAATTGCGCCAATGTCAAGTGGTTTTGTCGGCCTACGGTTTATCGGCCGGGTGTGAGACCTCTGCGGAGTGCTCGTGTGGAAGTGCGCAGAAGCCATATTGGGAGTAGGGTTTAAACGTTCATACGATGTTTTGAAATAGAGGAGCACCCTTCGTGTCCCATCCAGAGTTCCGTAACGTAGCTATCGTCGCCCACGTTGATCACGGCAAGACCACCCTCGTTAACGCGCTGCTAGAGCAGTCCGGTGTGTTCGGCGACCACGGTGAAGTAGCGGACCGCGTCATGGACTCCGGTGACCTCGAGCGTGAGAAGGGTATCACCATCCTGGCGAAGAACACGGCAATTCGTCGCCCAGGCAAGGGCAAGGACGGCCGCGACCTCATCATCAACGTGATTGATACTCCGGGCCACGCCGACTTCGGTGGTGAGGTCGAGCGTGGCCTGTCCATGGTTGACGGCGTCGTGTTGCTGGTCGACGCCTCCGAAGGCCCGCTGCCACAGACCCGTTTCGTCCTGGGCAAGGCATTAGAGGCGAAAAAACCCGTAATTATCTGCGTCAATAAAACTGACCGGCCTGACGCGCGGATTGATGAAGTTGTTGAAGAAGCTCAAGACCTCTTGCTGGAACTCGGTGCTGGTTTGGAGGATCCAGCCGCTGCAGAAGCCGCAGAAAAATTGCTTGACCTGCCTGTCTTGTACACCTCAGGCCGTGCTGGTCGCGCTTGCCTGGAGAATCCGGGCAACGGTGAGCTTCCAGACAATGAGGATCTACAGCCCCTAGTCGATGTCATCTATAACGAGATTCCAGAGCCAGCGGCAGAAGCAGACGCGCCATTCCAGGCGCAGGTGACCAACCTTGATTCCAGTTCCTTTTTGGGCCGTATCGCTCTGATTCGCGTGCACCGTGGCTCGGTGAAGAAGGGCGATCAGGTCGCGTGGATCCACTATGACGCTGAGGGCGAACAGCATGTGAAGAACGTGCGAGTGGCTGAATTGCTACGCACTGTTGGTTTCGAGCGTGTACCGGCTGAGGGTGAGGTTGTTGCGGGTGATATCGCTGCAATCTCTGGGGTGGATGAAATCATGATCGGTGATACCCTTACTGACCCTGACAATGTCGAGCCGTTGCCTCGCATCAAGGTCGACGAGCCAGCGTTGTCCATGACTATTGGCGTGAATACCTCGCCGATGGCGGGCCGCAACGGTGGAGATAAGCTAACTGCCCGGATGATCAAGGCTCGCTTGGATCAGGAATTGATCGGTAACGTGTCGCTGCGCGTTCTCCCTACAGAGCGCCCCGATGCTTGGGAGGTTCAGGGCCGTGGCGAGATGGCACTAACGGTGCTGATTGAGACGATGCGCCGCGAAGGGTTTGAGCTGACGGTGGGTAAGCCGCAGGTGGTCACCCGAGAAATCGACGGTAAGATCCACGAGCCGTATGAGCATATTGTGATTGATACTCCGAGTGAGTATCAGGGCAATGTCACGCAGCTGTTGGCGGGCCGTAAAGGCCAGATGACGTCTATGGGTAACGCTGCAGGTGACTGGGTGCGCATGGAGTTTGACGTTCCGGCCCGTGGCCTGATCGGCTTCCGCACTACCTTTATGACGGAGACCCACGGTGCTGGTATCGCCAATTCGTATTCCATTGAGTCTCGTCCCTGGGCAGGCGAAATCAAGGGCCGCCCCACCGGATCTTTGGTTGCTGACCGTGCTGGTCAAGCCACTGCGTACGCAATTATGAACTTGGCGGACCGCGGCGAGTTCCTTGTTGAGCCAGGTGCCGAGGTGTACGAGGGCATGGTTGTGGGCATTAACAACCGCGACGAGGACATGGACGTCAACGTCACTAAGGAAAAGAAGCTCACTAATATGCGTGCGGCGTCCGCAGATGCCACGGTGACCTTGGCGAAGGCCCGGAACCTCTCGCTCGATGAGGCGATCGAGTTTTGTGATGAGGACGAGTGCGTTGAGGTTGCTCCTGAGGCGATGCGTGTGCGCAAGATTATTCTGAACTCGACTGAGCGTGGGCGTGCCCGTTCCCGTCAAAAGCAAATGAATCAGTAAGTTTCCTATGGTGATGCGGAATCTGAAGGCACTTCAACGACCTTTGGGTTCCGCGTTGATGTTTATTACCAACGGCATTTCCGTCGGTGCCCTGCTGCCGTGGTACCCCACGCTGAAACAACAGGCGGACTTATCTGACGCCGTCTATGGGTTTATGGTTACCGCTGTGGCCGTCGGCTCACTGCTGGCGACATTCTTGCCGACGTGGGCGGAGCGTAATTTCGGTGCCCGCCCAGTGATGGTTGTGGGCACTGTTGTCACCGCGATCCTTCTGGCCACCATAGGTTTTTCTCACAGTCTGATAAGTCTTGTGGTGGCGTTGATGCTCTTTGGGCTTTTCGACGCCATCATTGACGTCTCTCAAAATGTTGCAGCTGTGCGTATTCAACACGATGTGGGTGTCTCATTTATGTCGTCGCTGCATGCCTGCTGGTCGCTGGGTGCGGTGCTCGGTGGGCTCAGTGCCACTACGGCTGCGGTTTGTGGAATGGGCCTACAGATGCATTTAGCGCTCATCGCAGCCGTTCAAATTTTACTTGTTCTGATCGCAGCCGCGATGATGGGTGAGGTTGGTGCACCGCCAGATGGGTTTGTGGAAGCAGCGGATAACGCAGGTGATGCTGAAACCACGAAGCGATCCGCGGCGATCACTGGCCGGGCCCTGCTCATCGCGCTGCCTGCGGCGGTTGTGGCGCTGTCAGGATCCGTTGTGGAAGATATCGGAAATAATTGGGCGCCGTTGTCGGCGAACGTTGTAGCTGGGGTGCGTCTCGAGGCGGCAGGGGTTGCCTATATGGCCCTTTTTGCAGCGCATATGATCGGCCGGTTCGCAGGGGACGTGTTGATCAACCGGTTCGGGCGTGTGCCGATTGCACGGTGGGGTGGAATCAGCATTCTTCTGGGAGGGGTGTGCGTGGTGGTGGCCACACAGCCGTGGTTGCTGTTTCTCGGTTACGTGTTTGCTGGCTGGGGTGCTGCTACCTTGATTCCCAGTGCCTATGCTGTGTCCGCTGAGTTACCGGGCGTGGCGCAGTCGACGGGCTTGACGATTGTCAGTTGGATCATGCGCGCCGGTGCTTTATTAGCCAGTCCCATTCTGGGTGTGATTTCTGAGCTGACGACGCTTCGTGTGGCGCTGCTTGTTCTTCCTGTGATTGGTGTGGCCGTGGTGGTATCTTCACAGGGTCTGCGCAGCCACCAATCCGACAGTTGACGCGTGCCCGTGATACAACAAGAAGAATGAGAACCCGCCTTCACCTCGTCGCCACAGGCCTTGTCGTGGCAGGTCTTATGGTGTCGTCGTGTGCTGCGAATCCGGGCCCACCGCCAGCGGTCGAACCGGAGCCTGCACCGACAACGACCACGACCACGACCACGACTTCATCGACATCAGCTGCGCCGGACCAGGAGCGCTCTGAAATTGCGGTGGGCGTGGAGGCGTTGCGCAACGGCCTGAACCCGCATGTGCTTGCCGACGAATCCTCCGTGGTCCTCTCAATCGCGAATCTCGTACTGCCCAGCGCTTTTGTGGGTGGGCAGCTTAATGTGGACATTCTTGACGAGGCCGTAGTGGAACCTGAATCACCCGCTGCGATGACTGTGCGTTACCAAATTAATGATGCCGCGCAGTGGTCCGATGGGACCCCTTTGACTGGCGCAGACTTCAACTATCTGTGGCAGCAAATGTCAACTACTCCAGGGGTGGTGGACCCAGCAGGTTACCGCGCAATCCAGGATGTGCGCGTCAGCGGGGCGGGAGGTAAGACCGTCCATGTTGATTTCTCCGAACCCGTGGCTTACTGGCAGGAGCTCTTCCGGCACCTTCTGCCTTCTCATCTCCTTCGCTTGGATACGAATAGTTTCCACAGGGGAATGCGCGATGACATTCCGGCATCTGCAGGCCGCTACATGGTGGAGGAGGTTGACCGGGGCAGGAAAATGATCACCTTGCACCGTAATGATCGATTCTGGGGCACCGACCCGGCTACCATTGACCTGCTGACGCTGGTAGCAGTGCGCTCGACTACTCACAGCGCTGATCAGCTCCGATCTGGCCAGATCCAGTTTGTCGATAGTGTGCCTGCTGAAACATCAGCGGATACGTATCGTCTGATTCCACAGACCCAGCAGCGTATGATCGATACTCCGCGCACGCTGGGCATCAGCTTGTCGACGACCTCTCCGGTGCTCGCCGACCAGCAGGTACGCGCGGAGCTTCGTTCCTTAATCGATGTTCCACTTTTGGCGCGGATTGCTGCCGGGCGATCTTCAGACCTCAAGGTCGCCGAGCACGAGGCCGTTTCTGAAGCAGAACCTCTACGTGTTCGTGCGGCAGTGGAGGAGAATCGACCATTGCGGTTGGTGGCAGACCCGGCGGACAGCGCTGCTTCGGCGGCTGCGCGTTCTTTGGTAGATATGCTCAACCAGCGCGGAGTGCGCGCCGAGGTGGTTGCGACAGACCTGCGTGATGCCACCACTAACCGGCTGCCCGATGGCGATGTCGACGGTGTGATCATGTGGGACCATGAGGATCTCACCGCCAACGACGCAGCCAGTGAATTGTTATGCCCCTCAGGCAAGTACCGTGCTGGCAACCTATCTGGTTATTGCACCCCAGAGACCGACCAGTTTTCCCGTGACGTTCTCGCCGGCAGGATAGACCCAGCTACGGCCCAAGAGTATGTTGATGCAGTTAATCGTCGTGAAGCGATCTGGGTGCCGTTGTTACACGAAACGCGCCTGCTTGTTCTTGGCCCCGGTGTGGTGGGACCCGACCCTGATTTGAACCAATGGGAGGCTGGGTTATCGACGGCAGAGACATGGCGACTGCCCGATACACTAGGGGGCATCGCTTCGCCCGGTGAGCCGAGTGTGATGCCGCCGGACACCCTGACTGAGGCTGACACTGAGCATAATTAAGGAGTCCCAACAATGACCGTGAACACAACTCGAGACCTCGTGGGCTACCGCGTTGTTGCAGTCCATGCCCACCCTGATGATGAATCTATTGCCACCGGCGCAGCCTTGGCGGACTTAGCGCGCCGGGGGGCTGACGTGCTGGTAGTCACGTGCACGCTTGGTGAGGAAGGTGAAGTGATCGGGGAGACCTACCAGCACTTAGTCAAGGATGAAGCTGATCAGCTTGGAGGTTTCCGCATCCATGAGCTGACACGTGCTCTGGAGATCCTGGGGGTGCGCGGCGAATTCTTAGGTGGTGCGGGTGCGCACCGCGACTCCGGTATGGCGGGCTCTCCGGCTCACGCCAATCCTCGTGCTTTTGTGAACTCAGGACAGCGGGCTGTGGATGAGTTGGTTGAAATTTTTGAGCGCGAGCGGCCCCATCTGGTGATCACTTATGGGCCGGACGGAGGCTATGGGCACCCGGACCATATTCGCGCCCATGAGATCACTCATGCGGCGGCGCAGCGCGTGGAGATTCCCCGCATCGTGTGGGCTGTCCAGTTGCGCGAGGAGCTGGATGCTGATGCAGCCACGGCTATCCCGCAGGGGTGGCGCGCGCCGGAACCTGGTGAGCTCGCCGCCGTGGAGACCAGCGATACCTGGGTGACGATGGACGATATCATCTATCACCAGAAGGTGGAGGCGATGCGTGCGCATGCCACACAGGTATGGATCGCGGATGGAGATGTGTCAGTCACGAACCCGCATGCGGCGTTCGGCGGTGGCCCGCGGACAGTGTTTGCCCTGTCCAATTTGATTGCTCAGCCGATCCTGCGGCGTGAGCATTACCAGCTTGGTGCTGGTATTGGGCTGGCTCATGGCGCTGGTTTACTGGACGGGATCGAGAAATAGGCACGATGCGATCTTCTTCCCGATCGGTCTACCGCACTGACTTTACGCAGGGGGAGCGGGTCACGGCGTACGGATGGTTAGCGTTGGGTGCTGCTTTCTCGGCGTTGATGTCGCTTGTGTATCTTGATGCCCAGGTCGGTTCGGTGCCGTTTCCTTACCCGATTGTGCTGGCGTTTTTATTCAATCTGGTGCTGACGCGGACGGCTTTGTTGTGGACTGATCGAAGGTGGGTTGCTCTGCTGCCTGTCGTGTGCTGGGTGCTGGTGCTTTTCCTGTTGGTGTTTGGCGTGAGCATGTTTGGTGAGGTGTTCTTCGCTGACGAGATCCGCGCATTAGTTCTGGTTTTGTCGGGTTTAATCGGTGGATTATTTCCGGCGCTGCGGTCTCAATGACATACTCGTAGGCAGTGCGAGTACACTATTTTCATCAATCTAGATCAGGAGTTTGAGAACAACCGATGACTTACGTTATTGCTCAACCGTGCGTCGACGTGCTCGATCGCGCGTGCGTTGAAGAGTGCCCAGTGGACTGCATCTACGAAGGCAAGCGCATGCTCTACATCCACCCCGACGAGTGCGTGGACTGCGGTGCCTGCGAGCCGGCGTGCCCGGTCGAGGCTATCTTCTACGAGGATGATACTCCGGAAGAGTGGGCAGACTACTATGACGCTAACGTTGGTTTCTTCGATGATCTTGGCTCTCCAGGTGGCGCAGCGAAGCTGGGGCCACAAGACTTCGACCATCCTTTCATTGAAGCCCTGCCACCACAGAACCAGGATTAATACAATTCACCAAGACTAGTACAATTCCGAGAAGCGGGAACACGACTGTATGGATCGCACTCCTTTAAGCTCCGTTTTGCCCAACTTCCCCTGGGATTCTTTGGCCCAGGCGAAGCAGACGGCAGCGGGCCACCCCGATGGCATCGTAGATCTTTCGGTGGGAACCCCTGTTGACGCAGTCGATCCTGGGATCCAGCTGGCCTTGTCTGAGGCCGCAGCCGAGTCCGGTTATCCCACTACCGTGGGTACGGTAGAACTGCGCGAGGCGATTGTTGGTGCGCTTGAGCGTCGGTATCGCATGGCAGGTTTAGACATCGACAGTGTTCTGCCAGTCATCGGCACGAAGGAAGCGATCGCGTTGCTGCCGACGTTGTTGGGCATGCGCGGAGCCACCGTAATTATCCCCACGGTGGCTTATCCTACCTACGAGGTAGCGGCACTGATTGCCGGATGTCAGCCAGTGCGTTCCGACGCGCCTGTCGACGGTGCCCAGCTAGCTTTCATCAACTCTCCGTCCAATCCCACAGGGGCCGTGGCTACCGCCGAGGAGCTCGGCGTGTGGCGCGATTTCGCCCGTGATACCGGCTGCATCGTCGCTTCTGACGAGTGTTACTTGGGTCTGGGCTGGGAAGATGACAAGCAGCCCTTGTCGCTTCTCGACGACTCCGTTTCAGGCGGCGACAATTCGAACCTGATCGCTGTGCATTCGCTGTCTAAAACTTCGAATCTGGCTAGCTACCGTGCTGGCTACCTTGCGGGCGATACCGCGCTGATCAAGGAACTGACTGAGATCCGCAAACATGCCGGCCTGATGGTGCCCGGGCCGATCCAGCAGGCGATGATCGCAGCACTCAACGGGGACCTGCACGAAAAATTACAGAAGACGACTTATGCGCTGCGCCGCGCTAAGTTGCTGAAGGCTGTGACCGAGGCAGGCCTGTCGGTTGTGCATTCCGAGGCCGGCCTCTACTTGTGGGCCACCCGTGGGGAACATGGACGTGACACCGTCGATTGGCTTGCTGGGCAGGGAATCTTAGCAGCACCTGGGGACTTCTACGGCCCGTCCGGCGCAAAGTACGTGCGTATTGCGATAACCGCCACGGACGAGCGTATCGACGAGGCCTGTCGCCGTCTCAATTTGAGTGCTTCCCGATAGACTTGGTTAACAGACAGTAAAGTTTTTAATGAGTTCGATGTGCGGTCGGTTCTTGGCAAGGAGGGGGCTATGACTCAACAACCAACCTCCACCGGGAGTACTAAGGCGCTATCGACGGTGCGTGTTCTCAACGGGATGCGCCAGTTTCTCATGTTCGGCATCGTCGGTGGTTCCGGCACTATTGTGAACCTCGCGGTAACGTATGTGTCGAAAAAGATCGCTGAATTGGGCTGGGGGATCTTTGAAGACGACATCTTTTTTAATCTTTTTGGTACCCAGTACAACGTGCGCTGGTACCACGTCTTTGCCACGATTGCGTTTCTTGTGGCCAACACGTGGAATTACCAACTCAACCGGTCGTGGACTTTTCAAGGCGTGCCCAAGCGATCCTGGCTGCGTGGGTTTTTCTCCTTCTTGGCCACGGGATTATTCGCTTATATGGTGTCGCTGATCGTGCTGACGTTGTTGATGAATCCCACAAGCCCGATTAGCCTACCGGATGACGTGTTTGACGGCTCCACGGGCCTGCGCACCAAGTTTTATTGGGCGCAAGCAATCTCGATCGTGGTGGCCATGCCCGTAAACTTCGTGATCAACAAGTTGTGGACGTTTGCAAAGCCCAAGGTCACAGTGGTCGCCGAGCAAACCCCTCGCTAACCTCGCGGAGGCTGTGGATATTTTCGTGGTGCAACATACTGGTGAACATTGCGGTGCACACTACAGTGTGCACGGCAGTGCTGCACTCGGTTAGATTGTGGGCCATACTGGGGCAGACCACAGCTGGCGCCCTCGGGGGAGGCACCAGCAACCGCGCTGCACTCCGAAGCTACGTCCCCGACCATGAAGAGGGGGAACCTTTAAATGCTTTCTGTCGACACTGACCAATTGCGTCAACACGCTGATGTCACAGCGGGTCTGATTGATGAGCTGGACACACTACACCGCCACACCCAGGGCGCCGGACCAGGTGCCAGTTTTACCACCATTCCCGGGCTGGTGGAGCTTGGGGCGTACCATCGTGAGTGCTTGTCTGGGCCTGAAGGATCCGCACTTCACGCCATCGCCTACCTCAACCGCCACGTCACTTTCGTGGTAGATGCTCTACGCGCCGATGCCGATGTGATTGACGCCGGCGACGACGACAACGCGCGAGCGCTTGAAGGGATGCCAATCGACGATGTCACCGTGGTTCTTCCCACATTGCCAGAGCTAGGGTTTGCGCCTCTGCCTCACCCTGGGGTGGCAGGCAACGATCCCGTGGCGATACCTGATCTGACCACTTTTACCGCAGCCGTGGAAACAACGAACCTCGACGAGGTATACCGCAGCGTGTGGCTCTGGGGTGAACTTGCACGGATCGCCGAGAGCGTGGGTATTCGCTTTACGACGATGTCGCGTGACCTTTCTACCACAATGGAAGGGCAGAGTACTGAACAGGCGAGCAAGACGCTCGAAATGCTGGCCAGCATTGCGCAGGCTATCGCGCTTGCAGCCCAGATCATGCAACTATGCGTGGAATTTATTGCGGTAATCGTCGACATCCTACGTGCGGTACTAGGTGTGCTGGGCCCTGGGTTGGGTATGTTGGACGCAGCTGCGCGCGCTCTTGTGGAGCGCAGCTTCCTGGATGCTTTGCCTGGCCAACTCGGGGTGCTGCTGCGCCACGCGGTGCCACCACTGTTGTCTTTGATCAGTGGTCAACTGCGTGGAGGAGCGGACGCGTTGAGTTGGATTGCCCAGCGCTTCGCTGCGGGGGCGCCGCAGTTGCAGTGGCCCGCTGATGTAGAAAAAACCATGTGCCTGTGTGGTCAGGGTTCGAGCCCACTCGCGGACATGCTGGATCCACAGGAGAAGGCGGTGTCGGCTGCTGATGCCTCGACACAGGCCGCTGCGGTACCTGGGGCAGCGGCAGGTGTGAGTGCCGCCGCAGGTATCGGGGCAGCGCAACCAGGCGTGGCTGCAGCTCCGAGCATCTTAGGCAGTGGTGTTTCGATCGCGCAGGCCCACAACGCGGCCCTGCCAGCCGGGATCGGGGTAGGTAGCCCCGCCACCCGAGGGGTGGCCACGGGGCCGATGATGGCACCCATGGCCGCAGGGCGCGTGGCAGCGACCCCGCGAACAAAACGCAGCCCAGACCAGGGGCCCGGACTGCGCTGCTAAAAGTGCACGATAAGTACTGGAAATACTAGCGCGAGTGAAACTCGTTGTTCCCTTCGACGCCCGGGGAGCGAGTTGCCTCAACTGCACCTGTCACCGAGTTGCGGCGGTACAAGATTGCCGGCTGGCCGGAAAGCTCCAAAGCCTTCTTTCTTGTGCCATCGCCCACACCGAGCTGCTCGGCGACCTTACCGTAGACGGTGACTTTTGTTCCTGCCGTGAGGTAGAGGCCTGCCTCGACCACGCAATCATCGCCTAGCGAAATACCGATACCAGCATTCGCACCAAGGAGGCAACGCTGGCCGACAGTGATGGTCTCGTCGCCTCTGCCGGATAACGTGCCCATGATGGAGGCACCGCCACCTATATCGGTGTCGCTGTCGACGGTAACACCCGCGGAGATCCGGCCTTCTACCATGCAGGGGCCCACGGTGCCAGCATTGAAGTTCACAAAACCTTCATGCATGACGGTGGTGCCTTCAGCTAGGTGGGCGCCGAGGCGGACCCGGTCAGCGTCACCGATACTCACGCCGGAGGGCACAACGTAGTCAACCATCCGCGGGAACTTATCCACCGAGAACACGGTGACAGGGCCTTTACCTGCCAGCCGGCCCCGTACCATTTGAAAGTCTGTCACTGCACAGGGGCCGTAGTTAGTCCACACAACATTGGCCAGCAGGTTGAAGATGCCGGTGGTGTTGGCCTCATTCGGGCGGATCAGGCGGTGGGAGAGCAAGTGAAGGCGCAGGTATGCGTCGTATGTGTCCAGTGGAGGATGGGAAATATCCTGGATGGAGGTTGCAATGGGGATGCGCGCCACTCCCCGGTCCTCGTCTGGTCCTGCCAGGCTAGCGAATTGTTGAGGTGTGGTCTCGAGGCGTTCGGTCCCGGTGCTAGTGACAGGTTCATCCAGCTTTGGGGCGGGATACCACACGTCGAGCACGGTCCCGTCGTAAGTGACGGTAGCCAGGCCGTGGGCGAATGCAGAAGTCATAGTGTTAGACGTTTTCTTTCGGACGGTAAGTCTTATTTTTAGCAAACACGGAAAGTATTGCTAATCCTGCTGTGAGAATCGCCACCGCAACGATTTGGGCGCGGGCCGCATCGTCAAACAACATCAGCACGGTCAGACCAAGCAGTGCTGCAACGGTGAGCCATGGCACCCAGGGCCAGCCTTTGACTCGTACGGTAGTGATCTGACCGTTGGCGACCAGCTGCGGGTGCAGCTTGATAAAGCTCAAGGCGATCATGAACCACACCACCATCAGTGAGCCGCCGACAGCATTGAGTAAGAAGTCTAGCAGGCCTACCGGGTTCCACCACTGCAAACCAACCGATAGAAACGCAAAAACCATGGACAAAACCACTGAGTTAATTGGCACATTGGCTTTGTTCGTGCGCCCCAAAATTGCAGGCGCATCACCCTCGAGTGCAAGATTGTGCGCGATCCGGGACGTGCCGTAAATCTGAGCGTTGAAAGCACTCAACAATGCGAGAACAATCACAGCTTCCATAAAGCCCACAACGCCAGGAATATTCGCCATCTCGAGGACCTGGGTGAATGGTGATTCCGCAGCGGTCTCAGCATTATCGATGCGTTCGTACGGCAGCAGCAAAATAATAATCAACACTGAGCCCAGGTAAAACACTGAGATACGGAGGATGACGCTGCGGACCGCCGTGGCGATCGAACGGGCTGGATCCTCAGACTCCGCAGCCGCAATAGTTACCAGCTCAATACCACCGAAAGCAAAAGCCACAGCCAACAAACCGGCGGCAATGCCGGGCAACCTATTGGGGGCGAAGCCAGACGCCACAATATTCGCGGTACCCACGAAGCTAGTTCCAGGAAGTAGCCCCAGCCACAAAGCGATACCGATCACCATGAACCCAATGATCACGGCCACCTTGATGAAGGAAAACCAGAACTCAAACTCGCCGAAGCCCCTCACCTGGGCGAAGTTCACGATGGCGAAGAAAACGACGCAGACAAGCGCAGGAATCCACGGCTCTACACCGAACCAGGCGCCCATGATGGCGGAAGCACCAGTCATTTCCGCGCCGAGCACCATCACCAACATGAACCAATACAACCAGCCCACAGTGAACCCAGCCCAGCGCCCGAAGGCCTGGCGCGAGTAGGACGAAAAGGAACCGGACGAGGGGTGTGCTGCAGCCATCTCACCCAGCATCTGCATGATCGCCACCACAATCATGCCGGCGATAATGTAAGCCACCAAGACAGCAGGACCCGCTGCACGAATGCCCACACCGGTGCCCAAAAACAAGCCAGCGCCGATTGCGGAACCGAGTCCCATCATCGTCAAATGCCTGGTCTTCAGGCCGGAACCGAGACGAGTATTAGATTGTTCTGCCATATGTCGAGCCTCTTTCACGAGGGGTTTGGTTTCTAAAGCTTTCTCAGCCACAGTATCTACCACTCCACACAGCCGCGGAGGTAATCGTCGTCAAGCGCTGCTCTACCGCCAGCGCACAACCGGCGTGTCAAAGCCAGGCTCAGTGCGCACCGACCAGTTGGAACGCCCCGACAGATCGAGGGCGGTTATGTCTTCACCAGAGTGAAAATCGTGAATGACGGTGTCTCGTTCCAGCATCACGTTGGTACCAAGCTCGCAATTGTCACCCATCTCCACGCCAATCAGTCCAGCCGACGGCAGCATCACCGAGTTCTTCCCAATCTTCAAAGGAGTGCGATTATTACTCTTGTTGCGCAGCGCCATAATCGTCGAAGAAAGCCCAACATCAGTGTCCTCATCGATAACGACCGACGATGACAATCGGCCCTCTATCCGAGAAGCGCCCAACGACCCCGCGTTGAACGACACATACCCTTCGCGCAGCACGGCCGTGCCTGGGGCGAGGTAAGCGCCCAGGCGCACACGCTCCGCCTCGGCGATGGATACGCCTGAAGGCACCACGTAGTCCACCATGCGGGGCAGGCGCTCGATGCCGTAGACGTGGATCAAGCCACGAGCCCGCAAAGCGGCACGGACAAATTCAAAATTATCCGGCAGGCACGGGCCCTTGTTAGTCCAGACGACCGGCACCAAGTTGGTCAGCAAGTCAGTCATGTTCATCTCAAGTGGGCGGACGATACGGTGCGACAACAAATGCAAACGCAGGTACACGTCATGGGCGTCGATCGCAGGCTGGTTCAAGTCGGCGATTGTGGTCCGCACCGCCACCTGCTCAACCATACGATCCTGGTCAAGGCGCACCAGTTGCAAAAGACGGGCGGGCAAGTGGTTGGCACCGAGGCGGTGGGTGCCGGATTCAAGACCCTCGGCAGCTTCACCTTCGATGAGTTCGGGCTCTGGATACCAAGTATCCAAGACGGTGCCGTCCATCGCGATATTGGCTATTCCGATTGCGTACGCTCCTACAGTCATATACATAACAGTACTGGTTATGCCCTTATTCAGCATGTCGTGCCGTTGGGCACGTGCCAAATTCGGATGGACGGATGTGGCTTGGTTCTCTAGTCTGGGTATTCCGGCTGTTAATTGTGGGCCTGGAAACCCCGGTAGACCAGATCCGCCAAGTCAGTAAGACATTCAGTACCATCCCTAGACACCATCCCTAGACAGAAAAGAGCATCCACTGTGGCACCAGAGATCAACCCGTCTCCAGACAAAAAGCGTTTGCTACGTGGGCCGCTGTTGATGCGCCACGACGATTCAGAGGGGTCGACCTTTGACCAGCGACTGCTGGAGCTAGGCAGCGACCACGAATGGAAGCACGCCGATCCGTGGCGCATTATGCGCATCCAGTCAGAGTTTGTTGCAGGCTTTGATGCCCTGACCGATATGCCGAAGGCTGTCACCGTGTTCGGTTCGGCGCGTCTGAACGAAGGCACCCCCGAGTATGAGAAGTCACGCGAAGTAGGCAAGGCACTGGTTGAGGCCGGCTATGCGGTGATCACCGGTGGTGGGCCAGGTCTCATGGAGGGCCCGAACCGTGGGGCCCATGAGGCCGGTGGCCTTTCCGTCGGCCTGGGCATTGAGCTGCCACACGAGCAGCGACTGAATGATTGGGTTGATGTTGGCCTGAACTTCCGCTACTTCTTCGTGCGCAAGACCATGTTCTTGAAGTACTCCCAGGCTTTTATCACGCTGCCAGGTGGTTTTGGCACGATGGATGAGCTGTTCGAGGTGCTGTGCATGGTGCAGACCGGCAAGGTGACCAACTACCCGATCGTGCTGATGGGCACTGAGTTTTGGTCGGGTCTGGTTGCCTGGATGAAAGACCAATTGGCGGCCCGGGGTCTGATCTCCGAGGGGGACACGGACCTGTTCCTCGTTACCGATTCCATCGAAGAGGCGGTGCAGTACATCGTCGATAAGCACAAGGTGATGACGGACGGACGCCTCACGAAGAATGCTGAAAAGCGCAGCAACCAGCGCAGTGAGTAAAAACACAGGGATGGTCACAGGGATGGCTGAGGTCATGGCCATTATTAATCGCACTCCTGATTCTTTCTATGACAAGGGGAAGACGTGGGGGCTAGACCAGGCCTTGGCGCGTTGTGATGAGGTTGTCGCGCAGGGGGCCACCATCGTCGACGTGGGCGGGGTGAAAGCTGGCCCAGGCGACACGGTGACCCCCGCTGAAGAGGCTGACCGGGTGGTACCACTGATCGCACAGGTGCGCGCCCGCTACCCCGAGTTGTCCATTTCGGTTGACACGTGGCGCGCGGAGGTGGCCGAACTCGCAATCGCGGCGGGGGCGAGTTTGATCAACGATACTTGGGCAGGCTGGGATCCAGAGCTT
This sequence comes from Corynebacterium cystitidis, assembly GCF_900187295.1. Classification (NCBI taxonomy): domain Bacteria; kingdom Bacillati; phylum Actinomycetota; class Actinomycetes; order Mycobacteriales; family Corynebacteriaceae; genus Corynebacterium; species Corynebacterium cystitidis. The sequence goes on along the minus strand of NZ_LT906473.1, from coordinate 1,503,079 downwards.
GTCGAAGTCGCCGGGGCCCACCGGGTGGGATACGTGTGCTCCCATACTGGTGGTGTGACACCCCGGACGCGTCCACACCGGGTGCGTTACGACGACGTAGTAGCCGACGTGATTGCGGAAACAACGGCTTTAGCACAGCGGGCGGTGGATGTAGGAGTTCCTGAACGGGCGATCTTCATCGACCCTACCCATGATTTTGGGAAGAACACCTTCCACGGGTTGGAGTTGTTGCGCCGCATCGACGAGATTGTCGCTACTGGGTGGCCGGTACTCATGGCGCTGTCGAATAAAGACTTCGTGGGTGAAACTGTAGACCGCGGCGTCGGGCAGCGCGTCGCCGGGACGCTTGCCGCTACCGCATGGTCCGCCGCGCGCGGAGTCGCCGCCTTTCGGGTTCACGAGGTTGAAGAGACCCTCGATGTGATCAGAATGACGGCCGCTATCCAGGGCACTATCGCACCACTCAACACCACGAGGGGTTTGGCATGACAGAAGATGCTTCAGCTGAGCCGCCCGCAAGCCTAAATCATGTCAACTTGGAACACGTAAGCGTAGTGATCCCCGCGCTTAACGAAGAAGATACTGTCGGCGGAGTGGTAGAAGCCGTGGCGTCGGAAAGCCCTGGCGAAATTCTGGTGATCGATTCCGACTCCACCGATTCCACCGCCGCACGCGCGCAGACTGCGGGCGCCCGCGTGCTCAGCTGGCGGGAAATCGCGCCCCACATCGAACCACGGCCAGGGAAAGGGGAAGCCCTCTGGCGTGGGGTGGTGGCCGCACGCGGCGAGATAGTGGTATTTATCGACGCGGACCTGACTGCCGTACCGGAGGCGATCGTGCAGAAACTGTCAGCACCGCTTGCCGACGACAGCGTGCACCTTGTGAAAGCGGACTATTCGCGCACATTTCACGGGCAACCCACTGGGGGAGGACGCGTAACGGAACTGACCGCTAAACCATTGCTGAGAACGTACTTCCCGCACATCAAACACATCAACCAGCCTTTGGGTGGAGAGTACGCGATTCGCCGCAGCTCTGCGTTAGCGTTACCGTTTGTAGAAGGTTACGGGGTGGAGGCCGGGTTGCTGATCGACTGTGCGCAGCACTGGGGTTCCAAGGCAGTAGCACAGGCATCCATCGGGTCGCGCCAGCACCGCAACCGACCACTAGGTGAGCTTGCCCTCATGGCAGACCTTGTCACACGAACAATTTTAGGCCGTGCCGGGGTCTTGCCTAACAGTGTCGAACCTCCGCGCCAGCGCAGTGCGTGGAACACGCTAGGAACACGCTAGGATAGGCACCATGCTGTCGTGGATCCTGCTCATTATCGTTGTGCTCGCGTTGATCGTTGTGGGCACGTGGACGTTTGGCCGGATTTTTGGGCGCGGGGAGCTCCTGCCGCCGATGGAAGAGTCGCAGAGTGTGATCGCCAACAACCGTCAGGCTGTGCGTGACGGGCGGATCGACGACGTTGAACTGGAAGTAGTGCCTCGCGGTTATCGGCAAGACCAGGTTGACGCGCTCATCGAAATGCTGATGGATCAGCGGGTAACCAGCACTGATGAAAGATTTACACCCACAATCGACAAAAAGGGCTAAAATGGGTAGGGTCAATCGTTTGCAGTGAAGGAGACTGTCCCTATGGCAGCAATGAAGCCAAGAACCGGTAATGGTCCTATGGAAGCGGTCGAAGAGTCCCGTAAAATTGTGATGCGCATTCCCTCTGACGGCGGTGGTCGTCTGGTAGTGGAGATGAGCAAGGAAGAGGCAGCCGAACTCGGCGCGCTTCTCACCGAGGCTGCAGGCTAAAACCCAAGCTAACACATAAAAACTCAAGAATATCGTCCGTAGTCCTTCGGGCGGGTAGGCTCACAGGCATGCTTTCTGATATTGCACACCTGTTGGCAGATCCCTCCGATGGCACCCGTTTAACTGGGGCGGACGATTTTTCGCGCCTAGTCTCCGAATCCGGACACTCCTATGACGTGGCACGTCAAGGCTATGTCACGCTGGCTCCAGGTGCTGGCCTCAAACATCAAGGCGACGATGCCGCAATGGTTGCTTCCCGCGAAACATTCCTGTCTCAGGGACACTTCGCACCCTTCGTCGAAAAAGTTTCTGACACCGTTCACGACGTGTTGGACGCCGCGCTTGGCGACGACGACCGCAGCCCAGCACTACTCGAGGTAGGGGCAGGAACCGGTTACTACCTGGCACACACCTTGGACGCTGTGGAGGGGGCAGTAGGAATCGGTCTGGACATCTCGGTCCCGGCGGCAAAACTTCTTGCCAAATCCCACCCGCGGGTAGGGGCGGTAGTGGCTGACGTGTGGGATGGGCTGCCTGTGCGTACGGGCAGCATCGACGCGATCACGGTGGTGTTTGCACCACGCAACCCTGCAGAATTCGCGCGGGTTCTCACCGATGGTGGTGAAGTGATCGTGCTCACCGCTGACCGTGGGCACCTGGACGAACTGCGCCAGCCACTGGGGATACTGTCTGTCGAAGACGGAAAAGTCGAGCGCATGATTGAGCAAGCTCGCGGGCATCTCGACGTTGTAGCAAATCCGGAGTTAGTGGAGTTCCCGATGAACCTAGACCGGGCATCCATCGCAGCCCAGGTGGGAATGAGCCCATCCGCCCGCCATATTGAGCCTGCTGAGCTGGAGCAACGGTTAAGCGCCCTGCCAGCAACAATGACTGTTACCGCCAGGGCGCACGTGACCAGGCTGAAGAAAGCGGGCCACTAACTTACGTTACGGGGCTGGGCGACGGCTCCACTCACTGTGGATCACAGCATCGCCGTCCTTGGTAACGCGTAGCTCCACCACTTTCGACTCGGCGCGGACGCGGCTCGCCATCACCACAGCGCCGCCACCTGCGTACACCTCTAGGGTGTTGCCGTCGACGAGCACAGACACGCTGTCCTCGTCTTCGTCGTGCAACGCAGCGACTGCAGGCTCATCGAAACCGCGGTCGAGTGTTAACTCATCGCCGGAGTGGGTTATGGTAGCCACGGTCTTGCCACTGGAATCAATCAGCTCGACAGTGATTGACGAACCGACTGGTATATCGCACAGCCCAGACCAAAAGCGGGCCCGCCGCGACGAGGCGACAGCGTCCGGCAAACCAGTCACCGGTGTCTGGAACAGTTTGCCACCTTGCAAGCTCACCTCACGTGGAAGCGACAAGGCGTTAGCCCAGCCCTCTTCCTGCCAGGTGCGCTGCTGGGTGGCATCGTCGCCACGCCCCACGCCGTTGAAGAGGCCGAAGATGTAGGCGTAGTCGTACCGGCTCTCCTCGGCTACCGTTCCCGGGGTGAGGTTGGTGTTACGAGGACGGGTAAAATCGTGGCCCGAGTCAATTCGTGTGAACGGGGTAATCACTGTAAAGACGTTACGCTCAAGGCGTCCGACGAGGTAGCCCGAACGGTCCAGCCCATCGCACTCCTGGGTGGCCAAGAGAACATCGTAGATTTTCCCGTCCACCTCATCGCGCAGTCGAATGATACGCGGGGCCACGATGATGGCATCGTTGTCGAGCCCGGATTCCCCCTGGAAATCAACTTTTCCGACAAGGTTCCAATCTTTGCCGTCAGGAGACTCAAGGACCACCGGACGAGGTGCTTCCGGTTCACCAGTACTTGTGACCATCAGCCAGCCCTGGTGTCCCTGATCCCGATCATCGTTCGACTCCCAATCCGGAATCACACACGGAGAGCGGAACCGGGAGTAGTCCTTCGTGTCTGAAATAACCACGCCGGCGCGGTGCACCGTCGGGTCAAGCGCCAAAGGATCGTCAGTGACTTCGGTAAACGAACCAACCTCTTCAGCATGTGCAATCTGGATGGAGGTGCCCGCGGCGGTGACCGAGGTGAAGAATAAATCGGCACCACCGTTGTGGGGGACAACAGATCCTGCGAGTGTATTCAGCTCACCACCGCGAGGGGCGATGACATCAGGGCACTCAACCCACTCGAATGGGCTGTCCTGGGACACTTGGTGGCCCCAGCGTGCGCCCTCATCAGGATTGGGCCGATACTGGTAGAAAATGTGCCAGTCATCACCATCGCGCAACATTCCAGCTGCGGCTTCGAGAATGCCAGCCTCCGCTGTGACGTGCAGTTCTGGACGTAAAGAAGTCAAAAGATACCTTTCCGCCTGGCTAGAGCGCGGCTAGATCAGGGACTTGTAGATGTCTACTGTTTGCTGGGCGATTGTCGCCCACGAGAACTTGTCCTTAGCGCGGACAAGGCCGGCCTTACCGAAAGCTTCAGCCTTCTCACGATCAGCCACCATAGCGTTAACTGCCTCCGCGATGTCGCGCTCGAAAGTTTCGGTATCGTTCTCGTCGTAGTGGACCAGCGTACCGGTTTCTCCGTCGACGACCACCTCGGGGATGCCACCGACATCAGAAGCGACAACCGCAGTGCTACACGCCATAGCCTCCAAGTTGACGATACCTAAGGGCTCATAAATCGACGGGCAGACAAAGACGTCAGCCATGGAGTACACCTCGCGAATCTTATCTCCAGGCAGCATGTCTTGGACCCAAATGACACCGTCACGGGTGTTCTGTAACTCTTCGACGAGTGCCTGAGTGCGCTCAGCGATCTCTGGAGTATCCGGGGCTCCAGCACACAGCACCAGCTGCACGTCCTCATCGAAGTGCTTGGCAGCCTTGATGAGGTGCTCCACACCCTTCTGGCGGGTGATGCGACCCACAAAGGCTGCGATGGGCTTCGACTTATCCACGCCGAGCTCATCAGCGATATCGCCTGCGGTAGGGAACCAGGTCTCGGTGTCGATCCCGTTGAGCACCACGTGAACGCGGTCTGCGTCGATACGCGGATAAGCTCGCAAGATCGCGTCCTTCATGCCGGAGGACACAGCGATCACAGCATCGGCGTACTCCATGGCATTCTTTTCAGACCACAATGACACGTCGTAGCCGCCGCCCAACTGCTCACGCTTCCACGGGCGATCAGGTTCGAGCGAGTGTGCCGTAGCGACATGGGGGATGCCATGCAATTTGCCAGCCAAGTGGCCGCCAAGGCCGGCGTACCACGTGTGGGAGTGCACAACATCAAGGTTGTCCGCGGCGTGCGCCATACGCAGGCCAGTAGATAGGGTTTTGATCGCACCGTTGGCATCAGACAGTTCCGGGTCAACGCCGTGGACGTATACGCCTTCTGCGTCGCGTGGCTCACCCATGCAGTGGACATCGACAGTAACGATGTCACGCATGAAGCGGGTCAGTTCGGTGACATGGACGCCGGCACCGCCGTAAACCTCGGGTGGATATTCTCTGGTCATTATTCCGACTCTCATGACCTCGAGAGTAGTCGTGAAAAGTGATTAGTGCAGGCGCTTAGCATTCTTGAGTCACAGGACGCCCGATAGGGATTAGGTAAATTCGGAGATGTTTTTTCCAATCGATCAGTAGCGCGCCAGGATAGATGCAGGTTACAATAGGCGCGAAGGGTGAAACATCCCACAAAAGTGGGATGGTTTGGTATGCGACGCACATTCGCCCTGCAAAGAGTCGCGGAAATCAATAGGATTGATAGTGTGAAGTCCAAGTCAAATGTTCTAGCCATTGTCCTAGCCGGTGGTGAAGGCAAGCGCCTTTACCCCCTAACCGCTGACCGAGCAAAGCCCGCCGTTCCGTTTGGTGGCAACTACCGTCTCATCGACTTCGTGTTGTCCAACCTCGTGAACGCCGGCTTTCTCAAGATCGCGGTGCTTACCCAGTACAAGTCCCACTCGTTGGACCGCCATATCGCAACCGCGTGGAACGTCTCGGGCCCAACTCCGCAGTACATTGCCTCCGTGCCTGCCCAGCAGCGGCGCGGTAAGCGCTGGTACAACGGCTCGGCCGATGCGATCGTGCAGTCCCTCAACCTGATCTACGACGAGAAGCCTGACTACGTCATCGTCTTCGGTGCAGACCACGTCTACCGCATGGACCCGGGCCAAATGCTCGACGACCACATTGCTTCCGGCAAGCAAGCAACGGTGGCTGGGATCCGCGTTCCTCGTGAGGAGGCGACCGCTTTTGGTGTTATCCAGGCTGATGACGATGGCACCATCACTGAGTTCCTGGAGAAGCCAGCGGACCCACCGGGAACCCCGGATGATCCAAACGCCGCATTTGCATCGATGGGTAATTACATCTTCTCCACCGAAGCTCTTGTGCAGGCTCTGCTGGAAGACGAGCAGAATGACGAGTCTGAACACGATATGGGCGGCGACATCATCCCATATTTCGTCAGTAAAGGTGAAGCCAACGTCTATGACTTTTCCAAGAACGAAGTCCCAGGCGCAACCGAGCGTGACAAGGGGTATTGGCGTGACGTTGGTACCATCGACTCGTTCTACGAGGCACATATGGACCTGATTTCGGTCCACCCAGTGTTCAACCTCTACAACAAGTCCTGGCCAATTCACTCCACCGAAGACGGCAACCTGCCACCGGCGAAGTTCGTCCAAGGCGGCATTGCCCAGTCGTCGATGGTTGCCCCAGGATCGATCATTTCTGGTGCGACGGTGCGTAACTCTGTTGTCTCCACTGATGTTCACGTGGAAGAAGGCGCAACCGTTGAAGGATCGGTGCTGCTACCAGGTGTCCGAGTTGGACGAGGTGCGGTTGTTCGCCACGCAATCCTTGACAAGAACGTGTATGTTTCTGACGGTGAGATCATCGGCGTCGACAATGCACGCGATGAGGCGCGCTTCAAGATTTCGCCGGGAGGCGTTGTGGTAGTGGGCAAGAACGAAGTTGTTTAACAAACACCGCGCTTGACGACGACAACGGCCCGCTTTCCTTCTCCAAGAAAAGGAAAGCGGGCCGTCACGCTGCGTAGCTGGATGTTTTTGCGCACTTAAGCCTTGCGCGTCACCAAAGTTAAACCGGCCCCCAGAGGCAGGCGAGTGACAATAGCCTGGTCAAAAGCTTCCACTAACTGATCGACTTCACGGGCAGCTTCGGTATCGCGGTCGCGGCGGGTTTCGTCGGCAAGCGTGCCATCGAGCAACGCATCCGGAATCACCAGTGTCCCGCCAGGTGTAAGCAGTGTGTACGCTTCCGGCACCAAGGTTGGTAACTCCACGCTAGGGGCATCTACATAGACCAACTGGTACGAGCCTGCGGCAAGCCGCGAGATCACATCAGACGGCCGAGACGGCAGAAATCGGGCCCGCGACGAAGGGTACCCGGCCTCGCGGAAAGTTGCTTTAGCGCGATTTTGATAATCCGCCTCAGGGTCGATGCAGGTAACAGTGGTTTTTCCTTCCAGCCCTGCCAGAATGTACAGGCCCACTACTGCGGCTGCTGGGGTGATGGCCACCGCTCCAGCGGAATCAGGATGTGCTGAGGCTGCAGTTAACGTAGTGAGCAGCCGTCCGGTGGAGTCGTCAGGAATGCTTAAGCTGTACTCGGCGGCATCGTCACGCGCGACTGTTAGCGATTCGGGCAAGTCAGTCCGCGACTCGATATAGCTTTGGATGGCACTAAATGCAGTATTACTCACAAGCTTTAAGTCTAGGGTGTTTAGGTCCCTGGTGGGGGAGCCACGGTGAAAAGCCCCCAAATAGCGGGTTCACAGGAATATATAAGAACAAACATTGGTGTTTGGCAATGAAATCAGTCAAAATGGTAACCATGCGCGATGATGACACTGCCGTAACCGAAACTTCGGTATTCCACGATGACGTTGCGGCGGAAGCTGATGCGGGAGAAGTATTGGAGGGCACCGCCGCGTTTGATGCGGGGCTAGGCGAGATGCCATCGTGGGCCGAGCTCGTCTCCCAGCACGCCGATAGTGTGTACCGCCTCGCGTTCCGCTTGTCGGGTAATCAGCACGATGCGGAAGATCTCACCCAAGAAACTTTCATGCGTGTCTTCCGGAGTCTGAAGAACTACCAGCCCGGCACATTTGAAGGGTGGCTGCATCGCATTACCACCAATCTGTTTCTTGACATGGTGCGTCATCGCAACAAAATTCGGATGGAAGCGCTTCCTGAGGATTACGAGCGTGTGCCTGGAACAGATATGACTCCCGAACAGGCCTACACTGTGTCTAATTTGGACCCGGCGTTGCAAGAAGCTTTGGACCAGATGGGCCCTGACTTCCGCGTGGCAGTGGTCCTCTGTGATGTTGTGGGCATGAGCTACGAAGAAATTGCTGAGACGCTCGGAGTGAAGATGGGTACGGTCCGCTCGCGCATCCACCGTGGACGTACCCAGTTACGTAAGTTCCTGGAGGCCCAGGCAGTAGAGGACGAAGAAGTACAGATTTTGCTGCGCACGCGCTAAGAAGGCGTATCCAAAGTAGCTAGATGTAGATGGAAGTAGCTGGAAAGAAGCAGGCAGGAGGAGGTCGACGTGACGGCTAAGAAACCCGTTCCGATGCGCCGTTCTTTGCGGCGACGCCTGCGTTTAGAGATCAGCTCAATTGACCATCTCAGCCCTGAAGCGGTAACCGCATTTGTGGACGGCGAAATGTCCGAGGCTGCCCAGCACCGCGTCCGCGTCCATATAGTGCATTGCCCGCAATGCCGCGAGGAAGTGCATACGCAGCGTTCCGCCGCGGAAATCGTGCGCGGATCCAATGTGGAGGAGGGTGTGCGCGCACCCCGTGGCTTGGTGGAGCGGCTGGCGCAGATTGCTTTGGACCCGGAGGCCCAGCAGGCACGCAATCAGCCGTTGCACTCACCTGTTGATCAGGCACGTGAGGGGCTTGAGAACGGAATGCGTTCGCTGTTTCGTCGAGGCTAATGGGCTACGATCGGAGCGAGTCACTAAATGAGACAGTGCGCCCGGATCGTATTAAGGTGGACGTGTGTTTGACAGTATCGGCTGGATGGAGATTTTCTTCATCATCATTATTGGCTTCGTTATCATTGGTCCGGAAAAGCTGCCAGGAGTAATCGAAGATATCAAGGCTGCGATCTACGCCGCCCGCAAAGCCATTAATAACGCTAAGGCCGAGCTTAACGACGATTTCGGCGAGGACTTTGAAGAGTTACGCAAGCCTTTGAACACTGTCTCCCAGTACGCCGCGATGGGTCCGAAGCGGGCCGTGGCGAAAGTGTTGTTCGATGAAAACGAGGACTACTTAGACCAGTTCGATCCGAAAAAAATGATGGAAGACGATCCGGAGGATCACACTGGTTCGGGAACTGCGAGCCAGAATAAGCTGCGCCGTGCAGCACGCGACAACCACCGCACGGGCGACTCCACCACTGCTAGCGATGGCAAGAAAGACGATAAAGGCGATTATTCCACTGGTGGCGGATTCTCCTGGGAAGATATTACCTAGATATCACCTAAAAGTTGCGCCGTTGAGGTTGCCGGCCCGGCCGTCGAAACGCGCTAGCGACCTGCCACACCCAGGTTCAGAGATTTACCCGCCAGTGAATCTTTGCGCACGATGAGCTTCTCGACGATGTGGTTGATCGCTTTCGCAGCCTCACTGGTGGGGTGGGACAACACCACGGGGGTGCCCTCGTCGCCTTGTACGCGCAGCTGCGGATCCAACGGAATGGAGCCGAGCAGTGGTACTTCTCCACCGGTCAGGGCAGTGAGGCGATCCGCAACTTTCTGGCCACCGCCTTGGCCAAACACGTCCACGAGGCTGCCGTCCGGCATCACCATTGCTGACATATTTTCGATCACGCCGGTGACACGCTGGCGGGTCTGCTGCGAGATGGAGCCGGCACGCTCAGCTACCTCTGCCGCCGCCGCTTGCGGGGTGGTGACAATCAGCAGTTCCGCGTTGGGAACTAGCTGAGCCACGGAAATAGCTACGTCACCGGTTCCTGGTGGCAGGTCCATGAACAGCACATCGAGGTCACCCCAGAAAACGTCAGCGAGGAACTGTTGGAGTGCGCGGTGCAGCATCGGGCCACGCCACACCACAGGGGAGTTGCCCTCGACAAACTGTCCGATAGAAATGTGCTTCACGTCGTGGGCGATCGGGGGCATGATCATATCCTCGACCATGGTGGGGTTCTGCCCAACCGAGCCCATGAGTCCGGGAATGGAGTGGCCGTAAATATCAGCATCCACGATGCCAACCTTCAAGCCCTGATTGGCCATGGACACAGCGAGGTTCGCGGTCATGGAGGACTTGCCAACGCCGCCTTTGCCAGACGCTACTGCAAACACACGGGTAGTAGACCCAGGCTGTGCAAACGGGATAACAGGCTCAGTAATATCGCCACGTAGCCGCTGTCGCAAGGCCTTGCGCTGTTCATCGGTCATCGCACCCATGGTGACGGTGACCTCACCTACACCTTCGAGGTCTTCTAACACTGCACGTGTGTTGGATTCGATCGTGTTGCGCATCGGGCAGCCGGCGATGGTGAGCAACACCTCGACGGAGACATGGTTGCCATCAATCTGGATGGAATTGACCATGTCCAGCTCGGTGATCGGCTTGCCAATTTCGGGATCCTCTACGCGGGAGAGCGCGCTGCGGACAGCGGATTCAGTCAAAGCAGTCATTGTTGTCCTTCAGTATAGGGCAGAGCTGGAGACACAAACACCTGAAGATTTAGCGGTCCGTGGGTTTCGCATTCAGATCGCCCTGAATAGGTTCGGCTAGATCGTGGTAGCTTTCATTGTCTTTCGCGGCGGCATCGTCCAACTTGGCCTCGATCCGCTCGAGGAGCCCTTTCACATCATCAAGTTCGTGGCGCAGGTAGTCGCGGGAGACCATGTCGCCCATCGCCAGGCGCACGCTGGCTAGCTCGCGGGCAAGGAACTCGGTATCAGCCTTCGTTTGCTCATCCCGGCGACGGTCAGCAGCAAGAGTCACCTTGTCGCGGTCTTCCTGGCGGTTCTGCGCCAGCAGAATCAGTGGCGCGGAGTACGCCGCCTGCGTAGAAAATGCCAGATTAAGCAAGATAAAGGGATAAGGGTCCCACTGCCACCAGAACCCGCCGATATTCAACGCAATCCACAGCACCACCACCACGGTCTGCCACATCAAATAGCGGCCTGTGCCGAAGAAGCGAGCCACTTTTTCCGCTGCGGCACCGATGGTTTCGTCGTCGAGGCGAATCAGGCGGCGACGCTTAGCGCCCACCGGCGTTTCCAGATCAGAACGGTTGTACTCAGCCACGTGTTGCACCTCGCTGTGGTCGCAGGTCGTCTTCGCGCCAGTTTTCAGGCAGCAAATGGTCTAACAGGTCATCAACGCTGACGGCACCAAGAAGGTGGCCGTCGTCGTCAAGCACCGGCCCGCACACCAGGTTATAGGTAGCAAAGTAGCGGGCGGCGGTCTCCTCAGAATCATCCGCGTACAGCTGCGGAAGGTCGGGGTCAAGGATGCCACCGATCAACGTGGAGGGCGGTTCGCGTAGCAATTTCTGAAGATGCACACAGCCCAAGTAACGTCCCGTCGGGGTGGCAGTGGGAGGGCGCACGACGAACACTAACGATGATAAGGCGGTGGTCAGGTCAGGGTCACGCGCCAAGGCCAGTGCTTCGGCCACCGTGGTTTGTGGGGTTAGGACGAGCGGCTCCGGAGTCATGAGCGCTCCTACTGTTTCCGGGGAGAAACTCATCAAGCGGCGCACGGGTGCAGACTCTTCCGGATCCATCAGCTCAAGGAGAACCTCGGCCTTGGAATCGTCGAGTTCTTGGAGAATATCGGCAGCGTCGTCTGGGTCCATCTCTTCCAGAACGTCCGCAGCGCGTTCAATGTCCATTTCTTCGAGCAGTGATTTTTGGTCGTCTTCGGGAAGCTCCTGGACTACGTCCGCCAGGCGCTCGTCGTCAAGCTCGCGCGCTAGCGAATGCCGAGTTGTTTCAGGCAGATCCGACAAATAATTTGCCACGTCCGCGGGGCGCATATCATCAAACATGGCGATGTGCTCGGCCACCTGCTGCTCAGACACCGTGCTGCTGGGGACTAACCCCTCCACCGAGGCCCACGGCACAGTGTGGAGCTGTGGAGAACGCCCAAACTTCGGCCGATCGGTGAAGACCGCTGCTTTAGAGACAATCCAATCGCGGGTGCGTGTCCGTTCGATTTCCAGATCTGCTACCTCACAGGCTTTGCCGTGGAGCTCTTTGAAATCAGGGTCATTGGTGTAGATGCGGGTACCGATGACATCGCCGAGGATCGTCTGCTCACCTGCGCGCACCCGGAACGTGCGCATCGACACCGACCCTGTCGCCAGCGTGATATCTGCAGGGTCGATGGAGGCCACACGCAGCATCGGGAGGAAAATCCGCCGTTTGTTCACCAACTCGACTACGAGGCCGAGCACGCGCGACGGCTGGGGGTAAGGCCGGAGCGTAACGACGACATCTCGCACACGGCCAATCACTTCGAAGTCAGGGCCACGGACTTGTAAACCGGATAGCCGGCCAGCGTAGAGACGAGTAATGGAACTCATGAAAAATAGTGTAGACGGGCGGGGAACAAATTCTGCAGCTGAGCCGTTGTCTTAATGGAAGTACCTAAGAATTTTCAAATATTTTGGAGGATTTTTCTAAAAATGACTATGAATCAAAACGCTCGTCAACTTCGTCAGCGACCAGCAGGCTGGCCCGTCGGGAGCTTCAACACCTACGCTGAGGCTCAAGCTGCTGTGGACCACCTTTCGGACCGTGAGTTCCCCGTTGAAGACCTAGCTATCGTCGGTGTGGACCTCATGGAGGTAGAAAAGATCACCGGCCGCCTGACCTGGGGGCGTGTGCTTGGTGGAGGTGCGCTTGCCGGCGCGTTCTGGGGCCTGTTCTTTGCCCTGTTCTGGATCATCCTCAGCGTTGGTTTCTGGACCCCTTTGCTCACCGGCATCATTATGGGTGCCATCTTCGGCCTGATCTTCGCAGCCATCAGCTACGGCGCAACTGGTGGGGCGCGCGACTTCTCCTCACACACCCAGATCATTGCAGGCCGTTATGACGTCCTGTGCGCATCGCAGCGTGCAGCAGAGGCACGCGACCTCATCGCCGGAATGCAGGGCGCAGCTCCGCAGGCAAACCAGCCTGCACCAGGTGTAGATGAGCCACGCACCGACGAGACCCGGTAGGATCAACACTCTGGTCTATTCTAGACCGAAGTTTTCCCCGCGGACGAAAGGATGCATCAGTGCCCACCATGCAGCAACGCACACAAGAACGGCACACATGGCGACGTGTAACAACAGCCACCGCATCCGTTGTAGCCGCGGGGTTAGTGTTTTCAGCCTGTAGCTCCAACGCACCCTCGACGGATGTGCAGCTGAGCTACGACGCCCCAATCTCAATTTCTGTCAACGCCTCATCGAGCGAGCAAATGGTTCTCGGTGAGCTTTATCACCAAACTTTGCAAGACCAGGACCGCAACTCCAACGTGTCTGTTGAGATAGACCCGAAGGCGCAAGACCGCATGGCGCGACTGCAGCGCAGCGAAGTCAACTTCATTGTGGGCTGCACCGGCGAACTGCTAGGGACAATGAACACTACTGCAGCAGGGGAGATCGTCGACGAATTTGGCCTTGAAACTGACTCCAGCACTGGTCTGACAGCCAATGATGGCGAGCTTTCACAACGCACCTACGATGAATTTGTTGGTTCGCTGCCGGGCAACGTTGCAACAACGGACCCGTCTCCGGCTGAAGGTTGCGAGGGTAATGAGTTTGACAGCCTGCCGCAAAATATTGTCCCTGTGTTCCACAAAGGGTTGTTTACCCGGGGTGAATTAGACGCGATTAACAGTGTCACGCGTTCCTTGTCCACGGATGAGCTCGACAAACTCGTCACGCGTGCGCGTCGACAAGGCTCAGTTTCGGCAGTGGTGTCAGATTGGCTCAGCTCATCCAACTCGGCCTACAAACTGAAAGACCGGAATAGCGACCATGACAACGAGAAAGGCCGCGCCTGGCAGTGATTGTCAGGCGCGACCTACTCCGCAGTGATTACTTGGTCTCCTTGGCGAAAGCCTCGTCGATCAGCTGTTTTTCTTCCTGCTGGTGCACCTTGGTCACACCAGTTGCGGTGGTGGACTGCGCGCGGCGCGACACGCGCTTGAGCTCTGGCAGGTCAGGCAGGAATGTCTTGAGGTGCTCCTGGTAGAACGGCCATGGGCCCTGGTTAGCAGGCTCGTCCTGGACGAAGCGCAGCTCCTTCATGTTCGGGTAATGCTCGAATGCTTCTCCCAAACGGTTGAATGGGATTGGGTGCAGCATCTCGATACGAACAATGGCGACATCGTCACGCTCATCCTTCTGGCGACGCTTCTCCAACTCGTAGTAGATCTTGCCGGAGCACAGCAGCACAGTGGTGACCTTGTCGGTGTCTCCGACCTTCTTGTTGTTGACATCAACCAGGTTCGGGTCATTGATCACGGAGCGGAAGGACTTCTGCTCCGTGAAGTCAGCCGGTTGGGAGACCGCAGCCTTGTTACGCAGCATGGACTTCGGGGTGAACACAACCAGTGGTCGCTTCATCTGGCCGAGAGCCTGGCGGCGCAGCAGGTGGAAGTGGTTAGCCGGGGTGGTGGGCTGAGCCACGGTCATCGAACCTTCAGCGCACAGCTGTAGGAAGCGCTCGATGCGAGCAGAGGAGTGGTCTGGCCCCTGGCCCTCGTAACCGTGAGGCAGCAGCAGGATCAGGCTGGACAGCTGGCCCCACTTGGTCTCACCGGAGGAGATGTACTCGTCGATAATTGTTTGGCCGCCGTTGGCGAAGTCACCGAACTGTGCCTCCCAAGCAACAACCGCATCCTCGTTGCCCACGGTGTAGCCGTACTCAAAGCCCATACCAGCGAATTCAGTCAACGACGAGTTGTACACGAGGAACTTACCGCCGTTGCCGGATTCCACTGCGTGCTGGTGCAGCGGGTTGAAGCCCTCGCCAGTCTCTGGGTCAAACAGCACCGCGTGGCGCTGGGTGAAGGTACCACGCTGGGAATCCTCACCAGCCAGGCGAACCAGCTTGCCCTCATCAGCGGCAAGGGAACCGAAGGCCAGCAGCTCGCCCCAAGCCCAGTCGATGTCGCCCTCGGTGGCAGCGCTGCCGCGCTTCTTCAGCACGGAGCCAACACGCTTGTTCGGTGTGAACTCCTCAGGCAGATCTGCGTAAGTTTCGGACAGAGCCTCCAGGGACTCCTGAGTGATGGAGGTATCCAGACCCTTGGTGAGCTCCTGGGAGTGGGTGATGCCGGTCTGTTCGCTCGGCTTCCCCTCAGTGGCCTTGACATCTTCGAACACTGCGTCGAGCTGCTCATTGAAGTCCTGCTCCACGATCGTGATTTCTTCGTCAGTCAGCTCGCCACGGCCAATAAGATCATTGGTGTAACGGGTCCGAACAGAATCGTGGTTGTGGATCTTCTCGTACATCTTCGGTTGGGTCACCGTCGGGTCATCAGCCTCGTTGTGGCCACGCAGACGGTAGCAGATCAGGTCGATGAAGACGTCCTTGCCAAACTTCCGGCGGTACTCCGTAGCCAGGCGAGCCACCCACACAGCGGCCTCTGGGTCATCGCCGTTGACGTGGAACACAGGGCAGTCGAAGCCCTTGGCCAAGTCGGTGGCGTAGTAGGTGGAACGGCCAGATTCCGGGGTGGTGGTAAAGCCGATCTGGTTGTTCACGATGACGTGGATGGTGCCACCGACGGTGTAGCCCGGCAGTTGAGACATGTTCAGGGTCTCTTGCACCACGCCAAGTCCGGCAAACGATGCATCGCCGTGCAGCATCAACGGTACAACGCTGTAGCCGTCTTCTGCCTTGCCCTTGTCCAGGATGTCCTGCTTAGCGCGTGCCAGGCCGACCATCACTGGGTCTACAGCCTCAAGGTGCGATGGGTTCGCAGTCAGGGTGACCTTGATGTCGTTGTCGCCGAACATCTGGACGTGCTCGCCCTCGAATCCGAGGTGGTACTTCACATCACCGGAGCCACCCTGCTGGCCCGACTGCATGTTGCCTTCGAATTCGGTGAAGATGGTGCGCACCGGCTTGCCAACGATGTTGAACAAAACGTTGAGGCGGCCACGGTGCGGCATGCCGATAACAACCTCGTCTAAGCCCTGGCCCGCAGCGGTGTCAATGACCGCGTCCATCAATGGGATCAGGGTTTCGGCACCTTCGAGGGAGAAGCGCTTCTGGCCCAGGTACTTTGTCTGCAGGAAGTTCTCGAACGCCTCTGCAGCATTGAGCTTTTGCACAATGTACTTCTGCTTAGCGCTGGATGGCTTCGGCATGCCTGCTTCGAGACGATCCTGCAACCATTCACGCTCGTCGCGGTCCATGATGTGGGTGTATTCCGCACCAACATGCAGGGTGTAGGCGCTACGCAGGCGGGTAAGCACCTCGCGCAACGTCATCTGTTCTTTACCGCCAAAACCACCAACATGGAAAGTGCGGTCCAAGTCCCACAGGGTCAGGCCGTGTGTTTCCATATCTAGGTCGCGGGAATCAGGCTTGTTCAGGCCTGGCTGCTCCCAGCGGATTGGGTTGGTGTCTGCCATGAGGTGGCCACGGGAGCGGTACGCCTCGATTAGCTGCATCACGCGGGTGTTCTTATCCAGTCCAGTATTTGGCTGGTCTTGAGCCCAACGCATGGGAGCGTACGGGATATCCATGGACTCAAAGATCTCATCCCAGAACTGATCGTCGACAAGCAGCTGGGAAATATCGCGCAGAAACTCGCCAGATTCCGCACCCTGGATCACGCGGTGATCGTAGGTGGAGGTCAAGGTTACGAGCTTGCCAACGCCCAACTCAGCCAAGCGGTCCTCAGATGCACCTGCGAACTCGGCGGGGTAGTCCATCGCACCCACGCCGATAATGGAGCCCTGGCCCTTTGTCAGGCGAGGGATCGAGTGGCGGGTGCCAATACCACCTGGGTTGGTTAGCGACATGGTCACACCCGAGAAGTCATCAAGCTTCAGCTTGTTCTCGCGAGCGCGGTCGACGATGTCCTCATAGGCATCCACGAATTCGGAAAAGCTCTTGGTCTCGCACTCCTTGATCGCTGCAACGACCAGCGCGCGAGAGCCATCCTTCTGAGGAAGATCAATAGCCAGGCCCAGGTTAATGTGCTCAGGCTGGACCACAAATGGCTTATTGTCCTTGAGCTCGTAGCGCACGTTCATCGCTGGGTGGATCATCGCAGACTTCACGATGGCGTAACCCAGGATGTGGGTAAACGAGATCTTGCCACCGCGGGTGCGCTTCAAGTGATCGTTGATCTGTGCGCGGTTTTCAAACATCAGCTTGACCGGCATGTCGCGCACGGTGGTCGCGGTAGGGATGGACAAAGACTCGTCCATGTTCTTCGCAATGGCCTTAAAAGTGCCCTTCAGCTGCTTCTCACTAGCTTCAGGCTGTTCTGCGATGTTATCCAGCGGGCTCTTCTTTGGCTTCCGGGTCTTCGCCACCGGCTTGGCTACCTTCGCGACGGCCTCCTCAACCTTGGTTTCGCGAGACTTCTGTTTTTCGGAGGGAGACTGTGCAGCCCCGGCACCTGCGGTTGGTGCGGTTACGTCCTTGGCGGTTTTTGGGGCTCCGTTCTTTTCAAAGAGTTCCCGCCACTCAGAATCCACGCTGGATGGATCCTTCTGGAACTTCTGGAACATCTCGTCAACCAGCCAGGTGTTTTGGCCGAAAGTACTAGCGCTGCTCACGGCAGATGCTCGCCTCATTTCTTGGTGCGTTGTGATGGTTGTCAATCGACTTTAATTGCCCACCGGACCAGTGTGTGAACACGGACAGATGAATGCTGCACTAAACCAGTCTACTCACCCCCGTTAGTGGTTAGTTTGCCACATTTGGGCATACCTTCCGTCTTGGCGTAAGAGGGAGTGATGCGACCCGTCCTCGATGATACGTCCCTTGTCTATCACGAGTATGCGATCAGCCCTTAAAGCGGTTGCGAGGCGATGTGCCACAATCACCGCGGTGCGCCCAGCAGCGGTTTTGTCCGAGGCCTCCAACACCGCTTGCTCGGTAGCCGGGTCCAAGGTGGCGGTCGCTTCGTCGAGAAGCACGATCGGCGCCTGGACCAGTTCGGCTCGTGCCAACGCGACGATCTGTCGTTGGCCTGCAGAAAGGCCGCGCCCGCGCTCGCCGATGGGGTGGTTGAAGCCGCCAGGAATTGCCGCGATAACAGGCAGGGCACCAATGTCGGCGACGGCGCGTTCAACATCCTCGTTTGTGGCACCGTCGACCCCGTAGGCAATGTTTTGCGCCACCGTACCTGGGAAAAGGTAAGACTCTTGGGGTACTTGGGCAACGGCGCGACGCCACTGGGCGACGCCGAATTCAGAGATGTCAGTTCCTGACGCGGTGACTGCCCCCGAATCGGGGTCATAAAACCGTGCGATGAGTTTTACCACCGTAGATTTTCCAGCACCTGTCGGGCCTACCAAGGCGACGGTTTCACCGGGATTGAGGGTAACCGAAAGTTGGTGAATAATATTCGGCTTGTCGCCACGTGCGTCTTCCTCGCTATAGCGGAAACTCACCCGGTCCAACTCGATAGGGCCAGCAGCTGCTGCCCGCGCCCCTGGCGTCCGCCCGTTGTCGGGAACCGTAGTGGTCGTCGCTAAGAGCTCAGAGATTCGGTGCAGGCTAACTGTCGCTTGCTGCCAAGAATCGAAAAGCTGTCCCAGTTGCTGGATCGGGCCATAAAGTTGGCCAAGATACATAGTGAATGCAACCACCACACCCACGGACAGGTCGCCGGCAGCTACCCGTGTCGCGCCAACACCAATGACCAGCGCCGTCATGATCTGCGAGATCGCCTGCATGCCAGGAAAGTACAAAGCCACCAACAACTGGGATCGCATACGCAGCCGGCGGTACTTGTTGGAAGCCTGGGCAAACAAGTCGTGGGTCCGGGTTTCAAGCAGGTGCATCTGGCTGGTGCGAATCCCTCCGATCAACTCAGAGAACTGTCCGTTGACAGCAGAAACCTGCGTGCGTGCAGCCGTATAGTAACGGCGCGACAGCACACGGAAAACAATGGTGACCACCACGATCACGGGCACCGCGGCGAGGGCCACCAAGGTCAGTGAACCGTCAGTAGCCACGAGCATCACGCTGACACCAGCAAGGGTGCCCAATGCCACAATGGCTTGGGCAAGGCCGGTCTGAAGGAAGCTAGACAGCGTATCGATGTCGGTAGTCATCCTTGTCAGAATGCGCCCGGAAAGATGGTTTTCAAAGTAGCTCAATCCCAGCCGTTGCAGGTGGGCGTAGCTGCGCAGGCGCAGCCCGTACAGCAGGCGTTCGCCGGAGCGGGAAGCTAGCACCGTCATCCACGCGTTGGAGAGCCACGACAGCACCACCACCACGCCTGCCAGACCTGCCACAAGCCAGAGGGTCTGCTTGTCTTCTGCCACGATGCCGCGGTCGATCGCTGCGCGCACCAAAGTAGGAAATGCGAGGTCTGCGACAACGCCGACAACCAGTAGAGCGACGACCGCGGCAATGAGGCCACGCACCGCGGTGATCAAGCGACGGGAACGAAATGACGAATCGTTCCGCGTTAGTTCTTGGACATCCATCTGGGGTTGTTCATCGGCGTCCGGCAGGGCGGCCACGCGGGCCTTCAAAGCGTCGGTCTCGGTGATGACGGCACTGTAGCGCGACCCGGTTGCGGTAATGCGGGGGCCAGAATCGGGCTTTTCGACGTCCGGCCAGAGTTCTTCGCGGGTGGGAGTTGGAGGGGTGGGGAGCTGCTTTCCCGGTGCCATGAGAGCCGCGTACTGTTCGGTCGATGTGATTTCTTCACGTGGCCCATCGGCCACAACGCGGCCGTTTTCCACAATGAGGACTCGGTCAGCACGGTCGACAGTGGACTGGCGGTGAGCAACCGTGATGACGGTGGTTTCGCGTAGTTCAGCGCGGAGATTGTCGAGGATAGTTTTCTCATTTTCGGCGTCAATGGCGCTGGTGGCGTCGTCGAGAAGCAGCACTTTCGGGCGGGAAAGAAGAGCCCGGGCCAAAGCAATGCGCTGGCGCTGGCCACCGGATAGTGTTAGTCCGCGTTCACCGACCACGGTGTGATACCCGTTGTCGAGTTCGTCGATGAATTCGTCTGCACGTACTAAGTGCGCAGCATGTGCCACCTCAGCTTCGGTGACGTCATGGCCCATCGCGATGTTGTTGAAGATGGTGGTGGAAAACAGAAATGCCTCGTCAAAGACACATGTCACCGCAGTGCGGATCTCGTGGGCAGGCAAACGTTCGTAGGGATAGTCTTGGGGTCCGACAAGTGCAATCGACCCAGAGTCAGGAGAATAAAACGCCCCAGCGAGCTGCACCGCCATGGACTTGCCGGCGCCGGGGCCACCGACCACGGCCACGGTTTCTCCTGGGGTTACCCGCACCGTAAAGCCATCGAGGATCCGGTGGCCAGCGGTGGAGAACTCCACCT
This sequence comes from Corynebacterium cystitidis, assembly GCF_900187295.1. NCBI lineage: Bacteria > Bacillati > Actinomycetota > Actinomycetes > Mycobacteriales > Corynebacteriaceae > Corynebacterium > Corynebacterium cystitidis. The sequence goes on along the minus strand of NZ_LT906473.1, from coordinate 1,482,699 downwards.
GGTTGAACGCGATACCCAAGGGCTCGTCGTCAAGCGACAATGGTTGTGACGGGTCGCTGCGCTCTGGGCGCATCTGTAAAACTTCGTCGAGGCGGTCGACAGAGCTCATGCCCATCTGGATGATCACGTACGTGTTGGTGAGCATGCTCATCGTCGCAGTCATTGAGGTGAGGTACGCCGTAAAGGCGACGAATTCGCCGATGGTGATAGCACCGTCAATAGCAAGAACGCCACCGACGACGATAGTGATGACGAGCGCGAAATTAGGCAGCTGGGACAGCAATGGCCGAAAACGTGCCGTGAGTTTCGCTGCCCGCATTTTCACGGAGTACAGGCGGCGTCCCAACCGCTCGAGCGTATCGACGGCGCGATCCTCGCGCCCAAAGGCCTTGACCACGCGCACACCGGACACCGTCTGCTCGACGTGCTCCGCTAAGTCCGCGCTGGCCTGTTGATTTTCCCATGTGGCTGCGTACAGGGTTTTTCGGGACCGGTTAGCCACCCACAGGATTAATGGGAGAAATGCCAGCGACAGCACGGTGAGCGGAATGCTCACAGTCAGCATGATCGCAACCGTGACCAGAAGCTGAATCGTGCGTGAGACTGCAAGCGGGCCCATGGCCAGCACCGCCTGAAACTGGTTGAGATCACTAATAGAGCGCGACACGATTTGGCCAGTCACGATACGGTCCTGGCCTGGCCCGTCCAACGCGTTGAGCGAATCCAACACTTCTACCCGTAAGAGGTGTTGTGCACCGATGGAAAGCTGGCCGGCGGACCAGCGACGGATAATTTGGGCAAAGTATTGGACAAGCGCGATACCCACCATGAGCCAGGCAATAGTGGGAATAGAGCCGGTAGCCACACCAGTGGCCACATCAATCACCTGCCCAGTCAAGGCAGGAACCGTGACTTGGAGCAGGACTGCCAGGATCGCGCTAGTAAACGCGAGTGCAGTAACCCACGGGCGGCGAGACACGATCCGCGCGATAAGCCGCGCACCACCACCAGCCGACGTTTGCACCAACAGCCCCCATTAGCCCACTTACTATTTACTATTTACGTTTGAAGCGATCCATAACGCCCCCGACGACATCGCCGACGGCATCCTGCGCATGACCAATAACAGCCTTGACCTTACCCTGCGTGCCCGACTTGTCTTCCTGCTTGGTCAAACGCGCCAGCTCTTTTTCCTCTTCGGCATCAATGTCCTCGTTTTCTACGACGGGTTCAATTTCGGTGAGGAAGTTCGTCGGTGTTGCCCCGAGATTTTCTGTCACGTTATCAATCACGTTATTAGCTAGCTTTCGGTTAACAAGCGTGCCCGCCACAGCTCCCAACCCGAGAGGAAGCAGCTTGCCAATCCACGCGGTGGCAAAACGTCGGGTGACGCGCTTCAAGGCGAAACGCATCAGACGATTATTCACCTGCTTGAGCTTGGGGGCGGAAAAACGCGACAGGTTTGACACCAAAGGAACACCAGTAGCGGCATCGCCTACGAGGGCTTCTACAATTGCGGTGCCCTTCGACCCTAGCAACACCACCAGGACGAGCGCACGACGCCGCTCCGGGTCAGAGATATCCACTCCACGCAGGTACGCACTGGCAACCGTGTAGACAGCAGCGAAGTCTAAGAAAACCACGGACTCGCCGGCGACAGCCGCAGCGCCGGTGAAAAAGCCGATTCCGGGGATGGCTGCCGCCGCCCCCGCTCCGGCGCCTGTTCCTGACACCGTTGTTAAGAAGTGCTTGTCCATGATCTTCTGGAGCTCAGCGGGTGAGGCATCTGGGTTCTTGCGACGGAGACGGTCAACATAACGCTTAATGGTGCCGCCCTGAATATGTACGGCCTTATCCACCGCGTTGATCAAAGCCCGACCGATCGGCCCAGCGTTGTTCTCAAGCTCTTCCACCGTTCGAGCATCTGTACCGATAGCGTCCAAGATCTCCTCCTCAGGCATCGAGCCGTGGGTAAGCTGCTGGTGATCGTCGTTTCGTACCAAGGTGGCCTCCTCATAAAATATGCGTATTTACTAAAGTGTAGTTCGAGCGTGTTTCTTCTAGCGCCTCGCAGCCCTTGATAATTTCCACCTTGACCAAGTTGTAACCTTGATCGCCCGCATTCTCGGCCGCATTTTCGGCAGCATTTTCGGCCACTTTCTCGGCCGCACCCCAGACGCCGAGCAGACAACACGCAGATAACATTCAGTCAATGCCATTATCGTGAGAAGCATGCCAATGATCGACCACTTACACGCAGGGGGAGCCGACCAACCTGTGGTGACCACCACAGCAGGCGACGTCCGCGGTGTTGTCGACCCAACGACGGGCTGCCAAACCTGGCGAGGAGTTCCATACGGCGCTGATACCTTGGGAGCAAATAGATTTCGCGCCCCACACCCAGTACGCCCATGGGGAGGTATTCGCGACTGCTCCGAGTTCGCTGCGCCGGCACTTCAGGGGACATACAGCCTGGTGAGCAAGACCCTGGGCAGTGAAGACTGCCTCCACCTGGACATCGTTCGCCCCAACGACGAAGAAGAACTACCCGTGGTGGTGTATTTCCACGGAGGTTCATTCCTGATGGGATCTTCCCACGAAGAAGTACTACAAGGCCACAACCTCGCCAAAGGCGCCCGCATCGTCTACGTTTCTGTGAACTTCCGCCTCGGGGTGCTTGGATATTTAGACCTGCGCTCGATCGGGCAAGACTGCGTTCCCAACCCCGCGCTACGTGACCAAATTCTGGCGCTGCAATGGGTTCGCGACAACATTGCCAACTTCGGCGGAGACCCCACCAATGTCACCATCATGGGCGAATCTGCTGGAGGGGCTTCCGTGATCCATCTGATGAGCTGGCCTCCCGCACATGGGCTTTTTCACCGCGCGGTGGCCCAGTCACCGCCGATTGGTTCGGTGCACACTCGGATGCAGTCCGCCTGGTGGGCTACCCGCCTTCTGGACATGCTGGGAATGTCTAGGCTTTCAACCCTGGATGAGCTGCGCGAGATCGAGGCTGATGAGCTTGTGCGCACCGGCCAAGCCATGACTATCCGGGGTGGGGAATTGATGTATTTCAACTCTGCTTTCATGCCCACCGTCGAATCCGCAACCATGCCCCAGCACCCACTAGACACATTTGCAGAGTCGCACCAAGCGACGGTGCCACTGATCATCGGGACCAACTCTGACGAGGCAAGTTTTACTAAAGCGTTTTATGTGCGCACCAAAAAGCGTCACGCAGCTGCCCGCCGCCTACTGGCAGTATTTGATCCGGCGCACACCGACAGTGTGCTGGAGGCCTACGGCGGGGCAGTAGAGCGTGCTGATTTTGCAGAGCTGATTGCTGACGCGCTGTTTTGGGCTCCCGCAGTATCAGTGGCGACCCATCACCGGGAGGCTGCACCCACCTGGATGTACCGCTTCGACTACGCCACTGCCACGATGCAGCGCCTAGGGCTGGGGGCGATCCACGCCTCTGACCTCACCGCCGTGTTCGGCGCGCCGGGTACAACTCGTGCCAGTAAGTTTGACAAGTTGATCTCGACTGCAGGCTTTGATGAGGTCAGTGAGCGGATGCAGTATCACTGGGGGCATTTCTTCCACCACGGTAGGCCAGGAGGTGAGTGGCCGGAATATACGTGGCGCGCTGAAAACGCTCCTGGACGTGCCACAGCCGTGTTTGAGGCGGAGCCGTATGTGGAATATGACCCAAAAAGTTCCAAGCGCCGCGCGTGGGCGGATTTCGACATGACGAACTGGGGTAAGGGGCGCGCAGATATTGAGCAGCGTGTAGCTCACTTCCTGGGGATGGCGTTGGACGCGGATAGTTAAGAATTTATCTTGCACGAGCCGGGGTAATCTCCGGCACGAACGGCACAAAGTGGCTAGGCTAGGGGCCGGTCACCACCGCTGTGAGTAGTGGCTTTCACCTGGGAAGGAAATACATCGCCATGAGCTTTTTCGAGGATATTGCCGCCGCGCTGGATAATGAGGGCGTGGAGTCACGTGTGCACGACGACACCATGTTCGTGCCGATCACCGCTGAGGTTGAGATCCAGTTCGTAGAGATTGATCCGCACCTTCCGGCTGCCAATGTCTACATCGCTGCGGCAGATGTCGACGAAGATGATGAAGACTTTGAGGCTGTTTTGGTGTCGGTTGTGTTCTCTGTGGATGCTGCGGTTGGAACCGTGGCTGAGCATATCGCGACCGATCAGGTTGTCACAGTGTTGCGTGATTTACTTGAAAGTACAGATGAGCGCATCGCGGATCTGGAATTTTACCAGGATGCGATGAATGCGCACTTGGTGCGTGCTGAAGTAGGCGAGAACTCTGAGCTCCAGGTCATGGTCGAGGTGATCGAGGGTGTGCCCAGTGCAGCGGTGGAGTTCATCGCTTTGGGCAATGGTTACGAAGACATGATTGATCAGGCGATCGACGAGCTGTGGGAATCTGACGGCGATGCCGAACTCACAGAGGAAGATCGTGAGCGCCTGTTTAATGGTTTGGTGCTTGAAGCCGATCTTGACGGTGAAATCCTGGACCTTGGAACCTTCACCGACTTTGACCGACTGTTTGACGTGTTGTCCCTGGCCGCTGATCATGCAGAGGACTGGGAGGGGCAACTGCTTCCCGTCAGCGACGAAGAGTTTGACGAACCACTGGTCTATGACATCTTCGGCGCTGACGACGATGACGATTACGAATACGACGAGTTCGACGACGATGAGCTTGACGACGAAGAGTAGCCTCTCGCTCTTTTAGGCAGCCGCCATCCCCTCGAAAAGTGAGGCGGGCGATTCCAGCAGGGTAAACGTGCCGTCCACGATCCACACGTAGGTAACCGCCTTGTGGGCGTCGACTTCGTGTACTTTGCCATCAACGTTGTCTGGCAGCAGCGCACGAATCCATGCTTCGGCCGCTGTATGATCAACGTTTGCTCCGGTCGGGTCTGTCACCCGCACGCTGACAAGGTAGGCGGGGCGGCGGGTTTCTCCGTATCCCTGGATGCGTGCTGCTGCGCGGGGGCCTACACGGTGCCGGCTGATTGCCAGGGTGAGTTTGGGAGTGCCGTGGTGCCTCGGTAATTTTACTATCGGTGGCCGCCAAGAGGGAACAGGTCGTGCCAGGCTGCGAGGGTGGCGAATCATGCTCGCTGCAGCCTCGAGGATAGGGGCGTGTTTCTGGCGCAGATCGTTGATTGCAGGTAGTGGAATGTGGGGTGCGTTGTAGGGCGCATTGTTCTTGTTCATGTTTGTCACCGTAGAACGTGGGTGCGACATGACTCCGCCACAAATAGAACGAATGTTCGAAAAGTGGGTTGAGTTTGTTGAATAGTCACTTTGTTTTGGAAAGGGGCTAGGCTGAGTGTCAACATGACTGACAATTCTGCTTCCAACCCCGTGAAGATTCCGGTAGAGATTTGGGTACTGGTCTCCGCTGCGTTTTTGATCGCGCTGGGGTACGGGCTGATCGCCCCAATTATTCCGCAGTTCGCGGTAAGTTTCGGTGTCTCCATGGCTGCGGCCGGGGCGGTGGTGTCTGTGTTCTCAGCAGCCCGCCTTGTAGGTGCTCCATGGGCGGGGCGGCTCGTCGATAAGCTCGGCTCTCGCAAGGTGTACCTGACTGGATTGGTCGTGGTTGCCGTGACCACCGGTTTAGTCGCGGTGACGCAAGCTTATTGGCAGATTTTGGTGCTGCGCACGATTGCGGGAATCGGCTCCACGATGTTTTCTATTTCGGCGATGGGCATGATTGTCAAGGTAGCGCCACCCGCGATTCGGGGAAGGGCCTCATCGGTGTACGGCACCGCCTTCCTGCTGGGCAATATCGTCGGCCCGGTGGCGGGCGCGGCTATGTCATTTCTAGGGATGCGCTGGCCGTTTGTCATCTATGGCGTGGGCGTGGGGTTGGCTGCGTTTGTGGTGTGGAAGGCTATGCCACGCAGTGACCACGACGAGAAAACCACCACGTTGCCGCCGATGGAACTCAAGGAGGCCATGCAGGATTCGGCGTATCGCTCGGTGCTTGTGTCTAATTTTGCTCAAGGTTGGATCAATATGGGCGTGCGCGTGGCAGTCCTGCCACTGTTCGCCGCTGTTGTGTTTGAACATGGCGGTGCCGCAGCCGGGTTGGCAATGGCAGCTTTTGCTGCAGGTAACGCGCTTGCCTTGCAGTTTTCCGGCAGGTTAGCAGACACAATCGGGCGCAAACCTATGATTCTGGCTGGTCTTGTGATGTCGGCGATTTTTACCGGGGGCATGGGTTTTGCTGACGCGTTCTGGCCGCTGCTGATTGTCTCGGCATTGGCAGGAATGGGGTCTGGGCTGTTAAATCCTGGCCAGCAGGCAGTGCTTGCCGACGTGATTGGCAACCAGCGTTCCGGTGGCAAGGTGTTGTCGACCTTCCAAATGAGTATGGATGCTGGACAGATTGCTGGGCCGATAATTATCGGCGCGCTGGCTGAACGTTTCGGCTTCACTGTGGCCTTCGGCGTGTGCGGCGTACTTGCTATCGTGGCTGCGATTGTGTGGCTGTTTGGGCGCGAAACATTGCCCGATGCCGGGCGTGAACGCAAGCGCCTGGTTAAACGTGGCGACAAGTGAGATTATCCAAGCGAGATTTCCGAGGACTCTATGACTACCCTGACCGATCAGCGCGCCGCTTACCGCGCTTTAGCGGCGTTGTGCGTGGGGCTTTTTCTTACCCTGATTGACCAGTCCATGGTGGCAGTGGCCTTGCCTGCCATCGCCGAGGAGCTGGGGGCTTCCACCAACCACATGATCTGGGTAGTAGCCGCCTACTTGCTCACCTTTGCTGTACCGCTGCTTGTCACCGGCAGGCTTGGCGACCGTTTCGGCCAGCGCCGCATGTACATCATCGGTATGGTTATCTTCGTTGCGGCCGCCGGGGCGTGTGCTTTCGCACCCACCATCGAGGTGCTCATCGCTCTGCGCGCCATCCAGGACTTTGGCGGGGCGATTTTGAATCCGCAGCCGCTGGCGGTGATCAACCGTATCTTCCCGAGGGAAAGCCGCGGCACCGCGCTGGGGTATTGGTCTGCGGTGGCTGGTTCAGCCGGTTTGTTTGGGCCGGTGCTTGGGGGAGTGCTTGTCGACGCCGGCGGTTGGCGTTGGGTGTTCGCTGTCTACATCCCGCTCGGTGTGCTTTCTATTGCTACCGTGGCGATCTTTGTGCCGCGCCTGCCGCGGACTACCGCTGTGATTGATTTGTGGTCCGCGTTGATCTCTTTGGTAGCTGTCGCCGGTGTGACGGTGGCGTTCCAGCAGGGCCCCGAGTGGAACTGGGGTTGGCCGGTGTGGGTGGTGTTGATCGTCGGCACGCTCGCGTTTATTGCCCTGATTAAACGCCAGGCCGGGCGCGGTTCGCGTGCCCTGATCCCGCTGAAACTGTTTAGTGTGCACAACTTCTCTCGTGGCATCATCGCCGTATTTACCTTGGGGGTGGCGGTGTACACGGTGCAGCTTCCCCTGATGCAGTACCTGCAGGTGGGCAAAGGGATGGACGGCACTACTGCGGGTTTGATTCTGATTCCGATGGGTATTTTGAGCGTGGCCTTTGCGCCACTTGCTGGAAGGCTTACGGACCGGATGGCTCCGGGGCGCGTGTCCCAGATTGGTTTTGTCACCATGATTGCAGCGATGGCGCTGTTTGGTGTGTTTATGATTTTGGGTGCCAGCCCGTGGTGGATGCTGATTCCCATCAGCCTGCTGGGTGTTGCTAACGGCCTGTGTTGGTCACCGAATTCTGCGATTGCTATGCGCGATTTGCCTGCTGATGTGATGGGCGCAGGCTCTGGCGTGTATAACACCTCTAGGCAGGTGGGTGCAGTGATCGGCCAGTCTGCAATGGGTGCGGTGATGCAGATGACGGTGGTCTATGGTGTTGGTTTTGGTATGGGCGTGTCGATGTTTGTGCCGTTCATCGTGCTGCTGGTTGGTCTCGTCGCGGTCAGCCAGTTCAAGGGCTAATGTGTTGGCTATGAAATTGATGCTGATCCGCCACGCCGTCACGGACTGGAATATTGAGCGCCGGATGCAGGGACAGACTGACGTGCCCATCAACGAGGAAGGCCGCGCCCAGGCTGAGCGCTTGCGCCCGATCATTGCGCACCTGGCCCCGCAGTGGGTGGTTACCTCTGGTCTTCAGCGCACGATCCAAACCGCGGAGGCAGCTCACCTGCATATTGACAAGGTTGACCCACGCCTGAACGAATTTGATCTTGGCGAGTGGGAAGGCCAGTTGATTGCGGACCTTGACCCCAAGGAGTACGAGGGGTGGAGTTTGGGCGAGTTCAATCCGCCGGGTGGAGAGCGCATGGATGCCTTTTTCTTCCGCGTGAACCAGGCCATTTTTGAGGTGATGACGCATGCCCGCGCCAACGATATTGAGATGGCGTGTGTTGTGGCCCACGGCGGGGTGATCCGCCGCTACCTGGCCCGGGGCCTGGGCCTGGACCTTTCCAAGATGGTTAATCCCCGCCACGCCGGCGTGTCCGTGCTGGACGTGCAGGAATCCGGCATGCGGCTAGAGATGTACAACTACACCGGGTTCTAGCCCTACATTTTGCGGCGTCGTGGTCTTTCGCGCGCCGCTTGACGACGAGAGGTTGGTCTCGTACCCGGCCCGAGCGCTTTGGCTCGGGCTTTGGCGTAAGGGGAGAGCCACTCTCGATGGCACTATTATCTCTCAATGCTGCGGCGGTGAAAGAGACGTGTAACGATACAGGTATCTTTGTAAACAGTGTTCGTGGATATTGATTCTTTTACCGAATACCAATTTAGAACATTTGTTCTATAATGGAATTGTCGTGTCGACTCGAGCGTTATATTGAATCACATAAGCGTAAGCCTCAAAAGAAAAGGTTAAGGAATGATGCTGGATGACTAAGTCTCCAACGGTTGTCTCGACTTTTACAGGGTGTGGTGGGCTTGACCTTGGCTTTGAGATGGAAGGTTTTGAAACAGTTTGGGCGAATGACTTCCAGGAGTTGGCGGTAGAGACGTACAAAAAGAATCTCGGTGATCATATTGTTTACGGCGACATTACCGAGATCGATCCATTCGAAGATGAATCAATTCCGGATGCCGATGTTGTGACCGGTGGTTTCCCCTGTCAGGATTTTTCAATTATTTGGAAGCGTCCAGGTCTTGATGGGGAAAGGGGCGGTCTTTATAAGAATTTTCAAGAGTTCGTGGCAGCCAAACGGCCGAAAGTATTTGTCGCTGAAAACGTTAAAGGTCTGCTTACGGCTAACAAACGCAAAGCTATTAGGACGATCATTGAAGATCTTGAGTCGACGGAGCCAGGCTACTTGGTCAAGCCAATGCTCTACAACTTTGCGGAGTATGGAGTTCCGCAATTTAGGGAACGAGTACTGATTGTAGGCGTTCGCGTCGACACCGGTTTCAATTTTAAGCATCCTGCACCTACTCATGGCCCACGGGCGGATAAACCCTATTTCACAGCGGGGCAGGCGTTGGAGGGAGTTGAAAAGGTCAAATTTAACAATGAGCACTTGAGGCAGCTAGACCGGACGAAAAAAATCATCAGTTTGATTCCGGAAGGTGGTAATTTTACTGATATCCCTAAGGACAGTCCTTACTACGTTAAAGGAATGATTAGCCACGTATATCGACGGATCGACCGCAATGAACCCGCGAAGACTATCATCGCCGCTGGTGGCGGTGGTACATGGGGCTACCACTATCCGGAGAATCGCGCTCTCACCAATCGGGAGCGCGCCAGACTGCAGTCATTCCCCGATTCTTTTGAATTTGTGGGATCGACGACTGAGGTACGTCGCCAAATTGGTAATGCTGTTCCGCCTCAAGGTGTAAGAGCACTTGCAAATCGGTTAATGACGGTGTTTACCGGAGAGTATGAACGTCAAGACCTTACAGAGGAAATCGCAAGGTTACGATCCATGTCGATTGAACAGCGACTCAAAGAAGCTGAAGCTGAGGTGAACTAACGATGACTTTAGTTTTCGATTCGAGCCATCCCAAGGACAAAAATCGAACGTTCCGAAAAGTTTTTTGGAATGAAGCAGACAAATCTGAAAAAATCGAAATCGCCGTTGGGTACATCGATACTGCTTCGATTGCAAGGCTGAGAGAGTATCTGCGTAGGAATCCAACTGTCTCTCTGAAGCTTCTTATCGGTATGCAGTACCTGGATGGTTTTACTCGTCCGCAACTTAAGGCAGTTCGGGATCTCCATAGCGAACTTAAGCAGAGGGGGACCGGTCAAGTTCTAATAACCGAGAGTATCCGTTATCACGGAAAAGTCTACGTGTTCTGGTCCGGCGGAAAAGTGAGATCTGCCTATATTGGAAGTGGCAACCTAAGTGCGATATCGGATGAAGGTCGCCAAGTCTTCGAGACCGGCATTGTTATCGATGATGATCTCGAGGAACTTGTCGCGTACCTTAAGGAGCGGATCTTCCCGCTCGGTACCAATCTCGATGAGGTAGCTTCCTTTTCCCTCAAACAATCACCATCGCCTCTCGAGGGGATGGATGATGCAACGCCTACTGGCCAAGCCCCACCACCGGAACTAATTAGTGATGTGCAGCCAACATATCAGTTTGAGTTGCCTTTGAAAACAGAGACGAAAAGCAACCTAAATGTGTTTTTCGGTAAGGGGCGTGTGAATAAGAAGACTGGACGTGAGCTTCCACGTCCGTGGTACGAAGTCGAAATCATTGTTGCGAAGGACATAACCTCTCAACCGGGATATCCAGCCGCTGGAAAAGTATTCACAGTGTGGACTCATGATGGTTTTTCCTTCGAATGCAAAATTAGTGGCGCTAATCGAAAGAACTTCCGCTCTGCAAAGTCGCTCTCGACTTTGGGTAGCTATATTAAAGGATGGCTAGAGTCTGAAGAACTGTTAGCGCCAGGGCAGATGGTGACTGATGAAATCCTTCGCTCGTATGGACGCGACACTCTAGGCCTGTACTATTTCGAAGAAACAAATCGATGGATCCTCGATTTTAGGGCCGACGGTAATCCGAACAAATAATTCAAGGGAAGAGTCATGTTTAATCACTACGACATGTATTTGTCTCAGTATGGGGAGGGAAGTTACCGTGACGCTATTAATCAGACATCGGAACGATTCGAACGCGAAGTCATCGAGAGCTTCGACTTCGTCAGCTACCGTCAATGCTTGATGTACGGTGATGTCCAAAGTGGAAAAACTTCGCACGTTTTAGGGGTAGTTGGTAAGGCGATCGAGAATGGGTTCGAGCAGATTCTCTTTTTGACTTCTGACAATACCCGACTGGTGAGTCAGACATTCGATCGAATTCTCACTGCCTTTCCAGCTGCACAGGTGTGTGGGCCTGATGACGAGCGGAGGTTCCGTGTAACCGCGAAAGCTTCGGTGGATTTCTTAGAGCGTAACCAGCCGAATATAGTCGTGCTCAACAAGAATGTCAGTGTGCTAAAACGGTGGAAAGAGATACTTTCCACCACAGATGCACTCCACGGCAAACCGATGCTTATCGTGGATGACGAGGCTGATGCCGGTAGTCTCAACGCGAAAGTCAACCAGGGTGGTATCACTCCGGTAAACGAAAAATTAACTGAGATTAGGAACCTATCTCCCGCATGTATATATCTCCAGGTAACAGGCACCCCACAATCGATTTTGCTTCAAGCTGCGATTGACGAGTGGCGCCCGGATTACTATCTCTCCTTTAGCCCTGGTAAAGGCTACATTGGGGGTGCTCAACTTTTTGATCGTTTGCCGAATCCTTTCGTTCGAGCAGTTGGGAGTACGGAAAGCGCTGAGTCCCTAGAATTCACTCATGCGGTCCGGACATTTATTGTAACCGCTGCATATCTACTCGCTAAGGGTGAACTTGCTTGCAATATGCTGGTGCACCCAAGTCGCCGCAAAGAAGATCATGTTCAAGCAGAAGCTGATGTAAAACGCGAAATCGATTTTATGCTATCCAACTTCGACACAGATGAAGTTAGAAAATCCGTTTCACAGATTTGGGATGATTTGAAGAAAACTAGCGATGCGGAATTGAGTGATGAAGAGATAGCGGTGCGAGTCCTCGAATTTTTGGAACGCCATGAAGTCGGTTTTACCATTGTAAATTCGGACAATGCTGCAATTGCTGAGGATGGTCTGAAAGCTGGTTGCAATGTGGTAGTTGGTGGCGACTCCTTGGGAAGAGGGCTCACGATTCCCGCGCTACAAACTGTCTTCTACTCTCGTGAAACGAAGACACCACAGGCAGATACATTATGGCAACACGCTAGAATGTTCGGCTACGACAGGCGTCTGGAGTTCATGAGGATCTTCATGCCTGCGGGAATTGCGAAGAATTTCCATGAAGTTCACCGTGGAAATGAAGCGATCAAAAATCAGTTAGATAAAGGTGTCACACTCGACGCAATCAATGTTCAACTTGATGATTCGATTAAGCCGACGCGAAGTTCCGTTTTGAATCGGGAATTCATACGTCCAATTGTCGGGGGCGTGAATTACTTTGCCGAGAACCCCGTTGTACCAAATATGGATCAGTTGGATGAGCTTCTCCGAGGATTCGAAGCTGCGGGTGAGAATTTCATCTGGGTTAGTTCTCAAACCCTTGTTTCGATTCTTTCCCACTTCGAGACTGATCCTGACGATTTTCCTATCGAGAATTATACTTCAGCATTACTAACCCTTTTAAAGAAGAACCCCGGTCACCAATCTGCACTGGTGATTCGCACAGGTAGGAAGGTTAGTCAGGCCACTGGCAGCTTGCTGTCTCCGAAAGATAGAGCCCTTTCGGACTCAATTAACGCGACGGCGGTACTTGTGCTTTACCGGATTGAAGGAAATCTTGGTTGGGCATCTAATCCAATTTGGGTACCTAACATTAAGCTCCCGGAAGGTAATGTTTACTACAGGATTCAAGAGTGACAATGCAATAGGATGGGGCAACAGTTTTAAGGGTATATCCCGTATGTAGGCAAACGTGTAATGAGCTGTACCGCAGGGATGTCGGCCGGCGCCCAGTCCAGTTGGTCGAGTTCGTCGACAGGCACCCAGCGGGCGTCTTGGTGCTCGGTGAGAGTCGGGGAGGTGTCGTCGGCAAGCGTGCAAAAGTATGTGGCGAGGTTGACTGTGCCGAAGTCGTACTCATAAGCAGTGGTGGTGATGTGCTTTCCGACGGTCGCCTCAACGAGAAGTTCCTCGCGGATCTCGCGGGCGAGCGCCTGCTTGGGGGTCTCACCAGGCTCGATTTTGCCGCCGGGGAATTCCCACATTCCGGCCATGCTTTTGCCCTCGCCGCGCTGGGCCGCAAACACCGTGTTGCCGCGGAGGAACACGGCACCGGCGACCTCGATAACTTTTGCCATGCGTCTAAGACTAACGGACGCGGCAAGCTGTCAGGGCGTGAGAAGGGGAGTGCCCCCGGTCAACTAATAGGTAAAGGTTTGGCAGGGGTGGTCGTCGATAAGCGAAACCCACCTGCATTGCAAGCGTCCTGCGGAAACGTGTCGAGGTGGCGGCGTGATGGCATTATTACCGCTTACAGTGCGACGCATGGGTGTCAGTGGACGTTGGGGTAAGTGGATTTGAAACAGCTAAGATGTTTTCTCGGTAGAGAAGTATTCGCACGCAGCGACACAATTATTAAATGTCGGGCGCCCTGTGGGCCGAAGACTCTATAGATCGGGGAGAGTTAATTATGAATTCTCAGATGATGTAAGCGGGAAGTTCCTCGAACAACAAAGTCCGCCATTATTAAAGACAAAAGCAAATGATCAGAGGAAGCGGTGGCGAGATGGGCAATCGTACGGCCACGACCACGGATACTTCGGCAAGTCCATCAACGTCCCGCGCTCATACTCAGCAAACAACTCACGCCGTGATGTAGTCGATTTACGGAACTCATTGCGATCATTAATCCATTCCACCCGGGTGGCGATAGCATCGTTAAGCTCGTCAAAAGAAAAGAACTCACGGTCATCGAGGTATTCCATTATCGACCGTTCAACGATATAGACCGCTGACTCCACGTGACACAGACCAGCGTATGGGGTCCGTTGCAAAAGGAAGCCTTAGACGAGGAGATCTAGCGGAAGATCTGATATATCTCGCAGCCGGTTGCCGTTCACTAATGTCTTAAGCAGCTCGGTGGCTTTGCGGTCCCCGCACGCGGTGACTGCGACGATGAGCTCGTCGAGTGCGAAGTGGTAGACCATATCGATATCACCAGTTCCCAGGGCTAATGAGGAAATTCGGCTGGGGGTAGGTTCGGCGGTGACCGCGACCATGTGGGGTGCCCGCCCTTTGCGGTTGCGGATCAAATTGAGAGTTTCCGACCGGGTATTCTGAGAACGGTCACTGCGCATTGTCCACTTGCAGGAAATGACCGCATGAACAAAAGCTGTCGTCGTCAAGCTATTCGGGTGATTGATCGCACGGATCGGGCAGAAATGCGAATTATCCTTATCCACTAAAGTGGTTACCGCATTGAGCTGCTCGTCGCTAAAAGCATCAAGGGTGACCAGAAGATCAGGCGAAATCGCGTACGAGTTACCCAGTACAGATAATAGCTCAGGCGTTTTCTCGATCGCTTCTTCCAACTGTGCCAGGTGGCGGTAGGGCTCGAAATTAGCTAGGTGATCGATGGAACGAGACCCACCGACATTTACTACATGCCAGGTGCCGGGGCGCAGATGGCCAACATGTTCTAAAACCTGGGCCAAAAACTTTTCCACTGCCTCTTCGAAGTTTTTGCCTTGTGTTTGTCCTGTGAGCTTATCCGCATCCTGGACTCCGAGCTGGTTGCCTAGATGTTCTGCGATCTCTACCGATTGCCGCTGGCTTTTGTCAGCATTGGAGGCGACCTTGCCATGCTTCCCGGTAGATGTGAACGCTAACGTTCCATTATCAATCAAACTTTGATGAAAGCGTTGACGAGCCTCAGTGATGATTCCAGCAGCCATTGCTTAGACAACCTCCAGGACAGGCTGGGCAGGGGTAGCGGGTTCCTCTCCACTCGCTAAAGGATGCTTTGCTAATGCTGAAGCAATAGCACGGCCTATTGCCTCTGCAACTTGCGGAGGAAAAGCGTTGCCAACCTGGCGCCACTGGGCAGTTTTTCCACCCGCCCAAATCCAATCTTCCGGGAAACCTTGGACGACTCCTCCCATCGCCACCGTTAGCCGTGGCAAGTTACCCGGGTCATTGACGGGGAAGTCGGGCCCTGGTGCTTCCTCTGCGATCGACGAGCCCCTCACTCCAAGTTTGCGCCATGCTTCCCGCGCCCGGGTAGGGCCCACATCTGGCCCGCCATGCTTCTTCGATCCACCAACTAGGGTCGGGGCAACCGTGTCAGCCTGCTTCGCCCACTGGTCTGCACCTGGCCAACCGTTTTCAGCCATGAGATGATGCAGTGCTTGACCAACCGGCACCTGTTCTACCTGTTGTTTGGGCCAGGCAAAATATTCTTCGTACTCAGTTTTTAAAGCGACGAGGATAAAGCGCGGCCTTAATTGCGGTACACCAAAATCTGCAGCTTGGAAAAGATCCCAAAAAACTGAGTAGCCCAAGTTATTTAAGCGCTGAATAATCTGCGCCCGATAAGAATCGAATCTTTTCTGCCCTAGGCCTTTAACATTCTCAAGCAGGACAGAGGGCGGGTCGATCTCTTCTACAAGGCGCAGTGCCTCAGGGAACAGATCTCTTTCATCGTCTGCGCCTAGTTGCTTTCCTGCAATGGAAAACGGGGGACACGGAATACCGCCAGCCAAAAGATCGATCTTTCCGCTCCACGGGGTGCCGTCGAAGTCATGTACGTCCATCTCGTAGACCGGCCACTGCACTTCTGAACCACTATCGATGCCACGGTTTAAGCGTAGAGTTTCGCAGGCCCAGGGCTCGATTTCCACAACCGCTGCATGATCAAATCCGGCGCGCTCCAGGCCGAGAGCTTGCCCACCGGCACCTGCGCAGATTTCAATGGAAGTCAATGAGGGCAAAGAGGCTGCACTGGGGTTGCCCGCATTGTTCTCAGCTAAGCCCGATAACGATTTTCTGCTATCCACTACAAAGCTCCTTTGGTGAATTCCTAATGTACTTCGCGTTGTTAAAAAACACTAGTTGATAAGGCGACATCGAACGCCCATTATAGAACATTTGTTCCAAATCTCGGGTTGGTGCTTTTGGGAGGCATTTCCGACCCTCTAGGGGGTCTATGCTCAGCGGCAAGGTGTTCGCGATGGTTGCCTTTAAGTGAAAAGGCGCAGTGTAGCCGAATGCAAGAGGTAGGTCACACAATGGGTCAACCCCTTTATTCAGATTTCAGGTGAATCTCGGGGTAGGTGCGGAATATTTGTATTGATTTGTTGAAGTGCAGGGATACGGCTGCGAGGGGCCTCAAGCCAGTAGTCTGATCTGCTTCATTGCTAACTGAACTGTGGGTATATCGGCCGGTGCCCAGTCGAGCTGGTCGAGTTCGTCGACAGGCACCCAGCGAGCGTCTTGGTGCTCAGTGAGAGTCGGGGAGGCGTCGTCGGCAAGCGTGCAAAAGTATGTGGCGAGGTTGACTGTGCCGAAGTCGTACTCATAAGCAGTGGTGGTGATGTGCTTTCCGGCGGTCGCCTCAACGAGAAGTTCCTCGCGGATCTCGCGGGCGAGCGCCTGCTTGGGGGTCTCACCAGGCTCGATCTTGCCGCCGGGGAATTCCCACATGCCAGCCATGTTTTTACCCTCGCCGCGCTGGGCCGCAAACACCGTGTTGCCGCGGACGAACACGGCACCGGCGACCTCGATAACTTTTGCCATGCGTCTAAGGCTAACGGACGCGGCAAGCTGTCAGGGCGTGAGAAGGGGGAGTGCCCCCGGCCAACTAATAGGTAAAGGTTTGGCAGGGGTAATCGTCGATAAGCGAAACCCACCTGCATTGCAGGCGTCCTGCGGTTTTGTGGAAAGCTGTGGCAGGTTGAGCAACACGGCACGAAACCATTTAAGCTATGAGGAAACAGATCCTTGAAAGGGCGAAGGGAGCTTCGGCGGTGAGTGTGCACCAACCAGAGTGGTTCGATCCGGACCGGGAAAATCTGACGTGGGAGACTTTCGGCGAAGCAAGCCGTGACCTCACACAACAGATTGTGGACTCAGGTTGGGTGCCAGACCTCATCATCGCGGTGGCACGCGGTGGCCTAATTGCAGCCGGCGCGCTGGGCTACGCGATGGGCATCAAACCACTGGGCTCCATCAACGTGGAGTTCTACACCGACATCGGCCAAACCCTGCCAGAGCCGATGCTGCTGCCACCGTACCTAGACTCGTCGAACCTGGCGGGCAAGCGCGTGCTCGTGGTGGATGACGTAGCGGACTCCGGCGAAACACTGAACCTGGTGTGCCGCATCCTCGAACACGAAGACCTGAACCCGAACAGCCCCAAGATTCCCGTTGAGGTGCGCTCCGCGGTGATCTACACCAAACCCACTACCACCTTCCACCCGGATTACTCCTGGAAGGAAACCGACAAGTGGATCAATTTCTGCTGGTCCGTCCAGCCCGTGATCACCACAGATGGCAGCTAAAGCTCTGTCATCTTAGATCCGTTCTGTAGCATACGGGGGTTGATAACCTGTTGTTCAAGCCACTCTAGGATGAATTTCTCAATGGTAGCTGCAGCCCGTTCCACCGCAGTGATGATACTCCCTCATTTCTATCACCGAGTGCATCCGTAGGGAAAGTGTTCATAAAAGAGCAAGGCACGTTTCAGTGGGATCCATGCGCGGAGTTGGCGCTACGACATCGTAAACTGGCGGTTATCTGTAAAACAACGGCTGCGTCTATCGGGGGAGATAAATTGTGAATTGTCGCAGCGAGAGCGGAAAGTTCTTGGAACAGTCGCCACCGTACTCTAAAACAAGAGTCAATGCTCAAGGAAAACTGTGGCATCAATTAATCATTTATCACTTCCCGTGAAAGACAGAGGGGCGGGAGAGGTACTTCCCGATTCAAAGTCGTACGTTTTGTCTGCCCGGGTAAAACTGCGGCAACGCTTTTGGAGAAGCTGAGACGCATGGGGAACACTCCGCTCCTGAATGTTCAGGATATAGCCGGTATTCGGTTTGACTGTGATTTGACCTTAACCGAGCAGAGGCAAGTAGCTAATCTTTTCGCCGAAGATCTGAAGCTTGAAGGAGCCACGAGAGTTGACATCAAGGATTACCTTGACTCTCCTCATTCTGGGTACCGCGCGGTACACTTGCACGTCCGTGCCAAGGCGGGGAGAGCTGAGATACAGATCAGAACCGCTGTCGGATTCTGTTAAGCAAATTGAAGAATTGTCAGACCAAGCGAAAGTGCCACGAAACGAAGTTAAAGTGCTTCGGAATAGATTTATGGCACACTAGAAGACACCCAATCTGAGTTGAACCGTCGTCGCGATGCATACAAACCCCATGAGGGACAAAAATGACATCTTTCTTAATTAAGTACCACCGCCGCACAGGCGAATTAGAACTAACTCCCTACGATTCCTTCCGGGATGCGACCTTGGAGCGCTTAAGACTGGATGGGACAAACGACAATCCAGACTTGGAAATAGTAGCTATAGCCTGTGAAAGTGAAGAACACCTCAGGCAGTCCCATTCGCGGTACTTTTCGGCTGTTTAGGTCAAAGTCCATTGATAGGCGACGTATAGCGCAGAAAGCCTCAAGCCAGGAAGTGCTGCGGGACTCAACCATTGAAACTAGATCGCGTGTGCACCTTGAGTCGTGAGGACTTCGTATGACAGTGCTCGGCGGAAAACACGGAATCAAATAAGTGAAGGTGCTTGGCCTGATCGTCGATAAGTGTTCCCGCCTGTTGTGGAGTGCAGGCTTAAGCGCCCAAGAGGGCTAAGGGCACTACGGCCACACCGTCGGGCCGACGGTAGGCAAACTGCCCAGTAGTTACAACGATTCGCTCCACAACTTGGTCGGGGAGCTGGTCAGCTAACCAGTTGAGGTGGCGGACATCATGGTCTGTGACAACCGGCGCAAGCTTGACCTCGATGGCGATGATCTGCCCCTCATCACCTTCTACGATGAGGTCAATTTCACGTTCTCCGGCATTTAATCGCAAATGGAACACCTCTGCTTGTGCGGCTTGAGCTGCAACACGAACGCTTAAGACGACGAGAGCTTCAAATAGCGGGCCAAACATGGTGTGGGTCAACAAAGAAGTTTCAGAAATTCGGAGCAACCGTGCAGAAAGCGCAGGATCTGCCAGATAATGCTTTGGCGCTTGCTGGGCGCGCTTAAATTCATTATGGTTTGGCAGCCAGCCCTTGAGCGGATCAACAATCCAAATTGCAGTGAGATGGTCGCGGTACGCGGCAGTTGTCGCTTTATTGGGCTGCTTACCATCGCCAGCAGTGGTGGTATCAAGCAACGTGGAATAGGAAGCTGTGGTGGCAGTGGCGGCCGCGTAGGCGCGCATCCACCTGCTGAGGACTTCAGGCAAACGGACGTGTCGACCAGCATCAGGAAGATCGCGATCGATAATCCGCGAAAGATAAGCATCCAGCTGTGCAGTCCTTAGCCGAGGAGGAAGGTCCGTCATACCGGGAAAGCCACTGCTGATGATCGCTGCAGCGTAGTCTTTGACCGACCATGAAGTTTCGCCTCCGATTGCCTCAGCTTTTCCGGAAAGTAACTGTGACAAAGAAACGGTCGGTGAGGTAGCGCCGCGTTCATAAATGGCCATGGGGCGCATGCGAAGCGAAAGAATACGCCCAGCACCACTATGCGTACCTGCCTCGCTCGATGGTGTCGCAGAACCTGTGAGTAGGTAGCTTCCCGGAGGGGCACCGGCATCGGCTCTGCGGCGAACCGAATCCCACACAGGCGGATATTTCTGCCATTCGTCTATAAGAAGTGGGGTTTGGGAAACTGTTTCTAGTGAAAAATCAGCTTGGGCCAGCTGCTGTACCTGGGGGTCATCCAATTGCCAGATAGTGGAAGCACGTCGAGCAGCAGTTGCTGTTTTGCCAACGCCTTTTGGGCCGTCTATTGCGATTGCTGGTGCGATCGGTAGCAACTCATCTAACTCACGATCGATCGTGCGTGGCAGGTATTTCATACTGGAAGACTAGCAGAATTCCACCCTAGTAACCCATTTTCAGAAGTTCTAGTAACCCATTTTCAGAAGTCCTAGTAGCCCATTTTCAGAAGTCCTAGTAACCCATTTTCAGGCGCGCAATCCGTGCGCTTCCGGCAAGCACCCTCCAGAGCAGCTGCTGCGTCGCCGGTTGCCGGATTGTTCTTAAAGCATCCATGTGTCTGGCTACAGCTTGGATATTGCCGCTGCGCACAAGATCAACCACCTGCAGGGCAAAAAACGGATGGGTGTCTAAGAAGCTGTGCCCATGGTCAGGATGTATGGCCAAATACGCATCAGGGATCAGCTCCGCTAGCCGCTGGGCAACGGGCAGGGGAGTCCTTAAATCCCGGGCTCCGGAAAGGACCAGCACCGGGAAGCGGTAATTTTTGGCCGCCTTGCGCAGATCCACTGGCGGCCCAGTAAAGGGCGGCATGCGTGATGCCGCATCCTGGAAAAATAACTGCGGGTCAAGCGGTTCACCATCAGGGGCAAGCCCATAACCTGCCTCGCCAAAACTGATGCCCTGCACCAAATCAGGCTCCACTAGAAACGGTGTGCCAGCCCCTTCAACTTCACCGCTGCCTAGTATGGCCAGCCACTTCCACAGGCGCAGCATCCGCCCGGCCCGCCATGCATCAGCTAAATCAGAAAGCACCTGGCTACCAGCAAATTCATACACAACTTGAACCACATGGGCAAGCTCAGCCTGCGGATAGATCTCTGCTAATTTGCGGATTTTGGGTGCCAGTTCACGCGTTTTTTCTATGGTGCCGTCCCACAGGAGTTGTCGTCGATAAGCGCGCGCCATTGCAAGATCATCCTGCGGGTCAAGCATGGGGAGTCCAACACCAAAGCGTTAACGCGCTCAGGGTGGCGCACGGCGAAAATCTGCGCCAAAAACGTCCCGTAACTTGCACCATACACGGTTGCCTTGGCAACCCCTTCTGCATCAAGTGCTGCGGCTAGGTCATCCGCTGCGGCTGTGAGCGTGACATCGCTAACTTTCAGGTCCGCCCCGGATGTGTCTTTGCGCGATAGGCCCACACCTCGGTGTTCCACCATCACCCAATCAATGTGCTTGTTGGCAGCAGCCTTGCGCAGGGTGGCATAGGGGCTTATCGACGACATTCCTGGCCCGCCGGGCACGAAAAGTACAGGCTGGGGAGGTTGGGGTCTGCTGCGAAGATAGGCAAGGTTGAGGTATCGGTCTTGTGACAACTTGCGCAGTACAACAGCGCCATAGCGGGAGAAAACCGAGCGTGAGCTGCGTTCGATCTGCGATGGCATGCAACTATGATACCGGGCACACAATGTGATTCGTGGCTATTTTCTCTCTCAAAGCTTCCGGAAGTGTTATTGTATGCGATAAGGTAAGGCTACCCTGAATAGATAGGGTGGTTATCGTAAATCATTGGAGGTCTATAGATGTTTTCTACTCGCTCTCGTCGTGTCCAGATTGCTGTCCTTGCAGCAAGCGCACTTGTCCTAGCAGGCTGCGCTGAGTCGGAAGAAGGCGCAGACGGCGCTACTACGACGGCTGAAGAAACAGTAACCACAACCACAGCAGCAGATGACACTGCTTCATCCGAGTCCGAAACCAAATCAGACTCTGACTCTGATACGCAGTCCAAGGCAACCCTGGCGGACTGGGAAGGCGAGTGGGTCTCCCTCGGGGCACTGGCAAAGACCGATGAGATGAAGCCATTTGCAGAAGAAGCCGCCAAAGAGCACGGCGAATCTGTCGAAGAAGTCTTGGAAGAAGTCGATGAGGCTCGCAAAACAGACTTCGCCGGCATGGTGATTGACGCAGACCATATCGCATTCTTCGACACCATCGAGGAAGTATCCGGAGGCTCTGCAGAAGACGGATACAAGTACACCTTCAGCGAGTCCATCGAAGACGAGCATGACGGAAACACCTTCACCTGGTTCGTCTTTGAAGGTGATGAGGGTGCGCCACACAAGTATGTGCTGCTGATGCCACTCCACGGTGAAGAAACTCTGGCACACTACCACATGCGCTACGGCGACTCGGTAGACGAAGCAATGAACGCGGACGACCACTGGTACCCAACCTTCATCGCCCCAGGTGAGGGTAGTGACGAGCAGATTGCAGAGACCCTGTTCCACCACCATCACTAATTTCTACCAGTACTAAACGTGGCCAGCGTGATTAGCGCTGGCCACTTTGAGGTCAAAAGCACTATGCTTACTCGTCGAAACTTTCTCGCCCTCTGCGCTGTCGGTGGGGCTGCGTTGCTAACGGGGTGCAGCCCTCGTCGTCAAGCCCCTGCACCTGACCCCAACGCGCCACTGGTGTACGCCTCCTTTTACCCCATCCGCAGCCTGGTGGAAACCATTGCGGGCGATGGCGTTCAGGTACGCAGCTTCATGGAAGACGGGCAAGACCCACACATGTGGGAACCTTCGCCCCAGGCAATCCGGTCCTTGGCAGACGCTGACCTGCTCGTTGTCAACGGGGCCAATATGGAGGCGTGGCTGCCCCAAGTCCAAGCCAACTTCCCTGACCTACCCATCCTGCAACTTAGCGACTACGTGGAGCTGATCACCTACAAAGGTGCCGCAGCACTAGGCGAATTCCAATTCCTTGCCGCGGTTGACCTTAAACCGGGTGAGCAGTACCGCATTGTGTTTGGGCATACCCACGAACGCAACATGCGCGCCGCGTTTTTCACCGCGAGTGAAGGCACTTCCACAGATGACCTTGTGCAAAAAGGCCGCGACGTGATGGGCGCCCAGGGCGTGCCGGTCGCCCAGCGCGAAACTTTTGACCTAGTAGACGGCGAAGTGTTCGATATTGACATGGGGCATGAGTCCGGCACGGTCAGTTTCACTGTTCCTGAAGGCAGCGCCCAGTGGTATTTCGCTGCCGACCGTGTGTCCCAGGAAATCTTGAGCTACCGCATCGTCGATAGCAATGACCAGGAGATTCCACTTGATCCTGTGATTGAAGGCTCGAGCACGGGCACAGATTTTGTCACGTTCGACCCGCACTCGTGGCTTTCGGTGATCAACGCAAAACGCTACTGCAACGCCATCGAATCCACATTAAGGGAGCACTTCCCAGACCAAGAGCGCACTTTCCAGAAAAACCGTTCCGGACTGGTTCGCGAACTGACTCGGCTGCAGAACGAGTACAAAGAGAAATTCAAGGACGCATCGAGGCGAGACTTTGTGGTCTCCCACAATGCCTTTGGCTACCTAGCACGCGACTTTGCTTTGGAGCAGATGAGCTTACAGGGCTTAACGACGAACCAATCGCCAAGCCTGTACTCGCTGGTCAACACAGTGCGCCACGTCCGCAACTCAGGCCTAGAGGTGGTGTACTACGAGTTCGGCAACGAAGATCCGGGCATAACGACGATCGTCGATGAGGCCGGGGTGGAAGCGTTACCACTGGCATCCATGGAAATCGTTGACCCGAACGATGGGCTTTACGACGAAGGCTACGTGGGCTATTTGGAAATGAACTTGCGCAACCTTAACCAGTCTATTTATTCACCAGATCAGGAAGGGAGTACTCCAGCGTGACGGACGACAGACAAGAAATCCTGCACACTAGAAGCGTCACCTTTAGCTATGGGGGATTCCCGGTGCTTAAAGGCGTTGACCTAGATGTTTACCAAGGCGAGACCGTTGTGCTCACCGGCGAAAACGGCTGCGGCAAATCCACGCTGCTCAAAGTACTGATCGGCCAACTCCCACGCGATGGTGGTGACCTGCGGATTTTGGGGAAAGATGTGCGTGGTAGTGCCGATTTACACCACGTTGGCTACGTACCGCAATCAAATGTGATGGCCAAGATTTCCTTTCCCATCACCTCTCAAGAACTAGCAGTCCAAGGGCTTGCGCGCGACTTCGGCGTGGTGAAAATCCCGCGGCGCAAGCACCTGGAAAAAACCCGCGAAAAGTTTGAAGAAATGGGCATCGGGCATATTTTGGACGTGCCTTTCGGCGAATTATCGGGTGGACTACAGCAACGCGTGATGATTGCGCGCGCACTGTTAGCGGATCCGAAATTGGTGGTCTTGGATGAGCCAACCGCCGGGGTGGATAAAGAAAGCCGAGTTGGTTTCCTGCATTTGCTACGCGAACTTACTGCCACCCAAGAATTGACCGTATTGGTGGTAACCCATGACGTGGCCACGATGAACGAGCACCTAGACGTCACCGCAACCTACACCATGGAGGGAGGGAAGCTGCGCCATGTTGACGCTGTTTCTCGAGTTTGAGTTTGTCCGCCGCACATTCCTAGTTGGCTTAATGCTGGCTGTGGCCATCCCGCTGATCGGGGTGGTGATGGTCAACCGGCGCACGTCCATGATGTCGGATGCCCTTTCACACACCTCGCTGGCCGGTGTTGCCATTGGCCTGATCGCTGGGTTCAACCCCGTAATAGGCGCGATGATCGCCGCTGTCATTGGTGCGTTCATGATCGAACTAATTAGGAGAAAGTGGCCCCAATACGGTGACCTTGCCACAGCAGTTACTTTGTCGGCCGGGCTCGGCTTAGCTGTGATCTTGTCGGACCTTGCGCCATCGGGGCGCTCCTTCGAGTCGTACCTGTTCGGCTCTATCACAGCCGTCACAAGCCTAGACGTAGTGCTGACCACCATTGTTTTCGTCCTTGTTGTTGCTGCGTCGGTGGTGTTTTATGGTGGCTACCTGGATGTCTCCGTTGATCCGACCTTGGCCCGGTTATCGGGTACCAATGTGGGGTTAATCAATTCGATTTTTACTGTTCTCTCTGCCGTCACCGTGGCGTTAGCCTCCAAAGTGGTCGGCGCATTGTTAGTAGTTTCCCTCATGGTGCTTCCCGTGGCCACAGCTCTCATCTTGTGTCGCAGCTACCTACAAGCAATGGCTGTTTCCGTTCTCCTTGGCGTAATCCACATGACGGTAGGGCTGACTGTCTCTTACACCATCGACGTGCGACCTGGCGGATCGATTGTGATGAGTGCCGTAGCAGGGATTCTGCTGGCCATTATCTGGCGCCGTCTTCGCCCAGTGCAGCGTTCATTGGACACACGGATCGGTACAGTTCCGGCTGCAAGTGCAGCGTCTTAAAAAGGAAACAACATAATCCTTGGCGCTGCAGACTACTGTGGCCGTGAGCGAGTGCAGACCGCCGTGAGCGAGTGCAGGCAGCCGTGAGCGAGTGCAGGCAGCCGTGAGCGGCCCTTCCGCTGAGTTAGGCACCCTCAGCGGGGCAGTGGCGAAACATCAACAGGCCAGCACTTCTGCAACTGCAGACTGCTTCCGAAGGTTCGTCCTTCACAGAAAACCCAAACCGGTATAGTCCTCATCACATAGTGTGAGTGGTAAATTGGCAACCAAATGACATCCCGCACTATAGCCCGAGGAATATACTGGTTTACCGGCCTTGAAATGTTCCTGAGGAACTGGAGAACTGGTGCACCAGAGCCAGTTGGACCGGCTTCTCTGTTTAAGGCCCAAACGCCCAGCACCACACCTCGTAGACCCAAAGGTCAATTAAGATTTAATGCGAGCAAGGATTGAAGCCACGCCTCCGTGGTTAGTTTCTAGATCGGGGTAACCCTTTGTGGGCGAATGGTGAAAAATCAACCAATAGCGTACTGTTCTTAGCAATGAGCACTTCCGAAAACGTCACCGGCGACGTCAACGAGCCGGATTTTGTTATTGAGTCGGAAACTCAGAATAACCCGCAGGATGTAGTGGAAGAGCAGGAAACTGCTTCCGCCACTGAAGAAGACACCAGGGATGCGGCGAACTCTGAGGATACCGGCGCCGAAACCGCAGACGCGGAATCGGCCAATGAAGAACCAACCGAAGAACCTACAGAGCACGTCGATCAGGCTGGTAACGCTGCTGAAGCCGATGCTGGCGACGCTGTTGAAGCCGATGCTGGTAACGCTGGTGAAGCCGATGCTGGTAACGCTGCTGAAGCCGATGCTGGTAACGCTGGTGAAGCCGATGCTGGTAACGCTGGTGAAGCCGATGCTGGCGACGCTGGTGAAGCCGATGCTGGCGACGCTGGTGAAGCCGATGCTGGTAACGCTGGTGAAGCCGATGCTGGCGACGCTGCTGAAGCCGATGCTGGTAACGCTGCCGAAGCCGCTGCTGAAGCCGATGCTGGCGACGCTGCTGAAGCCGATCACGGTTTCGATAACCTCGGTCTGCCTGAGAAGGTCCTGGCTGCCGTGAAGAAGGTGGGCTTCGAACAGCCCTCCGCTATTCAGGCAGAGACTATTCCACTGCTGATGGAAGGCCGCGACGTTGTCGGCCTGGCGCAAACTGGTACCGGTAAAACCGCTGCCTTTGCGCTTCCTGTTCTGAGCCAAATTGATCCAAAGGAACGCTACCCGCAGGCACTTGTGCTGGCGCCAACCCGCGAGCTGGCGCTCCAGGTGTCGGACAGCTTCCAGTCCTTCGCGGACCACCTAGGCAAAATCCAGGTGCTGCCCATCTACGGTGGGCAGGCTTACGGCGTACAGCTGGCAGGCCTGCGTCGTGGTGCGCAGGTCATCGTCGGTACGCCAGGGCGTGTCATCGACCACCTGGAAAAGGGTACGCTGGATATCTCCAACCTGCGCTTCTTGGTGCTTGATGAGGCCGATGAAATGCTCAACATGGGCTTCCAGGAGGATGTCGAGCGCATTCTTGAAGACACCCCAGAAGAGAAGCAAGTAGCACTGTTCTCGGCAACCATGCCAAATGGAATTCGCCGCATCTCCAAGCAGTACCTGAGTAATCCGGCTGAGGTGACCGTCAAAAGTGAGACGCGCACCAACACCAACATCACCCAGCGCTACCTGTTCACCGCGCACCGCAACAAGCTCGACGCGATCACCCGCATCCTCGAGGTGACCGAGTTCGAGGCCATGATCGTGTTTGTGCGCACCAAACACGAAACCGAGGAACTGGCAGAAAAACTGCGTGCACGCGGATTCTCTGCGGCTGCGATTAACGGCGATATTGCCCAGCAGCAGCGCGAGCGCACCGTCGACCAGCTGCGCGACGGCCGCTTGGACATCCTGGTAGCAACAGACGTGGCTGCCCGTGGTTTGGATGTGGAGCGCATTAGCCACGTGTTCAACTATGACATTCCGAACGACACTGAATCTTACGTGCACCGCATTGGCCGAACCGGCCGTGCAGGGCGTACCGGTGAGGCAATTCTCTTTGTCACCCCGCGCGAGCGCCGCATGCTGCGTTCCATTGAACGGGTGACCAACGCGAAGATTGAAGAGATGGAATTGCCGACGGTTGACGAGGTCAACGAGTCGCGTAAGGCGAAATTCGCTGATTCCATCACTGAGTCCTTGGAATCTAAGGAAATGGATATCTTCCGCAAGCTAGTCAAGGACTACTCTGAGGCCAATGACATCCCGATGGAGGATGTGGCAGCAGCCCTGGCTACCCAGGCGCAAGCAGGCGAAGAGTTCTTTATGAAGGAACCACCAAAGCAGAAACGTGATCGACGCGATCGCGACAAGTGGGACCGTGATGGTCGCCGCGACCGTGGTGGACGTGGACGAGACCGCTTTGAGCGCGACGGTGATTTTGAGACCTACCGCTTGGCAGTGGGTAAGCGCCAGCACGTGCGTCCCGGCGCTATTGTGGGTGCGCTAGCCAACGAAGGGGGCTTGAGCTCCAAGGACTTCGGTCGCATTACCATCGCAGCGGATTACACGCTGGTGGAGTTGCCGAAGAATCTCGATGGCTCGGTCCTGGATCGCCTGGGAGATACTCGTATCTCCGGTCAGCTCATCCATATTGAAAAGGATGCTGGTGGAGGCGCAGGCCACAACCGTGGTGGCGGCGGTGGCCGTGGTGGCCGTGGTGGCTACCGAGGTCGACGTGATCGCGATGGTCGTGGTGGACGTGGCGGCTTCCGAGGCCGCGATAACCGCCGTGGCCGTGGCGGATGGCGCGACTAACTTCCGCTAGGCCCTGCTGAACTGGATAGGCCCGAGTAGAAAGGCGCGCATTCTTGTGAGAAGAATGCGCGCCTTTTGTTATGCAGAAACTGGTGCGCTGGGCGGCTAGCGCTGCGGCTAATATCCACCGCGCTACTGCCTCTACCGCAAAAGGAAGTAATCACACCGTGAGGTTTTACCGTTTGGCCTAAAAATGGGGCACAAGTGACAGACCTCAAAGTGTGATTACTTCCCTTTGGCGTGGGGAGGGGGCAACAAGCAGCTGGCGTGGGGAGGGGGCAACAAGCAGCTGGCGTGGGGAGGGGGCAACAAGCAGCAACCGGGTACTAGATGTACATCAGGATCAGGAGGATGATCCACATTAGATTGAAAACGCCTCCGCCAATGGTGGTCTTTTGCTGAGGAATCACCATTGCGATGAGCACTGCCCACCCAACCACTGCCACTACAAGAGAGGTGTGGTATTGACACATTGTCTTGTACTGCGACCAGCCCAGAAACAGTACGGCGGCACCCAGCAGGGAAACCAGGGCGGAAAGCACGCCGTAGCTGGAGCTTAAGCGGTGGAGCAGCTGTGGCAGCGTGCAGGAAGATGAGGAAGGAGGAGAGCATCGAAGCCTCGCTTATGAAGACGGCGACAGGAAATAGTCAAGTTTAGCTTAGGAGGAGCCACTCACCGATACTCATCCGACATTGCTTGCGCATCACTGTCTTGTCGCTGGCGGGCAGCGCAAGTGAGTAGCGGTAGGTCACATGCGCCAACGTAGTCACGTACGTACACCGTGCACGTTTGTCCGGTGGCAGCCATTGACTAGGCAGCTGGTCCGACTTCTCCTGATTCGCTGCACGCGAGGTGACCACCAAATTGGCAGGGTCATTGGCGAAGGCGTGGCGTGTCTGAGCGTCCCACGCATAGGCCCCCATGTCCCACGCTGCAGATAGTGGCACCACATGATCAATCTCCACATCGGCGCGCACGAGGTCTTCGCCTGTATACGGGTCCGGGATTACCACAGCCGGGTCGAGCGCGCTTAACGACGAGACACAGCCCGGCTGTGAGAGTTCGGAAGGGATGTCGTCGTGAAGCGAAAAATGCTTTACTAGAAGCTGTTCTCTTACCGTGCAGCCAGACGGAAGTGTCGCCCAGCCGGGCCCGAACTCTTCGCGTTGGTACCCAAGAACGGTGGCGCGTTGCGGGCTGGTGGGGGTGTGGTCCAGAAATCTTGCCAGTTCACGAGCGCTAGCCCCTGTCGTTGTGCCTGAGATAAGAAAAGACGGCAGGGGCAGCGGGATGGTGACAAGCGTGAGCAGGATGAGGCAGGCGAGGTACACGCGGATTGCTGGGCGCATACCTTAGTTAGACTGCGGTGGACCCTCCGTTGGTTCCCGTTGCCGCGGAAGTGTGGGGTGGATTACTAGTTGTATTGCTGTCGCCGGCGACATGCTCGCGGGCCTGTTCGAAAGTGGTGGTGGGGTGCTTTGCGGAATAGTTGGTCACTGCGACGGCCTCGTCGAATTCGGCTTCCGCCGCAGGGTCTGGCTTGGTCAGTAGTGAGACCGCGACCAGCACTACGGTTGCGGAGATAAACCCTGGGACGATCTCGTATATTGTGGCCCAATCAGCATCGAGATTGCCCCACACAAACGAGACCAAAGCGCCGGTGGCCATACCCGCGATTGCGCCCGGGGCGGTCAGGCGTTTCCAGTACAGCGAGGCCAGCACCACCGGGCCGAACGCGGAGCCGAATCCTGCCCAGGCGAAGCCGACCAGATTCAGGATCGAGTCCGAGGGGTTAATAGCCAGAAGCATCGCGACGATCGCAACAGCCAACACCATCAGCCGCGACGCTAGCAACAAACCGGTGGTGGATGCCCGCTTTTTCCCGAGCACTCGGTAAACATCCTCTACCAGGGCGGAAGAGGTGACCAACAGCTGGGAACTCATGGTGGACATAATCGCTGCCAAAACGGCGGTGAGGATAATACCGGCTATTAACGGGTGGAACATGATGCGGGTGAGATCCAAGAAGATGGTCTCGTAACTGGTGGTATCGGTGACCGTGGCGTTTTTCTCCGCAAAGTACTGGGTGGAGATGATCGCGGTGGCAATACCGCCTAAGAAACATAGCGTCACCCAGAACACGCCGTAGTTACCGGCTTGGCGGGCCTGGGCAGGGGAGCGCAGCGCCATGAATCGCGAAATGATGTGCGGCTGGCCAAAATAGCCCAAGCCCCACGCCAAGTTGCCGATAATCGTCACCGCGGATACGCCAGCGACCAAGTTGAAGTAGGTCTCATTCGGCTCCAGATGGGGCCCGTATGCGTTTTCTGTAGCGAAACTGAACAGTGTGCCGGGATCATCCAGGGAGAAAAACGCCATGGTTGGCACGATGAGCAGTGCGGAGAACATCAGCAAGCCCTGGACCACGTCGGTATAGCTCACCGCAAGGAAGCCGCCGATGAAGGTGTAGAGCACCGTAATGCTGCCGACAATGAGCATGCCTGTTAAATAATCACCTTGGAAGGTGGACTCGAAGTAGCGGCCGCCGGCCACCATGCCCGAGGACACATAGAAGGTGAAGAAGAAAATAATGATTACGGCAGCCAGGATGCGCAGGATACGGGAAGAGTCATGCACGCGGTTTTCAAAGAAGCTCGGCATGGTGATTGAGTTGCGCGCCACCTCAGAGTAGGAGCGCATGCGTGGTGCCACATAGCGCCAGTTGGCCCACGTGCCGATGAGCAATCCGATGACAATCCACAGTTCACTCAACCCCGAGACATACAGGGCACCCGGCAGGCCCATTAACAGCCAGCCGGACATATCGGACGCGCCAGCCGACAGGCCCGCCACAAACGGGTGGAGGCCGCGATCGCCTAGCACGTAGTCGTCGTACTTCTTGGTTTGGCGGTAGGAATACCAGCCAATACCGATCATCACGGCGAAATAAATGATAATCGCAAGGATCATCCACGCGTTTTCGCTCATACTGGTCTTCTTTCACTTCGATTTGAATCTGACGCGTTGTGTTTTACGCGGGTACAATGGCTTGTTCGACAATAGCGCACACAGCATTTCCGCCGTGGCCTAATCACCGTTAACTGTAGGAAGAAGAGTAAAACAAGCATGGCTGACTACCTGGTGCACGGACTCTGGCTCGCAGATTCCGGCCTCAACCTCTGGGTTGAGCAGGTCCAAGGCCACCGCATTGTTTTGCCTTCGCAGGTGCCAGCCGGCACCTTCCCGCCTGTGATCGAGGCATTGCTTCACGACGACCAGTTCCGGCGCCGCGTGGGTGTCACGCTCCAAACGCCGAAAGGCCGCCAGGTGACTCTCCGGATCCCAGCCGCCGCCTTTGCTCCCGAACACGCTATAGCTTTTTTGGACCAGATCTCATTTTTGGACCAGGATTCGCCGGCGGCAACCCAGACGCAGCGTGACTCGGTAGCACCAGACCTGTATTGGTTGGTGCGCTTGTACAAGGGGTTGACTAGGTTCATCCGCGCCGGGCGGGTGAGCATTCGCGTGCAGTATATGGATAATCAGTGGTACCCAGAGTGGCAACTGGGTACCGGGTTGGAAGAGCGTGGCTGGTTGGCCGACATGGTTGCCGCCGCCCCCGGAGTGGTGGTGGTCAACAATGTCAACTTGTCGGAGTCGATCGCGCAGACCTTCATCCACTGGATCACTTCTGCCCGCTTGCGCGGGGTGCTCGAGAAGGAGCGCCCGTACCCGCTGCATGACTTCGTCGATTCTTTGCTGCGCTCCCAGCCGTTGCGTCGCGGTGGGCCCCAGTTGCTGAAACAGATCACTGCCTGGAACGGCTCGATCACGGCTGTGAACGTGCAGTTGGTGTTCGTCGTGGAGGAAGAAGACGGCGATCTACAGTGGCCTGTGCGCCTGCAGGTGCGCAGTGGTACCGATTCGCCGCGGCCGATCCGGATGGCGGAGCTTGATCCGTCGAGTACCGAAAAGCTAAAAAGTTCGTTGCGCCGCGCTATCGAGATCACTTCGCGGGTCGACGCCACCGTGCACCCACCACTGTCTGGTGGTGTGGAGGGTGATCCCGCCAACGTGGGCGATTGGGATACATACCTTTCGACCGATCAGATCGTCGAGTTTGTTCAGCATGATGCTTCTGCACTGCGGGCTGCCGGTTTTGCTGTGATGCTGCCACGCGCGTGGTCTACCGCAGAAACCACCGCGAAGCTCCACGTGGCCCACGCCCATGATCCAGCTGATGACGCCACTGTCACCCACCTTGGTTTTGACCAGCTGTTGACGTATGACTGGCGCCTTTCGGTCGGTGATATTGAACTTACCGACGAGGAAATGGCAGAACTCGTCCGCTCAAAATCTGGCCTCATCAAATTACGTGGCGAGTGGGTGCTGGCGGACACCTCGTCGTTAAGCAAAATTTCCGATTACATGGAGCAACTCGCCGCGCAATCCCGCGAGAGGTTGAAGCGGCGTATGGAACAGGCCTCTATGCGTGCGGAAATTGCCCGCGCTAATGGTGCTGCCGACGCCGACGAACTCGCCGCCGAAGCTGAGCGCCTACGCACGCAGTACAACGCAGCCGCAAGCGCCGATACCGACGGTGACAGCGGGATGGTCACCGCCGCCGAGCTGCGTGAACTCGCGCTGGAATCCATGGCGGGCGAACCGCTGGAATTTGAAGGCTCCCCGTGGTTTACCTCGCTGATTGGAGGCCAGGACCGGCCGGCTCCGGAACGGGTGCCTATCCCTGAGACTGTCACCGCCGAATTACGCGACTACCAGCGTCGCGGCGTGGATTGGCTGTACTTCATGTCCCGCAACAACTTAGGCGCTGTGCTTGCCGACGATATGGGCCTGGGAAAAACACTGCAGCTGCTGAGCCTGCTTGCGGTGGAACATGCCCGCGATGAAGTATCTGGGCCAACCTTGGTTGTCGCCCCAACATCCGTGGTGGGCAACTGGGCTAACGAGGCTGCGAGGTTTGTGCCCGGATTGAAGGTGGCAGTTCACCACGGTTCTGATCGTTTACACGGGGCTGAACTATTTGAGGCAACGGACAAGCTTGACGTGCTGATCACCTCCTACGGGGTGGTAGGCCGCGATTTCTCCGAGCTCAGCCAGTTCGACTGGGATCACGTTGTGCTCGATGAGGCGCAGGCGATTAAGAACTCGTCGACACGCGCGTCCAAAGCGGTGCGCTCCATCCCTGCCCGCCACCGCATTGCGTTGACGGGCACGCCGATTGAAAATCGGCTCAGTGAGATGCGTTCCATCCTGGATTTTGTGAACCCGGGAATTTTGGGCTCCGCGACGTTTTTCCGCAATCATTTCGCCAAGGCCATCGAAGGTTCGCGTGATGAAAACCTTGCCGCCGAGATGGGGCAGCGGCTGCGTCGGCTGACCGCGCCGTTTATTCTGAGGCGGCTCAAGACCGACCCGGTGATTATCGACGACCTACCCGAAAAGGCCGAAGAAATCGTGGTTGTTGATATGAGCACCGAGCAGGCTGCAATGTACAAAGCACTCACCGATTCGATGCGGCAGGCGTTGAACGAGCGCAGTGGCATGGCACGCAAGGGGCTTGTGTTGGCCACCATTACGCGCATCAAACAAATCTGTAATCACCCCGCGCACTACTTGGGCGACGGCTCGCCGGTGACCTTAAACGGTGCGCACCGCTCCGGCAAGGTGGAAAAACTCATGGAGTTGCTGCGTAAGGCGGTAGAAGAAGACCGCCGAGTGCTCATCTTCTCCCAATACAAAGCTTTCGGCGATATCCTGCAGCCCTACCTGTCATCCCGGCTCGGCGAAGAGATTCCATTTCTGCACGGCGGAGTGAGCAAAAACAAACGCGACAACATGGTCGCCCACTTCCAGTCCGCCGAGGGCCCACGCGCCATGCTGCTCAGCTTGAAAGCTGGCGGTACCGGCCTGAACCTCACCGCTGCTTCTATGGTGATTCACATGGACCGGTGGTGGAACCCTGCTGTAGAAAACCAGGCCACTGACCGCGCTTACCGCATCGGCCAAGACAAGAATGTGGACGTGTACAAAATGATCACCCGCGGCACCATGGAGGAATCCATCCAAGACGTTCTTGACGGAAAAATGCAGCTTGCCGGTACCGTCGTGGGCGAAGGTGAAGGCTGGATTACCGAACTCGATCCTGATGACTTGCACCGCCTGATGGCCTACCGGGCAGAAAAGGAGTAAGTGGATTGACCATGGCACGCCCTCGCAAAGACAATGTCATCTACGCCAACTTCGGTGCGCGCAAACGTGTTAGCAACCCTAATGAAGTAAACGTTCCACCGCGCCCAACCGGTCAATCGTGGTCGCCAGCTGCCATGCGTATCTTCAATGCGGCGGTGCGGAAGGCCGACCAGGGTCGGGTGTCCCGAGGCCGTCAGTACGCCGCTAACGGCAATGTGATTTCACTTAGCCTGCGCAACGGTGCGATCCACGGCCAAGTTGCGGGCTCCCAGAATGAGCCGTTCAACGTGGTTTTGCGCCTGCCGTACAGGGATGCAGACCAACTTACCGAGATCACCGAAATTTTGGCGCGCACTCCCAATGGAATTACTCTGGCACGCCGGGGAACCTTGGAGGACCGCGTGTTGGACTTGTTGCTGGCTGAAGACAGCAGCGACATGTGGTTTAGCTGCGATTGCCCGGACCGAACCGATGCCTGCAAACATGCCGTGGCTGTGGCGGAGAAAGCCGCTGCGCGCATTGATGCGGACCCGCCGGCACTGTTCCAGCTACGGGGGCTGGACTTGAACTCTCTGGAGCGCACCGTTCGCGAGGCTGCTGCGTCGGTGTCCAAGGAGAACTCTGCCGAAGGCTCCGAGTACTTCTGGACAGGACGGGGCCTGTCGGACCTGCCGACGCCGAAGGTAGCCCCCATGCTGGACGATTCCGACATTGACCTGTTGCACAAGGCCATGCAAACAATCTCGTTTACCAATATTGATCAACTGCGTGCGGTGGCTGATATCGAAGATCTTTACGACGAGTTAACGCGTGACTAGCAAGCGGCGATCCCCACAGGTCAAAGCTGATGTCGGGGGCGTCTGATAGAACTAAAACCATGGCGCAAGTAACGTTTATTCACAGTTCAGACCTGCAGTTGGGTATGACCCGCAACTTCCTTGACCCGGATGCGCAGTCGCGTTTCGACGCCGCACGATTGCATGCCGTGGAACGCTTAGGCACGCTCGCTAGTGAGCGTGACGCCGAGTTTATCGTTGTAGCGGGCGATGTATTTGAACACAATTCTTTAAACCGGCGGACTGTGGGCCGCGCTTTGGAAGTCTTCGGTCGCCTTCCTGTGCCAGTGTTTTTGCTTCCTGGTAATCATGACCCCTTGGTGGCGGACTCTATTTTTAGCCACACTGAAGACTTAGATAATGTGACTGTTTTGGCTGATAGCACACCGGTGGTGGTGCGCGAAGGTGTGGAGGTTGTGGGGGCACCGCTGACGGCGAAACATGCCACGGAGGATTTAGTGGCCAAGGCGCTACGAGGTTTAGAGCCCACCAATAATGTGCGGGTTTTAGTCGGACATGGCCAGGTTGAGGCATATTCTTCCGATGCGGCGGCGGACCTGATCGATTTAGACAATGTCGAGCGCGCCTTAGATGCAGGCGTGATTAATTATGTGGCACTAGGAGACACTCACTCCACCATATCCTTGGGCAGCAGTGGGCGGGTATGGTTTTCCGGCTCGCCAGAAGTCACAGACTTTCATGACCGGTACCCAGGTGTAGCCGGTGGTGAAATAAATTCTGGCAACGCACTAGTTGTTACCCTCACCAGTGGCGGCGACTGTGAGGTGGAGGAAGTCAGCACCGGGCAGTGGGCCTTCGAGGCGCTGCATGCGGAGATGGCAGACGAGCACGACGTGGAGGATTTCTTGGCTCACCTTGACGGGTATCAGGCCAAAGATCGCACTGTAATTAAGTACTCGATTGCGGGCACCCTCGGGTTGGCGGCAACGCGGGCGTTAGAGAAAGGGCTGGCGCAGCGTGAACCAATCTTTGCTGCCCTCTATGAGCGCACTCGCTTGATGGACCTGCACTTAGAGCCCGGCGACGATGAGTTAGAAGCCCTACCGTTACAAGGGTTTGCTCGCGGTGCGATGACGCAGCTCGTCGAGGTGGCCTCGAGCCACGGTGGGGATATAAGCGCTACCACGCGTGATACTGCCCGTGATGCTGTGAACCTGCTTTTCCGACTCAGCCAGGAGGCTTAAATCATGTTGATCCATTCCCTGCGCTTAGACAACGTCCGCGGCATCGAATACCTAGAACTCACAGAGCTCCCAGAAACTGGGGTGATAGTGATCCATGGTGACAATGAGGCCGGAAAATCTACCATCATGGATGCCTTCCGGGTTGTGCTCACCGAAAACCACAACGCAAAAAACAAATCTACCAGGCCGCTTCGGCCCGTACACCGCGACGCATCGCCCGAAGTAAAGCTGGATGCGACGATCGGGCAATACCGCCTGAAAATCCGCAAGAGGTGGTTTTCCAAGGCGCTGAGTGAACTGACCGTGCTCAGCCCCTTTCAGAGGAATTTCACCGGGCGTGAGGCAGACACCAAGCTAGCCGAGATCGTGGCAGAGAATATGGACGCAGACCTCGTCGATACGCTTTTTATGCGGCAGGATGAACTGCCAGCCGGTATCAATGCAGTAGGCATTCCGTCCATGACACGTGCTCTCGATGCAGGCAGCGACGAGACCCTGGCCGGTACCGAGGACACGGAGCTGATGGAGCGGATAGAGGCGGAATACCAGCGCTACTTCACCAAGACGGGCCGGCCAGTAAAATCGCGCGACGACAGAGACCGCGATCTGGAAGAGGCGCGTGATCAGTTGCAGCGCCAGCAAGCTGAGGCTGCACAACTGAGCTCATATGTGGACGAGGTGGCGCGCAAAAAGCTAGAAATTGACCAGACTGAAGCAGAACTTCCTGCCGCTGTGGAGCAGGTCCGCGAGCGCGAGACCGAGTTCGCAGCGGCGCAGAAAACCCGCGAGGCAGCCGAACGTGCCGAGGAACGCGCAGCTGTGGCCACGCGCGAGGCGCAGCAAGCGGTGGCTGACCAGCAGCAACGCACGCAGTTGGTGCAGCGGGCGAAGGCAGCTCAGGACGATGTGACACGGTTTGATGCGCAGGTAGCTGACGTCGCGGAGCGGGCGGCGCAGGAGGCAGAGTCCTTTGACAAACTGACTGCTGCGCGCGCTACTGCTGATCAACGCGTGCAGCACGCCCGGGAGCAGTTACGCCAGGCGAATGCGAACCGTGAGCTGGTGCGCCACGTTGCGCGGCTATCTGAGGTGCGCGAAATTTTAGGCCAGCTTGAAGCGGCCGATACCGAAGTTAGCAGGCTGCGCGATACTGCCCCCGAGCGCCCCATCACCGACGACGATGTGCGTGCGGTGGAACACGCTACCAACGAGGTAGCGCTGCAGCGCCGCTTAAACGACGCTACGGCGGCAAAACTGGTGGTGACATCGCCGAGTTCCGGCCAGATTGTTGTCGACGGCCACGAGGTGGACCTTGACGGTGCTACTGAAGTTGAAATGTATGACGGCACCGAGGTGAGTTGCGGCGAGTTTAGCGCCCAGTACCACGCAGCAGCCGGCACCGAGGACGGGCGTGAGGCACTCCAGCGGGCGGAACGGAAAGTCGCTGAACTGCTTGGAGAACTGGGCTGCGCAGACCTGGAGCAGGTCCGCACCATGCGAGACACGCACCGCAGCCATGCCGACCAGTTGGAGAAGGCACGAAGTCAGCGCGCAACGATCGTCGGAAAGTCCAGCGCGGACGATCTACGAGCCGAAGAAAAATGGCTTGCCCAGCGCGTGGCCGAGTTAGATCCGAAGTTGCGCGAGCTTGACGACGAGACTGCTGCTGAATTAGTAGAACAGGCACAGCAAGAGGAGACCGCAGCAACAACCGAACTTAATAAGCTAGACGCCGCGCTAAAACCGTTGAGCGAGCGCACGGCGTACACAGCACTCCAGGTTGTAGAAGCTAAACAGGAGGCTGCGGCGCGAAGCCTGAAAGTTGCAACCGAGGAGCTCAACCTCGCCCGTGAACGGACTCCCGATGAACAGCTTGATGCCGGTGTGATTCAGGCGCGGGAAGCCGAAGACGTGGCCAAGGAGGTGCTGGCTACCGCGAGTGCGGCGATGCGCCAGGCGAACCCGGACGTTGCAGAACAGCTCCTGGCCGGTGCGCGTACCAAGGTGGAAACGTTGAAGAAGCGAGCAAGTGATGCGGGGATTCGCATGGCTGAGCTGCACAGCCATATCCAACAAGCACAAGGTATTGCCGAAGCTGTGGATAAAACCCAGGCCCGCGTTGATGCCCTCGAGAGGGAAAAACAGCGCACGGACCGGCGTGCGGCGGCGATCGATATGTTGCGCTCGACGATGCACGAGCATCGCGACAAGGCACGCCAGAGGTACTCCGAACCATTTACTAAAGCGCTAACAAAATATGCGGAAGTCATCTTCGGCCCCGACGTTTCCTTCGAGCTGGATGACCTCCTGCAGGTGACAGCGCGCACCATCAACGGCGCGACAGTGGAGCTGGAGCAGCTTTCGGGTGGCGCCCAAGAACAGTTGGCGGTGCTCACCCGTTTCGCGATCGCGGAGCTTGCAGGGTCCGGTCATGGGGGAGAACACGCCGCTCCCGTCATCATTGATGATGCGTTAGGCGCAACAGACCCGCAACGCCTCGCGTTGATGAACACACTGTTTAGCCAGGTTGGAAAAAATAACCAGGTCTTCATTTTAACGTGCTTCCCGCAGCGTTATGACACGGTGGCTGCTGCCGCCCGGTACAGCATGGACGAGCTCAAGACCCAGAGTTCACTGCTGTAGCGCATGGACAACCGTCGCCTTGCTTTGGTGGGCTGCAGCCCGCCTTTGGCTGCAGCAAGAAACGGGCGTGATTAGGCGTTGCGTTTGATCGCGGAGCCCTCGATTTCCAGGGTGACCTGCTCAGACACCAGCACGCCACCGGAGTTCAGAGGAGCTTGGAAGTCGACACCGAAGTCCTTGCGGTTAACCTTGGTGGACGCCTCAAAACCTGCGCGGGTGTTGCCGAATGGGTCTTCCTCAACGCCGAATACCTCAACGTCCAAGGTGACGGGTTTGGTGGTGTCGCGAATCGTCAGGTTGCCCTCGACAGTACCCTCGCCGTTGTCGTCTAGATTGAACTTGGTGGAGGTGAATTTGATCTCTGGGTACTGGTCTACCGCGAAGAAATCATCGCCCTTGACATGGTTGTCGCGATCGGCGTTACCAGAGTTCACAGAAGCAGCCTTGATGGTTGCCTCAGCCTTGTTGTTCTCAGGGTTGGCCTCGTCGACCACGATTACGCCTTCGAACTCGTCGAACTTACCGCGCACCTTGGTCACCATTGCGTGACGTGCGGTAAAGCCGATAGAGGTGTGGGCTGGATCTAGATCGAAAGTACCGTTCAAATTCTGCATGTAATTGCTCCTAAAAGAATGTCTTTAAAACTTGTTCTGACGTTGTCTGGTGTTTCGCACTTCGGCAGCGCCCGCGCCGTTTTGGTGCGATGTCAACAACCCTAACATCGTGATGGTGATGTGTCAACTACATGGTGGGGGTACTAGCGTACAACGCGGAAAAGGGAAAGAAAAACAAAGAAAAACCAGGCGCACCACGGATCTGTAGTGCGCCTGGTCTGAAGTCTCTGGTGTTGAAGTTTCTGGGCCTGAAGCCTTTAAAGGGAAGCCTTAAGCCTCGCGCTTGACGGCGGACCCGTCGATCTCGAGGGCAATCTGTTCGGAGATCATCACTCCGCCAGAGTTTAGGGGAGCGTGGAAGTCTATGCCAAAGTCTTTGCGATTAATTTTGGTCGAAGCCTCGAAGCCTGCACGGGTGGCACCGAAGGCGTCGACCTCGACTCCGAAAACCTCAACATCCAGGGTGACAGGTTTCGTGATGCCGCGAATCGTCAGGTCGCCCTCGACAGTACCCTCGCCGTTATCGTCCAGGTTGAACTTGGTGGAGGTGAAAGTGATCTCAGGGTACTGGTCTACCGCGAAGAAGTCACCGTCTTTCACGTGCTTGTCGCGGTCGGCGTTACCAGTATCGATGGAATCGACTTTGATTGTCGCGGTGGCTTTATTGCTCTCCGGGTTCGCCTCATCAACAACGATGACGCTTTCATATTCATTAAACCTGCCGCGAATCTTGGTCACCATCGCGTGGCGGGCGGAAAAACCGATAGAAGAGTGGGAGGGGTCGAGATCAAAGGTACCGTTCAGGTTTTGCATTAAAAGCTCCTTAAATTTGTGTGTATGAAGGGTGGCTCGATAAACGTTTCCGGAGCCATCCGAACCATCGCCCCACTGGTAGACGTGAACTGTGGGGCAATGGCTGTGTGTATTATAAAATCTACATGTTGGCAAGACAATTAATAATTAAGATTAATATTTGTGCAACTTGAAACCACAGGTCAGGCCGTGAAAATTTTTCAAAAATGTTTAGCCGGAGTACTCTGTCTTTCATGGCAACTGAAGCACGATGGCTCAATGATGAAGAACAAGAGTTCTGGCGCGCAATGCTTGCTACATCGCGCAAAATTACCCGTGCGATGGATGAGACTCTTCTGGCCGGATCAGACCTTTCTACCTCCGAATTCTCGGTGCTAGTGGCCCTGTCAGAGGCAGAAGACTGTGAGCTGCGCCTGCGTGATCTTTGCGCTGATCTTGACTGGGACCGCTCGCGCACCTCTCACCAGATCACCAGGATGGAACGTCGTGGTCTTGTGACCAAGAAGAAAAGCCCCGGAGACGCCCGCGGTGTTGTGGTCTCTCTGACAGACGAAGGATGGCGGCGCCTCGAACAGGCAGCCCCAGAACACGTCGAAAGCGTTCGTCGTTTAGTTTTCGACCACATGTACCCCGAAGATGTTGCACACATTCGTCGCTGGATGGATGGGGTACAGGCCGTTAACAATGTGCCGGGAACCCCTGGGTTTACCGGCGCGCTTAAGGTGAATCCTCCTAAAAAATAACCCAGCAGCTTCGGCTGCAAACCTAGCTTTCTGCCCTCATGATCAGGGTCAAAATCAG
This sequence comes from Corynebacterium cystitidis, assembly GCF_900187295.1. Lineage (NCBI taxonomy): Bacteria > Bacillati > Actinomycetota > Actinomycetes > Mycobacteriales > Corynebacteriaceae > Corynebacterium > Corynebacterium cystitidis. The sequence goes on along the minus strand of NZ_LT906473.1, from coordinate 1,441,484 downwards.
GGTAGTCCCCGATGTAGTTTCTGCAGTTCACAGCTTAAATAGAAAGTGAACAAAAGACCACATACCACCGAAAGGATCCGGCTATGACTACCCCAAACAATTCCGACAACATCTTCTCCCGTCGCCTCGTGCGTTCCCACACCGACCGCTACATCGCTGGCGTGTGTGGAGGTATCGCCGAAACCTACGGCATTAATGCCACCCTGGTTCGCCTCCTATTTGTCATTGCGACCTTGCTGGGCTTTTCCGGTGTAATCCTGTACATCGCGGCCTGGATTCTTATGCCGTCGGCCTAACTGGCTCCACGCACGCCTCAAGCGAGTAGATGGAGCCCAGTTGGTAAAACTGATCATCTTCGGCCACTCGCGTTGCTGAGCTTGAAAAGCGGTGGTGGAAAAGTGGTGTCCCCGACAGGATTCGAACCTGCGACCTTCGGTACCGGAAACCGATGCTCTAATCCACTGAGCTACGGAGACTCACCGTCAACCCTGAATCAGGGCCAACGGGTGAAACTTTAGCACGGGTGTGTGGGGAGTCCTAAACAGCCCAACACACCGGGTTATTGCTGGAAGAATCCAGGCGCGTCGGTCGGGCCGACATTACCGGTACGCAGGTACTCCACGACGATGTTATCTACTGCGTGGTTGTTAAATCCGGTGTGGCCGTGGCCGGGGCCGTGCACGGTGAGGATGTGCGCTCCCATCGCATTGGCCAGAGCGTGGCGTTGGGAGTACAGCGTTTGTGCATCTAGCGTGCCGGAAATCTGCAGTGGCTGGGTGCGCAGCTTGGAGCCATCGAGGTGCTCCACACCGCGGACCGGAGTAACACCATTGCAGTTCACGCCAGCACCGTAACCCAGGTTGTAGGGGATTCGTGAATTCTTCAAAACATATTTACCCCACACATATTCGGGGAGTAAAGCGTAGTTGGGTGGAGTGACATTCTCGTTGCAGGTGGCCAGGGTGAGGTAGATCGCGGCATGCTGTTGCTGCAGAGCGGTCTCCTTTAGCTCTTCTTCGGTGAGCTGGGCTAATTGCTCTTCAAGGTAGCTTGGGTTGAGTTCTTCGATCGGATCGATGCCCGCGATATGTAAGGCGAGGTCGTGCCACTGCAGGGGCAACGCCGTGGATTGTATGGTGGCCTGGAAGGTAGGGGAGGCGGCCTCACCTACCTGCGCACCATTTATCGCCGTGTGGGCCAGGCTTTGAACCTGGGAGCCGGGTGCGTTGAGGGCGGTCATTGCGTCTGCGCCTGCTTGGCCCGCCCACGCGATGTCCGTGGGCAGGTCGCCAGGCTGTGCTGGCGGTGGAACCAAGGTGGGAGTAGTGCCGGATTCCGCCAAGACCTTCTTCGCCCAGTTGTTGTACACCTTTAGCGGAGTATCGCCCAGACCGTACTGGTGGTTGTTCACGGCTGCGTAGCCGAAAAACTCGTATAGGGCGCGCTGCATGGCGGCACGCTGACCGTAAACCAGCTCATTCCACATGGTGTATGGGTTCATCGCGGAATCTAGCACGAGCTTATCCACGCGCTGTGGGTACCGTGTGGCGTACACCGAACCGAGGTAGGTGCCGTACGACAAACCGAGTACAGAGATGGTGTTCTCGCCGAGGGCCCGGCGTACCATTTCCCAATCTTCAGCGTTGTTGCTGGTAGTGATGGTTCGGGTGTAGCCGGGATCGGTGTAGTCGCAGGCCCGCTGGAACAAGCTTCCCGGTGCGACAAGGCTGTCAACGAGGTCCTGTGGCTCACCGGTGTACTCGTGGCAGGCGATCTGAGTGGAACCTTTCAACCCGCGGGGTTGGACCCCGATCACGTCCCACTCGTCGACGATCCCGGCTGGAAGGTGCGCAAATTCCGAGTTAGCAGCAAACACGTAGGCGCTACCACCAGGGCCACCGGGATTGAGGAAGAGGCTGCCACGACGCGCGGCGGGGTTATTTGCTGGGTTACGCACAAACCCCAAGGAGATAGTAGGGCCGGTTGGGTCAGCATAGTCGCGGGGAACATTGATACGGCCGCACTGGGCATCGGCTACATTCACCTCCTCAGGGCAGTCTTCCCAAGTAATCGGTGGGGCGAGCGGATCGGGGGCTGCGCTTGCCGGTGTAGCAAGCACGCTAGCAGTAACTGCCGTACTGGCTACTATGGCTGCAGCCGTGCGCCCGAAGCGGTTTTTGAGAAAATTAGCGGTAAGTCGCATGGTGCCTTCCAGAGAAATTGCAGGAATGGTCTCCATACTATATAGCGCACGCGTGTTACGCGGCACGGGAAACAATGACAGCAAGACCGCCGGTTGACTTACCTGGAACTTTAGGTAAAACAACCGGCGGTTTTGTATGCACGATACTTAAGACTTAGGTCAGCAGCACACTTAAGTCAGTAGCACGATCAAATCGCGCGGGCCGTGCACGCCCTCGACGCGCACCAGCTCAATATCGGAGGTTGCAGACGGGCCCGAGATCATGGTGGCAGGCTTAACAGGGTCAAGCCGCGCAATCATTTCTGGCACCCCATATACCACGGTTTCAGGCCGCACGATCACAATGTGGCGGTCCGGCACCAAAGTTAGTGCGCGGCGGCCACAGGTTGCACCAGCTTCTAAGGTGATGGTGCCGGTTTGGGCGGCGGTGACGTGAGAGTCGGTGACCACGGCGTCCACCTCATTGAGCTTTCGTGGATCACGCTGTGGGTCATCGGCGACAGCAGCCCCGGAGTAGTCGTCGAAAAGCGAACTATCAAGCCCGGGAGCGTAGACGACATTCTTGCAGCCGCGCTCGGCCAGGATAGCAGCCAGGTCGGCCTTCAAGTTCGCCGCGCTGGTTTCGATGACGTGGGCTTTGTAATCAACCAGCCTGTCGACGAGCAACTCGCGCAGCTGCTTCGGGGTGTAATCGGAGCAAGTGCGGTAATCGCGTACCGGCTCAACATGTACCGGGGTGCCCGAAAGTTTCTGCGCGTTGCGGATGCGTGAGAGGATCTCATGTTTTGCGCTAGTCATTTACTGCTTCCTCGGCTTTCCGTGGCTTTCCGTGGCTTTCTGTGGCTTTCTGTGCAGCGGCAGCGACGTCAGGTGCTACATCCGGCGCGACATCGCGCAGAAGTTGTTGCGCTTCGTCGGATTCGAACCACTGGCGGAAGGACCGCTTCGGTGGCACGGCGGTGTCGCGCACATCGGACCAACCGGCAAGGAATAACGGCAGGTTGTCAATCACGCCGTTGAAGCCACCCAAGACGCGACCCAGCGAAACCATACGCATTACACGATTCCACACCTGGGAGTTGCCCATCACGCCGGTCAGAACACTAAACATTGGTGCTTCGATCTTCGGCGGGTGGTGCTTGACCTTTTGGTGGCGCATCTCCAGCAACACATCGGTGATGGGAATTTCTACCGGGCAGACCTCGTCACAACGCCCACACAGGCTTGAGGCGTACGGCAGTGAAGCGGAGACATCGTCAGCGGACTCCATGCCGGTTAATTGCGGGGTCAAAATCGCGCCGATTGGTCCGGGGTAGGTCGAACCGTAGGAGTGGCCGCCTGCGCGCTCGTAGACCGGGCACACATTCAAGCAGGCAGAGCAGCGGATGCACTTCAACGCCTCACGCCCGATCTCGTTGGACAAAGCTGCGGTGCGTCCATTGTCAAGCAAGACGATGTGGAAATTCTTCGGGCCGTCGCCTTCGGTCACGCCAGACCACAGCGAGGTATATGGGTTCATCCGCTCGCCTGTCGACGATCGCGGCAGCAGCTGCAGGAACACTTCCAAATCTTGGAACGTAGGCAGTAGTTTCTCAATACCCATCACCGAGATCAGGGTCTCAGGCAGGGTCAGGCACATGCGGCCATTGCCTTCAGATTCCACAATGGAGACAGTACCGGTTTCGGCGATCCCAAAGTTCACTCCCGAGATAGCCACCTTGGCCTGCATGAACTGCTCGCGCAGGTACTGGCGTGCAGATTCGGCTAGCTCAGGTGGGTGAGAGGTAAGGCTGTCATCGGTGTTGGGCATCTTGTCCACGAAGATGTCGCGGATCTCGGCGCGGTTGCGGTGAATCGCCGGGACCAGAATGTGTGAAGGGAAGTCCTCGCCCAGCTGTACGATCAGCTCAGCTAGGTCGGTTTCTTGGGCGAAGATGCCGGCCTGATCGAGCACGTCGTTCAGTGCGATTTCCTGGGTGGCCATGGACTTAATCTTCACCACGCGCTTCTCACCAGTCTCCTTGACCAGGCGGGTGACAATCTCTCCGGCTTCTTTGGAGTCACGCGCCCAGTGCACGTGGCCGCCGCGGGAGGTCACGGCCTTTTCGAACTGTTCTAGTAACTCCGGAAGACGCGCCGCCACGTCACGCTTGATGGTAGAGCCTGCGCGTCGCAGATCCTGCCAGTCATCAAGCTCAGCGACAACGTTGGCCCGCTTGGCGCGAATAGTGGTAGTGGCCTTATTCAGGTTGCGCCGCTTCGTGGCATTGTTGAGCTCAATATGAGCCTGCTTGTAAAACTTATTCTCACCACGCAAATGTCCCGGGGAGTGCGGGGCGTGCGGTGGCATGGTGGGGGAGGCAAGTGAGATTTTCACAGCATCTTCTCCTTCGAGTAAATAGCCGAGGTAGGCGTCCAGGGGTGTTCCTTGGTTGATGCCAGGATCTCAGCCATGTGGATGGCGCGAATACCGTTGTGTTGGCGCGACATAGTGCCCGCGATATTCATCAGGCAAGAGGAGTCGCCGGCGGTGACATATTCGGCACCGGTGTCTTTAATGTGGCGTACCTTATCGCTGACCATTGCTGCTGAGACTTCCGCGTTTTTGATGGAGAAAGTGCCGCCAAAACCGCAGCATTCTTCGTAGTTTTCCAGATTGACCAGCTCTAGGCCTTCTACTGCACGCAGCAGGCCATAGGGGCGCTGATCCACCTTGAGGAAGCGCAAGGAGTGGCAAGACGCGTGGTAGGTGACGCGGTGCGGGAAGAACGCGCCGAGATCAGTTGTCTGTGCCACGTCGACCAAGAATTCGGTGAGGTCATAGGTCTTCTGGGCGGTGGTGGTGGCTGCGTCGACAAGCGAGCGCGTGCCAAACCGGTCTGCAAGACGCACGTGCTGTTCGCGGACGGCACCCACACAGGAGCCGGAAGCGCCGACAACATAATCAATCGACGGGTCCGAAAAAGCATCGACGTAGGTTTCGATCATGGGCACGGCCTGCTCTTGGTAGCCAGTGTTGATGTGCATCTGGCCGCAGCAGGTTTGGGCCTCGGGGAAGACTACCTCGTAGCCTAAGCGCGCAAGGATCACGGCGGTGGCCTTGTGCGCGTCGGGGAAGAGGGCATCGCCGAGGCAGGTGGAGAATAACGCTACTTTCACGGTTTTCTTTCCTATCGGTCAATTAAGGGAGTACTATCCACTGTAACGATTCAGTTGGATTTTTGACGGCTTTTCGACGAAGTGACCTGCACTTATTCGAACACATTAATGTTGCTAAATTTCTGACCACTGGAAATTGGATTGGTGGAGAAGGAAGGACCCCAATGACCACACTGCTGCTTGCACAAGACACTTACACGCCATCCACAGAAGCCGTTGCCGGGTCGGTGGGGTGGACCGCGCTGGTGGCAGTACTGCCATTGGCGGCCTTCTTTTTGTTCCTAATGGGTTTCAAGTGGGCAGCCCACACCTCGGCGATCGCCTCAGTAGTGGTGGCATTGATCATCGCAGTGCTGCCGTTTGGCATGCCGTGGGACATGGCCGGCATGTCATTGCTCCAAGGAATCTGCTTCGGTCTATTTCCCATCGTCTACATCATCTGGATGGCGGTGTGGATCTATGACCTCACCGTGAAATCCGGCAGATTCGAAGATATGCGCGTGATTTTCTCCAAGATTGGTAAAGGAGACATGCGCATCCAGGCCATGATCATCGGTTTCGCCTTCGGCGGCATGCTCGAAGCCCTCGCAGGCTTCGGTGCCCCGGTAGCAATTGTGTCGTCGATGTTGGTGGCAATCGGCATGAAGCCGATGAAAGCGATCGTGGTCACGCTGGTGGCCAATGCTGCACCGGTGGCCTTCGGCGCGATGGCGATTCCGGTGACCACTGGCGCTTCACTAGCTGGGTTGGATGTGAGCGACCTGGCCGGCCAGGCCGGCCGCCTCGTGGGGCTGACCGCCTTCATCACGCCGTTTCTGCTGCTCCTTATCATGGACGGGAAGCGTGGCCTGCGCCAAGCCTGGCCGATGGCAATCGTGCTGGGCATCTCCTTCGGCGGCGGCCAGTTCCTCGCGTCCAACTACTTTGCCTACGAACTTACCGACGTGATGGCCTCGCTGGTCTCCCTGGTCGCCGGTATCGCCTTTCTGGCAGTGTGGACACCCACCACCCCAGAAGATCAGGCCAGCCAGGCAGATACCTCAGGGTCGGTGCTCACTGCGCAACGTGGCTTCCTCGCCCTGTTCCCATACATCCTGATTGTGGTGGTCTTTGCTATCACCAAGTTGTGGCGCATCGGCGTGGACATTCCGGCGGCACTGGCATCGACTGACATCAAGTTCGGCTGGCCAGGGCTGTATGAGCGTTTGCTCACCCCAGCAGGAGAGCCGTCGACCTCGCCGATCTTCAACTTCAACTGGCTGTCTAGCCCAGGCACCATCTTGTTCTTCTGTGGCGTGATTACGGTGCTGGTGTACACCTTCATCAATGAAAACGGCCGCTACTCGCTGGGCATCGGAACCGGTTTCGCCGAGCTCTTCATTGGCCTGAACCGTATGAGGATGTCCTATGTCACTATCGCCGCAGTGATGGGCCTGGCGTATGTGATGAACTTCTCTGGCCAGACAGCGGCTATCGGTGCCCTGCTGGCAGGTACTGGCGCGATCTTCCCGCTGATCTCTCCTGTGCTGGGTTGGCTGGGCACATTCGTCACCGGTTCTGGTACCTCGTCGAACGCCCTGTTCGCACAGATGCAGGCGACTACCGCAGCTACCATCGGCGTGCCGGAACACGTCCTAGTCGCGGCGAACACTGGTGGTGCGACGCTGGGCAAGATGATCTCACCACAAACGGTGGCACTCGGCGCTGCCACCGTGGGCCTGGTGGGCAAGGAATCCGAGATTATGAAGCAGACCATGAAGGTCTCCTTGGGGCTTTTGGTATTCCTGGGCATCGTGGTGTTCCTGCAGACCACACCAATCCTTGGCTGGATGGTCGTCTAAGTAGCCGGGCTATGAGTTCAAAGAGCGCAGCTTCTACTACACTTTCACCTCATGACACCTGCAGACTTGGCCGCAACGATTAAAGACACAGCGGTGCGCGTTTTAGACAACCACCACTTAGATTCCAGTGTGGTCCCCGACACTGTAACCGTCGAACGCCCGCGCAACCCAGAGCACGGCGATTACGCCACCAATATTGCCCTCCAGGTGGCCAAGAAAGCAGGCACCAACCCGCGTGATCTTGCCGGTTGGCTCGCAGAAGAGCTTAACGACGACCCCGGCATCGATTCTGCAGAAGTCGCAGGGCCCGGTTTTATTAACCTGCGGCTGGCTGCGGCCGCGCAAGGCTCTATCGTGGCAGAGGTCCTCAACAAGGGCGCAACATTCGGCCATGGAGACATGTATGTCGGCCAGAAGATCAACCTCGAGTTTGTCTCCGCCAACCCCACTGGGCCAATCCACTTGGGTGGAACCCGGTGGGCAGCAGTTGGCGACTCGCTGGGCCGTGTTCTTGAAGCTGCTGGGGCTGAGGTGACCCGCGAATACTACTTCAACGATCACGGTGAGCAGATCAACCGTTTTGCCCGCTCCTTAGTTGCTGCAGCACAAGGTGAACCTGCGCCGGAAGATGGCTACGGCGGTGCTTATATCAACGAGATTGCTCAGGCGGTCGTCGATAAGCGTCCTGATGCGCTGGACGGGACCGATGCCGAGGTTGAGGAAACTTTCCGGGCCGAGGGTGTGGAGATGATGTTCGAGCACATCAAGCAATCACTGCATGACTTTGGCACAGACTTTGACGTGTTCTTCCACGAGAACTCGCTGTTCGACTCCGGTGCGGTAGACAACGCGATCGCGACGCTGAAAGGTAACGGCAACCTCTATGAGGCGGACGGTGCGTGGTGGCTGCGCTCGAGCAACTTCGGCGATGATAAAGACCGCGTGGTGATTAAGTCTGACGGAAACCATGCCTACATCGCTGGCGATATCGCATATGCGGCCGACAAGTTCGACCGGGGCCATACTCTTGCTATTTATATGCTCGGCGCGGACCACCACGGCTACATCGCGCGCCTGCGTGCCGCAGCCGCCGCCTTGGGATATGACCCGATGCAGGTGGAAGTGCTGATCGGGCAGATGGTCAACCTGGTCAAAGATGGCAAGGCTGTGCGCATGTCCAAACGTGCAGGCACCGTGATCACCCTCGATGATTTGGTCGATGCCATTGGAGTAGACGCAGCACGCTACTCCATGGTGCGCTCAAGCGTGGACTCAAGTCTAGATATTGACCTGGACTTGTGGGCCTCGCAATCCAGCGACAACCCCGTCTACTACGTGCAGTACGGGCATGCGCGCCTGTGCTCGATTAAGCGCAAAGCCGATGAAGCCGGCGTCAGTGCAGAAGGTGCAGACCTTGCCCTGCTGACCCATGAGAAGGAAGGCGACTTGATCCGTACCTTGGGCGAATTCCCCGGCGTGATTAAGGCCGCTGCCGAGCTGCGGGAACCACACCGCGTGGCGCGCTACGCGGAGGAACTCGCCGGCGTGTTCCACCGCTTCTACGACGCCTGCCAGATCTTGCCCAAGGCAGGCGAGACAGCGCAGCCGATTCATGCGGCGCGCCTGGCGCTGGCAGCTGCCTCTCGCCAGGTCTTGGCTAATGCACTGGCACTCGTGGGCGTCACAGCACCGGAGCGGATGTAAAGCATGACTGACTTCAACTCTTTGCCGAAACACGTGTGGCCACGCGGCGCTGCCCGCCAAGAAGACGGCGTAGTAACAATTGCCGGAGTGCCTTTGGATGAAATCGCCGAAGACTACGGCACCCCCGTCTTCGTTGTGGATGAAGATGACTTCCGCAGCCGCTGCCGGGATATGGCACGTGCTTTTGGGGGAGCGCACAACGTGCACTACGCGTCCAAAGCCTTTCTTACACGCACCATTGCGCGTTGGGTTGACGAAGAGGGCTTAAGCCTTGACGTAGCCAGTGAAAATGAGTTGCTTATCGCGCTGGCTGCTGAGTTTCCGGCTGCGCGGATCACCGCCCACGGCAACAACAAATCCACCAGCTTCTTGCGTAGCTGCGTGCGCGAGGGCGTGCGGCATGTGGTGATCGACTCCGCCCAGGAACTTGCGCGGCTTGACAAGATCGCGCGTGCAGAAAGCAAAATCCAAGAAGTGTGGATCCGCGTCAAGCCCGGCGTGGAGGCGCATACCCACGAGTTCATCGCCACCAGCCATGAGGACCAGAAGTTCGGGTTTTCGCTGGCGTCAGGTTCAGCGTGGGAGGCAGCCGTGGCAGCGAATAACGCAGAAAACCTTGAGCTGACCGGCTTGCACTGCCATATCGGTTCCCAGGTCTTCGACGCAGCAGGCTTTAACGTGGCCGCCGAGCGGGTGCTCGAACTGTATCGACGCATCCACGCCGAGCTGGAGTTGGCTCTGCCGTACCTGGACCTGGGCGGTGGCTACGGCATCGCGTATACCGAAGAAGAATCCGCACTCGACGTGGATGCGGTGGCAGCCGATATGCTCCAGGCGATCAGTGAGTGCGCAAAAGACTTGGGTATCAGCACACCAACGCTGGTGGTGGAGCCGGGTCGTGCCATTTCAGGGCCGTGCGCAGTCACGGTCTACGAAGTGGGAACCACCAAAGATGTGCATGTCGACGATGACACCACGCGCCGCTATATCGCAGTAGATGGGGGAATGAGCGACAATATCCGCCCAGCACTCTACGACGCGCAGTACGACGCACGCCTGATCAACCGTTTTGCAGATGAGGAGCCGATCACCACACGAGTGGTGGGTTCCCACTGTGAATCGGGCGACCTGATCATCAAAGACGCGCAGTACCCTGCGGACATCGCCCCTGGTGACTTACTAGCTGTGGCGAATACGGGTGCTTATTGTTATGCGATGAGCTCTAACTACAACTGGTTTGGGCGCCCCGCGGTGGTCAGTGTCCGGGGTGGTACCGCCACCCCGATGCTGAAGCGAGAAACTATCGAGGACTTCTTGGCGCGCGAAGCATAAGTGGGCACCGAAGAAGTGACGGGTGAAAAATCATTACCGCAAGTGACGCGGGTTTCTGGCTAAAGGTACACTGTTGCAGGTGCACGCTTTTTGCAGGCTCCTAGAGCCTGCTCGGCGCCAAAAATTTTAGCTACCATTCAACAATCAACAGGAGAATCATGACTGCGACTTCCGCCTCGTTCAATCAGGGCAAGGGACTCGGCCAGCCTGTCGGCGTGGCCGTACTGGGCATGGGTACCGTCGGTACGGAGGTCCTGCGCCTGATCGCCGAGAACCCCAACGCCTACCACAACCGCATTGGTGGCCCCATCGAGGTCAAAGGTGTGGCAGTCTCGGACCTCTCCAAGCCGCGCGAGGGCGTAGACCCGTCATTGTTGACGGACGACGCTGAGTCGCTTGTCACTCGCGACGATGTTGATGTTGTTGTCGAGGTGATCGGTGGCATCGATTACCCGCGCAAGCTTATCCTCAAGGCGCTGGAATCCGGGAAGTCCGTGGTCACCGCGAATAAAGCACTGGTAGCAGCTCATGCCGACGAGTTGGCTCAGGCCGCGGACAAGGCCGGCGTGGACCTCTTCTTCGAGGCCGCGGTAGCAGCGGCGATCCCCGTGGTGGGGATGCTGCGCCGCTCACTGGCGGGCGACCAGATCCAGCGCATCTCCGGTATTGTCAACGGCACCACCAACTTCATCTTGGACGCGATGGCGTCCACCGGCGCTACCTACGAAGATGCGCTGGCAGAGGCAACCGAGCTGGGCTACGCCGAAGCTGACCCGACGGCCGATGTGGAAGGCCATGATGCTGCGTCGAAGGCCGCTATCCTCGCCTCGTTGGGCTTTCACACCCGCGTAACCTTCGACGATGTGTACTGCGAAGGCATCACCAAGGTCACTGCCGACGATATCGCGGCTGCCACCGCCGCTGATTACACCATCAAGCTGTTGGCTATTTGTGAAAAGCTTGTCGACGATCAGGGCAACAAGTCCGTCAACGCGCGCGTGCACCCCACCTTGGTGCCTAACGACCACCCATTGGCGAGTGTGGACCAGTCCTACAACGCGATCTTCGTTGAAGCAGAAGCTGCAGGACGGCTGATGTTCTACGGCAATGGTGCAGGTGGTGCACCGACTGCTTCTGCGGTCCTCGGTGACCTGATCGGTGCTGCGCGCAACAAGGTCCACGGTGGCCGCGCACCAGGTGAGAACCCATACGCTAATCACCCGATCGCTGACTTCGGTGAGGTTGACACCAAGTACCACATCGACATGATGGTGGATGACCGGGTGGGTGTACTTGCTGATATCGCCGAGCGTTTCTCCGCGGCCGGCATCTCCCTGCGCACTGTCCGCCAGGAAGAGGTCGAAGATACCGATGCGGCTCGACTGATCGTCGTGACGCATTCAGCGAAGGAAAAGGCGTTGGGCGCTATCGTCGAGGAGCTCGCAGAGCTGTCGGACGTGCGCGAGGTCCGCTCCGTCATCCGCCTAGACGCCTAAGGGTATCCGGCATGAAAGAACTGGAAGTAGGGCTAAAAGCCACGGTAAAGGTGCCAGGTTCGTCTGCAAACTTGGGCCCCGGTTTTGATACTCTCGGCCTGGCTGTGGGCATCTACGACATCGTCGAGGTGGAGGTCACAGCGGCCGGGCTAGAAGTTAACGTGATCGGCGAGGGTGAAGATGATCTGCCACGTGATTCGAGCCACCTTGTTGTTAAAGCAATCCGTTCTGGGTTGCACGAGGCGGGCGCGGAGGTGCCCGGCCTGAAAGTAACGTGCACAAATAATATTCCACAGTCGCGTGGCCTGGGCTCTTCGGCGGCAGCTGCCGTTTCCGGTGTGGTGGCAGCAAACGCGTTAGCGGGAAACCCCCTAACTACTGGCCAGGTTGTGCAGCTGGCCAGCGCATTTGAAGGGCATCCCGATAATGCTGCGGCCTCTGTGTTAGGTGATGCTGTGGTGTCGTGGACCGAGATCCCAGTCGACGGTATCTCCCAGCCGGCCTACAAGGCTGTTTCGATACCAGTGCACGAATCCATCAAGGCGACTGCGCTAGTGCCGAACTTCCACGCCTCCACGGTGGCCGTACGCCGCGTGCTTCCGGACCACGTTACGCATATGGATGCTCGCTTCAACGTTTCGCGCGCGGCAGTGATGACAGTGGCGCTACAACATCACCCGGAGCTGCTGTGGGAGGGCACGCGTGATCGCCTGCACCAGCCCTACCGCGCGGATGTCCTGCCTGTGACCGCGGAGTGGGTTAACCGTCTCCGCAACCGTGGTTACGCAGCGTACCTGTCGGGTGCTGGCCCAACCGTGATGGTGCTTTCCACCGGTGGGGTAGAGCAGAAGCTGCTGGATGAGGCAGAAGAAATGGGCTTGCGCGTTCTCGATCTTGAGATTGCAGGCCCAGTACAAGTAGACGTCACACGCAGTTAATTCGCCGCGGCTACGTCTCGCGTGTTTGGTGCAAACACCTTGACCGTACATGTTTCGGTTGGGGTGTACCTTTTTAGCTCCAGGTTGACGTGATCATTTGCGTAACGTGCGATGCGTTCTTGTAAGAATCCCTCATGGACAGCGCAGATAAAGGGCGACGGGGTGGTGCCGTCGGCGGATACGAACGGGCAGGAGTGCAGTGTAATCTCAGCCGATGGGGATGAATCGCTGATGGGATCGTCGGCGCAGTGAGTACCATGTTCGACAACCTGGGGATCGAATCCCATCTCCCGCAGGCGTTGATTTAGGCCCGCAATGGTGTCGGCTGCGGTGGACCATGTTTCCTCTTCGCTTTTTATTGTTGCTGCCCACTGGGCGCCGACCGCTCGGGCACGCTCTACCGCTTCGTCGGAGCTTGAAGAATTTTCTACTAGGCCCACCAGCAGTTCGATCAGTTCGATGTGTTCTTCCGCGATGGTGCGGTTGTCAGGAACACGTACTTGGAAGATGAGCGATGGCCGGCCGCGTCCCGCAGCAGGTGCCGAGGTTACGCGCACTGCATCTTTTGCTACCAGCTCATCGAGGTGACCACGCGCAGTATTTACATGCATTCCTAAACGTTCGGCAATGTCGGCAGCTCGCGCACCGCGAGGAAAGCTTTGGAGCGTGGCAAGCACTTCCGTTTGTTTCGGGCTCAGTTTAAGCATTTCTGGAAGCAAATCAGTTGCCGGACGTGGATAAGTAATGCTGTCCACGTGGATTCACACCTTTCAAAGACTGTTTCATGACCGCATGTGCGGTCCGCCACGCTGCGGGTGCACCGAGACGTTGAGTGCTTTGGTGACACACTCGAGTTCCATGCCAGGCTCAATATCAAGTTCTAGCGCAGACTGCCGCGTTACCGGAACCGTGATGGTTCCCGCCCCGATATTCACCGTGAGGGTGACGTGGGTGCCACCTGGTGCGTTGTCGATCGCTTCTACTGTCCCAGACCACACGTTGCGGGCCGATTCTGTCGGATCGTCAGCGCATGGTGCGGGGCGGGGGAGCCGGACGGTCGTGGCTGCCGGGGCGATGGTGGCCACCGCGGGCATTCCTTCAGTCAGGGTGCGCGATTCTAGCACCTCTTCCGAAACAACCCCGGCAATGGTGGTTCCATTGGCATTGAGCGTAATCATAGCATTAGAGATAGTGCTCATGGTTCCGGTTAGGCGGTTGAGTCCCACTAACCCGGCAACAAAGTTTGAGGACGGAACCGCAAGTTCTGCTGCGGTGCTTTGGGAACTGATAATTTTTCCCTCGTCCATCACGATCATATGCTCCGACAAGCCTGCTATATCCAGCGGGTTGTGAGTGATCATGAGCGTGGTGCGGTCATCGGCAGTTGCTCGCAGCACTTGCCGCCACCCCCGAGCAGAGACAGCATCGACTGCGGCCAAGGGCTCGTCGGCGATGAGCACCTCAGGCTTCGCTGCGAGGGCGCGCACTAGTGCTACTTGTGCGGCTTGGCCACCGGAAAGAGCAGGAACAGGGACGTCTTGCAGCTCTCCGAGGCCCGCGGCGTCGAGAAGCGCGCGTGTTTTGCTGCCATCCCCTGTGACCATGGTGATCGCGCCCGCCACCGTTATGGTGCGCGGCAGGCCGGGGCGCTGAGTTAACAGGACCACACCCCGCTTGTGCGCGGGGACCGGACGCATCCCGGGCTGATCAACGATTGTGTCTCCCAGTGCGACCGTGGCCCCAGTGAGGCGGCCCGCAATCATGCTGACCAGAGTGGTTTTCCCGGAGCCGTTTGCGCCCACAATCGCGGTGATTCGACCCGCCGGGATGACGGTGTGATCGATTGTGACGCTGGTGCCATTGCTTGCGGGCCGGGTCAGCGCGCGCAGGCGCTCCACATCAACCTGGCCAATGGTACGTGCCGCTGGGGGAGGTGTGCGCTGAAACCAGGCAGGTAGCTGCCCTAAAAGAAGCGACACAAGGGCCAAGACGATCAGCAGGGCAGACATCGCGTACGCAGCACCTTGGTCAGTTTCGCGCAGCAGGTAAATACCCAATGACATGGTACGGGTGACCCCCGGCATTGAGCCTGCAAACGTGAGTGTGGTGCCAAACTCGCCGAGTGAACGCGCAAACGCCAACCCTGCCGCAGTAGCAAGGGCCGGCGCGATGGTAGGCAGGGTGATCTGGTGAAGGACTCGGCTGGGGCTTAATCCCACGCCGACAGCCGATGCCGGAATCTCTGGATCAATCTGGCGCAGAGCTGCATCGAGTGTGACGACGACAAATGGCAACGCCACAAACACATGGCTGGCCACGACACCAGCGAACTCGAAAGCGAAATGATACCCCACCGCATCAAGTATCGGGGCGAGCACACCTCGACGCCCAATCAGAGCTGTCAGTGCCAACCCTGCCACCACCGGGGGCATAGCCAGGGGTAGTAGAACCAGCAACCGGACAAGATGGCGCCCGCGCCGAAGGTTTTGCATCCATACAGCAAGCGGAAGCCCCAGCAGTACGGTCACGAGCGTGGCCTGAATCGCCGCCGCCAGCGTAATCATTAACATGTCGCGGGTTTCGGGTGCTGTGGCTACCTCGCCGATGCGACCCCACGGCACACGAACACCGAGGGCGAGAACCGGCCCGACAATCCAGGCCAGGGCAACCGCGCCAAGGCCGGCGGCCACCCATGGAGTGGGAGGCGCCAGCCGCGACGGTATCGCCTGCTTCGGTATCGCCTGCTTCGTTGGCACTTACGTCGCCACCGGGGTAAATCCGAAGCGCTGCCATACCTGGGCAAATTCGGGGCTGACCAACAATTGCACCAGTGATTCCGCCTCTGCGGGGGCATCCGTGGCCGTGGTCACCGCCGCCATCACCTCATTGGGAAAATCGTCTGCATGTGGAATTTCCACGGTGCTGACTTGCTCACCGGCCGCCAATGCGTCAGTGCGGTAGACCCACCCAGCATCGGCCTCCCCGGAGATCACCTTCCCTAGGACATCAGCCACCGCATGCTCCAAAGAATCCGCTGTAACGTTGAGCTCATTGGCAGCTAAGAGGTCTTCGGTTGCCGCACCGCACGGTACTTGCGGGTCGCAGAAAACCACTGTCGCGTCGTCGTTCAGATCTGTCACGCTCGTGATATTCGCCGGATTGTGCGCGGGTACCACCATAACCAGAGTGTTGCTTGCTACCACTTGCGGGGAGGTCACAGTGCCATCGTTATGTGCGCGCTGCATGCTTTCACGGTCAGCGGTGATCAGGACGTCACCGTCCGCACCGTCTGCAAGCTGCTGGACTAAAGTCGATGATCCCGCATTGACGAACTCCAAATCGGTGCCTGCATAATCTGCCACAACCTCATTAATCACGCGTGTCGACGACGCCCCCAACACCGTCAAACCTTCATCATAGGGCGACGACGTTGGGGAGGCACACCCGACAACGGAGGTAACAACCACGCCACAGGCAGCAATAACAGCGACGAGCCGAGCGGGCCGAAACATAACAGCAATCCTTTCAAGGCAGGAGAATGTACCCAATAATAGCCCCGTTAGAAGCGCAAAAACAAAAGAAATAACTGAATTAAACCGCAAAAGCGGAAACAGGTCTCCGTTGCGGAGGAAGCTGTCGTACCCAGCCTGCCAATATCTGTCTAGTTACAGTTCAACTTTGCCAAGTTGTCCAAGCTCAGCGAAGGTATCGTAGTCCACCTCACGGCCGTCGCCTGCCACCTCTACACGAGAACCCGCAGCAAGCAGCAGCTTCTTCGCGGACTTATCGCGTGGATCGCTCAGCGCGTCTAGGGCAGCGTCCAGCCCGCTGGCTGTCCACAGCGCACACAACGGCTGCAGAAATCCATCGGCTGCCTGCACCACCGCAACATCGCTTGACGACGATTCCAGCGCCCCTTTCAAGCTATCCAACAGCGCGGGGGAGTCTGGAGCATCCACCGACAACACTGCTTTCAACTCCGTATCCAATGCCGCGGCGCCAGTAGCGATCCCCGCGACAGGGCCACCGAAAGGAGGATCCTCGCTCACCGTCGGGATCCCCAGATCATAAGGTGAAACCACCACGTAGGGGATGTCGTCGGCAAGCCCTGCTACAACGCGGTCCACCAGACGTACCCCGTCCACCTTCACCTGGGCTTTATCTGCCCCCATGCGGGTGGAGCGGCCGCCAGCCAGGATGATTACGCCGAGCCTGATCACTGGGGCAACTTTCGCGACCAATCACCGGAACGCCCGCCCGATTTCGCAACAATGCCCATCCGGCGAATCACAGCGGAACGGTCCACACCCTTGACCATGTCGATGATCGCCAGCGCAGCAACAGACACGGAGGTCAGTGCCTCCATCTCCACGCCCGTGCGATCAGCCGTGCGCACAGTAGCGGAAATAAACACGTGATCCTCCCGCAACTCCAAGTCCACAGCGGCACCATGCACACCGATCGTGTGAGCCAGAGGCAAAAGCTCAGGCACCTTCTTCGCCGCAGAAATACCAGCGATGCGGGCCACGGCCAACACATCGCCCTTCGGTACCGTGCCGTCGCGCAGTGCCTGCATCACCTCAGCTGAACACGCCACCTCACCCTCGGCTGTGGCAGTACGGATAGTCGGCTGCTTCTGCGTCACATCGACCATATAAGCCTGGCCGGAATCATTTAAGTGCGTAAATTTCATAACGTCCTTCGTAAAATAAAGCAGGTACTTAAGTGCGGGTATGCAAAACTAAACGGTCATTAGACGAATCCCCATACTCCACAACAGCCAAACCATTCGTGTTCGCCAGCGACCCGACAAGGTGAGAACCCGGCCCGTATGAGGAAAACGGGGTGGCGCTCACGCCGGCCTCAGAAAAATCAAGCCGGACAGGCACCAGCAGCGTCACCGGCTTGTGAGGAGCAGGGAAATGCTCGTCGACACGCACATGCAGATGCGGGCGGTCCGTCAACGCGGACTGGGCAGAAAAACCCGCTGTGGCCTGCATTAACGGAACCACATAGGTAAGGAAAGAATTGAACGCAGCAACCGGGTTTCCCGGCAGGCACACCAGCGGCGTACCGTTCCATGTACCAAGTCCCTGTGGCGCGCCGGGGCGCTGCGCCACAGGGCCGAACCACATCTTTGGACTGGTACCGGTAACAGTGCGGACAACATCAAACGCTCCCACAGATACACCACCGGAGGTGATAACGATATCGGCCCGATGTGCCGCCTCGTCGAGCACAGCCCGAAAAGCCCCGTCGTCGTCTCCCGCGTGAAACTCAAGGACGTGGCCGGCACCGTTGGCTTCAGCAAGTGCTGCCAGCATGGGGCGATTGGAATCTGGGATCTGGTGGCCCAACGCGTCCGAGGCGCGCTCCACCAGCTCAGCGCCAGTAGAAATGACGGCCACCACCGGAGCTGCATACACGGCGACCTCGTCCACACCCAAAGAGATCAAAGCAGCCACCGTACCAGCGTCGATACGCGTGCCGCGAGCCGCAGCGATCTCGCCTGGGCGCATGTTAGAGCCCGCCCGGCGCAGATGGGTCCGAGAGGTGTCCGCCTCCTTGATCACTACGGTTGGAGGCAAAGGGACCGGGCCGCGGCCAATATTTGTGTTCTCTACAGGCACGACAAGCAGATCTTCAGTACCAGAGCCGGTAGGGGCTGGCGCTCCCGTCATGATGCGCGCAGCAGTCCCGGGGGCCACGTCAATCGGGTGGCTTCCCGCAGGGATATCACCAATCACCGGTAATTCCCACGGCCCAGTGCCGGAGAGATCAGAGCTGTGCACGATGAACCCGTCCATTGCGGAGTTATCGAATGGGGGAACGGCTACCTGAGCCACAGCGTCGTCGGCAAGCACTAACCCAAGGCCGTCGCGCACCCGCACCCCGCGCTGGAGACGCGGGACGGCGAGTGCGACCGCCGCTCCTAAATGTTCTTGAATGGTGCGTTCACCGGAAGACATAAGGCCTAACTTTAGCCCCCGATGGCAGACATCGGGCGATCCGGTTGCAGGAAGCCCTCATCATCTATGCCATGGCCAGGCTTTTTCACCCACATGGTGCCTGCCCAGGCACGGGCAAGCTCGTCATCGCTGGCCCCGGCGCGCAGCAGATCGCGCAGCGAAATCTCCGAGTCTTGGCTGGCGAACAGACAATTGCGAATCGCTCCGTCAGTGGTCAGGCGCGTGCGGTCGCAATCACCACAGAATGGGTGGGTCACACTCGCGATGATGCCGATGGAACCTTCCAATTCACCGTTGGTGACATTCCATAATGCCGCCGGTGCGGATCCGCGAGGCTGCTTCGCTGGAGAAAGTTCAAACTCCTGCTTGAGCTTGTCAATGATGTCCTCGGCAGTGACCATATCCGAGCGCTTCCACTCTTCGCGTGGGCCCAGGGGCATCTGCTCGATGAAGCGCAGCTGGGTGCCCTTATCCAAGGCGAAACGAGCAAGATCTAAAATGCCGTCCTTATTGACCCCGGGCATGACCACGGCGTTGATCTTGACAGGGTTGAGCCCGGCGTCCAACGCCGCATCGATGGCCTTGAACACGTCATTAATGCGGTTGCGACGGGTTAAACGGGTGTAAAGCTCTGGGTCGATGGTGTCTAGTGAAATATTCACCCGGTCCAGGCCAGCGTCGGCAAGCTTCTGCGCCTGTCGCGCCAAGCTCACACCGTTTGTGGTCAGCGCGGTCTGGGGTGCCACACCCTCGTCGGTGATCAGTGTTTTGGTTGCGGCCAGGATGTGGTCCAAGTTCTTGCGCAGCAGAGGTTCGCCACCAGTGAAGCGCACCATGCGAATCCCCAGTTTTTCCACACCAATCCGGATCAGCCGAATCATTTCATCGTCGTTAAGCGTGAAATCGGTGGGAATCCACTCAAGCCCGTCGGCCGGCATGCAATAGGTACAGCGCAGGTTACACCGGTCGGTCAGGCTTACACGCAAGTCACGGGCGATGCGACCAAAACGGTCAGCCAACAGGCGTAAGCCATCGGGGTATGCATCTGGCAGATCGGCGGGCGCGGTATAGTGCGTGGCTGGGTGCTTCGGTGTCACAGACAGGGGCAGTGACAGGGGCAGCGGTAGTGGGGTAATGGTAGTGCTGGTGCGGTCGGTCATGATGCCCCCATAGTACGAAGATCGAATGGAAAAACAAAGTATTATTAAACGTCTTTCCGTATTAATTCGATTTGGGGTGGGAGCGGTTGCCCGGGCCCTTCAAAGCGATGATGTCGAATTTATCGTGAGCCAGATGCTGGCGCAGGTCCTTCTTGTCAAACTTTCCCACGGACGTTTTGTCAATCGAACGCACGAAAGTCCAGTACTCCGGCAGCATCCAGTTAGGCAACTCGCCGCGCAGGCGGTCACGCAATTGCTCCGCCATTTCCACGCTGGGACCGTGTTCTTCATACAACACCGTGACTGCCAGTGGACGCTCGCCCCATTTCTCATCCGGGTACCCGATGACGGCGCACTCGACAACCTCGGGGGCCTCCATGATGAGGTTTTCCAGCTGGACGGAATAAATCCACTCACCACCAGAGCGGATCACGTCACGGGCCCGGTCATACAAAGTGAGGAAGCCATCTTCAGTCACCGAACCTACATCACCCGTGCGCAGCCAACCATCGTCGGTGAAAAGTTCTTCGCCACTATCGACGACGTTGCCACGGAACTCATGAGCAGTACCGCCAGCCTCTTCCGCAGCGGATGTCCAATACCTGGAGATCACAAGGTTGCCACGGACCTGAATTTCACCCTGGTTGCGGTCGGTAGCACTGACCACCTGGCCATCGTTGACCACCCGATACTCCAGGCTGGGCACGAAACGGCCCTGAGAGATCCGGTACGCCCAGCGGGCCTCACCCGATGCCCCCGACGGTGGACGTGCCACCGTGCCCACTGTGGAGGTCTCCGTCATGCCCCACACATGGATCACGTCCACACCGTAGCGTTCCTCCCAAATCTTGATCATCGCTGGAGGGGCAGGCGAGCCACCCACATAAATCTCGGTCAGGCTCATCCGCTCTGGAGGGTTGTGCATGTAATGAACCATCAATTGGATCCACAAAGTAGGCACACCGTGGGCGACACGCGGGTGGGTGCTCGCAATCAACTTGGCCAATGTTTCAGGTGAGACATCCGAATCCGGCAGTACCAGGGGCGTGCCAGACATGAACGCCGCAAAAGGTACACCCCAGCTCAGTACGTGATAGATCGGGATACAACACAGGAAAGATTCACCGTGCGTGATCGCCAAAGAATCCGTGGTTCGCAGGCTCATCGCCTGCATCCACAAAGAACGGTGCGAGTACATCACGGCCTTCGGGGCGCCAGTAGTACCCGTCGAATAGCACAACGCGGCTGCTGTGTCCTCCGGTAGTTCCGGCCACTCGTAGATGGTGGAGCGGCCGTCGAGAAGCCCCTCATAAGAATGTATCTCGACGGAGGTGGGGAACATAGAACGCAGCTCGTCGTGTGGGGAAAGCCCTGTGACTACAACCGCGCGCACCGCAGGGCACTTAACGACGATGCCCGCCAACAGGGACGCGAGCCGCGGATCCACCACAATCACTTCTGCGCCGGAGTGATTAATGATGTAGGCGATCTGATCCGGCATTAGTTGCTTATTCAGGGGAGTGAAAATTGCCCCCTTGGCCGCCACACCAAACATCACCTCAAGGTGCTCGGAGCAGTTATAGAGCATCGTCGCTACGCGCTGGTCTCCGTCAATGCCAAATGTGTCATGCAGGGTGTGTGCGAAAGCAGCCGCACGCGCGCCGATTGATGCGAAGGTGGTCTCCTCCGCAAGTGTCGTCCGCCACGTGGTGATCTTGGTGGATCCGTGCACCGTAGAGCCGTACTCTAAGAGCTGGCCAATAGACATCGGGACTTGCTGCATGGTGGAGAGCATGCACACTACTCTAGCGGTGGATCCTTTTTATTGGGGGTCGGAAATACATCTTTGTGAAATGTGCGTTACACTAGAGCACAAGATCATCGGTGATGCGCACAATTTCGAGCGCTCACTAGCGGATATACTCCGCGTCCGGGGATGTCGAATCTAACAAAGACTCCTTCCATGGATCCGATCTTTATTGCATGTAGAATTTTCCACCTCTCTGCGTAGCCTGCGAAACAGGTTTGCCCCTCATCAGGGCTGGGCGTGAAGCGGTGCGAAAACCCATACTGGCCTGTCATAATTCGCGTGCTAACGCAAGTTTGCGTTGGACGAGGAAGCGGGCCACAAACTCCACACGAAAGCTTCCCGCGCTGGACCCACCTTTTGGGTACTGACCGCGTTCAAGCGACGAAAGGAACTCCGTGACTGAAACGGATAACGTAGCAACACAGAACCTTGCTGCTTTGAAACTTCCGGAACTGCGCAAAATGGCTGCAGACATGGGACTCAAAAGTATTTCCGCCCTGCGCAAGGGCGAGCTGATTGAGGCTATCCAGACCGGAAAGGTGCCGAATAGGAAAACTGCGACAAAGGCGGCGGCAAAGAAATCCGACGAGGCTACACCGGCAGAAAAGAAGCCGCGCCGCGCCACCCGCCCGGCGGGGGCTGCCGACGCGGCCCAAGAGAAGGGGGCTGCCGACGCAGCCCAAGAAAAGTCGGACTCTTCCGGTGACGATAACAAGGGTGAGCAGCGTTATGAGTCGCGTTCGGCAGCACGCCGTGCGCGCCGCTACCGCGCCCGACACAATAACGATCAGCCAGATCAGCACGACAAGGATCGTGACGACGATCGTGACAGTGATCGTGACAGTGATCGTGACAAGGATCAGCAGAACGAGCACCAGGACCGCGACAACAACCGCGATAGCAATCGCGACAACAATCGCGACTACAACCGTGACGGTGGGGGTCGTCGTGGTCGTCGTGGGCGCAGGAACCGCCGGGGACGCAACCAGGACAACCGCGATTACAACCGCGGTGGCAATGACAACAATCAGCAGAACCAAGAGCTGGATCCTGCTGAGCTGCAAGAAGTTGGCGGGATCCTCGACATTGTTGACCACAACGCTGCTTTCATCCGCACCACTGGTTACAAGGCCAGCCAGAATGATGTGTTTGTCCCCAACAACCTAGTTCGTCAGTTTGGTATGCGCTCCGGCGATGCTGTCATCGGCCAGGTCCGCGCGAATGGACAGAACCAGTCCCACGGCCACGGCCGCAACCGCAAGCGTTTCAACAAGCTGGTTCGCGTCGATTCTGTCAACGGCCAGCAACCAGATCAGGTGAAGGATCGGCCCGAATTTCACAAGCTCACGCCGCTATACCCGAACCAGCGTCTGCGCTTGGAAACCGAGCCGAACATCCTCACCACGCGCGTGATCGACTTGGTGATGCCGATTGGTAAGGGCCAGCGCGCTCTGATTGTGTCGCCCCCAAAGGCAGGTAAGACCACGATCCTGCAAAACATGGCGAATGCGATTTCCACCAATAACCCTGAGTGCTACCTGATGGTCGTGCTTGTCGACGAGCGCCCTGAGGAAGTTACCGACATGCAGCGCTCTGTGAAGGGCGAAGTGATTGCGTCGACCTTCGACCGTCCGCCTTCAGAACACACCGCGGTTGCTGAGTTGGCGATTGAGCGTGCGAAGCGCTTGGTGGAGATGGGCCAAGACGTCGTGGTTCTACTTGACTCCATCACTCGCTTGGGCCGTGCATACAACAATTCTTCTCCAGCTTCAGGCCGTATCCTGTCCGGTGGTGTGGATTCCAACGCGCTGTACCCACCGAAGCGCTTCCTGGGTGCTGCCCGCAACATCGAAGAAGGTGGTTCACTCACCATCGTCGCAACGGCGATGGTGGAGACGGGTTCGGCCGGCGATACCGTGATCTTCGAGGAGTTCAAGGGAACAGGTAACGCGGAGCTGAAGCTGGATCGCAAGATTGCTGAGCGTCGTGTTTTCCCAGCGGTGGACGTGAATCCGTCTGGTACCCGCAAGGATGAACTCTTGTTGGTTCCTGAGGAGGCGCGCATTATGCACAAGCTGCGCCGTATTCTGTCGGCGCTGGATTCCCAGGCAGCGATTGATTTGCTGATCAAGCAGCTGAAGAAAACGAATTCGAACGGCGAGTTCCTGATGCAGATTGCTCAATCTGCGCCGATGGCCGCCGATGCGGAACCGGAGGATTACCTCTAATGCCCAGCGAAGTTTCACTTGTCGACGACTATGTCGCCGAATACCAGGGCATCCAGGCCCAGATGGCTGACCCGGAAATCACAGGTGACCAAAATGCGTTCCGGAAGCTGTCGAAACGCTATGCCGAGATTCAGCCGATTATCAACGTGAACAACGCGCTGCGGCAGGCCCGCGAAGACCACGAAGCGGCATCGGAGATGGCCAGCGAAGATAAGGAATTCGCTGAGGAGGCGGAGCGTCTCGAAAGTGAAATCGTGCGTCTCGAAGAGGAGTTGGCTGATTTGCTCGCTCCACGCGACGAGCACGACGGTGACGACGTGATCATGGAAATCAAGGCGGGTGCTGGTGGCGAGGAGGCCGCACTATTTGCTGGTGATCTGGCCAACATGTACCGCCGGTACTGCGAGAAGCACGACTTGGGGTGGGACGTTCTCGGACTGTCCGAGTCCGACCTCGATGGTGTGAAGGACATGACCGTAGCAATCAAAGCGAAGACTCCGTCGCGTGATGGTGCATGGTCGAAACTGAAGTTCGAAGGTGGCGTGCACCGCGTGCAGCGCGTACCCGTGACGGAATCGCAGGGGCGGATCCAGACCTCAGCAGCGGGCGTCTATGTCTACCCAGAGCCCGAGGAAGTCGAGGCCGTAGAGATCGATGACAAGGATATCCGCGTCGACGTCTACCGTTCGTCCGGAAAGGGTGGGCAGGGCGTGAACACGACTGACTCGGCGGTGCGCATCACGCACTTGCCGACGAACATTGTGGTGACCTGCCAGAATGAACGTTCACAGATTCAAAACCGGGCGCGCGCCATGCAGGTGCTCCAAGCCCGCTTGGATCAGATGAAGCGTGAAGAGGCAGAGGCAGAAGCCTCCGAGGGCCGCGCTTCGCAGGTGCGTACCATGGACCGCTCTGAGCGCATCCGCACCTATAACTGGCCCGAGAACCGTGTCTCTGATCACCGGATTAATTACAAGGCCAACAATCTGGATTCGGTTTTGAACGGTGATATGGACGATCTGATTACTGCACTGCAGGCCCACGAGCGTGCAGAACGACTCGAAGCGGAGTAAACCCTGTCTGCGCACAGTGATTTGAAAGATCTCCTTGAAGACGCCACTTCCCGGCTCAAGGCTGCAGGGGTGGACAGCCCCGAGGCAGACGCTCAATGGCTCGCCGCCGAGCTGTTGGGCGTACGCCCTCTTCAGCTACGCCAGGTAGAGTCGGTGCCTTCCGAGTTCTTTAAAAAGTTTGAGCAGTGGGTTTCTCGTCGTGAAGCGCGTGAACCGCTCCAACACATCGTCGGTTCCGCACCCTTCGGGCCGCTCGAGCTAGCGGTTGGCCCCGGCGTGTTCATTCCGCGGCCCGAGACCGAGTCGCTGGCCGATTGGGCTGTCGGGCGCATCGCGCTTGCCGACGAGCCCGTCGTGGTCGATTTGGGCACGGGGTCGGGGGCACTGGCGTTATATATCGCACACGCGCGACCAGATGCGCGTGTATACGCAGTAGAGAAATCCAGGCAGGCCTGCGACTACGCCCAGCGCAATGCAGATTCAATCGGTGTAGACATCACGCTTGTTGAGGGGGACATGACTGACCCCGATTTGCTCGCAGAACTGCACGGCACAGTAGATTTGGTGGTGACTAACCCGCCATATGTTCCTGAATCAGAAAGTTTACAGCGCGAAGTCTACGCGGATCCGCCGGAGGCGGTATTTGCCGGTATCGATGGAATGAGTGTGATCCGTGATCTTGTGCCGGTTGCTGGCTTTCTGCTGGCGTCTGGTGGGGGATTGGGTATTGAACATGACGATGCGACGAGTGCTGAGGTTCAGGAGGCCGTCGTGAAGCACGGTGGGTTTGAGGCTCCCGAATCAATGACAGACCTGACCGGTCGCGACCGATTTGTGATAACGAGTAAGCTTGCACAAGAATAGTGAGACCCCAAGGAGACGACCTGGCTATGGTCAGCAAGATCTACGACTGCCGTGACGCGGCAGGGCGCAAAGAAGGCATTGCGCGCGCGGTGGATGCTGTGCGTGCGGGCCGTACCGTTGTGCTGCCCACCGACACGGTTTACGGCATTGGTGCTGATGCTTTTAACAATGATGCCGTGGTAAGTTTGCTTGCCACGAAGCGTCGCGGGCCGGATATGCCGGTGCCGGTGCTTGTGGGATCGTGGGACACTATTCAAGGTCTTGTGCGCGAGTTCACCGAGACAGCACAGACCCTGGTGGAAGCATTCTGGCCCGGAGGGCTGTCGATAGTAGTGCCGGAGGCCCCGAGCCTGCCGTGGAATTTAGGCGACACCCGTGGCACAGTAATGCTGCGCATGCCCCTACAACCCATCGCCATAGAGCTGCTACGTGAGACCGGGCCGATGGCCGTATCAAGTGCCAATATCTCCGGAAAACAGCCACCGACTACTGCGATTGCGGCCAAACAACAGTTTGGCTCCGCAGTGGGGGTGTATCTTGATGGGGGAGAAGCCTCCATTGGGCAACCATCGACGATCATCGATATTTCCGGCCGTGAACCTGTAATTCTGCGCGAGGGAGCGATCAGTGCCGAACGCCTCGGGGAAGTGCTGAACCTTTCCGCGGAGCAACTCCGGAGGAATTAGATGGGCGGCGCTGGCGTTCCGCTGCGCGAATTAGGCCTTGTCCTTTTAGTCGCTGCTGCAATCACGTACCTTGCAACTGGGCCAGTACGTTCCATTTTGGTGCGCACCGGGAAGGTTGCGGAGATCCGCACCCGAGACGTGCATACCCTGCCAACCCCGAGCGTGGGTGGGTCGGCCATGTTCTCCGGTTTTCTTGCCGCAACTTACTTGGCAGCACAGTTACCGGCATTGACTCGGGGTTTCGCCCCCGTCACCCCAGAAATGACCGCAGTAGTCTGGGGCGGGTTTGCCATCGTGATTGTCGGAGTGATCGACGATTTATATGAGCTCAACGCGCTGACGAAGCTGATAGGCCAGATATTCGCGGCGTTGCTCATGAGCATTCTCGGACTGTCAGTGACGTCGCTCTATGTCCCCTTCGGTGAGGGAACAACGTTGATGTTGGACCAAGTCCAAGGCGTGATGTTCAGTACCGTCGTGACAGTTTTGCTGATAAACGCGATTAACTTCGTAGACGGAATTGATGGTTTAGCCGCTGGCCTCGGAGCGATCGCAGGGGGCGCTATCCTGGTGTTTTCCCTCACTGTTTTGCATGATCAAGGTGGTGCTGTGTCTGCCTATCCGCCAGCTATCATCTGTGCGGCACTGGTAGGCGTGTGCGTTGGTTTTCTTCCGCATAACTTCGAGCCATCACGCATCTTCATGGGAGATTCAGGTGCGATGCTGATCGGGTTGCTTCTGTCGGCCGCGAGCATCTCAGCATCGAGCAAAATTAACATGTCTTTGTACGGCACTGCGGACTTAGTAGCACTTATGAGCCCAATCATTGTGGTGGCTGCTGCTGTAGCTCTTCCGGTGCTTGATTTGGTGTTGGCAGTGGTGCGCCGACTCTCGCAAGGAAAAAGCCCGTTTGCTGCAGACCGCCAACATATTCATCACCGTTTACTTGCCCTCGGCCACACCCATCGCCGTACGGTGCTTGTTCTTTATCTTTGGGTTTCCGCAACAGCGTTCGGTGCAGTCAGCTTTTCAATCTTCCCGTCAAGGTTTGCGGCTGGACTTTCGTTGTTTTTCCTGGCTGTGGCGGCGGGGGCGACTGCAGTTCCCGTCGCTCAAGGCAAAATTGGCCGACGTCGGCGGGCTACGGAAGAAGCGATCGCTTCATCTGGCGACTAGGTAACCGGTGGCACTCTCGGTAGGATCACCGCTGTGAATGACTCTACGACCGCATCGTCGCGTACCCCCGAAGAACCACACTCAACATCCCCTGATGGCGTAGATTACGAAGATCCCAAGCGCCCCCTGCTTCGTGCCCTCCGGCTTGGATCGTGGGCGCTGGTGATTTTGACTATCGTTTCATTGGCCGTCTGGGGAGGTCTGCGGGAGTTACCAGGGATTTGGGGAGTTCTCATCGGTGCCGCCATCGGAGGTGGTTTCGTGTTGGCGACAGTCATCTCGGTGTTGGCAACGTCAAATACTTCACCTTCGACAACCCTGGCTGTGGTTCTTGGGGGCTGGCTAGTCAAGATAGTGGTGTTGCTGCTGGTGCTCGCGTGGCTTCGCACCATGGACTTTTACGACAGTACCGCGTTGGGTGTAACAACTATCGCAGCGCTGGTTGTTGTGCTGGCCACTGAAGTGTGGGGTGTGGTGACAACGCGCGTGACCTATGTGGGATAACTAATCAGAATCTATTCGTTATAGCGCTGCTCAAGTTGAACATAAAACCACCTTTGTGACACACTTTACATTTTTGTGTGAGCTGCGAAGATCCGCAGAATCCCCTGAAACGGGGGATGCCGGACGTACCAGAAACACGTTTTGTACCCCTTGCGGACAACGAAAGGGGAGAGGGCTGATAGGTTAATCTGCGGGTTACCTAGGCGGATTCATCTGCCAAGGAACATCCCCTGCCACCGCGGACGCTGATGTGCGACGGAGTCCGCCGCGGGGGCAGATGATTTGAAGACGTCCATCGCACCGCAGCGCAAAGCTGCGGCCCGAGAACGGGAGGGAACGCTGAGCGTTATGACTTTGGCCATGAAGGGTGAGTTCCATCCACCCCAACTGGACCCAGAATTTTTCCCGGGGCAATACTACGGTCACATCATCGGGGAGGACTTCCTCGGCGGTGCGTTCGCACTAGATCGCATTATGATTGTCCGCCTGCTCATGGCGGCAATCCTTGTGATCTTTTTTGTTCTTGCTTTTAGGAACCCAAAGCTGGTTCCTAAAGGTCTGCAGAACTTTGGTGAAATCGCAGTTGACTTCGTGAGGGTACACATTGCTGAGGACATTCTTGGCAAGAAAGATGGCAAGCGATTCCTTCCGGTGATCGCGACGCTATTTTTCACCATTATCATCATGAATGTTGCCACGATCATTCCTGGTCTCAACATCTCGCCAAACGCACGAATCGGTGCTCCGATCGTGTTCGCGATTGTTGCATACATAGCAATGATTTACGCCGGCGCCCAGCGTTACGGCTTCGGCAAATACATCAAGTCTTCGGTGGTTATCCCGAACCTGCCTCCAGCACTACACCTGCTGGTGGTGCCAATCGAGTTCTTCTCGACATTCATTCTGCGTCCGGTCACCCTGGCTCTTCGTCTCATGGCGAACTTCCTGGCCGGCCACATCATTTTGGTCCTACTGTACTCTGCTACGAACTTCTTCTTCTGGCAGCTCAACGCCTGGACTGCGATGTCGGCAGTGACCATCTTCGCAGCGGTTCTGTTCACCTTGTATGAGCTCATCATTATCTTCCTGCAGGCGTATATTTTCGCTCTGCTGACGGCTGTATATATCGAGCTCTCACTACATGCAGATTCGCATTAACAAACGCGTCCGCGCGTGACCAACTGAATACCCCACATATTACTTCGTCACAACCGTCCGAAGCACAAACAAATCTCAACGCTTCCGGACATCTAGAAAGGGAACGACTTTCACATGAACGAGATCATCCTGGCACAGGCTGCAGAGTCTCAGATCACCGGCCTTGGCGCAATCGGCTACGGCATCGCAACCATTGGCCCAGGTCTGGGCATTGGCATCCTCGTCGGCAAGACCGTTGAGGGTATGGCCCGTCAGCCTGAGATGGCTGGCCAGCTGCGTACCACCATGTTCCTGGGTATCGCCTTCGTTGAGGCGCTTGCTCTGATCGGCCTGGTTGCAGGCTTCCTGTTCTAAGAAGAATCACCAAAGAGACATTCAATTCTTTAGAAACAGGAGCAACCTATGACGAACGTCATTTATTACCTGGCGGCAGAGGGTGAAACCTTGTCACTTGAGGGTGGCAACTCCATCCTGCTGCCAAAGCTGTACGATGTCGTCTGGTCTGCCGTTGTTTTCATCATTATTCTCCTGCTGATGTGGAAGTACGTTCTTCCCAAATTCCAGGAAATGATGGCAGAGCGCGAAGACCGGATCAAGGGCGGCATTGAGCGTGCTCAAGCTGCTCAGGCTGAAGCCAAGGCTGCCCTGGAGAAGAACAACTCGCAACTGGCAGAAGCACGCGCTGAAGCCGCTGAGATCCGCGAAGCAGCCCGTGAAAAGGGTAAGCAGATCCAGGCGGATATGCGTGCAGAAGCAGAAGCCGAGGCCCGTCGCATCGTAGAAGCTGGCGAGAAGCAATTGCAGGCATCCCGCGATCAGGTTGTCGCAGAGCTGCGTACCGAACTTGGACAGAACTCGATCACCCTTGCAGAGCAGCTGCTGGGCTCCGAACTGTCGGACTCCACCCGCCGCTCGGGTACGATCGACAACTTCCTGTCTGAGCTCGACAACGTTTCCCAGGCACGAAAGTAGGCGATATGCGAGCAGCAAGTCGCGAAGCACTAGCGCAGGTCAGGCAGCACATTGACACGATGCTGAAAAACGCAGAGAACACAGTGCCCCTGGCCAAGCAAACTGGTGCCGAACTATTCCTCGCTGTGGAACAGCTCGATCAAAACCGCCCGCTGCGTGTTGCGGTTGCTAACTCCGCTGCGGAGAGTGGCCAGCGCACCGGAATCATGACCGAGGTTTTCCAGGGCAAGGTTGCAGACAGCACCCTCGAGGTGTTGCGTGCCGCGGCCGAATGTGAATGGTCCACACCACGCGAAATGCGTAGCGGACTGGTTCAGCTTGGCCGTCACGCACTTCTGCGCGGAGCCGAAGCTGAAGGCCAGCTCGGACAGGTAGAAGAAGAACTCTTCCAACTGTCGCGAATCCTGGACCGAGAAGGCGAGCTCACGCAGCTGCTGTCCGATCGCACAGAAACCGCAGAGCGCCGTCGAAGCCTCTTGGCAAACGTCCTCTACGGAAAGGTGACTACGGTTACCGAAGCACTAGCTTTGCAGGTCATTGGCCGACCAGAGCTTAACCCCGCAGACGATGTGAAAAACCTCGCGGTCGAGGCAGCTGCCTTGACTGGGCGGACGGCGGCTCACGTCAAGTCTGCGGCAGAACTGAACGAAGGACAGCGTTCGGCACTCGCCGAGAAGCTGGGACGAATTTACGGTCAAGAGATGTCCATTCACTCCGAGGTTGACCCCAGCCTCCTCGGTGGAATGATCATCCGTGTTGGCGACGAGGTTATCGATGGTTCGACGCGTGGCAAACTCACCCGTCTCCGCGCTAACCTTGCGACCACGAACTACTAAGGACCAATAGAAACACTTATGCTGGAAGAATCTACCGAGAGCAGGAAGAACATGGCGGAGCTGACGATCTCCTCCGATGAGATCCGTAGCGCGATAGCGAACTACACCTCGAGCTACTCCGCGGAGGCCTCCCGAGAGGAGGTCGGCGTGGTCATTTCGGCAGCGGACGGTATTGCCCAGGTTTCCGGGCTACCAGGCTGCATGGCAAATGAGCTGCTCGAGTTCCCCAATGGCGTCATCGGCGTCGCACAGAACCTCGACACAGACACCATCGGTGTCGTGGTCTTGGGGCAATTCGAGACCCTTACTGAGGGTGACGAGGTACGCAGGACCGGAGAGGTCCTGTCGATTCCGGTCGGGGATGAATTCCTCGGCCGCGTTGTAAACCCACTTGGCCAGCCAATCGATGGCTTGGGCCAAATTAATTCCGACGAAGAGCGTGCACTTGAATTGCAGGCTGCAGGTGTTCTTGACCGTCAGCCGGTTGAAGAACCTATGCAGACAGGCATCAAGGCGATTGACGCAATGACCCCGATCGGCCGTGGCCAGCGCCAGCTGATCATTGGTGACCGCAAGACCGGTAAAACCGCGATCTGTATTGACACGATCTTGAACCAGAAGTCTTTCTGGGAGTCCGGTGACCCATCCAAGCAGGTGCGATGCATCTACGTTGCTGTTGGCCAGAAGGGTTCCACCATCGCTGGTGTGCGCAAGACCCTCGAGGACAACGGTGCGCTGGAATACACCACCATTGTGGCGGCTCCTGCGTCTGACTCTGCTGGTTTCAAGTGGTTGGCACCGTTTTCCGGTGCAGCTCTTGGTCAGCACTGGATGTACCAGGGCAAGCATGTTCTGGTGATCTACGATGACCTGACCAAGCAAGCTGAGGCATACCGTGCCATCTCGCTTCTGCTGCGTCGTCCTCCAGGCCGTGAGGCTTACCCAGGTGACGTCTTCTACCTCCACTCCCGTCTGTTGGAGCGTGCGGCAAAGCTCAACGATGAGTTAGGGGCTGGTTCCCTCACCGCCCTGCCAATCATCGAGACCAAGGCAAATGACGTCGGCGCATTCATTCCGACCAACGTTATTTCCATTACTGACGGCCAGGTCTTCCTGCAGTCGGATCTTTTCAACCAGGGTGTGCGCCCTGCAGTCGACGTGGGTATCTCTGTGTCCCGTGTCGGTGGCGCTGCACAGACCAAGGGCATGAAGAAGGTTGCTGGTAACTTGCGTCTGGATCTTGCTGCGTACCGTGATCTTGAAGCGTTCGCTACCTTCGCGTCCGATCTTGACCCTGCTTCGAAGCGACAGCTGGAGCGCGGTGAGCGCCTCGTCGAGCTGCTCAAGCAGCCAGAGTCCTCCCCGCAGCCGGTGGAGTACCAGATTGTATCCATTCACCTCGCCAACGAAGGCGGCTTTGACTCCGTTCCCGTCGAAGACGTTCGCCGTTACGAGCGCGATTTCCAAGAGCACCTGCGCTCCTCCAACCCGGAGGTCTATGAGCAGATTGCTGGCGGCGCGGTGCTTTCCGACGAGTCCAAGGACACCATCGAGAAGGCCAACGCTGAATTCGCGAGAAACTTCCAGACCAGCTCCGGTGAGCGCATTGTGCGTGAGCCTGAAGCACAGGCGATGGATCAAAAAGACATTGAAAAGTCCCAGCTCTCCGTCCAGCGCAAGACAGTCAGTAAGTAAGCAAATTTGTTACTCACCGTCTTAAGCACAAGGAAGGGAGGAGAGTAAACCATGGCAACACTTCGCGAATTACGTGACCGGATCCGGTCCGTCAACTCAACGAAGAAGATTACGAAGGCCCAGGAGCTGATCGCTACTTCGCGCATCACCAAGGCCCAGCAGCGCGTCGAGGCTTCCAAGCCGTACGCGAATGAACTGCAAGACGTCATGGAGCGGCTCGCTGCCGCCAGCTCCCTGGACCACCCCATGCTCCGTGAGCGTGAGGATGGAAAGGTCGCAGCCGTACTCGTGGTCACCTCTGACCGTGGTATGGCCGGCGGCTATAACTACAACGTCCTGAAGAAAGCCGCTGAACTCGAGAAGCTTCTTGAGGAAAACGGTTACGAGGTCGTTCGTTACGTCACAGGCGGCAAGGGCGTCGGGCACTACCAGTTCCGCAATATGGAGATTGCTGGTGCCTGGACCGGTTGGTCACAGGACCCAACCTGGGAAGAGACGCACAACGTGCGTCGCCATCTCATCGACGGGTTCCAAGCGAGCTCCGACGGTGAAGCCAAGTGGCGTGAAGGCCTGTTCACTAGCGAGGGCACCCCGGTCCGCGGTTTCGACCAGGTTCACGTGGTGTACACCAAGTTTGTTTCCATGCTGGTGCAGGAGGCAACAGTGAACCAGATTCTGCCGATCGAACCGGTTATCGAAGAAGTCGATGTCCGCCAAGAGTCCTTGCTGGAATCTTCCGGCGAGGTTCATGCAGATATGGAGTTCGAACCGGATGCAGATACGTTGCTCACCGCTCTGCTGCCCACCTACGTCTCCAGGACGCTTTACGCGATCTTGCTCGAGTCGTCGGCAAGCGAGTCGGCTGCACGTCGTACTGCGATGAAGGCGGCTACGGATAACGCAACCGAACTGGTCAATGACTTGTCTCGTGAAGCGAACCAGGCCCGTCAGGCACAGATCACCCAGGAAATCACCGAAATTATCGGCGGCGCTGGCGCGCTGTCAGACAGCGGAGAAAGTGACTAAATCATGACTACAGCTCAGATTGATGAGCAGAACACGGATCAGGCAGGGTCTACTGCCGGTCGCGTCGTTCGCGTCATCGGCGCAGTCGTCGACGTGGAGTTCCCACGCGACGAGATGCCCGAACTTTACAACGCGCTGCATGTCGAGATCACTCTCGAGGCAGTCGCAAAGACCGTAACTCTCGAGGTTGCCCAGTTCCTGGGCGATAACCTCGTTCGTACTATCGCAATGGGCCCTACCGACGGCATGGTCCGCGGCGCCCAGGTTGTTGACACCGGCCGCCCAATCACCGTTCCGGTGGGCGACCAAGTCAAGGGCCACGTTTTTAACGCACTCGGCGACTGCCTCGACGACCCGTCTGTGGGTGTTGATGGTGAGCGCTGGGGCATCCACCGTGAACCTCCAGCCTTTAAGGACTTGGAGGGCTCCACCGAGATCATGGAAACGGGCATTAAGGTCATTGACCTGCTGACCCCGTACATGAAGGGTGGCAAGATTGGCCTCTTCGGTGGTGCAGGTGTGGGTAAGACTGTTCTGATCCAGGAGATGATTACTCGTATTGCGCGTAACTTCTCCGGTACCTCCGTGTTCGCCGGTGTGGGCGAGCGCACCCGTGAGGGCACCGACTTGTTCCTAGAGATGGAAGAGATGGGCGTGTTGCAGGACACCGCGCTTGTCTTTGGCCAGATGGATGAGCCACCAGGCGTTCGTATGCGTGTCGCTCTGTCGGGTCTGACCATGGCGGAGTACTTCCGCGATGTGCAGGACCAGGACGTGCTGCTGTTCATCGACAATATCTTCCGTTTCACCCAGGCTGGTTCTGAGGTATCCACTCTGCTGGGCCGTATGCCTTCTGCAGTGGGTTACCAGCCAACACTGGCTGACGAGATGGGTGTGCTTCAGGAACGCATTACCTCGACCAAGGGCCGATCGATCACGTCTTTGCAGGCCGTTTACGTGCCTGCCGACGACTACACCGACCCGGCGCCAGCGACAACGTTCGCCCACCTGGATGCAACCACTGAGCTTGACCGTGGTATCGCTTCCAAGGGTATCTACCCTGCAGTGAACCCGCTGACCTCGACCTCTCGTATCCTCGAGCCATCGATTGTGGGCGAGAAGCACTACGAGGTCGCGCAGCGCGTGATCAACATCCTGCAGAAGAACAAGGAACTACAGGACATCATCGCGATTCTGGGTATGGACGAGCTCGGTGAGGAAGATAAGCTCACTGTTCAGCGCGCCCGTCGCCTGGAGCGCTTCCTAGGCCAGAACTTCTTCGTTGCGGAGAAGTTCACCGGCAACCCAGGTTCCTTCGTTCCACTGGAGGAGACCATCGAAGCATTCGAACGCATTTGCAACGGCGAGTTCGACGCTTACCCAGAGCAGGCGTTTAACGGCTTGGGTGGCTTGGACGACGTTGAAAAGGCGTACGAGAAGCTGCAAGGGAAGTAGGAGAAGCACATGGCTGAAATCACCGTTGAACTGGTTGCAGTGGAGCGCATGCTGTGGTCTGGTCAGGCCCGCATCGTTACCGCTCAGACCACCGAGGGTGAGATCGGTGTGCTGCCTGGGCACGAGCCAATCTTGGGCCAACTCAAGGAAAATGGTGTCGTGACCATCACCCCTGTTGACGGCGACAAGATTATTACCGCCGTCCAGGGCGGGTTTTTGTCAGTTACTGCGGATAAGGTGACAATCCTTGCGGATTACGCCATTTTTGCTGACGAGGTTGACACCTCTAAGGCCGAGTCCGAGCTTGACAGTGATGACGATACCCTCAAGGCTCGCTCGGAAGCTGAGCTGGCCGCTGTACGTCGCAGCAAGAATTAAGGGCAGTAAGCCTGTCTTCCTTCTCGGATAGATTCAGCCCGGGGCCTACCGCACGTACATCGTGTGGTAGGCCCCGGGCTTGTTCTTCCTCGTTGGTGTGCTTTACGACGATTACCTGGGTGGTTGTGGCCTGAAACATCAACCAAATAGCCGATTGGTGCGTCAAGCAAATCGGGGTAACATCAATTCTTAATTGAGTTTCGTGGTCCCTCAGGAGAACTGTGATGGAATTTATCGGTTGGATCTTGGTCATCCTCGCAGTGGCCTGCCTGGCCTTATCTGCCTGGCGTTTTATCACTCTCCGGTCTCGAGCTACGACGGTGCTGCTTCGTCGGTTTCCGGCGAAAAGTCTGAACTCATGGCGTCACGGAGCTATCCGGTATAACACAGAGTTGGTGTACTTTTACAAGCTGCGTTCAATAGCACCGCGTGCTGATCTTGTGATTGATCGGAAGAATGTTGTGGTGAAGGCACATCGCACGCCGACTGCGCAGGAATTTGAAATTATGCCCCGCGGTACGCGCATTACTCAGATCTTGGTAGGGGATCGTTCTTATGAGATTGCGTCGGACCGACGGGGCATTATGGCGTTAATTTCCTGGCTTGAGGCAGCTCCCGATGTGCGCCAAGAAAAGGTAGACCACCGCGCGCTGGCACAGCGTGTTGGGCGGGCGCGTCAGCAAGGTTAAAGTAGAGGGCATGCGTCTTGTGATTGCCCGCTGCTGTGTCGATTATGTTGGCCGTTTGGATGCCCATCTGCCCATGGCAGATCGGTTGATCATGGTGAAAGCCGATGGTTCGGTGTCTGTGCATGCTGATGATCGTGCCTACAAACCGCTCAACTGGATGACACCTCCGTGCACGTTAGCGGAGGAAAGTATCGTGGATATCGACGGTGAGGACACCGGGGAACTGCTGTGGATCGTGGAAAATCCGAAAGGGGAACAGCTGCGTCTGACCATCGAGGAGATCTACCACGAAAAATCCTTTGACTTGGGGGAAGACCCAGGACTGGTCAAAGATGGCGTTGAGGCCCACTTGCAGCAACTACTAGCGGAGCATATTACGACTCTTGGCGAGGGTTATTCACTGATACGGCGAGAGTACCCGACTGCGATCGGCCCGGTGGATTTGCTTGCCCAGGCTGCTGATGGCACGAACGTGGCTGTGGAAGTTAAACGGCGTGGCGGTATTGATGGAGTAGAGCAGCTCACCCGTTATCTTGAGTTGTTGAATCGTGATGAACTACTCAAGCCTGTTTCTGGTGTTTTTGCTGCCCAAGAGATAAAGCCCCAGGCTCGCACGCTGGCAGAAGACCGGGGAATCCGCTGTGTCGTGCTGGACTATGATGATTTGCGCGGTATTGAGACCAACGAACTGAGGCTGTTCTAAGTGCCACGGCGGAATCGTCCTTCGCGGAGACGCAATAGGGGTGTGTCGGCTCACCCTCCTCGTCAGTTGCCTCGCGATGGTGCGGCTTACCTAGGCACCCAGGAAGTAGAAGGGCCGAGGTGGACGCAGGGCGAAATTTTTCTCGTGCGGCACATCGGGGCATCGCGGGCCACGAAATTCTATGTGTGCCCGGGGTGTAATCAGAATATCCCGCCCGGGGTGGCGCACATCGTGGCGTGGCCCCGGGATTATGGCGGTCGGGGAGATGACCGGCGTCATTGGCACCGACACTGCTGGGACCGTCGTTAAGCGTAAATCGTTACACTGGTCTGCATGATCGCTGCATTTTCTGTCGCACCTACCGTTACTAATAATCCTCGGGCCGAAATGTCCGATGCAGTCGCCCAAGCCGTCGCAGTTGTGCGGGATTCGGGCCTACCCCACGAGACCAACGCGATGTTCACCATCGTGGAGGGTGAGTGGGACGAGGTGATGGATGTGATTAAGCGTGCTACCGACGCTGTCCGTGCGGTGTCGCCGCGGGTGTCGCTGGTCATTAAGGTGGATATCCGCGAGGGGTATACGGACCAGCTCCACCAGAAAATGGACTCGCTGGAAAAAGCTTTGAGGTATAAGGAAGGAAAACTAAATGACTAACCCAGGATACGGTGCCGTGGATCTGGCCCGGTTGCAACAACAGGCCGAGGCCCGCGAAAAGTTGGCCTCGAGTACGGTCGAGAGTTTCTTTACTGTCAGCGAAGACAACCTCGAGTCCCACGTGTTGCAGCGCTCCGTGCAGGTTCCTGTTGTGGTGTTGGTTGGCTCGGCGCGTTCTGAGGAGTCAGAAAGCCTCAAGGCCACGTTCCAACAGTTAGCTGCACAAGGCAACAACTCCTTTGTTGTGGGGTACGTCGACGCGGATACCAACCCGCAGATTGCACAAGCACTGGGGGTGCGTGGCGTGCCCACGGTGTTGGCACTGGCAGCGCAGCGGCCCGTGACGTCATTCGAGGGTGCCCAACCGGCAGAGATGGTGCAACAGTGGGTTGATACTTTAGTGCAGCAGGTGGGGCCGCAGCTGCAGGGCCTGCCTGAGGGTGCCACAGAACACGACGAGCCGGAGGATCCGCGTCTGGAGGCGGCTACGGCTGCCCTCAACGTCGGTGACTTTGACGCTGCGACACGCATTTACGACGACATCCTGGCTGAAGATCCCTCAAATAAAGAGATCAAGCAGGCCAAAGCGACAGTCGCTGTGATGAAGCGCTTGGATCCGCAGAACCGGACTACCGATCCTCTTGCGGAGGCGGAGGCCGAACCGGATGTCGTCGATAAGCAGCTTGACGCGGCGGACGCTGAAGTGGTTGCCGGGGCACCCGAGAAGGCATTCGGGCGCCTACTGTTGTTCATGGAACGCAGCGCTGGCAGCGACAAAGAGGCGGCCAAGACACGTCTGCTTGAATTGCTCAGCCTGTTCGATTCCACGGATGAGCGCGTGAAAGAGGCGAGGACGCGCCTAGCCTCTTCCATTTTCTAGCCAGCTACGAGCGTGCGAAAAAACTATCCCTTGAAGATGTAGTACTGCACACTCATCGCTGGGATGTGCAGTTCCACCGACTGGTCTTGACCATCCCACGGCTCCGGCGATGTGTAGACAGTGCGGGCAAGATCGTTGCCGGCGCCTTCGTATACCTTGTCATCGGAGTTGAGCAGCAGCTCCCACTCACCTGCGCGCGGCACACCGAGGCGGTAGTTCAGCTGGGAGGCGCCCGACAAGTTGATGGTCACCAGGATCGGGGTGCCGTCGGTGCCCCAGCGAACGTAGGCCAGCAGGTTGTTAGCTGCGTCGTCGCCCTTGACCCATTGGAATCCCATCGGAGTGTTGTCCTGGGAGTACAGGGCGGGCTGGTCCTTGTAAATATTGTTGAGGTCGCGCACCAGACGCTGAATACCAAGGTGGTACTCGGACCCCCATCCTTCGAGGTTGGACCAGTCGATGGAGTGTGCCTCATCCCACTCGCCGGTCTGGCCAAATTCCTGGCCCATGAACATCAGTTGCTTGCCCGGGTGGGAGTACATGTACCCGTAGAGGGTACGCAGGCCAGCGGCCTTGTTCCAGTCGTCGCCTGGCATCCGGCCCCAGAGAGAGCCCTTGCCGTGGACAACCTCGTCGTGGCTGAATGGCAGAACATAGTTCTCGGAGAAGGCGTACACCAATGAGAAGGTGATCTCGTTGTGGTGGTAGGAGCGGTGAACAGGGTCGAGTTTGAAGAACTCGAGGGTGTCATTCATCCAGCCCATGTTCCACTTCAAGCTGAAGCCTAGGCCACCGTGCTCAGTAGGTGAGGTGACGCCCGGCCACGAGGTGGACTCTTCGGCGATGGTGACCACACCGGGGTGCTCGCGTAAGACAGTAGCGTTCATCTCCTGCAGGAACTGAACAGCGTCGAGGTTCTCGCGGCCACCGTACTGGTTGGGGAGCCACTCGCCGTCTTCGCGAGAGTAGTCGAGGTACAACATGGATGCCACGGCGTCGACACGCAGCCCGTCGATGTGGAATTCTTCTAGCCAGTACAGTGCGTTGGCAACCAAGAAGTTACGCACCTCGTTGCGGCCGAAGTTGAACACGTAAGTGCCCCAGTCCTTCTGTTCACCGCGGCGCCAGTCTGGATGTTCGTAGAGCGCGGTGCCGTCGAATCGCGCCAACGCCCAATCATCCTTCGGGAAGTGGGCGGGAACCCAGTCGATGATGACGCCAATGCCGGCCTGATGGAGGCGGTCAATGAGCAGGCGTAAGTCATCGGCGGAACCCCAGCGCGCGGTCGGTGCGTAGTAGCCGGTGACCTGATAGCCCCAGGATCCGCCGAAAGGGTGTTCCGCAACAGGGAGAAACTCCACGTGGGTGAAGCCTTGCTCGGAGACGTACTCCACTAGCTCGTCGGCGAGTTCTGCATAGCCCTTCCCAATTCTCCACGAGCCTAGGTGGACTTCGTAGATGCTCATCGGGGCGTTGATCGTGTCGCGCTCATCGCGGGCCTTGACCCATTCTGCGTCGCCCCACTCATATAGGGACTGGTCGACGACCTGGGATACGGTCTCCGGGGGAGCCAGGGTTTGCTTCGCCATTGGGTCAGCCTTGTCGCGACGGTGGCCGTCCTTCGTCTGGATCGCAAACTTGTAGGTTGTGCCGGGCTCGATACCGGGGATGAAGATCTCCCAGATCCCCGTCGAGCCGAGGACTCGCATGGGGTACTGGTTGGGGTTCCACGCACAGAAGTCACCGATCACCGCAACACCTTCGGCATTCGGTGCCCACACAGCGAACGCGGTCCCGGAGACTGAGCCCATGGTGGTCTGGTAGGTGTGAACGTTAGCGCCGAGAACCTCCCAGAGCCGTTCGTGGCGGCCTTCTGCAATCAGGTGCAGATCGAAAGAGGAGAGGGTGGGCAGAAAGTGGTACGGATCCGCGATGATGACGGGTTCCGCATTTGGGTACTTCACACTGAGCCGGTAATCCGGAGTCAGTTCGTCGTCAAGCCCGTAGACCCAGATGTCGTCGCCGATCGGGGTCATGTCAAAAGACTGGTTGTGAATGAGCAGCGCGACGTTTTCGGCACCGAGCTGGCGGGTGCGGATGACTGATCCCGTGGAGGTGGAGTGCCAGCCGTAGAAATCATGTGGTGCATGGTGGCTACATTTACGTAGTCGTTCGCGGTCTGTGTCGGGGATCAACAGAGCGGAGTCGATGTTCTGGCCCTCAGTCATGGGTAGTTCCTTTAATGTTCGATAGTGAAAAGGTATTCAATAGTGAAGTTA
The DNA here is from genome assembly GCF_900187295.1 of Corynebacterium cystitidis. NCBI lineage: Bacteria > Bacillati > Actinomycetota > Actinomycetes > Mycobacteriales > Corynebacteriaceae > Corynebacterium > Corynebacterium cystitidis. The sequence goes on along the minus strand of NZ_LT906473.1, from coordinate 1,400,613 downwards.
CCTGAGAGCCTCGGTTGTGTCTTATGAAGTTCCCAGGAAACTGAATGCAATCTCTTTGGGCGCACTATGGCGCACTATGGCCGATAGTCGTGCTCAGGAATTTCGCGCCACGCGAGCTTCTCGCGGCGCTCCGGAAGAACATCCGGCAAGATGAAGATGTGGGCGACGTCCTTCAACGGCTCGAGGCGCACAAAGTTCCGATCTCCCCAGATGTATTCAGCACCGCTGACGGCATCGTGGACCTTGAAGGTGTCACCGTGGCGCAAGCCGATCGCCTCCATGTCCACATTGATCATGCCTTCCTGCCCACCGTAAGAATCCAGGTTCACCACGACCAAGACAGCGTTGCCAGTTACTGCATCTACCTTCGAGTAGGCGATCAGATTCGGGTTCTCGATGTCGTGGAAGTGAATATTGCGCAGCTGCTGCAGCGCAGGATTTTCACGCCGAATGTGATTGAGCTGGGTGATGTACGGCTCCAACGAGTCACCGTTGTCCAGCGCAGTCTGGAAGTCGCGCGGGCGCAGCTCATACTTCTCAGAGTCCAGATACTCCTCGCTGCCTTCGTGGACCGGCACATGTTCGTAGAGTTCATAACCGGAATACACGCCCCATAGCGGGCTCATTGTGGCCGCCAGCGCTGCCCGGATGGCGAACATCGCGCGGCCTCCCTTCTGGAGTGATTCGTGGAGGATATCTGGGGTGTTTACGAACAAGTTCGGCCGCGACACATCGGCAAGACCAGAGACCATCAACGCAAAGTCAGTGAGATCCTCCTTTGAGGTCTTCCAGGTGAAGTAGGTGTAGGACTGCGAGAATCCAATCTTTGCCAAGCCGAACATGCGAGCCGGGCGGGTAAATGCTTCAGCGAGGAAAATGACCTCCGGATTGGTTTCGTGCACGCGGTCAATCAGCCACTGCCAGAAATTCACCGGCTTGGTGTGTGGGTTATCCACCCGGAAGGTGGTCACACCCAAATTCACCCAGTGCATGACAACGCGGTACACCTCGTTGTAAATACCCTTCGGATCGTTATCGAAGTTGATTGGGTAGATATCTTGGTACTTCTTCGGCGGGTTCTCGGCGTAGGCGATAGTGCCGTCGGCAAGCTCAGTGAAGAACTCGCGGTGATCGCGAGCCCAAGGATGATCTGGTGCAGCCTGCAATGCGAGGTCGAGCGCAATTTCAAGGCCGAGTTCTTCGGCTCGCTTGACTAGGCGCACGAAGTCTTTTTCGGTGCCGAGCTCAGGGTGGACGGCATCATGTCCACCAGCCTTGGAACCAATGGCCCAGGGCGAGCCCACGTCACCGTCGACGGCGGTCAACGTGTTGTTCTTGCCCTTCCGGTTGATTTCACCGATGGGGTGAATCGGCGGGAAATAGACGGTGTCGAATCCCATCTTCGCCACGCGATCAAGTGCTGCCGCGGTGGTCTCGAACGTGCCGTGGACAGGGTTGCCGTCTGCGTCCCACCCGCCGGTAGAGCGAGGGAAGAGCTCGTACCAGGAGTTCACCAATGCTTCACGACGCTCGACTGCGATTTCACAGATGGGGCCGCGGGTCACCAGCTCACGCAGTGGGTACTCATCGAGGATTTCGCGAACTTCATCAGTCAAACCTGCGTTGACGCGCTGGTCGATCGGGAGGGTGTCGTCGTTAATCGTGCGCGCCACACCAAGCAGCACCTCGCGGTCAGCCTTCGGGGCTTGCTCTGCTGCCCGTTCGAATAGCTCGACGCCATGGTGCAGGTCATTCGCCAGCTCGTCTGCGCTCTGACCGGCGTTTAGCTTCTTGGTCACCGCGTTGCGCCACGTAGCCATCGGGTCAGACCATGCGTCAATGCGGAAACGCCACAAGCCCTCAGTATCGGGTACGAAGACGGCGTGGACGTTATCTGGACGGTAGGTCTCCTGCTGCATATGGATCGAGAAGCGTTCCTCCTGCGGCGGGGTGATTTCGGCAGTGGCTGCGACTGCGTCATGGCCTTCGCGCCAAACTAACGCGGAGATCGGCACTACTTCGCCGACTACCGCCTTTGCCGGTAGGGTGCGGCCGGAAATCTGTGGCCTTACATCATCGATCCCAAGTCGTCCAGTCATTGTTTCATAGCTCTCTCTCTAGGAAAATGCTTCGCCTTCTACCCTAGTCAAAACGTGTCACTTTCACCGTAGAGATGGAAAATAGGTCACAATAGGAGACATGAATGACATCCAGCTGGAAACTGATTCCGATTTGATGATCGATTTTCGCGGTGTGGAGCTTCGCCGTGGCGGTCGTACTCTTGTTGGCCCCGTTGACTGGCAGGTGGAACTTGATGAGCGCTGGGTGATCATCGGCCCCAACGGGGCGGGCAAAACAAGCCTGATCCGAATGGCAGGAGCAGAAGTACAACCATCAGCTGGCACCGCTTTCGTACTGGGTGAGCAGATTGGTCGTACCGACTTGCGTGACCTCCGCGCCTCCATCGGCGTGGCCTCCTCGTCGATCAGCGAGCGCGTGCCAGGTACCGAGAAAGTCGGCGACCTAGTCGTCTCGGCAGGCTACTCGATCTTGGGCCGCTGGCGCGAGCAATACGACGAGATGGATTATGCGCAGGCCGCGGAAAAACTAGAACAGCTCGGTGCGCTGCACCTGCTGGAGCGTGAATGGGGCACGCTTTCCGACGGTGAGCGCAAACGCGTGATGATTGCACGCGCAATTATGACAGACCCTGAGCTGCTCATCTTCGACGAGCCCGGTGCCGGAATGGACTTAGGCGGACGCGAAGATCTAGTGGCCTACTTGGGTGACCTAGCACTCGACGCAGACGCGCCCGCGATCGTGATGATCACCCACCACGTCGAAGAGATCCCGTACGGTTTCACCCACGCCATGTTGCTGGATGAAGGTAACGTGGTGGCTCAAGGACTCATCGACGACGTGCTGACAAGTAACAACCTGACTGCTGCCTACCACCAACCAATCCAGTTAGACCAGGTGGACGGTCGGTACTTCGCACGGCGCTCGCGTCGAGGAGGAGCACACAGGGCTTAGTCAGGCTTAGTCAACCTGAGTCAGGATTATTCAGGCTGGACAAGGAGGTGGGGTAGATGCGCCGATCGCGCGGAGCGTTTTCGGCCGATCAGGTCGACAGAATCGATCCCACCGAAACTACAGGTTTCAACGGGGGACGCCTCGCCGCAACGGTCATGCTCATCCGCGACGGCGATAGCGGGCTCGAAGTGTGGGCCCAAGAACGTGTGCGCACCATGCGTAACTATCCTGGTATGACGGTTTTTCCCGGAGGGGGCGTGGACAGCCGCGACTTTCCGCCCCGCTCGTGGGACTCCGGTGATTTATGGACGGGCCGCAGCGTTGTATCGATCGCGCGCCGGCTCGGCCTGAACAAATACAAAGCCCACGCACTCGTGTTCGCCGCAGTGCGCGAGATCTACGAAGAGACTGGTACGTTGCTAGTCGCCGACGCAGACGGACGAATGCTGTCTGATACCCGCCCCTTCTCAGATGCACGGGACAAATTGGTCAACCACACCGCCGCGCTGACCGACGTGTTGCGCAAGAACAACCTCAAGGTCAACGCAGACAAATTAGAACCGTGGGGCAGATGGGTCGGCCAGTCCGAGGTAGGTAACTGGTTTGACACTTTCTCGTTCGTGGCCACCGTGCCGGAAGGTCAAACCCCCGACGGCGATACCGGCGAGGCCGACGACGCGAACTGGTTCCCGCCGAGCTTGCTCATCGAGGGCTGGCGCGTCGGGCTAGTCCGCTTCGCCGTAGCCACGTGGGCGCAGCTGCTCGATCTTTCCCGCTTTGAAACGGTTGCTGAAGTCCAATCCGCCGCACGCGAGCAGGATCTCAGCCCTGTTGTAGGAGACCCCACACATATCGAGCGCTACGCAGACTTTTTCAACCACAGCCCCGAGGACAGGATTGGCAAAATCGGTGGCCTTCACTGACAAAGACATTGACTACCTCACAGCGCACAGCACGCTTATCGACGAGGTGACTGCCGAGCTCGCGTTAACCAAGAAATCGATGCTGGCCGACCACACAATACTGCGCACTCACTTTGGCACCTATGCACGGGCCGTCACTGAACTCGTGGTCGCCCGTCGTAGCGCCGTCGATAAGTTCCCCGCCTGTTGGCTCACCGACTCAGACGCAGCCCAACAAGCCACCCCAGCGGCGGTGGCCGAGCACCGCGCCGCACATCTCCAGGCGGCCGGGGTGCGCTTCGTGCATGACGTCACGTGTTCCATCGGCACCGAAGCGCCAAGTATTCGCGGCCGTGACATGGACTGGTTGGGCAGCGATCTCGATGCCCAACGCCTTCGCATGGCGCGCCACAACCTCGGCGAGGACGCGTGGCTGGTGCGTGCCGACGCCTTAGGGCGCACCAGCCACGCTGACGTCATAGTCGCAGACCCCGCTCGGCGCGCAGCAGGTCGGCGCATCACCGACCCCGCACAGCTCATTCCACCGCTGCCGGAGCTGCTGGCCACCTACGCCGAAAGCGAGCTTGCCATAAAATGCGCGCCGGGGATCGACTACTCGGGATGGGAAGGCCTCGTTAACGTAGTCAGCGTTGACGGTGCGGTAAAAGAGACGTGCCTCTACACGCCGGGACTCACCACGGGCGCTCGTCGTGAAGCAACCATGTTAGGTGCGCGCCACGAAGTCGTTACTGACCTCGACTCCGCCGAAGTCGACGTGCGCGGGCCTGGTCAATACATCATCGAACCCGATGGCGCCGTGATTCGCGCCGGGCTCGTCCGAGGCTGGGCGGCGCGCCACGGGCTGTGGATGCTAGATAGCCACATCGCTTTTCTGAGCGGCGAGGATATTCCTGCGGGCTGGAGTGGATTTCCATTCATCGAAGAGGTGTCGTTGAAGAAACTTCGCTCGGCGTTGCACGCGCACGGGGCGGGTAGTTTGGAAATTTTGGTGCGCGGGGTGGACATTAACCCCGATCAGCTGCGGAAAAAGATGAAACTTAAAGGAAAGCGGGCGATGGCGGTAGTCGTTGCGCGAATTGGGGATACCGCCACTGCCTACCTTTGCGGCGCCCGCCAGTGGGCGGGCAGTGTTCGGCCTCAACTTTCGGGCTAGGATTCGGGCTAGGCTACTGTAGAGCGTTACAAAGGAAGCAACAACGGAAAGGTGAAGCACACATGACCACCATCGTGGTGCTGGTGAAAAACGTTCCGGATACCTGGTCTGAAAAAGTCCTGGAACCGGACCATACACTCGATCGCACGAACATCGATTCCATCATCGATGAGATTAATGAATACGCCGTCGAAACTGCCTTGCAAATTAAAGAAGCAGGCGAGCATCGCGTCGTCGCGCTGTCCATGGGCCCGGAAGGTAGCGACGAGGCCCTGCGCAAGGCTCTAGCGATGGGAGCGGATGATGCCGTTTTGCTTTCCGACGAAGCACTGGCTGGTTCCGATGCCGTTGCCACGGCGTGGGCGTTGACCAACGCGATCAACACCATTGACGATGTTGCCCTCATTGTCACCGGGAACCAGTCATCAGACGGCCAGGGCGGCGTGATGGCAGGCCTATTGGCCGAGTACCGCCAGATCCCCGCTCTGACTGAGGTTGGCGAGGTGTCGCTTGCAGGTGGCACAGTAACTGCCACGCGTTACGACGATAAGGGCACCTGGGAGCTTGAGGCAGCGACACCTGCCATTATTGCGGTCTCGGACAAGGCTGCCAGCCCACGGTTTCCCAACTTTAAGGGCCTGGCTGCCGCCAAAAAGGCCGACGTTACCCAGTTGAATCTCGCTGCGATTGGTGTGGATGCAGGCCAGGTTGGTTTGAATAACTCTGCAACCGTGGTCCAGACGGTCACCGAGGTGCCCACTCGTACCGCAGGCGAGATTATTGACTCTGGCTCGCCGGAAGAAATTGCAGCCCAGGTAGTGGACAAGCTCGCTGCGAAGAACCTCATCTAGGAGAACACATGTCACACGTTTATGTCCTGGTCGAGCACACATCCGGCCAGCTAGACCCTGTCACCAACGAACTTATTACTGCAGCACGCCCACTTGGTGTTGTCTCTGCCGTGGTTGTCGGCGCTACCGGGCAGGCGGAAGCACTGGCACCTGCGTTAGCGGAGGCCGGTGCAGTCCAGGTGATCGATGCCACAGCCGAAGATTATGCACAGCGTTTAATCCTGCCCGAGGTAGATGCGCTTCACGCTTTAGGGGCTGCCAATCCAGCGCCGTTCGTAATCGCTGCGACAGCGACGGGCAACGAGATCGCTGGACGCCTGGCGGCGCGCCTGGCCTCTGGCGTGCTGCTCGATGTTGTCGGGATCGAAACCGGAGGCGCGGCACGCCACGAGATCTTCGGCGGTTCCGTGGTGACCACCGCGGTTGCCGGTGGCTCATGCCCTGTGTACACCGTCCGCCCAGGTGCTTTAAAACCGGTAGCTGAGCCAGGTGCAGGCCAGGTTGCTGCAATGGCCCTTCCCGCTGCGACGGCCAAGGATGTCGTCGTTACGTCCTTCACCCCTGCGGAGCAGGGCGACCGCCCACACCTGAACCAGGCATCCGTTGTGGTCGCTGGGGGCCGCGGCGTGTCTGAGACAGGCTTCGAGGAGTACGTCGAACCTCTGGCTGACGCGCTGGGTGGCGCCGTGGGGGCTACTCGCGACGTCGTCGATGAGGGGTGGGCACCTGCGAGCGCGCAGATCGGCCAGACGGGTGTGACCATTTCGCCGGATCTCTACATCGGCCTGGGCCTGTCGGGGGCGATCCAGCACACCTCCGGCATGCAGACGTCCGGCACCATTGTCGCCGTGAATCAGGATTCCGATGAAGCGATCTTCCAGATTGCGGATATTGGCGTGGTCGGTGATGTCGAAGAGATCGTTCCGGCGCTTATCGACGAGATCAACAAACGCAAGTGAGTATTTACCTCGACCATGCGGCAACCACACCCATGCGTCAGTGCGCAATTGACGCATGGGTGGAGCATTCCGGCGCGCTGAACCCTGGGGGACAATATGCTGACGGGCGTCACGCCAATAAAGTGTTGGCGGAAGCCCGTGAGGAAATTGCGCTTGTGCTGGGGGCAGACCCGGTCGAGGTGGTGTTCACCGGTTCGGGCACTGAGGCCAACAACATCGCAATCCGCGGGCTATATCAAGCCTCAGTGCTTGACAGGGTTGTTGCGGCACCAATCGAGCACCCGGCTGTGTTAGAAACAGTGAAGGCTCTTGAGGGTGCCACGGTGGAGTGGCTACCCGTCGAAAGGTCCGGCCATATTGCTGAGCTGTCGGCTCTTGATCAGCCGGCCGCCGTGGCCACGTGTATGTGGGCCAATAATGAGACCGGCGCTATTCAACCGGTGGGTGAGGTTGTGGCGCGCGCAGCAGCCGCTGGCACGCCCGTGCATATCGATGCGGTCCAGGTCGCCGGCAAGCTACCCATCGATTTTCATGCGCTCGGAGCGACGACCCTAGCTATCAGTGCCCACAAATTTGGTGGGCCGCGCGGTACGGGGATCTTACTTGCTCGTCGCTCACCTGTGCCTGCTGCAACCGTATTCGGCGGGGGACAGGAGCGAGGTCTCCGGCCCGGAACTGTTGACGTTGCTTCTGCCGCAGCGACAGCGGCTGCTTTGCGTGCGTCGGTTGATGAGATGGACGCAGAGATAGCACGGGTGCGGCAGCTGCGCGACGAGCTGATTGCCGGAGTGCGCTCGCGGGTCGACGACGTGATCGTGACCACCAGTAAGCCGGCGCTTCCGACGCATGCCCATGTCATGTTTGCTGGTGCTGATGGGGACTCGCTGATTATGCTGCTCGACACGTTGGGAATAGCGGCCTCAACAGGGTCTGCATGTGCCAGCGGAGTGAACCGAATGAGCCATGTGCTTGAGGCGATGGGGGTAGACCAGCGTACCGGGATGGGGGCTTTAAGGTTCACCTTGGGCAGGACTACTACTCGCGACGACGTGCGGTTTGTGGTGGATAACATTGCTGATGTTGTTGATAAAGCACGAGCTGCAGGAAGTTTATAACGTTAATGGTGTTTCGCATGTGGCAGATGTGACATAACTGGTTTAGAGTTATGACTATGCGCCTTTCTCTGAAGATGAATTCTGTCATCGCCGCAATCGCGATGGCCTGTGCTTTGCTCGCTGTCCCTTTTTCACCACACGCTAACGCATTTACCAACCCGCTTGCACCATCCGGTGTTGACGTCGCAGGCCACCAACACCCCGGTGGCAACGCGATTGAATGGAGTTCCGTAGCAGCAGACGGCCAGCGTTACGCATTCATAAAAGCTACAGAAGGTTACGGCTTCACCAACGAGTTCTACGCTCAAGATGTAGAAGCGGCGAACAACGCCGGCCTGCTGACCGGCGCGTACCACTATGCGCGCCCAGCAACCGACCCGCACATTCAGGCAGCGCACTTCGCCACAGTGATGGCACAGGCTCCTGCAACCAGCCTGCCCCCAGTCCTGGATATCGAGGTTTCAGAAGGCTTAAGCCCAGTCCAGCTGCAAGACTGGACCCGCACCTTCCTGAAAGAGCTGAAGGCACTGACCGGCAAGACGCCAATGATTTACACCTACCGTTATTTCTGGCATGATGCCATGGCCAACACCTCTGAATTCTCGGAGTACCCACTGTGGCTCGCCGCTTACCAGAACCACGCGCCCGCACCCGTAGGAGGCTGGAGCACAATCTCGTTCTGGCAGCGCTCGGATAATGGTCGCGTTGCCGGTATCGATACGCCAGTAGATATGAATCTTTTCAACGGCAGTGAAGGCCAGCTCGGCGCGTTTGCCGCCGGTAACCTCGCTTCGCCTGGCGGTGTCTTGGAATTTCTGCAAGCACCTGAATCTTCGTCTCTGGCTGTTCTTGGCCAAGATAACACTGCACTAGTCGCTGCGATCCTTGCAGTCGGCCTGGGCGTAGCAGCAGCACCTGCGTTGCAGGAGGCCGCACAGTCCATTGGCTTCGATGCGGAAGATGCATCCAATATTGCAGGCACTGTGGCACACCAGGTTGAAACGGGTCAGCTACCAGTCGAAGACTTGGAAAACATGGTGGTCGGAGATTACACGGTGGGAGACCTGTTGATCCTTTTGGATAACGCCAATAAAGCAGCGCGTTAGGGCCTCAAACTTTCACGACTGTCATAGTTTGAGGACAGCCCAGTGCTCATCTGTCATCAGAGAGAGTGGAGTGACCGAGGTTTGAAAATCTTGCGTCTGCTCCAACGCCGTTTCCAGCTGATCTGGGGTGAGATCTCCCCACAGGCCCAACGAGAGGGTGATGCGCTCTAATTCGGAGTCGTCGAAACGCTCCTGTAAGCCCTCAGCAACCGCACCCGCGGTCTCTGGCTCTTCGTCCGACAGGCTGGTGTAAACCCAAAGAGTTAAATCTGCGCCGGTGGCCAGAATGTCGTCATAACGATGGCCAGAATCAAAACGGTTCTCGCCGGGCGCCTCCCAGTTCACGCGAGTGTCCATCACCACCTGGTTACCCGAAGCGCTCTGACAGCGATCGATAACGCTGGTAATGATCTGAGACTGCCAGTCGTTCACGGTGTCATCCGCTGTGTTCACACTGCCGTTTTCATGGCGCGGAAATTCATCTTCATCGGTCATTTCGGCGAATAGTTCTTCATCGGCAGGCGAGAAGAAGGTGTCACCGATGAGCTCAGTCAGCGCAATCGCATCAGGGTTGTAGCGCTCGTCGACTGCTTCGCACATGCTCTCTATCCGGTCACCAACCGAGCCCCGGTAGAGCGCTGTGGCGGAGGGGAAGTCTTCTGAGGCGGAGCCGTCTGCGAATGCGCCGACGTAGTCCGGATTGGTTTCGACGATAGTGGGCGCCATGACATCGATGGTGAGCGTAACCTCACGGTCGCTGCCACGTGTAAGCGTGTCAACGACATCCTGAACAAGGTCCTCGTCCTCATTAACCCCGGCAGCCCAATAGTCTTCTTGGCCGGCGGCGGGAAAGCCGATGAAATCTGAGCGACCCACCCCGACGGTGATTTGATTCGCGCCGGTGGAATCGAGCCGCTCGCGTACCTCGTCCCAATTGACGGTGTCATCTTTAACAGATTCCCACCCGATGCCTAATGTGAGAGGTCTACCCGTAGGCCCCAAGTCTTTTGCTTCCGGTTGTGGTGTGGACTGAGTACAAGCAGCAAGGCCAGTACAGACAGAAACCAGGGTGGAAAGCAGAATTATTGGAATGGGTTTCAAGGAGAATTACTTTCTTAGACTGCGATGGTGGTGGAGCCGTTGATAGCCGGGGGAGATTCCAGCTGGGTAGTATCAGAGCGCGAGATCACACCAGTACGTTCCGGTTTGTTCCACACCTGCTCTGCATGAGCGATCTCGAGGTGGAGAGCCCGTACCATCGTAAACGACATCAGTATCGAGTAAAAAGGCCAGATGGGCAGCGCCCAAGCGTGACGCAGATCTTTCAAGGAGTTCGACATTGCCATAGCGATGACCAGCAGGATCACGGAGAGAACCAAGCCGGAGGCCAAGAGTACGCCCCAAGTGCCGGCCCAGAATTCGCGTGCCGACGTCGCCCAAGTCACGTTTTGAAGGTCCCAAATAGCCCAGCCCATGAGCACGATCTGCGTGATGGGCAGCACGATCATAGTGGCCACTGCAAACCACAGGTAGGGCCCGAAAGAACCGTACTTGAGAGTAAACATACACTTCCAGTGGTATCGCAGGCTCTGCAGCAAACCACGCGCCCAGCGCACACGCTGCTTGAACAGTGCTTTCACCGTCGATGGGGATTCAGCATACACCAAAGCGTGGGGTGCGAATGCGATGCGCCAGTCAGTGCGATGAATCTTCCACGTCAACTCGAGATCCTCACCAATCGTATCTTCGCGCAGGGGACGGCCTGGGTCAGCGAGAGCTACTTCGTCAAGGCAGGAGCGTCGGAAAGTGCCGCAATTGCCGGAGATGACGGGCACCACGCGCAAGACGTCGAATGCGCGACGCACCAAACCGGTACCCACGTGAGTAATCAGCGCCAAGAAGCGAGTGAGCACGCGGTCGAGGTTAGACGGGCGGTCATCGCCACACACAGCGCCAATATTTGCGCTATGGAAAGCCTTCAGCATTTCCGGAACAGTCTGTGGGGTAAAAACGCTGTCTGCGTCGATGAACATGAGGAATTCGCCTGTGGATTCGCGGTACCCATGATTGAGTGCCGCACCTTTGCCGGCGTTGTCCTGGTAGATGTAGCGGACCTTGTCACGCTGAGCAGCCAGTGCTTCACCAATTTCACGGGTGCGGTCTGTCGAACCGTCGTCGACGATCACAATCTCCATGTTCTCGTAGCCTGAACCCAAGATCGACATGACGCATGCTTCCAGGACCGTTTCTTCGTTGTGGGCGGGCACAACCACCGAGACGGTAGGGGCGGTAGGAAGCACACCGAGATTGCCACGTGTCTGACGGCGACGCGCCAAGAACTCATGAACCAAACCGAAAGGCACGAACAGTAGCCGGAATAGTAGCAAGCCCATCGTGAAGATGTAGAAGGCCATCATGGTCTAGCCCACCTCCGCCAGCAGCGCATCCAGAATTTCTGGGGCGTGAGCCGAATTAGCGCCGAAGCGTGCATTGATTTCCAATAGCACGGGGGTGCCCTCGTTGGTCAGACGAATATCCATATCGACAGGGCCACGCAGGTTGAAAAGCTGTGCAACCTGCTTCGCTAGCGTTTCGACTCCTGCGTGGTCTGCACGTTCAACCCCGTCCGCGTTGCCCACACGGCCGTCGCGGAGCTTCGTCTTACGCAAGTTGACGCAGAGCACATCGCCGTCGCGGCCGATGAACAACTGTGGACAGTACTCGTCGCCCGAGGCGAAAGACTGCCGGATCAGCGCGTCGTTACGCTCGCTCGAATCATCCTCCGGCGTATCAATGACGACAACGCCGCGTCCACCGCGTGCTACACGAGGTTTAACCACGTGAGGGAACTCGCTGAACTCGTTGCTGCCGGTCACGGTTGCCGGAACTGCAAGTCCGTTGTCGGAGCAATACTGGGCGGTAAACCATTTGTCGTGTGCGAGACCGATGGCGAGTGGATCTGATAGCACTACGGTGCACGGCAGCAACGGGGCGGCAGCAGCGACGAAGGGAAGTTCGTCTTGCACCGTGGGGATGAAGATATCCACGTCATGTTCGGCGATTGCGGTGCGGAGAAATGGGATTAGGTCAGGGGAGTCTGCGCGAGGGCCTTGGAGGGCCCCAGCAATCTCAAGCATGTCCACGCCCACGACGGTGTGTCCACGTTCTTGAAGTTGAGTGCTTAACGACGAGCCGGCTGGTCCGCCGACTCCGGTAATGAGGAAGGTAGTCAACACAATACTTTCTTAGAGGGACATCGGGTCGTTCAGGTTCAGGCGCATCGGTTCAAATCCTTCGGCACGACGTACACGTGCCTGGCGCCCACGGAACGTGGTGATGGAATCGGTGATCTCACGAGTCATATAAGGCTTGCCAGATTGGTTGGCATGGGCCGCGATAGCTTCTGCCTTGACGTCTACGTAATCAGTCACGTCGATGAAAACGGTCGGTTTGAAATCGGCAGTGACAGAGGGCGACTCGAAGCAGAGGATGGAGTGGTGGTTGCGGCCAGCGCGCATGACTGCCTGGTGGACTGCCAGGTGGTCCTGATGGACTTCATGCTGGGAATGGGTGAAGATCATGTCCGGATTGTGCTGGACGATGGCTTCTTCAATCACAGCAATCATGTCATTCATGTGCGTGTCTAGCGCGCGGTCAGTCATGTGCATGACTTTCAGCGAGTTCAATCCGAGGAAGGTTGCGCCGTCGCGGGCTTCATCCGGGCGTAACGACGCATCACCGCCGTCCGCGCCATCGGACATGATGATGCCGTGTACGTCATGTCCGGTGTCGACCAATTTCGCGATGGTAGATCCACACGCAATCTCTAAATCATCGGGATGTGCTGCGACAACGAGAATGCTGGTGTGGCGATTGGGTTCACGCTCGGGGATGCGGTAGTTATGGCTGATGATCAGGCAGGCAATGAACGTGAGTAAGAGTGTTGCCACCGATGCAAGCAGCAGCCAACCGTTGTCAGTAACAAGGTGGATGCAGGCTAGGAGGCCGGTGACCACAAAACCAAACGCGACGAAACCGAGTAGCTGGCTTGGGTGACGGAAGGAACGTTTGAAGTCTCTCCGACTCTGTGGGCGTAATAAAACCGCCAGTGCTACGACAGAGATCACCAAAACTAATGACCCTAAAACAATTGATATCATCTTCTTGCCCTTTGCAAATGAACATCTCTTCTAATAATTTTCGATGTTATGGCAGTTCAATGGGGTTAACAAGGACAAAAAGGGGGAAAGTGAAGATATTTTCATCTAAGATTAATCTAAGGTTCTGACGAAAGTAAGAAATCAAAGCTCAGAAATAATATGCGTGAAAGCTTGTTTCATCTCAACAAGTTCCAAAAAGCTGCGCATCATGTCGCGTATCATGTCGCGCAGTACCTTTCCGCGCAAGCGCAGTTGCCCACGCAGCATCCTTAAAATGAGCGGGAACGGCGCCCTGCAAAAGCCGCCGAGTCAACGCTCCATCATCGACTAGGCGCCGATTGGCACCCAGCAGGATGATATTGCCGTAACGGCGCCCTTTCAGCATGGGCGGATCAGCGATAACAGCCACGTCAGGGAACACTTCGCACATTCCCGCGAGCTCGTCCTTGGCGTTAATAAGATCTGCGTGAGAGCCACAGTTGGCAACGTAGAGGCCGTCGTCGGCAAGCGATGCCCTGGCCGCAGAGAAGAATTCAACTGTCGTGAGGTTGCGGGGCGTGGACGCGCCCGCGAAGACATCGCGGATGATGACATCCCTGCTCGACGGGTAGAAGTTAGTGGTTTCCTCACGGGCGTCGCCGACGCGAATCTTAACGGAAGGGGACTTGGGAATATCAAATATCTGCCTTACGAGCTGGGCTAATTCCATATCGATCTCAACTACCGTATTGCGTGATGTTGGCCAAACGTGTGCGAAATAGCGTGCTAAGGAGCATCCAGCGCCGCCGAGATGAGTCAGACGGGGCCGCTTGAGCTCTGCGGGAGCGAACTCTTCGACAGCTGCCACAATCCACCGCATGTATTCGAACTCCAGGCGTTCCGGAGCGCCGGCAACATTATTGGAGGAGGGTACCCCGTTGACCAAAAGAGTGACCGACCCGTCCGGTTCCTCGACGACCTCGGCGATGCCGGTATCTATCTCGTAGGAGTGGTTTTCCTGCTGTTTTCTGGCCATGGACATACAGGGTACACTGCCTGACATGCGTGTTCTCGTAGCTATGTCCGGCGGTGTCGATTCCTCAGTGGCGGCCGCCCGCCTCGTGGACGCAGGCCATGATGTGGTTGGTGTGCACATGGCGCTGTCTCAGGATGCCCAGCAAACGCGCGACTCTGCCCGCGGGTGCTGTTCTTTAGAAGATTCAGCTGATGCCCGCCGAGTCTGCGATCACCTAGGAATACCATTTTATGTGTGGGACTTCTCCGACAAATTCAAACTTGAGGTCATCGATAACTTTATTGAGTCCTACGCTGCTGGTGAGACGCCTAATCCGTGCTTGCGGTGCAACGAAAAAATCAAGTTTTCTGCACTACTAGAACGCGCCCGCACCCTCGGCTTCGACGCCGTGGCGACGGGCCACTACGCCATCGTCGACGATGCAGGAAACCTACGCCGTTCTGTCGACCCGAATAAAGACCAGTCCTATGTTTTGGGCGTCATGACACGAGACGAGCTTGATCACTGCTTGTTTCCCATCGGCGATACGGAAAAGCCCGAGATCCGCGAAGAGGCGAAGCGTTATGGTTTCGCTACCGCCTCCAAGCCGGACTCCTACGACATCTGCTTCATCCCAGACGGCAACACCCAGGCCTTCTTAGGCCGCTCGATTGGCATGCGGCCCGGCATGGTGGTGGACCAGGATGGGACCGAGCTGAAACAACACGATGGCGCATTTCAGTACACCATCGGCCAGCGCCGCGGTTTGGACATTAAGATACCAGCGGCTGACGGAAAGCCCCGCTACGTGACTGATGTCGATGCTGCAACAGGTACCGTCACAGTTGGCCCCCGGTCTGCACTACAGGTCAACCACATCACCGCCGATCGCCTGAAAGTGCTGCACCCAGATATGAAAGGGGAGTTTGAGGCGAACGTGCAGATCCGCGCCCATGGTTCAGTAGTGCCATGCTGGGCGCGTGTCGACGAGGACACCATGGTGCTCGACCTCAAAGAACCGCTCTCAGGAGTTGCCAGGGGCCAAGCCGCTGTATTGTACTTACCTGATCCCGATGGCCTGGGAGACATTGTGCTGGGCTCCGGCACGATCTGCCACACCGACTAACCAGCCGATCCTCCAGTGTTAAAATCTGCCCCATGACAGCTTTTGGTCTCGGAGCGATGCCCGGTACAAATCTGGAACACGCCGCGGATGTAGCACTGTCGGAGACACCACTTCCACACCTTCCGCAATTGCCAGGCCGTGGTCTCGGCTCGGACCTGATCGGGCGCACAGCTGCACTACTGCCCATCTACTTCGACAAAGGCCCGCGGTCATGGAGAGTCACCCCTCGTCCGCAAATCCTCACGCGGCGCGCTGCTGACCAGATGGAACGAGACCTCGATGTGTTGGAAGAACTCTGGGCGGGAAAACTCACCTCCATCAAGGTCCAGCTTGTAGGCCCATGGACACTCAGCGCCGAGATCGAGATGGCCAACGGCCACAGAATGCTATCAGACCACGGTGCGCTCAACGACCTCACCGATGCACTCCTAGAGGCCGCTCAACAGCATGTTAGTAAGGTCGCACGACGCTTCGATGCAGACGTGGTCTTGCAGCTCGACGAGCCCCGGTTGAACGACATCCGTATCGGGCAAGTGCCCGGTACAACGGACTTTGACACGATAGGGGCAGTGCGTGACGACGATATCCTGGCCCGGCTCGCACTCTTTGGGCCGCATCTGTTGCACACAACGGCACCGCTTTTCCGCGCGCCGTGGATCACTGTGAATTTAGCTTCCTTAACCACCTCTGCATTGTTAGACGCAGCAGGTTTCGCACTCGAGCAGGGACACACGTTCGCTATCGCTGCGCAGGAACCAAAGAAGGTAGGCGAAATCGTCGATAAGCTCAATATCGACCCGACGCTCACGAAGCTCGACGTCTATGCCGAGGCCGCGGACACCCTGCAGGCCACTGCGCACAACTACGCGAAAGCTCGCGAGTGCGATGAGATCCTGCAGCGGGATTTCTTGAGCTAAACCCGTTTAATTGAACATGGGCCAGGACAGGGAGACGTCGGAGGCGTCACGGCCCCGTGATTCGAGATATTTGCGCAGGTCAGTCTGGAGCTCATAATATTTCACTGCCTGGAATTCCATGAGTTCCTCAGTGCCCATGTGAGACAGCTCAGGCCACACTTTATTTACTTGTTTCCACGCGATCCGCGCAGCCGCTAGGGAGTCCGCCGTAGCTTCGTGCGCAGTGCCTAGCTCGATGCCGTAAAACTCCGACAAAGCAGAGAGATTGCGCTTGCCCTTGCGGTAACGATCTTTCGCGCGGTCGATCAGGTACGGGTCATACACTGGGCCGGTCACCGTGAAATCACCAGTGAGTTGGCGCAATACGGATAAGTCATACGGCGCGTTGAACACGACCAGTGTGAGCCCCTCGTCCCAGCCACGCTTAATTGCAGCGACTGTCTCGGCAAGAACGTCATCGTGTGGGCGTCCGTCGGCACGTGCTTTCTCGGTGGAAATACCATGAATCTTGGCGGCTTCCTCAGGGATTTCCACACCTGGGTCAGCAAGTTCTTCGTTGGCTTCCACCGTGGCGCCGTCGATCTTCACGATCGCCGAGGTAACAATACGCGCTTCACGCGGGTTCGCCGACGTGGTCTCTAAGTCGAAAGACAGCATACGGGAGGCGTTAAACGTGGGCATGGCTTCTACTCTAGCTAGACTTGGTCGCTGTGACCGAACAATTTGTGGAACTACGCCGTCAATGGGAAGACCTCGCCGAGGAAGTCCGCCGCCACCGTGAGCTTTATTACAAGGGGCACCCCGTCATCTCGGATGCTGAGTTTGACCAGCTGTACTCCCAACTTGAGAAACTGGAGGAAGCGCACCCAGAACTAGCGGTACCAGACTCTCCGACGAAGCAAGTCGGCGCGCCTGTTTCAGGCCCATTTGCAGATGTTGAACACCTCGAACGCATGATGAGCCTGGACAACGTGTTCAGCAGTGAGGAGTTGGCAGAGTGGCTCGAACGTACTCCTGGCCCGTATCTGACTGAACTTAAGATTGATGGGCTGTCGATCAATCTGGTGTACCGCAACGGCCAGCTGGAACGGGCTGCCACCCGTGGTGACGGCACCACAGGTGAAGATATTACCGCCAACGCACGAGTGATCAAGGACATTCCGCACACGCTGAAAGGAGACTTCCCACCTCTGGTTGAGGTGCGCGGTGAGGTGTTTATTCGCCCAGAAGACTTCCCAGACCTCAACGCCCAGCGCATCGAAGAAGGCGGCAAACCGTTTGCCAATCCGCGAAACACCGCAGCAGGGGGATTGCGCCAGAAAAATCCAGAAGATGTGAAAAAACGCAAACTGCGGATGATTTGCCACGGCATCGGCGCCCGCGAAGGCTTCGAGCCAGTGACCCAGCATGAGGCCTATGAGGCATTGAAATCGTGGGGGCTTCCTGTCAGCGAATACACCCGCCAGGCAAAGACAGCAAAAGACGTTCAAAAAGCAGTTGATTATTGGGCGGAGCACCGCCACGACGCAATCCACGAGATGGACGGCGTGGTAGTTAAGGTCGATTCGATCTCGCAGCAGCGTGGGCTCGGTTCGACCTCGCGCGCCCCGCGGTGGGCGATTGCCTACAAGTACCCGCCCGAGGAAGTCACAACAAAGTTGCTTGACATCCAGGTCGGTGTGGGCCGGACCGGGCGTATTACACCGTTTGCGGTGATGGAACCGGTGTTCGTGTCAGGCTCCACGGTGTCAATGGCCACGCTGCACAACCGAGAAGAGGTCAAGCGCAAGGGTGTGCTGATCGGGGACACTGTAGTAGTGCGTAAAGCCGGTGAGATCATCCCCGAAGTGCTGGGGCCAGTGGCAGACCTGCGCGATGGAACAGAGCGTGAATTCATTTTCCCCACCCTGTGCCCGTCGTGTGGCACCCGTTTAGCACCGCAAAAGGAAGGCGACGTCGATTGGCGCTGCCCGAATAGCCGCTCGTGCCCCGCGCAGCTGGCCAGCAGGCTTGAATATATCGCTGGGCGAGGCGCATTCGATATTGAGGCGCTTGGAGAGAAGGGTGCTGAGGATCTGATTCGCTCGGGCGTGCTTGTCGACGAAGGAGGCTTGTTCTCACTAACCGAGGAGGACCTGCTGAAAACCACGCAGTACACCACGAAAGCCGGAAAGCTGAACGCCACAGGCAAAAAACTGCTGGACAATTTAGTCACCGCACGCGAGGTTGACTTGTGGCGCGTGATTGTCGCTTTGAGTATCCGTCACGTCGGGCCTACCGCCGCGCGGGCTTTAGCCAACCGCTACCAGTCAATGCAGGCGCTTATCGACGCGCCCGTGGAGGATCTTGCGGAGACTGACGGGGTGGGAGCGATCATCGCGGAAGCCTTTAAAGAGTGGTTCACCGTGGACTGGCATCGCCAGATCGTGGATGCATGGGCTGAGGCCGGCGTGACCATGGAGGCAGATACCTCTGACCGGGAGGAGCAAACCTTGGCAGGGGTGACTGTGGTTGTCACTGGCACGCTGGAGAATTTCACGCGTGACTCAGCCAAGGAAGCGATCCTTAGACGCGGAGGGAAAGCAGCTGGCTCCGTATCCAAGAAGACAGATTATGTCGTCGTTGGTAAGAACGCCGGTTCCAAAGAGGACAAGGCCCGCGAATTGGGCGTTCCGATTCTCGACGAGGCTGGGTTCCAGGTGCTTCTTGAATCGGGTCCGGCTGAATTAGGTGCCGCGCAGTAGCGCTCCCACGATCAATCCGAGATCACCGATATGGGAGACTTCGGAGGCTAGGTAGTGGGGCCCACCAATCCTGCCCATGACAAGGATCATGGTGGTGTGCGCAAGTGGGGTCGCGGCTAGGGCGGAATCGAGTAGCCCCCAGGGTTGCGGAATCCAGTCTTCGTGCTCGGCATCGAGGATGCGGGCGCTGCTGACGTGGGCCAGCGCGGGGGAGGAGCCATCGTCGGCAGGTGCTGCTTGAGACGCTGCGACCCGCCTTACTCCCTTGTCCGTCTCCTCCAACACGATGGCCCAAGAAGACGTCATTGCTTGAGGCATGACGGTGACCAACTCTTCCATCGCCGCAGGGATATTATGCGCGCAGGCTGCCACACGGGCCAACATTTTGATCTGGCCTCTGCGGTCAACGCGTCCAGTAAACGGGCGGATGGAGTCGACGTCTGCGCCTTCCACTTCCGTGGCAGCGGTGATGAGTTCATCAGCCATCACATCCTTGGGGAGAGTGACCACGATGTCATCGAGCACCGACCCATCGTCGTCAAGCGTCTGAACGACATCGACAGACTTGATGTTTGCCCCCAACACCCCGAAGGCTTGGGCTAAATCGCCCAGACTACCGGGCTCGTCGGGGAGCTTCACGCGGATCAGGTAAGACATGCCCGCCAATCTACCAGTGCTCCCAACGAAGGGAGATTAACTTTCGTGCCGTATCATAGGATCGGTTAACGGAAGCAAAGTGCAAAGAAGGATATTCACGTGTCTGACATCTCCCGCGAGGATATTGACCGCCTCGCCAGCCTTGCTCGTCTCGCACTGACGGACGAGGAGCTCGATACCTACGCTGATCAGCTGGATCAAATCATGGAAGCAATGTCCAAGGTGGCCCAGGTGGACACCAGCGGTGTAGAGCCGATGAGCCACCCACACGCCATCAAAGCACCCATGCGCGAGGATGTGTTCGTGAAGACCTTGACCCAGCAGCAGGCTTTAGACCAGGCACCTGAGGTTGAAGATGACCGCTTTGTTGTTCCACAGATCTTGGGAGAGGCTGAATAATCATGACTGACTACACCGTTCCAACATCTGGTCTGACCAGCCTGACAGCCGCCGAGTTAGCGCAGAAAATCCACTCCGGAGACGTGACCTCCCGCGAAGCGACGCAGGCTCACCTCGACCGCATCGCAGAGACTGATGACCACCTGGGCGCGTTCCTGCACGTCGGTGCGGAAGAGGCGTTGGCAGCAGCCGACAAAGTCGATGAGCAGATCAAGGCAGGCGAAGAGCTCGCCTCCCCGCTGGCTGGTGTTCCAGTGGCAGTGAAGGACCTCTTTGTCACTACCGATGCGCCGACCACGGCTGCCTCGAAAATGCTCGAGGGCTACATGTCGCCATACGACGCCACCGTGGTGGCTAAGCTGCGCGAGGCAGGGCTGCCCATCCTCGGCAAGACGAACCTTGACGAATTTGCCATGGGTTCGTCCAACGAGCTGTCTGCCTTCCAGATCACGCGTAACCCCCATGACACCGAATGCACTCCGGGTGGTTCCGGAGGCGGTACGGCAGCAGCAGTAGCGTCGGGCCAAGCACCGCTAGGAATTGGCACCGATACCGGTGGTTCGATTCGCCAGCCAGCAGCCTTGACCGGCACTGTTGGTGTGAAGCCCACCTACGGCACGGTATCGCGCTACGGCATGATTGCAGCAGCGTCCTCGCTTGACCAGGGTGGGCCGTCGGCACGCACAGTGCTGGATGCCGCATTGCTGCATGAAGTCATGGCAGGTGTAGACCCCTTCGATGCAACCAGCGTGGACAAGCCGATCGCACCCGTGGTGCAGGCAGCACGTGAGGGTGCCTCAGGTGACTTGAGCGGAATGAAGATTGGTATGGTGCGCCAGTTCGACCGCGAAGGTAACCAGGCCTCGGTCCGCGAGGCCGTGGTCAATGCTTTCCAGGAACTAGAAAAGCAAGGTGCAGAACTTGTGTGGGTGGATTGCCCACACTTCGACGACGTGATGGGCGCGTACTACATCATCCAGATGTCCGAGGTGTCGTCGAACATGTCGCGTTTCGACGGCATGCGCTATGGTCTGCGTGTTGGTGATGACGGCTCGAACTCTGCCAATGACGTGATGGCCCTGTCGCGCGCTGCAGGTTTCGGTGCTGAGGTCAAGCGCCGCATCATGCTGGGCACCTATGCTTTATCGGTGGGCTACTACGATGCCTACTACCTGCAGGCGCAGCGTGTCCGCCAGCTCATAGCGAATGATTTTGCCAAGGCGTTCGAGCAGGTTGACATTATCGCCGCACCAACCACTCCAACTACGGCGTTCAAGCTGGGGGAGAAGGTTGATGATCCATTGGCCATGTACAACTTCGACCTGTACACGCTACCTTTGAACCTGGCGGGTCTGCCAGGAATGAGCCTGCCGGTTGGGGTTGCCAACGACACCAAGTTGCCGGTTGGCCTGCAGTTGATGGCGCCCGCGTTCCAGGACGATCGTCTGTACCGGGTGGGCGCTGCCTATGAGGCTGCTCACAAATAGCCATCAACTCAGGCGGTAGTCCCGTCGAGAAAGCTCCGATTGATCTCCCAAGGGGATCAGTCGGAGCATTTTTTACCCATCTTTAGTCACTTCCATGAAGAGGCTTTCATGCTTGTTTCATTAGGCGTTCATACCATTCCAATAAGTTTGGGAATTGATCAGAAAGCTTTTGAAAGGAATGCCATATGACTGCACAATTGGTCAAAGCCGGAGTTCTTCAGCGACAGACAGCTGCCCTCAACGAGGCTCTTAATGAACAGAACCTGCCAAGTGGTCCTGCTCAGGCGTCGCAGGGTGAGCGTCGAATCGAACCATTGCCACCTCAGCACATCTAGAACTCTTATACCTGTCGCTTTATCACCGAGCCGTACCACGAGAACCCCGACGCCTACCATCTCATCGCAGGTGCAGACGTCACCCCTAAGGCAGGCGACGTGGTCCTGGCCCGCATCGTGGGAATCCACAACCACAAGCGTGTGGAAACCGAGCAGTCCCGGAAGGCAATCCTGTTCGACAGTAACCTGGTTCTGCTCGCCTACGGCAACCGTTACGCTGCAGATCAGTTCCTCGCACACGTTCCAGAAAATCTCGACTACTGCCACCTGGTTGCTGCTGGTGGAATCGCCGGCGTGGTCACCGAGTCCCACGAACAGATGGATGACCCAACTCTGATTGAGCCTCTGGGCCTGCTGGCAACCGATGAGGGTGTGGTGAACATTATAGAAACCGCACCATATGCCAACGAGGCCCGTGATTCTAAGCCTGAGGGCTTGCCAGAGGTCATCGCCGTGTTGGGTACTTCTATGAACTCCGGTAAGTCCACTACCATGGCATGCCTGGCTAATGGTCTGACTAAAGCTGGCAAGAAGGTCGGCGCCGGCAAGATCACCGGTACCGGCGCTGGAAATGACCGCATGATTTACCACGATGCCGGCGCGAAGGAAGTAATCGACTTCACCGATTTCGGCTACGGCACCACCTTTAAAATGGACTTCGAGAAGATCCGTGATCTGACCGTTAATATGATTGAGGTCTTGGCTAAGGATAAGGGCTGCGACGTGGTGATCGTTGAGATCGCCGACGGCGTGTACCAGACTGAGACCGCGCGTCTGCTGCGCGACGACTTGTTCAAGGATATTGTGGACCAAGTAGTTTTCTCCGCAGTTGATGCTCTGGGAGCACGTGCAGGCGTTCAAACCCTGCAAGAGGCCGGCTTAAAGGTGGCGTGCGCGGCAGGCGTCATGACGGCCTCACCGCTGGCAACGAAGGAAGCTGCTGACGTTTTAAAGGACCTAAATGTGCCTGTTATCGGCACTTTTGAACTGACTGACAAGAAAGTAGCTGCTAAGCTACTGTCCCGTGTCTAAGATGCCACCAATTTGGGCTGGGAGGCGGCGAGGGCTTTTCATCGCTCTCGTCGCCCTCGGCGTTTTGCAAGCTTTTCTCGCCTTAATTATGGCGTTGACAGTTGACACGATGCTGAGTGCTGCGGTGCAGACTGACATCTGGGATATCGCCACGTTAGTTGGTTCCGCTTTGGGAATTGGCCTTGCTCGCTGGATTGAGCGGGTAGTAGCGGAGGATCTCGGTCAGGATTACGTCTTTGAGCAGCGCCACCGGTTGATTACCTCCTCGGTGGCAGGCGCGGATTATTCGGGTTCCCTCGGTGTCACCGTGACCCGCGCGTCCAACGATTTGTCTGCGGTGCGCAACTGGATCGCGATGGGGATTGTGCCACTGGTAACCGGTATTCCGCTCATCGGCGTGGTTTTGTTCGCTTTATTGATCCTCGACCGCGAGATCGGGTTGGGGGTGACCATTCCACTGGTTTTGATCGGTGCTGCAATCCCCATGTTGTCCAAGCTCACCTTTGAGCGTTCACGTGCTTTACGACGCCAACGTGGCCGGCTTTCTGCTCGCATCGCAGACACGGTGATGGCAAGTGAGTCCGTGCGTGCATCAGGTGCTGTAGCGCGTGAGCTCAAGCAAATCAATAAGCAGTCAGACAAGGTGGTCGGCGCTGCGGTAGATCGCGCTTGGGTCACCGGTCTGACGCGCGCTGTCACTGCGACCGCGGCCTCAGCATGCACGGTAGTTGTCGTTTTGGTCGCGGACCGCGGTTTGGCAGATGCAGCGACAGTGGCGTCCGCGATGACGCTGCTGGGTGTCTTGGCAACACCGGTGACTGATCTCGGCAGGGTGGTGGAGTACCGCCAGAATTACAAGGCCGCCACACGGATCCTTGCCCCGTTGCTGGAAAAGGCAGATAGGTTGCGGGAACGCGAGGCCAGGCGTCAGCGTGCGTGGCGAAAGACGGGCGCGGATATCAACCAGTTAGATTTTGGCCCCGTTGATATCGATCACCTCATCGTCAACGACTATCTGGTGGAGCCGCTTCACGCGGAGGAGGGACAGGTCGTCGAAATTACAGCATCCGACCCGTCACAGGTGCGCATGGTTCTCTCAGCTGTGCTGTCCTCACATGTTGAAGACCAGTTCTACGTGGACGGTTATGACTTCGGTCTTGCTCCGGAAAAGGCGCGCCGCGCGTTGGTGGGGTTCGCTTCTGACTACATTCCGCTCGAGCGGGGATCAGTATCCCGTCTGCTCAAATTCCGTGTCCCTGATGCTTCGGAAGAAGACGTGGCGGAGGTGCTCGAAATGGTCGATCTGACTAAGACGGTGGCCAACGATGAGAAGGGCTTATCGCGCCAGCTGAAAAATGACGGCGCGCCTTGGACGATTGGCGATGTCATGCGCTTGAAGGTGGCCCGTGCCATTTTGAATCAGCCCGCGTTGCTGGTTTTCGAGGATGTTGACCACCAGCTGGACCCAGAGGCAATGGATACTTTCTTTGAATTTGTTGCGGATTATCCAGGCGTGGTGATCATTAGTACCTCCCACCCAGAGAAGCTTCCAGAGGACCGCATAATATGGGACGTTGATGGTGTTCTCATCGAGGAAGATGATTACTGCAAGGATGTTCCCGACGAAGATGCAGTCGAAGAGGAATAGTCGCTGGTATGCGCTTAGCGCGCTGTCACTCGGCTACTTCTTGGTGATGGCAGACCAGGCCATCGTGCCAGTGCTTACCCCACACCTGCCCGCAGGTGTCGAGGATTCTGTGTGGATCACTAGCGTCTACTTACTTTTCACCGTGGTTCCCATGTTGGTCACCGGCAGGTTGGGCGACCGTGTCGGCCAGCGCCGCATGTACCTCATCGGTCTGGTGGTTTATCTCGCGGGACTGGCATTAGCTTCCGTAGCGGCGTCGATAAGCGTCCTGGTTATCGCACGGGCCATCCAAGGCCTCGGAGCAGCCGCGTTCTTGCCACAGGCTTTTGGCGTGATTAACCGGGTTTTTCCCGCTGATGCGCGGGGCCCGGCCTACGCGGTGTGGGGAGTTGTAGGTTCCCTTGGTTCATTAATCGGGCCCGTCTTTGCAGGGGCTGTCGTAGAAGGCGCTGGGTGGCGCGCCACCTTTGCAGCGCAGGTGCTATGTGGCCTGGTCGCGTTAGGCTTGGCCGTGATGTGGGTTCCACGCTTATCGACGACTACCGCGCGCATCGATGCCCCAAGTGTGATCGTGTCTCTGGTGGGCCTTGGAGGTGTCATCTACGGCATCCAGTATGGTTCGTGGCCGGCCGGAATCGTCGGAACGCTTGCGCTGCTGATATTCATGTGGCTACAACGCGGCGGCGGAGATGAAGCGTTGCTTCCGCTGTGTCTTTTTGCCAACCGGAATTTTACGCTCGGATCATTAGGTATCGCTGCGATGGGGTTTGCGGTGGCGGCCCAGTTCATCCCGATTATGTATTGGCTCCAAGATGGGCGCGGCATGGATGCGGTGACAGCAGGGGCACTGACCGTGCCGATGTCTGTGGTTGCACTGATCCTCACACCATTTGTGGGCGTGGCAGCCGACAAAGTCAACCCGAAAATTTTAAGCGCGATTGGGTTTGCCACCATGAGCGCGTCGATGGTGTGGGCGTGGTGGGTGATGGTCTCGGGCGCAGCGGTCTGGTGGATGCTGGGGATTACCGCGCTTAAAGGTGTGGGTAGTGCTTTCATTTGGGCACCAAACGCTGCAACCACCATGCGGACCATACCTCGAGAGATGGCGGGAGCTGCGTCGGGGGCGTACAACACGGTGCGACAGGTTGGTAGCGTGGTCGGTGTTGCGACTATTGGCGGAGCGATGGGTGTGTGGCTGCCACAATTCGGTGTGGAGCACGCTGCGGCAGGCACGATGTTGATCCTGGCCGCAGTGATGTGTGCTGGATTGATAGCATCGTTTTTCCTCCAGTCGGACATTCAGGCCCGAAAGCGCTAGGGTTGAATCTATGCGATTAGCTACACTGACCTCCGGTGGCGATTGCCCCGGCCTCAATGCTGTTATCCGTGGAGTTGTCCGTACCGCCAATACTGAGTTCGGCTCAACCTGCGTGGGCTACCTCGACGGCTGGGTAGGGCTGCTTGAAGACAAACGCATGCAGCTCTACGACGATCACTTCATCGACTCGATCCTCCTGCGAGGAGGCACGATCTTGGGTACTGGTCGCCTCCACCCTGACAAGTTTAAGGCCGGCTTGGACCAAATCAAGGACAACCTCGCTGAGGCAGAAATTGATGCACTTGTCGCAATTGGCGGCGAAGGAACATTGAAGGGTGCGAAGTGGCTCTCGGACAACGGCATCCCCGTTGTGGGTGTGCCGAAGACAATTGATAATGATGTCAACGCGACTGACTACACTTTCGGCTTCGATACTGCGGTCTCTGTGGCTACTGATGCCATTGATCGTCTGCACACTACCGCTGAATCACACAATCGCATCCTGATCGTGGAAGTCATGGGCCGCCACGTAGGCTGGATCGCCTTGCACGCTGGCATGGCTGGCGGTGCTCACTACACCGTGATCCCAGAGGAACCTTTCGATATCGCTGAGATCACCAAAGCCATGGAACGCCGCTTCCAGATGGGTGAGAAGTACGGCATCATCGTGGTCGCCGAGGGTGCTGTGCCCAAGGAAGGCACCATGGACGCGGGCCTGGGCGAGGAAGACGAGTTTGGGCACAAGACGTTCAAGGGCATGGGCCAGATCATTGGCGACGAGATCCACAAGAGAACCGGCTACGACGTGCGCACAACAGTGCTGGGCCACATCCAGCGCGGCGGCACCCCCACGGCTTATGACCGCGTGCTCGCCACCCGATACGGGGTGGCGGCAGCCCGTGCAGCACACGAGGGCAAGTTCGGTACCTCGGTGGCGCTGCATGGTGAAGACATTGCACTCGTGTCGCTGGAAGAGGCCGTCGGCAAGCTCAAGACCGTCCCAGAGCACCGCTACAAGACCGCCAAGGCGATGTTCGGCTAAATGACGGGAGAGTACGCCACTCCGGTGCCGCTTGCCAACGAACACGTTCGCCTCGAACCGCTCGGGCATGAACATGCGCCAGATCTCGCCCACGCTGTCGGTGATTTGTGGGAGACATGGTACACGCATATTCCGCACCCAGAGCAGATGGCAGCGGAGATTGACGCGCGCTTGGACAAACAATCGCGCGGGGAAATCGCGGCTTGGGCAATAGTAGACACGCATGGGTACGCGGTTGGCATGACCACCTACCTGCACCTTGACCCCGATAACCGGCGCCTGGAGATCGGCTCGACGTGGCTCGGGCGCGATGCGCAGGGCACTGTGGTGAACCCGGCGTCGAAGCTGCTGCTTCTGCAGCGCGCCTTTGAGACCCTGGGCTGCCTCGGCGTGGAGTTCCGCTGTCACTGGCACAATCGTCAGTCGCGCCGGGCGATTGAGGCGCTTGGAGCGAAGCTCGACGGCGTACTGCGTAAACATACGGTGTTCGAGAACGGCACCGTGCGCGACACATGTGTGTATTCCGTGCTTGACGACGAATGGCCCACCGTCAAGCTCGGCTTAACGGAAAGACTTCGCCACGCAAGAAGTAGGCGGGCAGCAAGGGACTCATGAGGTAATCGAACGTGGCACCGGAGGCGCAGGCTAAAGTGCTACTTTATGGAAACGCAACAGGATAGGTCGGCGTATATCGCGACTCTCGGATTCCCCTCTTGGTGATCATCGGCGGGCTGATTGGTTATTTCGCACCTGAGGTAGTCTCGCCAATTTCTGGGTGGGTGACACCGCTGCTTGGCATCATCATGTTCGGCATGGGCCTGACACTGCAGCCTGTTGACTTCGCTTTAATTCTCAAGCGACCGTTACCGGTGCTGATTGGCGTGGTAGCCCAATACGTCATCATGCCGTTGCTCGCTGTGCTTATCGTATGGGTGCTCAATCTTCCGCCGGAAATTGCGGTCGGAGTGATCCTGGTGGGTTGTTCACCTGGCGGAACCTCGTCGAATGTTGTGAGTTACTTGGCGCGAGGTGACGTGGCCCTATCGGTTACTATGACATCTGTATCCACTGTGCTGGCGCCTTTCTTCACGCCTCTTCTGACGTTGTGGTTGGCTGGCGAAATGATGGACGTTTCGGCCGGAGCCATGACATGGTCGATCGTTCAGGTCGTCCTGATCCCGGTTGTCGCCGGTCTGGTTGTTCGGTTGCTTCTGCCTAGCATTGTCAAGGTAATCGAACCAATCTTGCCGTGGGCATCGGTCATTGCGATCTCCATGATTGTGGCGATTGTGGTGTCCGGATCACGTGAGCAACTGGCTTCAGCCGGCTTGGTGGTTCTGGTCGCGGTGATCCTGCACAATACGCTCGGCTACCTATTGGGCTATCTCACGGGCAAGGCAACCCGCCAACCCGAAACCGCCAGCCGGACGATGGCTGTCGAGGTTGGTATGCAAAACTCCGGCCTGGCTGCGTCGCTGGCGACACAGTACATGACTCCGCTGGCAGCTTTGCCAGCTGCCGTGTTTTCTGTGTGGCACAACTTGTCTGGAGCAGTGGTGGCGATGGTGTTCCGCAGCGTGGATAACCGGTCGGCACAACGTGGCACCCTCACGCGGCACGCAGAATAAGAGGGAACTAGACTATCTGCCATGACTGCGTATGACCTGATGGATTACGACGATGTACTTGACAAATTTGACCCCGTGATGGGGCTTGAGGTACACGTCGAGCTAGCCACCGAGACCAAGATGTTCTCCACCGCCTCCGCACATTTCGGTGCGGAGCCAAACTCGAATGTGGACCCGGTGTCGCTGGGCTTGCCTGGCGCACTTCCCGTGGTAAACGCTAAGGGCGTTGAATGGGCCATCAAAATTGGACTGGCGCTGAACTGCAAGATTGCAGAATCCTCACGGTTTGCACGCAAGAACTACTTCTACCCAGACCAGCCAAAGAACTACCAAATTTCGCAGTACGACGAGCCCATCGCATACGACGGCTACCTGGATGTGCTGCTGGACGACGGCACCGAGTGGCGCGTAGAGATTGAGCGTGCACACATGGAAGAAGACACCGGCAAGCTCACCCACATCGGTGGCACGTCGGGGCGCATCCATGGTGCGACCGCTTCATTGGTGGATTGCAACCGCGCAGGTGTCCCACTGATCGAGATTGTGACCAAACCAATCATTGGTGCTGGTGCACGCATGCCGGAGATCGCGCGCGCGTATGTGAGCGCGATCCGTGAGCTGGTCCGAGCCATCGGCGTGTCCGATGGCCGGATGGACCAAGGCACGATGCGTTGCGACGCTAACGTGTCGCTGCGCCCACACGGCCAGGAGGAATTCGGTACCCGTACCGAGACCAAGAACATCAACTCCCTGAAGTCGGTGGAGCAGGCGGTGCGTTTTGAGATGCAGCGTCAGGCGCAGGCCATTGCGAATGGCGAGGAGATTGTGCAAGAAACCCGCCACTATCAGGAAACTGACGGCACCACTTCGAAGGGGCGCCCGAAGGAAAACTCTGACGATTACCGTTACTTTAATGATCCCGACCTGCCGCCAGTGTTCGCACCTGCGGAGTGGGTGGAGGAGATTCGTTCCACGCTGCCCGAGATGCCATGGGTGCGTCGCGCGCGGATCCAAGAGGAGTGGCAGCTGCCGGAGGCGGAGTTCCGCGACCTCGTCAATGCTGGCGCGCTCGACCTCGTCGTAGATACCGTCGAGGCGGGCACCACGCCGGATGAGGCGCGGGCATGGTGGGTGTCATACCTGTCTGGTAAAGCGAACGAGCTGGACAAGGACCTTGACGCGCTTGGTGTCACACCCGCAGATGTTGCCCGTGTGGTTGAACTGGTTAAGGAAGGCAAGTTGACCACTAAGCTTGCTCGCCAGGCACTTGACGGTGTTATTGCGGGGGAGGGCAACGTTGATGAGGTCGTCGCTAAGCGTGGCCTGGAGGTTGTGCGTGACGACGGAGCTATCGAGGCTGCTGTCGACGAGGCATTAGCGGCAAACCCAGACATCGTCGAGAAGTACAAGGCAGGCAACACCAAGGTCACCGGTGCCATCGTGGGTGCTGTGATGAAGGCCACTCAAGGTAAGGCTGACCCGAAGGTAGTCAACCAACTGATCGCGAAGAAACTGTCGTAAAAGCACCGTTCAATGGTGAACCAGTCCCTTGCACAGGTGCCTGTACGTGTGCCTGTACGTATGCAGGCGCTGGCACGGTAATCTTTCGCATTACTTTAGGAAACCCTGTACGTTTGTTAACGGCCAAAATTCGTTTCCTATAAGTTAAGGACTGATTCTGTGAAAAGAAGTATCACAATAGCTTTGGCATTCGTGGGACTTCTCGTCGGCGCAGGTTTTGCAACCGGCCAAGAAGTTGTACAGTACTTCGTCTCGTTCGGATATATGGGCCTAGTCGGCGTTGTCATCGCGGGGATAGTCATGGTGTTCTCCGGTGCGGTGCTATTTCAACTGGGTTCGCACTTCCTTGCTGGAGATCACAACACGGTGTTTAAAAACGTTGCGCACCCGTATGTGTCAAAGTTCTTGGACATCACCACTGTGGTCACCCTGTTCGCCATCGGTTTTGTGATGCTCGCAGGTGCAGGTTCTAACCTTGAGCAACAGTTCGGCTGGCCTACTTGGGTTGGGGCCTGCATTATGACAGTACTGGTGTTGATTTCTGGCCTGCTCGACGTTGACAAAATCACCAATGTGATCTCGTCGATCACTCCGTTCATCATCATTGCGATCATTGTGGCATTCGTGATCACTTTGATGAACTTCCCGGAAGACACCAGCCAGCTCAATGAGATTGCAATGCAGCAAACTTCTGCGATGCCACACTGGTTGCTTTCTGCAGTGAACTACACCGCTATGGCTTTGATGCTGGGTGTGTCGATGATGTTGGTGATTGGCGGCAACCAGTCCTCGTCACGCGCCGCGTTTCGTGGCGGGATCCTGGGTGGCATAATTTTCTCCCTGATGCTGCTGGTATTAGCATTCGTGATCTTCTTCAATATCGACAAGGTCGGTGGCCTTGACTTGCCACTGCTGGGAGTGTTCGATGCGATGCACCCTGCTGTCGGTTTTGTGGTTTCCTGGATTATCTACGCGATGATCTATAACACAGCAATCGGCATGTTTTATGCCTTGGCGCGACGCATTACCACGAACAATCCAGAAAAGTTCCGAGTGGCATTCTTCGCCGTGACCCTGGCCGGCTTCGTCGTGTCCTTCTTGGGCTTTTCTAACCTGCTGGGCTGGGTGTACCCAGTTATCGGTTATATCGGCATGGTAATGATTGCGGTGACTTCTCTGTCGTGGATTAAAAACCACCGCCATATCCTTCGGGAAGCAGACGTGCGCGAGCGCATGACAAAACTCGCAGAGCAAAAGCTCAATCCTGAAACACCTGATCTGACAGAACAGGAAAAAGATGAGGTGCGCGAGCTGGCCCGTGATTCCCTGGTGGATGGAAAGGAGCTGTGGGAGTCCGTCCAGGACGACGTCGCCGAGGATCTTTCGCTAAGTTCCGACGATGGTGCCGGCTCAGCGAAGGGTGCGATGCAAAACTAGAGATTATTCGGCCCGGTGAGGGCCTGGGCACTTACTTTCTTCTCCCTGAATCACTGTGCCGAGATGGATAACCGCGCCGCGTACTAGGCGCGGGGTAAGGCAGGTGGGTCCAGTTTCTTGAGAATCTTCTGCAGTAGTACCCCGAATTGCTCCGCTTCCTCCTTGGTGAGCGGGTCGAAAACGATCTCGCGGACGCGTTCGACGTGGCCGGGGGCTGCGTTGTCGAGGAAATCCCACCCCTCGGGCGTAACCGAGGCGATATTGGTGCGCCGGTCTTGCTCATCTGGATTGCGTTCCACCAGGCCACGCTTTTCCAGCCTTCCGACAACGTGGGATAGCCGTGAGGGCGACATTTGTGTTCTGCACGCCAGTTCGGTCATCGAAAGGCGTCCGTCGTCGGCAAGCGAGACCTGCGCGAGCGTAAAGTAATCGTGCAGGTTCATCTCGTTGTCGGCCTTGAGTTGTTCGTCGAGACGCGTGGGCATCCACGACGAGACAGCCCACAGGGCAAGCCAGGTGTCTGTTTCTTTTTGATTGAGCCAGCGCGTCTTGTCCATACTGAGAATAATAAGCCGGATTCGGATGAAACTTAAATGTTGCAGATTAACGCGCCCAGCCAGTGGGGCCGGTGGGAGGAGACGATTAATGTGGGCATGGCGATTATCAGGCCGACCGCACCCGGCGAGCGCCGCAGAACATGGCGGGCGGGGATTCGGCAAAGCACTGCTGACCAACCTGGCACGCATCACCGTCGACAACGACTACCAGCGCGTTGAATGGACTGTGCTGAAATGGAATACGCCCTCCATCAACTTCTATGAGTCAATGGGGCGTATCCGCTGCAGGAATGGGACACTTTCCGGCTTACCGGTGAAGTTCTGCGTCACGCTGGAACGGCTCCGGGTGCTTAACCTCTTCGCCTGCTGGCACCGGCCCTGGCAGGGTAGTACCAGCCGAAAATGGTGAACCAGGCAGGTGGTCGCGGCCGTGTGGCTCCATGATTGTAGACATATCTGGGCCGGCCGGTACGATCTGTGTGGGGTTCACCTCGGCATGGGTGATGAAGTAGTGCTGCTTGATTTCCGTGAAATCGGTGGTGTCGCCAAAGCCCGGTGTTTGGAATAGCTCCTTCAAGTACCCCCACAGGTTGGGAATCTCGGTGATCTTATGCCGCGAGCACTTGAAGTGGGAATAGTACACCGGATCAAAACGCACCAGGGTAGGGAAGAGGTAAATATCGGCCAGGGTGATGTGCTCGCCCATCAAGAAGCGTCGGGTAGACAGGCGCTGCTCAAGCCAATCCATCGCTTTCCAAAGGCGCTCGTACGCTTCGTCATAAGCTTCCTGGGAGCCGGCAAAGCCGCAACGGTATACGCCGTTGTTGACCTCATGGTAGATCTCCGTGATGATCGGTTCCATCTCCTCGCGTAAGTGTTCCGGATAGAGATCGGGTGCACCCTTGCGGTGGAACTCGGCCCACTGGTCGATGAAATCGACGGGGATCTGCGGGAAGTTATTGGTGACCACTTTGGCGGATTCTTCCTCAACGATCGCAGGCACGGTAATTCCGCGCGGGTAGTCCGGGAAGCGGTTAAAGTACGCCTCCTGCAGTCGGTGGATACCGGTTACTGGGTCTTTTTCTCCCGGATCAAGGTCGAATTTCCAGGAGCTTTTGCCATGAGTAGGGCCCGCAAGACCCAAGGAAATCACGTCTTCGAGGCCGAGTAGGCGGCGGGTAATGATGGTGCGGTGCGCCCACGGGCAGGCACGCGCAGCCATGAGGCGGTAGCGGCCTGGCTCGACAGGCCAGTGGAAAGTATTGTCGCCGCGTGGCTGAGGTTGGGTACCTGGTTGGATGTCCGCGACGATGCGGTCTTCGATATAGGTGGTGTCGCGGACAAACTCGCCGTCGGGCGATGCGTTTTGTGCAGGTTCGTCATGATAGTGGTTGGTCACAGCTAGCTCCATTCATTTGATGTTATGTCAACAAGTGTAGGCGGGGGCCAATGATGTGTCAATCAGTTAATTTTTCTTGGCGCGCCGTTTATGCTCCCGAATCCCGGTACGTACCTCGTCTAGGTTTGGGCTTATGAGTAGCAAACTTCCCCCCGATAAAAACCCACGGTACGACGATTATCACCAAGTTGAAGACATCAACGATATCAACGAGCTCGACGTACCAACCTACGATTCCCAGCATAAAACCGAAACCATCTATGACCGCACTGGTCGCGCCGCGCCAGAACATATCGACCCGGCAGATGCCAACACCACCATATTTGAAACACCGGTCACAACCACGTCATCGACCGCGCTTAACGACGATTACACCGCGCCTGCCACAGTAGCTACGGATGTGCCCATTGCCTATGACGACGAAGTGGTCGTCGAAAAGCAGATCGAGGATCCACGACGCGGAACCATCGACCTGGGACTTCTGATCCTGCGCATTCTAGCCGGAGGATTCCTCATCCTTACCTCGGTGGCCACCTTTTTCCGCTTGGGAGGAAACGCGGGGCTTAGCGGACTTGATCAGGCGTTTGCTGGCTACGCGTACGGTAATATCCTCGCGGTTGCGCTGCCGACAGCCCAGCTGGCTGCGGGTGTGTTCCTGCTGCTCGGCCTGCTCACGCCAGTCGCTGCCATGGTGGCAACGGTAGCTACCGGGTTTATGGCGCTGCACGCGATCGCCGCTGAAGGTGCCGGGTTCAACGTCTTCGCGTGGCCGGAGACCGTGTGGCTGGCCGTGATTTTGCTGGGGCTGTCCGTTGTTTTGCAATTCACCGGCCCTGGTCTCTACTCATTTGATACCGGCCGCGGCTGGGCTCGCCGCCCATTAGCCAGCTCCTGGATCTTTATCGTCCTAGGCATCGCCATTGTCATCGCCGTGTGGATCTTCGGCACCGGGATAAACCCGTTCGCCTAGTGGCTGACTCGCCTGGAGAGACACTTGCTTGATCGCCACTGCCAGCGAGATCAGCATAGCAATTGCCAGCCAGACAAAGTCGCTGACCAAAATCTTTTGCCAGATAGCCAGTTCAAACACGGCAATCTGATCACCAAACCACCACTTTGGTGGGTTGGTGAGCACCAACACCGCCCACAGCGCAGTCACCACTGCCAGGGCGGTGTTTCCTGTGAAAGCGGTCAGTAAACGCCACACCACCACCGGCAGAATCAGTGCGAGCCACACCCAGTGATGCGACCAAGAGACCGGCGAGATCAGCAGCATAATCACCGAATTCACTAAGATCGCGTCAACGTTCATCCCGCGACGTAGCAACGCCACCATCAACCACCCACCGAGCACAATGGTGATCAGTGACAGTACTAGCCAGAGCACGTTGACCAGTGTGCCGTATGCCTCCAGGTGCTCCTGGGACTGCGCAAATCGCATCAGCGCTCCTTTAATGGAGCTATTGGACTGGTACGTAGAGTCCACCCCAAACTCGTTGCCTGAGCCCATACCCAGCAGTGTGACGGAGAAGAACTCTACTGTGGCGTCCCACCGCACGGCGGCAGCAACCAGTGTTGCCGCAACCGCAGTAAGCGCTGCGACGAGGATTGCGCGGAACTCCTTGCGTAATAAGAAATACAGGCACATGGCCAGCGGCGAAATCTTGATGGCCGCTGCGATCCCAATCCAAAAGCCACGCGGTAAGTAGCGTTTGCGCGGCACCAAGTCAATGAACACAAGCGCCATCAGCACGATATTGATCTGTGCGAAGCCTTGGTTAAGCACCACTGGTTCGATGAGCATGCCGGCGACCCATGCGATCGTCGTGACGCACCAGCGCAGGCCACGTTCGGCGTGCGGCAGAAGTGCCTTGAAAGCGAGGTAGGCGCAGAGCAATAGCAGCGCATCGGAGATCACGATCATGATGTCGCCGGCCAAGGAATCCGAGATGACATGCGGGGTTAGCGGGCCGAGCGCGAGTGCGCCGAACGGCGGATAGATGAAGGGCAGCGCTAGATCACCGGCGTACATGGGCTCGGAATACACCTCTGCGCCGGAAAAGAAGGCGCGGGAGCCCTCCCTGTAGATAATCATGTCTACGGGGAAATCGGTCTGTGCGATGTGCGTCCATATCACACCCAAGCCAGCACCAAAGCCCACCACCGTCAGAAACTTGACAATGATGGGCAATAACTGGCGGGTGTCACGATCGATCATTTGTGACAGTCTAGTCCCGTGTGTAGTGCTTGGGTCTAATCGACTTGGCGCACCGCGCCTTTATCAGCACTAGTGGCCATCTTTGCGTACGCACGCAGGGCCTTCGAGACCTTTCGTTCACGCTTCGGGGTCCACGGCGCGTCGGAGGCTTCCATCGCTTGACGACGCTGCTCCAGCACCTCCTCATCCACATCGAGGCTGAGCTCGCGCTTATTCACTGAGATGGAAATTGTGTCACCGTTTTCGATCAAGCCGATCAGGCCCTTGTGTGCCGCTTCAGGGGAGATGTGTCCAATGGATAGACCTGAGGTGCCACCAGAGAAGCGACCATCGGTGATCAAAGCACACTTCTTGCCCAGGCCTGCTCCTTTCAGGAAAGAGGTAGGATGCAGCATCTCCTGCATACCTGGGCCGCCGGATGGGCCCTCGTAGCGGATTACCACAACCTCGCCGGGTTGGACCTCGCGGTTAAGGATCATGGAGACAGCCTGTTCCTGGGAATCCACCACGCGTGCTGGGCCGGAGAACTCCCATAGTTCTTCTTCCACACCGGCCGTCTTTAGGATTGCACCGTTCGTAGCGAGGTTGCCGCGTAGAACGACAAGGCC
The DNA here is from genome assembly GCF_900187295.1 of Corynebacterium cystitidis. Classification (NCBI taxonomy): domain Bacteria; kingdom Bacillati; phylum Actinomycetota; class Actinomycetes; order Mycobacteriales; family Corynebacteriaceae; genus Corynebacterium; species Corynebacterium cystitidis. Next base: position 1,364,246 of record NZ_LT906473.1, on the reverse strand, counting down.
ACCGTCAGACGTGAATGGGTGATCGGTGTCGTGGATGACACCATTGACGGAATCGGTGTCTAGTTCCTCCCAGCGGTTGGATTGGGAAAATGCCTCCGTAGAGCGCACACCACCAGGGGCTGCATAGAACAACTCCGTGGCGTCGTCAATAGCCTTGCCACCGCGGATGTCCCAGTCATCCAGCCACTTATCGAGGGACTCATACTTGACGGAGCGGACGTCTTTGTGGAGCAGATTCGAGCGGTTGAGTTCGCCCAAGATCGCGGGGATACCGCCAGCGCGGTGGACATCTTCTACGTGCGCGGTGCCGTTTGGCGCCACCTTGGACAGGCACGGGATCTTATGGGACAACTCATCAATGTCAGACAAGTCGAAGTCAACTTCGCCTTCCTGGGCTGCAGCCAAGGTGTGCAAGATGGTGTTGGAAGAACCACCCATTGCCATGTCGAGCGCCATCGCGTTGCGGAATGCGTTGCGGTTGGCGATGCTACGAGGTAAGACAGAGTCATCCTCCTCGCCGTAGTAGCTTTGGCACAGCTCCATCACGGTTTCGCCAGCCTTGATAAACAGGTCGCGGCGAGCTGAGTGCGTCGCAAGGGTAGTGCCGTTACCCGGCAGCGAGAGACCAAGTGCCTCGGTCAGGCAGTTCATCGAGTTGGCGGTGAACATGCCGGAGCATGACCCACAGGTAGGGCATGCTGATTCCACAATCTGATTCAACTCTGCGTCAGAAACGTTGTCATCAGCGGAGTAGGCAATCGCATCAACCAGGTTGGAGTTTGTTTTGGCTACCCCGTTGGCGACAACAGCCTTGCCAGCCTCCATTGGGCCGCCGGAGACGAAGACGGCCGGGATATTCAAACGCATTGCAGCGTTGAGCATGCCCGGGGTGATCTTGTCACAGTTGGAAATACACACCATGGCGTCCACGGTGTGTGCGTTAACCATGTACTCCACAGAGTCCGCGATGATTTCACGGCTGGGAAGTGAGTAGAGCATGCCACCGTGGCCCATTGCGATGCCATCATCGACAGCGATCGTATTAAACTCCTTTGGCACGCCGCCGGCAGCGCGGACGGCGTCAGCCACGATGTCGCCAACATTTTTCAAATGGACGTGACCTGGTACGAACTGGGTATAGGAGTTCACAATGGCCACGATTGGTTTACCAAACTCATTTTCTTTTGTACCCGTCGCACGCCATAAAGCGCGGGCACCCGCGGCCTGGCGGCCAACGGTGGTGACCTTCGAACGAAGGGGGAAGACCATGTCACTCCTTAGTGGGTTGTGAGTCAAACGATTGTGGTGAGTGTCCTTCGTGAAAATCACTCTTTTTACTGGCCTCGTAGGCCTCGTGTTCCTCTTTGGACATCAACACTTGGCGCCCATCTTTATCAATGACGGTTACCTTGCCGTCTACAGAGGCGAGCCCTTCAGTCAAGACATCAGGGATCCGTCCATCTGACGCCTCCTCTAGACGTGGCAATGAGTTAAACGTCACACCAGGCATGGAATATTCCCTGCCCTGTTTATCGCGAGCTAATGCTTTCGAGCCTTTGAAGGCAATACCGTCAAACTCCTCCCACGGCAGAGTGACGTTTTTTCTCCACAGGTAATTGATGGTAACGCCGCGATCGTCGATATGTGTGTGCGCCTTAAACACCCACACGAGGAAAAGAATCGGAAATATGAGCAACCAGCCGAGCGCCAAAGGCGCCCAACTGATTCCGATGAGCGCGATGCCCGTCATTAAAAGGGTGGCAATAACGTGCGTACGTTCGGGCCGAAAATAGGTGGAATCCGGCCTCTGCTCTGCGGAACTCATAGAACATATGCTAGCTAACCGGGTTTGCGGTTTGCGCAGGGGCCGTCGTCGGAGCGGTCAACGTTGGTTCTTGTAGCGAGTTTTGGGCAGTTGTCGCAGGGGGCTGGGTCTGCTGCTGAGTGGGTGTGTAGGGCTCCTGGTCGGGTTGCTGGTTCGGGTCTTGTGGGGACGGTGTGTTGTTCTGCGCATCTGGCGCGTACTGCCGGGTGGACTCGCCGGTGGGGGTTTCACCGTAGTCTGGCGCCGTGGTGGGCTCTCCAGGCTCAGTAGTCGGGGAGGGCTCGGGTTGAGGCTGCGACGTCGTTGGGACACTTGTTGGCTCAGAATCTAGCTCCGAGGTGGGCGCAGGCGAGACCGGCGGTGGTGCCAGGATGCCGGAGACAAGCTCGTCATTATATGTGCCTGAGGCCGTCAGCCCACGCAGCACCAATAGGACGAATAAGACCAGGAGAAGAACTGCCGTTGAGGGGCGCATGCGCCGACCAGCAGTAAATACGTCGTGGAGCGTCGAGCGGGGCTTCGTGGCAGTGGTGTCCTGGGCTTCCTGGGCTTCCTGGCCCTTGTGATCTGAGGAGGCATCGTCAGCAGCAGGGTCGTGTCCGTCCTTAGTAGCGAACTCGGTGGGCACGTGAGAGGCGGCCCTCACCGTTTCTGTGGCTTCCGTGGCTTCCGTAGCTGGCTGCGCCTCGCTTTTATTCTCTGGTGTTTCCTGCAGGTGCTCGGTAGGGGTGTCGTCGTGAAGCGACCTGCGTGATACAGGTGTGTCTGAAGTAGTGGCCTGATGGATGAGTGTGCCGTCCACCGTGGTTGCAGAACCATACTCGTCCCAGAATTCATCCAAGATCGACATTCTGATGGCGCGTTCAACCAACCACTGTGAACCGGCCTTGACCTGGATCATGAAACGCATATCCACAGTCCACGGCATACCAACTGTAGCCGGGGGATCAACACTGACAGCAGGGTGCACATCAAGATCACCGATCACCTCCGGTGCAATGTCTTCCCGTGCAAGCGCGCGACGGGTAGCAGCTTCTGAACGCTGCAACGCCTCAGCCGCACTGGCTGATCCCAGCAGGGGCACGGGCATGACAACGACCGCCCGCGACCAATAATTCGACCTATTGATAGCCACCCGCGCCGTGGAATTCGGGATGTTCACCGTGGATTGGTCGATCGTGCGGATTTGCGTCGAGCGCATCGTGATTTGAATGACGGTGCCTTCGACGTCGACACCATTGCCTGTAAACGCCACCCAGTCGCCCACGCCGTACTGTTTTTCTGACAGGACGAATAAGCCGGCGAGGAAATCTGCAATGATCGATTGCGCGCCAAAGCCGACCGCTGCGGAGACCACGGTGGCGGGGATCGCCGCACCTGCCAGCGAAAAGCCAAACTGTTGCAGAATTAAAACCGTGATAATGAAGAAAGCTACAAGTTGCGCAACATAAACGCCGACGCCTGCCAGGGCGAGCTTGCTTTTCGCTTCTTCCTTATCGCTGTCTGCTTCGACGCGGCGTTCCAGCACGCGCGTGATCAAGCGCCCGGCGCGGGGCACCAGAAAGGCGATGACTATGAGAATTGCGATATTCAGGCCGGAGTCGGCCAGCCATCTCCAGATCGAGGCAAAGAGGTATTCGAAAGGCATAGCGCTCACGACGATAGCCCCTAATACGTGTAAGTTTCTGTGAACCGTGTATGATTTAGCTCATGATCATTTTGCGACTAGTAGTGGTACCGACGCGGCGCCTGCCGTGACGGTGAGAAATCACTTCTCGTCGTTGTGACAAGCGCCCTCGACAGCACCCACCCACAGTGCCTGTACGAGGGCTTTGTTATGTGGTCGCGCATCATACGGCTAAACAATGTCGCCCCCACACCCAGGAGGCGATGAAACGTTTAACTTTTCGACTCTTTTATTTAAGGAGCTATAGACAGTGGCAGCTTCATTTAAGCCATCGCCGGCAACGGCCGCCAAGAAGGCGGCTGGTGCTGGTTCAGAGCGCATGACCGGTGCCGAAGCGATCGTCCGCAGCCTTGAGGCGTTGGGCACCGACCTCGTGTTCGGGCTTCCCGGCGGAGCGGTGCTCCCGCTTTACGATGCGCTGTACGCCGCAAAGGACCTGCGTCACGTGCTCGTCCGTCACGAGCAGGGTGCGGGTCACGCAGCCGAGGGGTACGCGCTTGCGTCCGGCCGCGTCGGTGTGTGCATCGCTACTTCCGGCCCCGGTGCTACGAATCTGGTGACCGCACTTGCCGACGCCAACCTCGACTCCGTTCCGATCGTGGCCATTACCGGCCAGGTGGGTTCCTCGCTGCTGGGTACTGATGCCTTCCAGGAAGCCGATATCCGCGGCGTGACCATGCCGATTACCAAGCACAACTTCATGGTGACCGACGCCAACGATATTCCGGAGGCTATCGCAGCTGCGTTCCATCTGGCAGAAACCGGCCGTCCAGGCCCGGTGCTTGTCGACGTGCCTAAGGATGTTCAAAACCAGGAGATCGACTTTGTCTGGCCGCCGGCCATCGATTTGCCGGGCTATAAGCCGGTGACCACTCCGCACTCCCGGCAGGTGTCTCAGGCGGTTCAGCTGATCGCCCAGTCTGAACGCCCAGTGCTCTATATAGGCGGTGGTGTGATCAAGGCCAATGCACACGAGCAACTGCGCAAGTTCGTCGACTATACCGGAATCCCTGTGGTGACTACCCTGATGGCCCTGGGTGCCTTCCCAGATTCCCACGAATTGCACATGGGAATGCCCGGGATGCACGGTTCCGTCCCTGCTGTTGGCGCGATGCAGGAATCGGATCTCCTGATTACTATCGGCGCACGTTTCGACGACCGCGTGACCGGCGACCCTGATGCGTTTGCGCCGGGTGCGAAGGTAATCCATGCTGACGTTGACCCAGCAGAAATTGGGAAGATCCGCGCCGTTGATGTGCCGATTGTGGGCGACGCCAAGGAGACGCTGCACGCTCTTCTGTCTACCTTTGAGAAGTCCAAGAAGGTGGACAAGCCCCAGATCAAGCCGTGGGTTGACTACCTACACGGGCTGAAGGAACGTTTCCCCCGCGGCTACGATCCGCAAGATGACGGCTCTTTGTCTCCGCAATTTGTCATCGAGACCTTGAGTAGGGAAGCAGGCCCGGAAGCAATCTACGTTGCTGGTGTGGGCCAACATCAGATGTGGGCCGCACAGTTCGTGGATTTTGAAAACCCACGTACGTGGTTGAACTCTGGCGGTCTGGGGACGATGGGCTACGCCATCCCGGCAGCCGTGGGTGCTAAGGCTGCGTGCCCAGATAAAGAAGTGTGGGCTATCGATGGGGATGGTTGCTTCCAGATGACTAACCAGGAAATCACCACTGCAGCAGTTGAGGGATTCCCCATTAAGGTTGCTTTGATTAACAACGGCAACCTCGGCATGGTCCGCCAGTGGCAGACTCTGTTTTATGAGGGGCACTACTCCAACACCAAATTGCACCAGGACACTCACTACGTGCCAGATTTCCTGCAGCTAGCAGAGGCGCTCGGTGCTGAGGCAATCCGGGTGACCAAGGAAGAGGAAGTGCTGCCGGCAATTCAGCGTGCGCGCGAAATTAACGATCGTCCCGTTGTCATTGACTTTGTCGTGGGTGAGGACGCACAGGTGTGGCCGATGATTGCTGCCGGCTCCTCCAACTCGGATATCGAGTATGCCCGAGGCCTGCGCCCATTCTTCGAAAACGAGGATTCGGCGGCGGCTGCTCCGGCAGACATCGACGAAGCCATCGACGACGCTGCACAGCAGAAGGAGAACTAACCATGAACGAGATCACTCGCAACATCCTGTCTGTCCAGGTCCAGGACGTCGACGGCATTATCTCTCGTGTGACGGCGATGTTTACCCGCCGTGGCTTCAACCTGGTGTCGTTGGTGTCTGCGAAGACGGAGACTGAGGGCTTAAACCGCTTAACTATCGTTGTTGATGCCACCGATCATCAGATTGAGCAGATGACCAAGCAGCTCAACAAGATTATTCCGGTGATCAAGGTGGTCCGACTTGAAGACGAGACTACTATTGCTCGTTCGTTGATGCTGGTGAAGGTCAACGCGACTAATTCGAACCGGCCACAGGTGGTCGATGCCGCGAACATCTTCCGTGCGCGCATTGTCGACGTCGCCCAGGATTCCGTTGTCATAGAGGCAACCGGTACACCTAGCAAACTCAAGGCTTTCTTGGACGTGCTTGAGCCGTTTGGGATCCGTGAGCTGATTCGCTCCGGTGAGATTGCGTTGAACCGTGGCCCGAAGACGATGGCGCCTTCGAAGTAAACGGCAAATTGCTGTTAACTGATCGCTGACACAAAACTATTTCGTGGCATAATCGGCCACTAAGAACTTTAAATCTAAGAAAGGTGAGTGCAACACTCATGGCAATTGAGGTCTTTTACGACGACGATGCTGATCTGTCCATCATCCAGGGCAAGAAGGTGGCCATCATTGGCTATGGTTCCCAGGGCCACGCACACGCAATGAACCTGCGTGACTCCGGTGTCGAGGTCGTCATCGGCTTGCGCGACGGCTCCAAGTCTGCTGAGAAGGCGAAGGAAGCCGGCTTCGAGGTCAAGAGCAACGCGGATGCGTCCGCTTGGGCTGACGTTGTGATGCTGCTTGCTCCAGACACCTCCCAAGCGCAGATCTTCGAGCGGGATATTGAGCCCAACCTCAAGCCGGGTAACGCGTTATTCTTTGGCCACGGCCTGAACATCCACTTTGACTTGATCAAGCCAGAAGACAATATCGTGGTTGGCATGGTTGCGCCGAAGGGCCCAGGTCACCTGGTACGTCGCCAGTACGTTGACGGCAAGGGTGTTCCTTGCTTGATCGCTATCGATCAAGACCCAGAGGGCAATGGCCAGGCTTTGGCTCTGTCATATGCTTCCGCAATCGGTGGTGGCCGTGCGGGTGTTATCCCAACCACCTTCGAGGCGGAGACTGTCACCGACCTGTTCGGTGAGCAGGCTGTGCTGTGCGGTGGCACAGAGGAACTAGTCAAGATCGGTTTCGAGGTTCTCACCGAGGCTGGCTACGAGCCAGAGATGGCCTACTTCGAGGTGCTGCATGAGTTGAAGCTGATCGTGGACCTGATGTTCGAGGGTGGCATTGCCAACATGAACTACTCCGTGTCTGATACCGCTGAGTTTGGTGGCTACCTCTCCGGCCCTCGCGTCATTGACGCAGGTGCGAAGGAACGCATGAAGGATATTCTCACCGACATTCAGGACGGCACCTTCACCAAGCGCCTGCTGGCCAACATTGAAGGTGGCAACAAGGAGCTTGAGGGTCTGCGCAAGGAAAACGCTGAGCACCCAATTGAGGAGACCGGTGCGAAGCTGCGCGACATGATGAGCTGGGTCAAGGTTGAGTTGACCGACACCGCTCACTAATTCGTTTTTCTGCCGGGCGCCCCACACAACCAACGGAGGTTGTGTGGGGCGTTATCGTTCCCACCAGTAGGTTTTCAAAAGCTTGTCAATAAGGGTTTGTCTGGGTAGTCTTTAAGGCATGGCTATTCACGATCACCAGGGTGGACATGCTCATGCTCACGCCGAAGACCTTCAGACGGCGTCGATGCGTGCTCTAGTAACCGCGTTGACGCTAACGTCCGTGGTATTTTTTGCCGAGCTCATTGGTGGTGTCATTTCTGGATCTATGGCACTGCTTGCCGATGCCATGCACATGCTGGCCGATGCCACCGGCCTCATCATGGCGGTTATTGCAGTGTTTGTGGGGCGAAAAGCTGCGTCTCGCCGTGCAACATACGGCTACCGCGGCGTTGAAGTGATGGCTGCAGCGATAAATGCCGTCACAGTGATAATAATGTCGGTGTGGATCGTGGTTGAATCGGTCATGCGCGTCGGTTCGGACACAGAGATCCGCGTCGGCTTGATGTTTTCGGTAGCCGTTGTGGGGTTGCTCGCTAATGCTGCCTCTGCGTGGGTGCTTTCCCGGCAGCGCCGTCATTCTCTCAACGTCGAAGGGGCATTTCTTCACGTGATTGCGGACTTATTAGGTTCCATCGCCGTGATCGGAGCCGCGGCAGTCATTCATTTCACCGGTTTCACCTGGGCAGACACGGTGGCATCTGTGGCCATCGCCGCCCTGGTATTGCCTCGCGCAGTCAAGTTACTGCTTGCGTCGTTACGCGTGCTCTTGGATCAAGTCCCAGACGGGGTGGACATCGATACCATCCAACGCGATCTTGCCACATTAGACGGTGTGGAAGCGGTACATGATCTGCACGTGTGGTCAACAAGTGGGACGGAAGCGCTGGCAACATGCCACCTCGTCGTACCGCATGGTGCCTGCACAGGGCCGATACTTGATGCTGTGCAAGCACGGCTGCGGGGGCATGGAATCCAGCATTCGACGATACAGATCGAGCACCCAGAGCATCTGGATCACGAACACGTGTGTTAAAGATGCGATCAAACCGGGTGTGGGTGCGCGGAACCGGGTGTGGGGCGCTAAGGTAGGCTACATGGGTTTTACCACACCAAGCTACTCTCTACCAGACCTATTTGATCGTATCGATCGCAATGAACTGCAGCTGCCTGATTTTCAACACGACCTGATCTGGACATTAGACAGAATCCGATCAGTCATCGGGGCCGTGTTGCGTGGCTATCCTATCGGATCGCTGCTCGCCCTGGATACCCGCAATACCCCCACCAGGTTCAAACCTGTTCCGGTCAAGCGCGCCCCAGACCGTAATGTGGACCCAGGGCTGCTGTTGCTCGACGGGCACCAACGCGTAACCGTCTTGTATCACGCGCTGCAAGGTGATGGTTTTGTCGACACGGTCGACTATCGCGATCAGCCAATTCGCCGCCGCTTTTATGTTGACGTCCGCCTGGCCGTAAGTGCAGAGACACTTCCCGACGAAGCTGTTTTCTCTGTGGATGAGGAAGGCCAGGTGCGCTCCCACTTCGGGCCGAGCATTCCGCAGGGGCTTTTGACCCGCGAAGATCTGTTGAACAACTACGTCGTTCCAGTTTCCTACCTGTTGCATGAAGAAGGCAATGACCTGCTGTTTGAGATGGCGGCGCATTCTGACGACACACAGATCCGCGAGGACGTAAAGAAGTTTCATAATCGTGTGCTGCGCGCCGTTTCGGGTTATTACATTCCGATGATTCGACTGAACCGGGACACACCACAGTCCGGTGTAGGCCAGATCTTTGCCCACGCAAATTCATCCGGCCACCGGATGGACGTGTTTGAATTGCTCACCGCAGTGTTTGCTAACGAGGATCCGAACTTCAGTTTGGCAGACCACTGGGCAGATATAGAAAAGCACCTGCGCCAACATCCGGCACTCGACGGGATTGGGCGCATCAGCTTCCTGCGTGCGGTATCCCTGCTGGTCACTGGCCGCAAGGGCCAGGCGACCGGACACCGTGGTGACATCCTCAACCTCACCTTGTCCGACTATCTCAGCGCCTCGGCAGAGCTGGTCAACGCGTTTGATCAGGCAGCGGTGTTCCTCGCAAAGCGGTGCATCCTGACCACCGATCAGGTACCGTACACAGCCCAGCTTGTCCCTCTGGCTGTCCTGCTTGCTCGCCTAGCAGAAACCCCCGGTATTCTAGACAATATTCAGGCCCGTGACCGGCTGAATCAATGGTTCTGGTCGGGCGTGTTTGGGGAGCTGTACGGCGCGTCCGCGCCAACCACCCGTGCTGGCCGCGATACGGATCAGGTCACAGCCTGGATGAAGGGCGACACTGACGAAGTGCCCAAGACGGTACGCGACGCGGAATTCCACGAATCGCGTCTGGTTTCCGCCACGAAGGACTCTGGAGTATACCGCGGTATCTATGCGCTACTAATGGCGCGCGGTGCGCGGGACTGGCGCACTGGTGACCAATTCAATCAAGAAACGCTTCGAGAACTCGAACCCGGCTTTTGCCAGATCTTCCCACAACAGTGCTGTGAGCAGCAGGGAATCGCGCCTGAGCTTGCCGTCTCGGTGCTGAACCGCACGCCAATGGGCAAAAGAACGGAAATCATGCTTGATGGGGGAGAACCCAAGCGTTACCTGCGCCGTATCCAGTCGAAGTCCATTATGGAAGACGATGAGTTCGACGCAGTGCTAGCAACCCATGAGCTGCAGCCAGAGCATCTATTTGGCACCCAGTGCCACGAGTTTTTCGAGGACCGTCGCGAACGCTTCGTCGGCATGGTGGAATACGCCATGGACAAACCTGTGATCCGAGATGGTGCGGAGACTTAGCGCTCTAATTATCTGCGCGGCCCTCCTTGGTGGGTGTGCACCGGAGGTGGAGCTGGATCCGATTGACCGAGCGCGCGCAACCAACCAGAACCGTTCGGTCAGCAAAGATTTTCCGGACCATCCTGTGGTTATTGAAGACCCATTTGGGTTTGAGACATCGCGGCTCTTTTTCGAGAGTTCAGAAACAGTCATTGTGGTCGATGAGACTGTGACCGCTGGTTTGCGTGGCGCCTCGATTGCGATGGTGGCGCACGCCCCGATGCTGGTGTACAAACCTGACAAGCACCGGGACATTGTCAATGAGATTGAGAGGCTTCGGGCTCACACGATTCTTACTGTGGGCTTGGTGTCTCTTGCTCCGGCGCAGGGTACGGTGCGGGTGATCCGTGACCCGGGAGGATGGGAAGCGCTTGGGGAGATGACTGCCCTGGCCTTCGATGTTGTTGACGTGGACCACCCTGGATCGGCGGTAGCAGCCATCGCAGGTGCCGACGAAGATCACCCCGTGTGGTTGCGGGCCACCTGGGCTGATCCGGTTGTTGGCCCACGTGCTGAAGCACAGCCGTTTCCAGCGCAAGCTCCGCGCGATGCAGATATGGCCCCGAAGGTGGTGGCGTTGGCAGAATCCGATCTCGCAGCTGTCACAAATGCCCGGAGCTTCGGTGCTCACGTCAGCCTTGTGGTTGACCCCAATCCGGTGAGAAGCCGCGATACACTGCGGCAATTGATCGGATTATCCAACCGGCCTTTGCTTGCCTTGGGGCAGGAGTTCGGGACCGCGGAGGGCCTGGCGGCGCGAATCCGCGCGGGTGAGGCCAGAATTCGGGCGGAATGAACCACGTGAGCAGGGTGTGGGGGTATTATAGCTTCGGCAGTTCGCCACCGACTATCTTTAGTGATCTCAGGAGACAATTTCGTGACTAAACCCGTCGTGCTTATCGCTGACAAGCTTGCACAATCTACCGTCGACGCACTAGGAGATGCCGTAGAGGTCCGTTGGGTTGATGGACCTAACCGCCCCGAGCTCCTCGCCGCTGTTCCTGAGGCAGACGCATTGCTGGTGCGTTCCGCAACCACCGTTGACCGAGAAGTCCTCGAAGCCGCAACCAACCTGAAGATCGTTGGCCGCGCTGGTGTGGGCCTGGACAACGTGGATATCGAGGCAGCAACTGAGCGCGGTGTGATGGTTGCCAATGCGCCAACCTCCAATATTCACTCTGCATGTGAGCACGCGATTGCGTTGCTGCTGTCCACTGCGCGCCAGATCCCCGCTGCGGATAAGACTCTGCGCGACGCCGAGTGGAAGCGGTCCTCTTTTAAAGGTGTGGAGATCTTCGGCAAGACCGTTGGCATCGTTGGTTTCGGCCATATCGGCCAACTGTTCGCACAACGCCTGCAGTCTTTCGAAACCACGATCATTGCGTACGATCCCTATGCCAACCCGTCGCGTGCAGCGCAGATGGGTGTCGAGCTTGTTGAGCTTGAAGACTTGATGGCGCGTGCTGACTTTGTCACCATTCACCTGCCGAAGACCAAGGAAACTGCGGGCATGTTCGATGCGGATTTGCTGGCAAAGGCGAAGAAGGGCCAGATCATCATCAACGCGGCGCGTGGCGGGCTTGTCGACGAGCAGGCTCTTGCTGATGCGATCACTTCGGGACACATTCGTGGCGCAGGTTTCGATGTTTATGAAACCGAACCTTGCACCGACAGCCCGCTGTTTGCTCTCGACGAGGTTGTTGTTACCCCGCACTTGGGTGCATCCACCGTGGAAGCGCAGGACCGTGCAGGTACCGACGTAGCAGACTCTGTGCTTAAGGCATTGGCTGGCGAGTTTGTGCCTGACGCTGTTAACGTGTCCGGCGGTTCGGTCGGCGAGGAGGTTTCTGCCTGGTTGGAGTTGGCGCGCAAGCTGGGTCTGGTTGCGGGCAAGCTGCTCGACGAGGCAGCTGTGTCCCTGAAGGTGACCGCACGCGGCGAATTGTCCACCGAAGACGTCGACGTTCTCGCGCTCTCCGCTGTTCGCGGCCTGTTTTCGGGCGTTACTGATGAGCCTGTGACATTCGTGAACGCCCCGCAGCTCGCTGAGGCGCGTGGTGTGGAATATAGCGTGGATACAGAGACTGAGTCTGAGACCCACCGCTCCGTCATCGAGGTTCAAGCTGTGTCCGCTTCTGGTGAAACCGCCTCTGTGCGTGGCGCGTTGACCGGTCTTGAGCGCATCGAAAAGATTGTGCGCATCAACGGCCGTGGCGTCGATATGCGCGCCGAGGGGCAAAACCTCTTCCTGCGCTACACCGACCAGCCTGGTGCCTTGGGGAAGGTTGGCTCGAAGCTGGGTGAGGCAGATATCAATATTGAGGCCGCAGCCCTGACGCAGGCATCGAAGGGTGACGGTGCCATTTTGATCCTGCGTGTTGAGCGTGAGGTGCCGGAGGAACTCGAGGAAGCAGTGGCGGCGACCGTGGGCGCGAACTCGCTGCAGTTGAACCTGGACTAGGATCGCAGACTGTCATCGCAGGCTGTGTCGAGACTGCTGCTAGGATTTGGGCAGAAATCGGACGGTTGGAAAGGACATCGTAAAAGATGAAAATTGCAGTCATTGGTGGCGACGGTATCGGCCCTGAAGTCATGGCCGAGGGCCTGAAGGTGCTCAGCGCTGTACGTGATGACGTGGAGACTACCGAGTACGACCTGGGTGCGCGCCGTTACCTCAAAAACGGCGAATTGCTTACCGACGATGACCTAGCCAGTCTGCGTGAGCATGACGCGATTTTGCTGGGTGCCATTGGGGATCCGGACAAGGTGGCTCCAGGAATTCTGGAACGTGGACTGCTACTGCAGATGCGGTTTAAGTTGGATCACTTTGTCAACCTGCGCCCCTCCAAGCTGTATCCAACCTCAGTGAGCCCGTTGGCCAACCCTGGCGATATTGACTTTGTCGTGGTTCGCGAAGGAACCGAAGGACTGTACTGCGGAAATGGTGGAACTCTGCGCCAGGGAACCCCACATGAGGTGGCCTCTGAGGTATCCCAGAACACCCGCTATGGGGTTGAGCGCACCGTGCGCTACGCGTTCGAAGCTGCCATGAACCGCAACAAGAAGCTGACCTTGGTGCACAAGACCAACGTGTTGGTCAACGCCGGTACTTTGTGGCAGAACACCGTCAATGATGTTGCTCAAGAGTTTCCTGAAGTTGAGGTGGACTACAACCACATCGATGCGGCGACCATCTACCTTGTGACGGACCCTTCGCGCTATGACGTGATCGTCACCGACAACCTGTTCGGCGATATCATCACCGACCTAGCTGGTGCAGTCGCTGGTGGGGTAGGTCTTGCGTCGTCCGGCAATATCGACGCGTCTAAAGCAAACCCATCCATGTTCGAACCAGTCCACGGATCTGCCCCAGATATTGCGGGCAAAGGGATTGCAGACCCCACGGCGATGATCTTGTCTGTTGCAATGATGTTGCGGTGGCTGGGCGATGAGGATGAAGCCGTGCGAATTGAGGAGGCTGTGGCTGCTGATGTGTCGGCGCGCACCGAGACTGCTGTGGTCACTGCGGAGGTCGGTGACCGAATCGCTGTGGCGTTGCGTTAATCTGTAGATACCGTTGTCTTATGCACCCTTGCTAATTAAACGGCAAGGGTGCATTCTTGTTAATACTCCCGTGTTTCTGGATCCCGTTGGAAAGGTTTTTCATGCGCCGAATTTCCCCACGCGCCCGCGCAGCGACCGCCCTCATCCTCTCCGGAGCATTGTCACTCACCTCGTGTAGCAACAATGGTGGAAGTGGAAGTAATGGTGGAGCAGAAGGCGGCAAGAACGCTCAGGGCGAGAATACGCCGGCGCTCGAGACTCAGGGCCCAGAGGTGCTCGCTGACCCGGACGGTACCGGTGCAGAAGTGTCGCAGCGCCTCTTTGAACAATCAGAAGCCGTGGTGGTCGCCTCGTCGAAACGCGATGACCAGCTCCATGCCGCCGCCATCGCTGTGAAGTTGGGCGCGCCCATGCTGATCCGACACGCAGGGACTGACGCTGTTATTGACGCAGAGATTGAGCGGCTAGGCGCTCACCGCGTCATAGAAGTGGGTACGGGTACCACCAGCGCAGAAGGTGCGGAAGAAGAACTTCCGGCAACCGAGCCGATCGTGGTTCCGGAAGGCTCTGACGCTGTGACTGAGATCGTGGCGCTGGAAGCAGGCAAAAATCATGAGCTGGAAATGCCACCAATGTTGGCTACCGACATAACCTCCCTGGCCGCCGCTGCCACCGCAACCTCGGCTGGCGCGGACGTGCTGGTGCTAGATTACGCCGACCCGCGCATGACCGCTGAGTCGATGAAGACTGTGACCTCCCAGGACACTGTAGCTTTGGGGGCGCAATGGGGCTCCACTGAACAGTACGCAGAGCGCGTGGAGCTGGCCAACAATGGTGAGCTGCCAGGAGGTGGCGGGTTGGTGTTCCCGGGACGCCGGATGATTGCCCTGTATGGTCATCCGTCTGGTGGTGCCCTCGGTTTGATGGGGGAGCAGCCTCCGGCCGAGGCAGTGCAACGCTTGGAGCCAATCATTGCCGAATATCAGCAGTTTGAGAAGCAACCGGTGATCCCGGCGTTCGAGATTATCGTCACGGTTGCTTCCGAGTACGCGGGTGAAGATGGTGACTATTCCAACGAGGGTGCGCCCGAGGACTTCATTGGATATATCGATGCGATTACTGAGGCTGGTGGCTACGCCGTTCTTGACTTGCAACCGGGACGTGCGACTTTCATTGACCAGGCCAAGCGCTACGAAGAGTTGCTGAAGCGACCCAACGTGGGGTTGGCTATCGACCCCGAGTGGCGGATCGGGCCTGAGGAACTGCCAATGCAGCGGATCGGCAATACCACTGCGGCAGAGATCAACGAGGTTTCGCAGTGGCTGGCAGATCTGACTCGTGAGAACAACCTGCCCCAGAAGGCGTTTGTTGTGCACCAATTCCAGCACCAAATGGTTCGTGACCGCGACCAGGTAGACACCTCCCACCCAGAGCTTGCGTTTGTGCTGCACGCCGACGGCCATGGCACCCCGGAGTTGAAGTTTGAGACCTGGAATGCGCTGCGCGAGGGGCTTTCCGACGAGTGGTTCATGGCGTGGAAGAACTTTATCGACGAGGACACCCCAACATTTACCCCGCAGCAGACATACGAAACCGTCAATCCTCGCCCGTGGTTCGTGTCATACCAGTAAAAGCCTGTTAAGGAGGTCACAAATGCGCTAGTGTGACCCTATGACAGTTGAACTCGACGAGGTCCGCGGTTTCCTCGCCGAGCACGAACCCTTCGCCCACCTGCCCGAAGCAACCCTCGACGCGTTGCCCGGGCAGATGGGCATTATTTATGTCCGCCGCGGCGACGAACTTGTCTCGGTCGGTAGCGTCAATGACACCTTGTATGTGATCCGGTCTGGCGCGGTGGATATCGTCAGTGACGATGGACTGCTGCTTGACCGGCGCGATGCGGGGCGCAATTTCGGCTACTCAACCCTGGTGGGCGAGCCGGAATCCCTCTACCGCATGGTGGCGATAGAAGACAGTTTGTTGCTGACTATGCCACGCGAGACGTTTATCGGCCTGATCGACGAACACCCTGACATCAAGCGTTACTTCACTACCCAGTCTCACCGCGTCCGCGTCGCTGCCGACGAGGTCCGTGACGACGCCGCCGCCGAAGTGCTGCGCACCCCAATTTCTGATTTGATCCAGGGCCGAGCCCCCATTACCGCCGGGCCGGATACGACTGTGCAGGACGCCGCCGCGATCATGACTGAGGCCCGCGCCTCGAGCCTGATCATCATCGACGGCGGCGCTGGCACCAGTTCTGACTTCAGCGCGATTGTAGGGATCCTGACAGATAAGGATCTGCGCTCCCGAATTGTGGCCACCGCAGGTTCAGCGGATACCCCAGTTTGCGAGGTGATGACCCCGAATCCGCGAACTATTGATCCGTCAATCCTGACTTTTGAAGCCATGCTGGTGATGAGTGAGCTCGGTGTTCACCACTTGCCGGTTGTGGACACAGGTGGTGGCGTGGTGGGGATGCTAACCAGTGGCGATATTTTCCGCCAGTTGCAAACAGACCCGATTTACCTCGCCGCTGATCTGGCGCGCGCCGACGTGGACGAGTTAGCGGGAGCCTACGAACGCGCCGGGGAAGTGGCAGCAAAGTTCCTGGACCGCGGGGCAACGGCAGAAGAGGCCCACCATCTGATGACGAGTGTGGCTGACACGATTGCGCGTCGCCTCATTGAATTAGTGCAGCAGCGTCTCGGCCCGGCCCCGGTGCCATACGCCTTCGTGGCGGTAGGTTCGCAAGGCCGCAAAGAGATGGGGCCAGGCTCAGACCAAGATAACGCACTGGTGCTGGACAATTCCTTTGACGAGGCGACCCATGGCCAGTATTTCCAGGAGTTCGCCGCCTTCGTAAGCCAGGGGTTGGCCGCTGCCGGCCAGAAACTCTGCCCCGGTGACATGATGGCATCCAACCCGAAGTGGCGCATGACAGAACACCAGTGGAATGAGACGTTTACCGGGTGGGTGACTGCGCCTGAGGCTGAAGCATTGCTCAACGCCCAGATCTTCTTTGACCTTCGCACGATCGCCGGGGACCAGCATCTGGCCGAGCGTGTTCATGAAAGCGCAGTGCGTGCGGCCGCCAGGTCGCGCCGCTTGCATGCGCATTTGGCGGCGCTGTCAGCCAGGCGTGAGCCACCCATTGGGTTTTTCCGTGGGTTTGTGGTGGAACGCTCCGGCGACTACGCCTCAACTTTGGACATTAAAAAAGGTGGCACCGCTGCAATAGTGCAGATGGCGCGCCTGTACGCGATCGTGGCGGGCCAGCCTGTCGTCGATACGCGGAGGCGTCTGGAGGCTGCTGCCGGCGACAGTGTTTCTGAGAAGGGCGCTGCCGAACTCTTAGACGCTTTCGCCTACTTGCAAACCCTGACGATGCGCCACCAGGCGCAGCAAATTCGGGCCGGGGAAAGCCCGAATTATCGCATTGAGCCAAGCAAGTTATCGTCCCAGGATCGGGATAACCTGCGCGATGCATTCGGGGTGGTAAAATCGATGCAAAACGCTCTGGCCTCGAAGTACCCTGTGAGGACGATCTGATGTTTGGGTTGTTTCAGCGTGGCCCGGGGCGCGCGCTTGACGACGATCACTTCCTTGCCATCGATGTGGAAACAACAGGGCTGAAACCAGGCCGTGACCAGCTAGTGTCGGTAGGCTGGGTGCCAGTGACCAACCGGGTAATCGAACTAGGCCAGGCTGGCTACATGGTTGTAGAAGGGGCTGTAGTGGGGGAGTCTGCCACCGTCCACGGGGTGACCGACGATGATGTTGCCCGCGACGGCAGGCCTGCCGAAGAAGTACTTGCTGCAGTGTGTGAAGCACTCGAAGGAAGAAGGCTGCTGGCACATTTCGCGCAGATGGAGACCGGTTTTCTCGCGCAGTTACACAAGCAGGTGCGAGGATCCGCATGGAAGTTCCACCACGATGAAGTAGTAGACACCTTTGCCATGGAACGCCGTCACATGGAGCGCATGGCCACCTATCCCCGCGGGGAAGACCTGAGGCTAGCCAGGGTGCGTGCACGCTACGGGCTGCCCGTCTACCGTAACCACAACGCACTCACGGATGCGATCGCGTGTGCTGAGGTGTACCTTGCGATCACGGCGCATCAGGACCGGTAGGGCGAGTCCGGCCACCAGCTGGAGCCCTTTTTCAGTGAGGTAGGCTACCAAGCATGCGCTTTGGACGAATTGCAACACCTGAAGGAATGACGTTCGCCGTCATCGACGACGAGGCTACAACCGCGAAGCAGATTTCGGGAACCCCGTTTACCGCACCGGAGTACACCGGCAAGCAGTGGGCTCTTGACGACGTTCGCCTGCTCGCACCGATGCTGCCCAGCAAGGTCGTAGCTATTGGCCGCAACTACGCCGACCACGTGAAAGAGGTATTCAAGCAGTCGGCTGAACACCTGCCACCGACTCTGTTTCTAAAGCCACCGACAGCCGTAGTGGGCCCTGGGGCACCAATCAAGATTCCGGAGTTTGCCACCAATGTTGAGTTTGAAGGTGAGCTGGCTTTAGTCGTCGGCACGCCCTGCAAACAAGTCAAGGCTGCAGATTGGCGCAGCGTGATCCGTGGTGTAACTATTGTCAACGATGTGTCCTCGCGCGACCTGCAGTTGGCGGACCACCAGTGGGCGCGTGCCAAGGGCATTGATACTTTCTGCCCGCTGGGCCCCTGGATTGAGACGGACTTGGACAAATTCGAACTAGACAACCTGCCGATTAAGGCACACCTCACCCACGATGGGGAGCGCAAGACCTTGCAGGATTCTAACTCAGATCAAATGATCATGAACTTCGGCGAGATCATCGAGTTCATCACCGCGTCGATGACGCTGCTGCCGGGTGATGTGATCTGTACTGGTTCCCCAGCCGGAACGGCAGCCATGGTGCCAGGTGACTATATTGAGGTTGAAATCCCAGGACTAGGAACGTTAGGAAATCCCGTTGAGCGAGCATAACCAGCACGCCCACGGTGTGGAAGACTTCACCGAGTTCTACGCGGAGGGCCAGAAGTGGTCCGGAAACCCGAATGCGGCGCTTGTCCAAGTTGCCTCGGCTCTTAATGGCAGCCGCGCCCTTGACATTGGCTGCGGTGAAGGCGCTGACGTAGCGTGGTTGGCAGAAAACGGCTGGGATGCCGTAGGCACTGATCCGGTCGAGTCTGCTTTAGAGCGGGCACGTGCGGCGGTCAATGCCAGCCCCGGTACTCATTCTCGCGTAGAGTTTCACGCTCTTGACTTGGAAGGCACCGCAGAGAAATTTGCTAGCACGCCTTTTGACTTCGTCGCAGCGATGTATGTTCCGCTGAGCCAGGAACAGGGCAACGTCGATAAGCTTGTGTCTCTTGTTGCTGAGGGTGGCACGTTGCTATTCGTGCACCACGTATTCGATCCGCCACGCGACATCCTCACCCCGCAGCAGGTGGCGGACATGCTGCCTGCGGGGTGGACTGTGCAGCGCCTTGACGAGGTGGAGCGCAACGTGACCGAAGGCGCAGGAGCGCACCATAAGCTGGACTCGGTGCTCGTCGTGACGCGCAATTAGGCTGCTAGAGGCCGAGCGCGCGCATGATTGTGCGCAGCTTGGCCGTGGTTTCCTCAAGCTCGTCTTCTGAGTCGGAGTCTGCCACCAGCCCGCCACCTGCCCACGCGCGGGCCATGGTTCCATCGCCATTGACCTCGGCACAGCGGATGGCCACCATATATTCGCCGTCGCCTGTCGCGTCGCACCAGCCCACCGTGCCCGCGTAGAAAGAACGGTCCGATTCTGCGGTGACAATCAGCGCCTCGGCGGCCTCAGTAGGGGTACCGCACACCGCCGGGGTGGGATAGATCAGGCTGGCTAGCTCCAGCGCATTGGGCACTGGGTCCTTCAGCACACCCTCGACTGGGGTGGCGAGGTGCCACATCTCGTTGGTGCGTTCTAGCTTGGGGTGTTCCGCGATGTGCAAGTGTGCGCACAGCGGTTCAAGGATGCGCCGGATGTGCTCGACGACGTAGGCGTGTTCTTCGTGGTCCTTCGCCGAGCTGGCCAGAG
This sequence comes from Corynebacterium cystitidis, assembly GCF_900187295.1. Lineage (NCBI taxonomy): Bacteria > Bacillati > Actinomycetota > Actinomycetes > Mycobacteriales > Corynebacteriaceae > Corynebacterium > Corynebacterium cystitidis. The sequence continues at coordinate 1,344,480 of NZ_LT906473.1, read as the reverse complement.
CACGCCCGGCGGCCTCATCGGCGTTGGCATCGTAAAAATTTCGAGGCGCGGAGCCTGCCAGCGGATAGGAAGTCACACGGTTACCCTTACGGCGAACCAGCACCTCTGGGGAGGAGCCAACAAACATGTGGCCCTTTTTGCCGGCGGGTGTGAGATCAGCAATGAAACCGTCGCGGGTATACGACAGGTCAATCAGGCGTGCGGCCACAAGACGGGGATCCACCGGCGGGTCGAACGCAATATCAACCGCGCGGGCAAGCACCACTTTATCCAGCACTGAATTGCGGATAGTTTCTACCGCTGCTTCCACGCGCCGTAAATGCTCCGACGGTTCTGGATCGAACCCGTAAACGCTCGCGCTTAACGACGATCCCTCGCCGACCCGGTAATAAGGGTGTGGTTCGAGCGTGCCAGCCTCCCGGATGATGTTGACCGGAACCGTCAGCGCAGCTGGGGCATCCTTGTCGAAAGGGAGTGCCCCGACAACTATCTCCACTTCACCCTTGTTGAGAGCGCCGATGGCTTCCCACGGGTCAGTGAAACTGCCCTGGCAACCCTGAGTGCGCACCGAACCGTGCGCGCGCGACAAAAGAAAGTCGGGCGCGGTAGATGGTCGGTTGGCACACATAGGGTCCCAGTGTAGCTTTAGGCCCGCCGTGCCCGAAACCACGGGGCACGACGGGCAGCACTGCGTCGAACTAGAAACAGGTCCTAGAAGAAAGGCAGATTGAGATACTTCGCAAGGATACGAAGCGGTCCATTCAGGGAAGCGAAGGTACCTAATAAAGCGCCAAGGACGGTAACAATCGCGGCGATTTTGACAGCCTCAACGCCAGAGCTGCCGTTGGAAGACTTCGGATCCGGCTTAGGATCCGGAGTTGGCTTGGGCTCAGGCTTGGGTTCCGGCTTGGGCTCCGGCTTAGGCTCCGGCTTGGGCTCAGGCTTAGGCTCTGGCTTAGGCTCCGGCTTAGGCTCCGGCTTGGGTTCCGGCTTAGGCTCCGGCTTGGGTTCCGGCTTGGGTTCCGGCTTAGGCTCCGGCTTGGGTTCCGGCTTGGGTTCCGGCTTAGGCTCGGGCTTGGGTTCCGGCTTAGGCTCGGGTTGTAGGCAATTCCGGACAGCGTCGTTGCCGATAGCGAAGGTCAGCAGGTGGTCGCCAGAGGAGACCTTGGTGCCGTCCTTCAACGTACCGGTGTAGGACACCGCCAACTCATAAGTGCCAGGCGTGGAAAACGCCCAGTTAGTGTGCACGTGGGCATCATAGGTGGTGTTGATTGTGTAGTCGTTCTTGGTGGAATCAATCACCACTTCACCGGGCTGGCCGAGAACGCCATCAACGAACAATCCGTAGGAAGCACCGGCCGGGATGTTCAGTGGCTTGATGTGAAGATCGACGGTGCCGTCGAACTTTCCATAGTCCACACCCATGGTGTTGTACCCAGGCCACAAAATTTCAGAATTCTGAGTCTGTGGCAGATAGTAGAACTTGGATGTCTGATCTCCCACGAAGCTGTATGCAGGCTCCTTGAGGAAGTGGACAGGCTCAATCAAGGCATTGTCGTAGATGCCCAGAACTAGGTCTTCGGGATCTCGATATTCAAGAGGGGAGCCGTGGATGAAAGTTTCGTCTTTGACTTTGATGTCAATGTCGTTGTCATCGTCCATCAGCATTTGGAGGTCGATGTGCCCGTAGTCGAGCAGCAGCTTGTCATCGCATTTCTTCTGTGAATTGGGCGTGGTACGTGGCCCCAGCTCGTCCGCCATCGACGTTGGCGCATGAAGGCCTGTAAGTGAAAGCGCTACAGCCGTTGCTATGGCGAGGGAGCGCGTGCGAACCTTTCGCATAGTGAAAACCCCTTTCAATAGGTGTCAAGAGTAGATTAATGAAAACTGGTATCAACTATGGCGTTGGCTGTGTTTGTCCTGTTCGCGAGGTCGAGTCTACCCCTTTCCGGGTGACATTCGGTGCGAGCTGTTGGTAATGACTACCGTTGTCAATATCCTGTTACGGGAACGGTTTTCACTAGTGGAGGATTTATGTACACTTCTAGTCGCGAGTCAGTACGGTCGCGCACTCTGGTATCCCTCGTGGGCACACTCCTACTTGCGTTTCTGCTTATGCCGCTGCCGCGAGCGGATGCTCAATCCCTCACGTTCGATACAGGGCATGTTGATGCCTTTAACGTCACCAGCGAATCCGGCGAGCTGAACTTGAACTTGAAAGAAGACGTAACAGGGCAGCACGTGATCCGTGATCCAGAGACCGTAGTGCTGAAGGTCAAAGAGCAGGCTTGGACTGAGAAAACCTCCCCTATTATTGGTGCTCCAACCTATTTCCTCCCGCAAACACAGGATCAAAATCTGCTGTGGCCAGGTTGGGATACTCTCGGAGCGCAGAAGTACTTCAAAGGCGCAATCGACATCAATTTCCTTGAAGTCCAGGGGCCAGGTGAAGTCCACATGTGGGTCTCTGGAACCTTTGGTGAAGCCTCCTCGCCTTTAACTTCCGAATCGACGCACCTCACTTCTGGTTCCACGATCCGGCAAAATCCTCCGGCTCACGTGCACACAAACTGGGGTTTCACCCAAGCTGGTACCTACACGATGACAGTGCAGGCAGAAGGCACCAACATTGACGGGAGCCATGAGGAGTCCAACACTGCTACCTATACCTGGGTAGTAGGTCACGGAGCAAGCAATGGTGGTACCGCAACCGACGATGCTTGGCCATTGGATCTCAACGAAAATGATGGTGATGGCGGGCAACTCAACGGGACCCCTGGTGGAAATCAGAATCCTTCTAACAATGGAAATCCGCTGTCATCCGGTTCGTCGAAGCCTGCAAACAGTAGTTTCTACAACGGAACCAAGCCACGTGCAGCCGACAACAAGCAAACCACTCAAGCTCAGGGCACTAAACCGGGAAACGGTGGGCAAAGCGGAAGCGATAAGGGACAAAAATGCAAGCCTGCGCTGAAGCCGATGATCAAGGACGATCGCCAGCAGCCTGCAACTTGGGTTGATCCGGGCTCGTTAACATTTGGCCTGGGAAGCGCAGCCAAGAAAGATCTGCCCATGAAGATTGGGCCAGTCGATGCTGGCCCGGTACACATGATCGGCTCGACGCAGGAACCTAATGTGCCCTGGCTTGGTGCCAACACGCAGCACCCATCGGTTATTGAACACACCACCGGTGAGGTGGTGTGGGACCTCACCAGCTTCGAAGGTCCTGGCAACATGGTGGTTTACACGCAGGGCAACCTCGGCCAAGTTGTGGGTGAGGAGTGGTTCTCTGCTACCCCTGGAAATCCGTCCGGTAGCCACACAGTTCCAGCGAACACGCACGTTCACCAGAACTGGGTGTTTAGTGAACCCGGTACGTACAAAGTTGGCATCACCCAGTCAGCTACGCTAAAAGATGGTGGCAAGATCAGTAGTCCTGCAACGTTGACCTTCAACGTCGGTGGGGCGGGTAATGCAGATGATGGACACTTTGACTTTGGTGCCATCATCGAACCAGAGGGCGATTGCGGTGGAGGTGCCGGCGGTGCCGGTGGCAGTGGAGCCAGCGGTGGTGCCGGTTCCGGTGCTTCCGGAGGAACCTCGTCCGGCTCTGGACAGTTGGCCAATACCGGCGTGGATAGCATGACCTCCGCACTGGGACTTTTGGGATTGGGTGTGATCGTCCTAGGCGCTAGCTACATGTACACATCACGTGTACGTCAGGTGCAATAGTGCTAAGAAGAGGGATCGCCGTGGTGGCGTGTGCCAGCGTACTTGCAGGCTGCGCCACCACGAATGCGGCACAGCCTTCGCGAACCGATGAGATCACCGATGTGGTAGCCACCACCCCCATCATCGCCGACTTGGCACGCAATATTGCGGGGGATCAGGCGCGAGTCACCCAAATCATCCCCAATGGCTCTGACCCTCACACCTTCGAACCCACGTTGCGCAGTGTGCGCAACATAGCCAATGCCGATGTTGCCCTGATAAATGGTCTTCTCTTGGAACCACAGGCGTTGACGCGAACGGTGCATGCCACCGTGCCCGATAACACCCCTGTAGTCGAAGTCGCCGAAGACATGTCGCGCCACGGTGGCCAGCACATTGCCTTAGTGGAAAACGTTGCCCTTGACACGGTATGGCTGGGCATGCGAGTGATCGGATATGGGCAAGAACACGGGGGATCGTCGGCAAGCAATATCGCGCTGCGGGCCACCGACGTCCGTGGCCCGGGCCACGCAAGCGCCTATGTCACTGGCACCTTCGGTGAACCCGAGGTGTACTTCAACTCACGTGACGGGCTAGACGATAAGGACGAAACCCAGTTGGCACCCAATGCGCACACACACGTGAGTTGGGCGTTCAGCGATCCAGGCGTCTACGAAATCGACTTCTCGGCGAAACTTCAAGCGAATGACAGCGAAGCACCCGTCGATATTGGCAGTGCCACAATCACGGTGGCTGCGGGCGTGGACCCAGCAACTGCTGTTCCAGGTGCGCATGTGATCGACTCCGGGCATGTAGACGTGGCAGTGGACGTGGATGCGCAGGAGGTCCTGCTTGTCGGTGATGCCCCCGAGGGGACAGAAACCCGCTACCGGTACAACCCGGACGATACTGTGATAGCTGTACCCACAAGCACGCTGCAGGAAATCCCGGGTGAACCTGCCTACCGGTTTTTGGGCGATCCCGGCGATGAAACTTACATGCTCCCGCAAGCAGTGCTAGGAAAGCATGTGCACGGGGAAGTAGACCCGCATGTTTGGCATTCCGTGGCCAATGCTTCCGCAATGGTGCTGGTTATCCGGGACGCTTTGAGTCAGGCTGACCCCTCCGGGGCCGCAATCTATCACCACAACGCCGAGAGTTACCTCAGCAGGTTAGAGGGTGTGGACCAGAACATGCGCGCTGCAGTAGATTCGATCGACCCTGCAAGGCGCAAGCTTGTCACCACCCACCACGGCTACGCATACCTTGAGGAAGCGTACGGCTTGGAAGTCGCTGGTTTTGTTACTCCGAACCCGGATATTGAGCCCAGCCCTCGCGACCTTATTGCGCTGACCCGCACGCTGGAAAATCTGCATGTTCCAGCTGTGTTTTTAGAACCAGCACAAGCTATGCGTGAAACCGCGCTTTCGCTGACCGCTGACCGGTTAGGGATTGCCACCTGCCCGATCTACGGCGACACTTTCGACCCCGCAGGGGGAGCGGTTACCACCTACATCGATTTGATGAACACCAATGCTGACGCTTTTTCGCGCTGCCTTGGCGGACAGAACCACGAATAAAAACATGAGAAAGAGGACCGACATGAAGACACGGTGTGTAGCCACAGCCTGCGTGACCGCATTACTAGCAATAGCCACCCCGCAGTTGCCCATGGCATTAGCGCAAGCGGACCCCGCTTTGGAGCAAACGGTCACTGCCGATGAACAACTTGCCCCCGAAGGTGAGAAGACAGTAATTAGTGCAGGTCACGTGGATGTCGGGCCGCAGGTAGTTGACGGGGATCTGAAGTTTTTGGCACGCGATGATACTTCCGTGCCGCCTGTGTGGCGCAGTATCGACGATATTGTCTTCGAAGTCGGCGATGCATCTATTCAAACGCTGCCCGACAACGTGGGCAGTGAATTCGAATTTACCGGTGCTGGGGCGAGAGATTCACTGTGGGTAATCCCGCAGACAGAGGTTCCTTCCGTGCCGTGGCTCGGCTGGAACACCCAGGCACCATCGCTTTTAGATCTCGACATTGACCGCGGGGTCACCCTCGAGTTCGCCGGACATCAGGGCCCTGGGCAGTTCAGTCTTTTCATTCAAAACGGTGGCTTTGAGCCACCCCAGGTGCTATGGAACTCGGCTGCTGAAGGTACTCAGCCGTTGTTTGTGGACCTGCATACACACACGCACGCCAATTGGGTATTTACCGAGCCAGGTGTTCACCTGGTGGGCCTACGCGTGGTTGCTCCGCTGAAAGACGGCATAGAGCTTGTCGACGAACGGATCTTACGCTTCGCCGTCGGTGGTGCGCAGCCTACTGATGCTTTCGCCGCCACGTGGGACGAATCTGAAGAGATTGCTGCTGATCCGTCAGACGGCGACACCGCAGGCGATCAAAGCGACGATAACGGTGTACCAGTGGTGTGGATTGGCGTGGGCCTGGCGATCCTTGGTGTGCTTGCCGCAGTAGGGGCTGGCGTGATGCGTTCACAAAGCACTAAGCGTAAAGCGGCTGCAGCCGCGGTGCGAAAGGAGAGCTAGTGAGCGCACTGGAGATTAAAGACCTCGAGGTAGATCTCTCCGGCCGCGAGGTAGTCAAGGGAGTTGACCTGACTGTTGATGCCGGCGAGTTTGTGGGACTAGTTGGCCCCAACGGTGCAGGTAAGACAACCATGTTGCGGGCAATCCTGGGGTTGATCCCCGTCCGTGGTGGCGAGATTATCGTCGATAAGCACTCTCGCCCTGCCCAGCGCCGCGATCGGATCGGCTACGTCCCGCAAAGACACGAGTTTGCGTGGGACTTTCCCATTGATGTCCATGACTGTGTACTCAACGGGCGCACGCGACGCAGCCGGTTCACCCCAGTAGACTATGAGGCGACGGCACGCGCACTCGATAGGGTCAATTTAGCCGACCTCGCGTCGCGGCCAATTGGGGAACTGTCTGGCGGGCAACGTCAACGCGTGTTGATGGCGCGCGCGTTGGCTACCGAGCCTGCGGTGCTGCTTCTCGACGAACCCTTTACCGGTCTTGATCTTCCAAGTTCTGAGCAACTATTGGCGCTTTTCACGCAGTTGGCCTCCCAGGGTGTGGCAATTGTGATGAGCACCCACAATTTGGCCGAAGCCATGCATTCCTGTCACCGTTTGTTGCTTTTTAACGGCCAGATCGTCGCCGATGGCCCGCCTGAGAGTCTGCGCGATCCTGATGTGTGGATGCAGACCTTCGGGGTCTCCGCCCACTCGCCGCTGCTGACCACGGTAGGAGCACGCCTATGATTAGCATTCCGGATTTTATCGCTGATCTGACAAACCCGTCGCTTGCATTTTTACCCAAGGCGCTGCTGATCTCCGTGATCGCCTCTGTGGTGTGCGGGGTGGTGGGTACCCACGTGGTGCTGCGCGGTATGGCTTTTATTGGCGATGCGGTGGCGCACTCGGTCTTTCCCGGTATCGCGGTTGCTTTTGTACTGCAGGTTTCTGTGCTGGCCGGTGGTGCAGTAGCAGGTGGTGTGATAGCTATTTTGATTGCCGTGCTTTCCCAGCGGCGGCGCATTAAAGAGGACACGGTGATAGGTATCCTTTTTGCCGCAGCGTTCGCGCTGGGGTTGGTGATCATCTCGCGCGTCGAGGGTTATACCGCCAGCTTGTCTAGTTTCCTTTTTGGCTCGATCACGGGCGTAACTAACACAGACATCTGGATCGCAGCGATCGTCGGCACGCTCATCGTGGCCATTATCGTAGGGCTTTCGCGCGGGTTGACTGCTGTGGCTTTAGACCGCGAAACGGCACGCGCAATGAACTTACCCGTTTTCGTTTTGGATCTTGTGCTCTACCTGGCCGTGACCTTCGCCGTGGTGATTAGCGTGCGCACCATCGGCAATATTCTTGTGTTGGCGTTGCTTGTGACACCTGCGGCAACCGCGCGGCTGCTCACCAATAAATTATCCACCATGATGTGGATGGCCACCGCAATCGGGGCGATCGGTTCTATTGCTGGCATCTACTTTGCGTGGGCCATTGATCTTCCCGCAGGGGCGACGATCGTGCTCACAATCACACTAATCTTCGCCGTAACTTGGCTTTTAACCGCGGTGCGCCGACCTGTTGCGCACCCGAAACGAGAGAAGGTGGCGGCATTAGGCGCACACTAGTTTCTGGGATCACCGTGGCGGTCCTCGTTGGATGTGCTCCCTTGGCTGCAGCTGAGGAGCCGGTGGCAGAACTCGGCGTGGTGGGTACGGAAGTTTTTGAGCGTGACGACGACATCCTGCATGACGTCGCATTGCTAGCCGACGAGGAGACAGACTTAAATCTTGCCATCGCTTCGGTTGGTGATCAGGCGGATCAACCCACCATGGTTGAAATCACCGAGACTGAGGGCCCTGGACGCTTGGATGTCAAGCCTGAAGATGATGGAACGATTACCGTGTCCGCTAGCGAACCTGGCGAGTACCGAGGCGTGTTTACTTTCAGTTCGGAGGAGGGTTCCTCGGAACTGCCCTTTGGCGCATTGTTTGGGCAGGACACGGAAGCAACCGAAGCTGATGAGGCATGGGCTGAGTGGTTGGACCAAGACCCGAAGGACATTCGCAAAGATATCCTGGAGTGGACAGAGGAAGTAAAAAAGCTTGATGCTGCCGCTGCAGAATTACATAAACAAGCAGATGCGTTGGAGAAGAAAAGCAACAAAGAACAAGCCCAAAAAAACAAACGACGCCGCCAAGAAGCCAAACAGCAAGGTGAGCAAACACTTCGAACCCAATCAACCAATCAAGCACAGCCTGTGATGGGCGCGAACACAGGTGCCGATACCGGCAGCACCACGACGGGTACGCAGCAGGCCACTACTTCTGGCTCAGCACAACCCCAAGGTACTAGCTCGGCAGGCGGGACTAGCGCGGCTAGCCAGGGCGGTCAAACAAGTTCGAGCGGGTCTGCGGGTGGCTCTAGTTCAAGCGGCACTTCGCCAAGCCCGGCGTCCGCTGCTAGCGGTAGTACCGAAACTGGCCCGGCCTCGGAGGAAGAAGCAGAAGAAGCACCCGAGGAAGCTTCGGCAGGGCAATCGTCGTCAAGCCCGCTTGGCAACACACCGTACGCTGCGCCTCAGCAGGCCAGCGTTAACCAATCGGACCGGTTTGCTGAAGGACTCATTCTGGGTGCCGGGATTGTTGCCTTGCTGATCGGGCTGTTGAAATTTGCGGTGGCGTTCGGTGAGTCGCGTGGGATGCAACGCGCCGCAGAAGGTGCGGGTATGCCCAGCCAGAAGAGGTAAATCGAAGGCTGTACCATAGTGGGCATGACTGAAGTACGCGTTCGATTTTGTCCCTCGCCCACCGGCACCCCGCATGTGGGTATGGTGCGCACAGCACTGTTCAACTGGGCGTATGCCCGCCACACAGGTGGCAAGCTGATCTTCCGTATCGAAGATACTGATGCGGCACGAGACTCCGAGGAGTCCTACTCCGCGATTATTGAGTCGCTGCGCTGGCTCAACATGGGCTGGGACGAAGGCGTGGAAGTCGGTGGGCCGCACGAACCGTACCGCCAGTCCCAGCGCATGGAGATCTACGCCGACATCTTGCAGAAATTGATCGATGCAGGAGAAGTGTACCCGGCGTACTCCACCAATGAGGAAGTAGTTGAACGCCACAAGGCTGCAGGCCGCGACCCGCAGTTGGGCTACGACAACTTCGACCGCGACCTCACCCAGGAGCAGATCGCCGCCTTTGAGGCTGAGGGCCGCAAGCCGGTGTGGCGCCTGCGCATGCCTGACAAGACGTGGGCGTGGCACGATCTGGTGCGCGGCGATATGGAGTTTAAGGCCGAGACCCAGCCAGACTATGTTGTGGCACGTTCTAACGGTGCGCCACTGTACACCCTGGTTAACCCCGTTGATGACGCACTGATGCAGGTGACCCATGTGCTGCGTGGTGAGGATCTGCTTTCGTCGACTCCACGCCAGCTGGCCATGTATGAGGCGTTGCAGCGCATTGGGGTGACTGACTTTACACCCGAGTTTGCGCACCTGCCGTTTGTGATGGGCCAGGGCAACAAGAAGTTGTCTAAGCGCGACCCAGAATCGAACTTGTTTAACCACCGCGATAACGGCATCATCCCGGAGGGCATGATCAACTATCTGGCTTTATTGGGCTGGTCGTTGAGTTCGGACCAGGATATTTTTACTGTCGAGGAGTTTGTCAACGCCTTCGATATCAATGATGTGTTGGGCAATCCTGCACGCTTTGACCAGAAAAAGCTAGAGGCCATCAACGCCGACCATATCCGTATGCTGGACCCGAAAGACTTTGAGCAGCGCCTGCGCGACTATCTGACGGAGTACACGGATTTTCCCGCCGACTACCCAGCGGACAAGTTCTCTGTGGCCGCCGAGCTAGTGCAAACACGCATCAAGGTGCTTTCCGACGCCTACGACCTGCTGAAGTTCCTGGTGACCCCGGACGAGGAGCTTGTGTTAAACGAGAAGGCCGCAAAGAAAAACCTGAAGGACACCGCCGTGCAGCCATTGGAGGCTGGCATCGCAGCTCTTGAAGCGATCGACGAGGGGGAGTGGACCACCGAGAATATTGAGGCTGCATTGTCGAAAGCATTGATCGAAGACCTGGAGTTGAAACCACGCGTGGCGTATGGCGCTCTGCGCGTAGGCATCTCTGGTGAGGCGATCTCGCCGCCGCTGTTTGAATCCATGGAGTTGCTGGGGCGTGATTCGACCTTGGCGCGCCTGAAGTCCGCGCGCGAGCAAACTCCGTACCAGGCTGCGCAGTAGAGCCGACCCTAGTAGAGCAGAACCTAATTATCCCAGGTTCTGCATGGACCTACTCGCTAGCGGCATTGTTTACTTCTACTGCGCGTCCGTTGAGATCCTGGGGCGGGCGTGCATTGCGGCCTTGGTAGCTTTCAAGCAAATCCAACTGCTGGGAAGAAGCCGTTATTGGCTGCATAAAGACATTCCATGCAAGGCCTTCAGTGCAACCCGGGGTGGTCAATGACCCTGAGTAGCTAACATACGTAGTCGAATCTGGGAAGAATTCGTCGAGGTTAATTGGGGAGCTTACAACCTCAGACGAGTCAGCCTGTTCGGAAGAATGATCGAGGATCTTTTCGAGTTCCTCGTGAGCAGCGCCTTCCTCGATTAGCACGCCGATTACCGCTAGGTTGCCGTCTGGATCTTGGTGGACGAAGTGTACCTCTCCGGCTGCCGGTTCTCCTTCAATTGTGTGCTCACTCGGTGTGTGAAAGTGGAACTGCAGCAGTTCGTAGTCCACCCCGTTGAGTCGGAGAGTATGTTCCTCTTCTGGATTGAATTGAATCGAATGACCAGTATTGATAACTTCACCGCTGGCTGGATTGTAACCTATCGCTAGTGCAGCGTCCGGTGAAGTGGCAGACGTTAATTCTGGAACATTTCCCGCATTCTGGCAGGCGGGGCAGCAACATCCGGGGCTTATTGCTTCGTTGATGTCAATGGGGGATTGTTCCTCTCCCGTCGAACACGTAGCGAACTCCGGTGATAGATCACCCCAGTTATCGGGACCATTTTCGCCACTGTATCCCCAATGGACCTCGTCGTTAGATTGCTCTTCGTTGGTAGTGGGCGAGGGTGACGGCGTCGTCTCTGCCTGGGACTTCGCGCGTTGGTCTGGGTCTGCTTGCTCGGAGCACCCGGCAAGGGCGAAGGCTGCAAGCAAGACCGAGGCAATGGTTTTCGCCTTCACGTTGGGTGAGGTTTTCATGAGTTTTAAACTCCTTGAATCGGTTCGGCTGGAAAAAGTAGATACATTCGTGTCGACCTACTTGAGGGTATAGCACAGTTATCAGCTTCGTGACCGAATTGAATAAGTTAAACCTTAAAATGTTTTTTGGGTTGAGCATTCCCAGGTCAGTTGTGTTGCGGCATCTGCCCGGGGGTGAATAAAAAGAGTCCGAATTGCTTCAGGAGGATTGTTGTTAGGTTGAGGGTGAAAAACGCGCTGACGAGCGGATTTGTGGGAAGTGTACTGGCCTGGTTATAGTATCTATCGTTGTGTTTAGCGAAGATAGAAGAGCCTGAAGGGTCCGATCCGCGCGAAGCAACAATGGCCTATGGTGTAATTGGCAACACTACGGTTTCTGGTACCGTCATTCTAGGTTCGAGTCCTGGTAGGCCAGCAGTGACTACTACGTGGTCACTGAGCAATAAAGTTCTAAGCCCCGTTCGTCTAGTGGCCTAGGACGCCGCCCTCTCACGGCGGTAACACGGGTTCAAATCCCGTACGGGGTACCACGGTGCGGTTACACACACCGCGTACAAATTTAAACGAGGCAGTTGGTGATTGTTCACTGGCTGTCTCGTTTTGTGTGTTGGGGTGGCTGATTGGTTTTGGTGGGTTTTCTGGGCTTAAGGGACATAATGGGCTTAAGGGGTCTTAATGCGTGCTTTCCTATACCCACACCCCGCTAATTTCAACCACCACCATGAAAAATTTGGGCTAGAGCAAACTGAAACCAAGCAAAGATACGTTTAGTAGGAATTTCTCGGAAGAAATCTCCGCATGAGCCGAAAAGAGCCTGAAAAGGCCGTGGCAGCATCGACTTTTGCGTCAGCGGCAGGAGGGAGTGTCCAGACGGCGGAGGTGCTCGAAGAGGTTAGCCAAGAAGCCTTAGTAGCCCGTTTATCCGGAAGCTTCTCTATGGTTCAGCACGACCTCTTGCGAGGAAGTCAAGATACCGCTGACTTCTCGGTTGGTGACTTTGGTACTAAAACTTCATTAACCGCCCCAGCAGAGCTCTGTAAGGTTACGCATGTCTCGGGAGTTAACCGACTAAAAGAGGGGCGTCTTTAACGTTTAGGTTTCAACGTCTGAAAGAATCATGACACCTCAACCAGGGCAACATGCACCTGCTAGTGCTTGTGGGGCCACCCGCTTGTCCAAAGATATCTACAAAACTATATCTTCAATGTGACGCAAGATGTTAATATCGTTCCAATATGTTTCAAGTCACATATAGGGAGGTGTGGGTAAGAATGCGTAAAGCCGTTGACTCTGCATTGGTCATTGTGGCTGTAATTCTCTCTGTGATCGCAATTGCTTTATCTGTACAAGGCTCTGGTGAGTCCGTCGCCCGTTCAAGCCTGACTATTGTCGCTGGCGCAGCAACGGGTGGGGGATGGGATACCACGGCGCGCTCCATCCAAGAAGTCGCTCGTGGCCAGGGGATCGTCAACAATGTTCAGGTGGTAAACATTCCAGGCGCGGGCGGGACTATCGCCTTGGAGAATCTCGTGCAAAAGTGGGGAAGTGAAAACATTCTCCTCATTACAGGCGGTGGGATGATTGCTTCGGCTGAGATAGCTCAGCCAGGTGCGTCTATCGCAGACGTCACGCCAATTGCTCGGTTAGCTGAGGAATATAGTGTCTTTGCTGTTCCGGCAGATTCTCCTTATCAAAGCATGGAAGAGTTTGTTGCCGACTGGATTAAGGATCCTCGGTCAGTTGCGGTAGGGGGTGCCGCTATTGGTAACACAGACCACCTGCTTGTCAGTAGGAGCGCCATGGCCCTCGGGATGGATCCGAAAGGGCTGAAGTACATCCCGTTCGAGGGTGGCGGTGAGATGCTCAATGCGATGCTGTCCAAATCAATTGATGTTGGGGTTACTGGTTACAGGGATATTCAAGATCAGGTTGAGGCTGGAACCCTCCGTGTACTAGCTATCTCGTCTGGTGAGCGAGTTGAGGGACTTGATGTGCCAACGCTTCAGGAAGCGGGTGTAGATATCGTCGCAACTAACTGGCGAGGGGTTGTAGCACCTCCCGGTATCAGCGAGGAAGCTACTCAGGAACTGATTGACATTCTTTTTGAGGTTCAGCAGACACCAGAGTGGGCCGAAATCGCTGAAAGAAATAGCTGGGAACAGACTTTTGTCTCGGGCGATGACTTCGTGCAGTTTGTTAAGCAAGAGCGTGAGAACGCCATAGTGACGGTGGAGGCATTAGAGCTGTGAGCTTTGTAGCAAGAGAAAATAAACGAGCTGAATCCGCTCAGTCTACCCGCGAACGCCGTGCAGGATTGTCAGAATTTGCCATGGTGGCCATCCTCATTGTCACGGGCATGATATTGCTTTCTGGGCACTGGACCATTGAGGTCATTGGCGAGACGCAACCGGGCCCTTTATTCTTGCCGACGATCGTCGGTGTATCTTGCCTTGGGTTAGCGCTAGCGCTTGCTTTTGATTTGTTGGTAAAACCGAAGCGTAAGCCACGAGACCTTTTGTTTCGCGACGAAACCGACATATCTCCGGATCTGCTCGACGATCTCGGGACTATCGAAGAAGTTGAACTTGAGGATGCGGTCCCCGGTTTGGCCGATTGGAAGTCGGTGGCCTTCGCGGTTATCGGCTTTGCGGCAATAGTTCTTCTGCTGCCATCTCTTGGCTGGGTTATCGGTGCAGCACTTCTGTTTTTCCTCATCAGTGTGATGCTTGGAAGCAGAGACTTCGTCAGAGACCTAGCGATCGGTTTCATTGTCAGCTCAGTCACGTATTTGTTGTTTGGGGTGGGCCTTGGCCTCAACCTGCCAACAGGGTTCCTGGGAGAGGTATTCTAATGGAACAGCTGTCTTTACTCGTCAGCGGCTTTGAAGCGGCGTTGACTCCGTACAACCTTCTATTCCTTGTCATCGGGGCAGTCCTGGGAACCGCCGTGGGTGTGCTTCCCGGATTAGGGTCGTCCATGGCGGTAGCGTTGCTACTGCCCATTACCTTTGCCCTCGATCCCACTGCCGCATTTATCATGTTCGCAGCCGTGTACTTCGGTGGGCTTTTCGGTGATTCCACTGCCGGGATTTTGCTTAATACGCCAGGTCAGGCATCTGCTATCGCTTCGTCGCTTGAGGGCCACAAAATGGCCCTTAACGGTCGGGCTGCAACGGCCTTAGCCACTGCGGCAGTGGGCGCCTTTATTGGTGGCTTAATCTCGACAACGATCGTCGTGTTCTTCTCGCCTTACCTTGTTGTTCTTGCGACGAAATTTGGTCCGGCCGAGTACTTTGCATTGGCAGTCTTTGCCTTCGTGGCCATCTCCTCCGTGGTGTCAGAATCGATCATTCGTGGTTTGGGAGCTCTGATGATTGGCGTTGCCCTCTCCATGGTGGGAATTGATGGTCCATCGGGAACTGAACGTTTTACTCTGGGCATCTCACAGCTCTTCGACGGTGTAGACATTGTGGTGGTAACCGTTGGCATGCTGGCTATCGGCGAAATCCTCCACCACATCGCCACAAAGAATACGGAGAAGGAGCGCGAGGAACTTTCAACAGGTAATGCTCGCCTGTCATGGGGTGATTTTAAGAGGGCACTTCCCTCCTTCCTGCGTGGTACCGCTGCGGGAGCGCCGTTCGGCATGATTCCCGCCGGTGGTTCTGAAGTGCCCACCTTCCTTGCTTACGGCAATGAGAAGCGTCTCGCGGCTAAGCGTGGGGATAAGGAGTTTGGAACAACAGGTTCGATCAACGGTTTAGCAGCACCTGAAGCTGCAGGAAACGCAACCGCAGGTACCGCATTGGGCACTTTGATGGCAATCGGTCTTCCGACTTCCGCTACGGCAGCTATCCTGTTGGCTGCTTTTCAGCAATTTGGTTTGCAACCCGGCCCTTTGCTTTTCGAGCGCTCCGGCGACTTGGTGTGGACGCTCCTCGCCTCGCTGTTTATTTCGCTGGTGGTGCTGCTCATTCTGAATCTTACGTTGGCGCCAGTGTGGGCGAAGCTGCTCCGCATCCCCAACAACTATCTCTATGCAGGTATTGCCGTACTGGCAACGCTTGGCGTATATGCGGTGGGAGCCTCGGTTGTCGACCTTCTAATCATGCTGGGATTGGGAGTACTCGGATTTCTTATGCGCATGTACTCCATGCCTTTAGCCCCGCTCCTTATTGGTGTTATTCTGGGGCCACTGGCCGAGGTTGAACTGCGGCGTGCATTGACTATCTCTGGTGGCGATCCATCTGCGCTTGTCAACAGCCCCATCACGATCGGGATCTATGTGTTCCTGTTGGGAGCAACGGCAGTGTCCGTTATCCAACACGTCCGCAACATCCGTAAGGAAAGGAGCGGCCGGGCTACTGTAAAAACTTAGACCTATACCGATTTCGTCGGCTGGGGAGCTTGGCTCGGTTGGTTAAGGCACGGACGGTCGTAGCTACACACCCAATTCGCTATCCTTTAGGATGACACGGCAGGTTTAGCTTTTACCATTGGTTCGACGCAAGCAAATACCTAGACAGCCACGAAGCTATCGAAGACTACTTGGCTATTGCGTTAGAAGACGGTGATACCAAGACCATACAAATCGTGCTTCGCGACATAGCGCGGGAGCACGGGATGACCCAACTGGCGCAACAGACCCGGTTAAACCGGGAATGGCTCTATAAGGCACTTTCCAAAGACGGAAATCTGTCCTTCGCGACAATTACCAAAATTATGAAAGCTCTCGGACTTAAATTAACACTTGCTACGCACGATTTTTAGTTCGGGATTCTTAATACAGCTATGTGCCAGCCGCCGACAGAGGATTCTCACCGGATTATTTAGTTTTCGTTTCTGGTAGAAGGGCCGCTGGTCGTGTCATCGCCCATAGCGGCGCAGGAGCTGGGGTTGGACATGCCACCGGTTTCTAGTTTTGAGGTTGCGGCGGTGGAGCTCGTTGTCGGTGAGGCGTTCACGAGACCTTTAGTGGACTTGTAAACTCAGGAGTCGTCGTAAAGCTCTGGTGGTGGGGTGCCGGGATGTCGGGCTCTGCCTTGTCGGCTTAATCGAGTTTTGCCACAACCACCAGCAACACATGGTCTCGCACGCTCAGGCGGACTTTTCTGAGGGGCCTGTCAGGAGTATTTCAGTGTGGTGTTGTATAGTCACAATCCTGAGAATACCGCACGAAACTTCTAAGTATAGATAGATTGATCATGAAACTTCTTTCTCGTTTGGCCGTCTCTGCAGCACTAATGCTTGCTGCTACTACGTCCGGTCCTGCCGCTCATGCGGATCAAGCATCTTCCGAACACAGCTACGTATTGGCGAGTAGCTGCTCGAGCCACGCTAGTAGCCTAAGCTCTAGTTCGCAGAGCTGCACTGATGAAAAACCATCCTTCCTACCAGGACTCTTGTCTTGGTGGATCAACGCAATCCAGAAAGCCTTGGCAGAATTCGGCTTCGTGTTGCCTGATGCTGGGCAGTCGGTTGAATACGCGGGAGCTAAGCCTGCGCCGGAGGAGCCTCACACCCATGCTCCTGATCCCGTTCGGGCCGATAATGACGCTGCTTCTGTAGACCCCCTTGCGCCAGGTTTCAAAGCTCCCGAAAACCTATGGTTTGCTTCCCATACCGCGCACGCGGCCAATGTGAAGGGGGACTCCGGAGCCTTTAGTGGGACTGTGACCAATGGCTACCACTTAATCACCACCAACCGTGCGGGCGAGACTGTGAACTGGGAAAAACCGGTCGGTATCGTGGTGCGGTTGCATGGCGATGGCCGAGGTGAGTACGACCGAGGCGCGTATGGGCACTCAACCTGGGAGATTGTCGACGAAGCGATCAAGGAGAACATGATTGTTCTGTTGCCAGCCACCCCAGATACTAGGACTAAAACATGGTGGCAGCCCTCAGAGCTGACAAAGAATCGTGCTTATGTCACCTCCCTGGTAGACAGCATTAGCTCCGACCCTGCATATCCGAACATCAACCGCTCTGATATTTTCTGGTACGGCTACTCCGGTGGAGCCGAGTTCCTCGGGTATGACTTGCTTACTCATGGTGCAGAGTACGTCACATCGGGTGCTCTTCTGACCGGCGGCGGTGGAGCCCCAACGTGGCACCGAGACCGTTACCAGAGCACTGTCTCCCACCACCAGCTATCCTCTGTGCCGGTTTCCTGGGTTACGGGTGAAAATGACTTAGGAACCGGGAACGCTCCATTTTCTCGAAGAAGCAATGGTTTTAACGCGGTAGCTGCCTCTCGGAAAGGGTTTCACTACTACTGTGGCGGAGCAGTACACCCTGCCGGGCCAAACAAGTGGCAGTGCGACGATAACGCCGCTGGCTACACCCAAGCTGAGCTAGAGATTCTTCCTGGAGAGGATCACTACTCCATTGATGCCGCCGAGGTGCTCGCCAAATATCTTCCCCAGCGTGCTCGAACAACGCCGAACATCGATAACTAACGCTTGACTGCTTTCCTAGTAGAGCGGGAGAGACCGATAACTGACTTCATGTTATCGAACCAGAGTTTTGCTAGGGAGGCACACACTTTCAGGGCCCCGTTAGTTGATCTCGTCAAAGGGGAGGGCCAAAGTCTTACGGGTTTTTGGCACAGTCCGTCGAAAGCTGAATATTTTCTTACGTGGACTATGCACATCGTGGTGGCGCGTGCCATTCTATAGTGGTGGACAATATCGTAGATACCGCGCGTCCTGCGGGCAGCGGTGAAAGAAAGTTTTTCGGTCAGCCATGGGGTCTGGCCAATCTGTTCGGAGTAGAGCTGTGGGAGCGCTTTAGCTTCTACGGCATGCAGTCGATCCTCGCCTTCTACCTTTATTATTCCGTCACCGATGGCGGGTTGGGGATGAGCGAGGTACAGGCACTATCCATCGTGGGTGCGTATGGCGGTCTGGTGTACATGTGCTCGCTTGTAGCATCGTGGCTGTCAGACCGTATCCTCGGTCCAGAACGGACACTATTGTGGTCGGCCGTCACTGTGATGCTAGGCCATATAATTCTTGCCGTCCTACCTGGTTACGTCGGCCTTTCACTAGGGCTGGTCCTGATTGCGCTAGGTTCTGGCGGTGTGAAGACGTCGGCTCAGGTGGTGCTTGGCCAGCTGTACTCGCGCGAGGACCCTCGTCGTGACGCGGGCTTTTCCATCTTCTACATGGGCATCAACATTGGTGGTCTGCTCGGCCCGTGGCTGACTGGTTTAGCTTTTGCCATGGGCGGCTTTCATTGGGGTTTTGGCGTGGCTGCGATCGGTATGGCAATTGGTCTGATCCAGTACTTAGCCATGCGCAAAACGACGATCCAAGACGCCGGGCACCACGTTCCTAATCCACTGCCACAATCCGACTATTGGAAGTGGGGTGTCGGTGCTGTAGCGCTGGTTGTGGTTATCGTGGTTTTGATCGCTACTGGGGTAGTGCGTGTTGAGTGGCTTTCGACGATCACTGCTGCCATTGCGATTGTCGCAATGGTGGTGTTACTGGTGCAGATGTACAACTCGAATTTAACAACGCCTGTAGAGAAGTCACGTCTGCTGGGTTATATTCCCTTGTTGGTTGGCGGCATTGCCTTTTTCGCCATTTTCCAGTCTCAGTTCACTGTTCTGGCTGTCTATTCTGATCAGCGCTTGGACCGCAGCTTCTTCGGGATTGAACTTGGCCCAGGGCAAGTACAGTCGTTCAACCCGATCTTTATCATTTTGTTTGCTGGTGTGTTCGCCGGTTTGTGGACGAAGCTGGGGGAGAGGCAGTGGTCGTCGCCAATGAAGTTTGGTGTAGCCAACATGATTATCGGAGTGTCACTGTTCTTTTTCATCCCGTTTGCAGGAGGTGGCCCGAACTCAACGCCGCTGTGGGTAATCGTGTGGATCTTATTCCTGTTCACCATGGGCGAATTACTGCTTTCTCCTGTGGGTAATTCATCCTGACTTCCACAAGAACATGTGTTCTAGGGGTGTGATTTTGGTTTGACCTTGGGGTTTGTTTTTTGTTGGGTGGGTGTTGGGGGACTAATTGGGGTGATAGGGTTAGCGGGTGGCGTCTATTAAGTGTGCTCGTACTGCTTCGGGGGCGGTGAGTGTGCAAGTAGTACGAAAAGTTGGTGGGCGTACTGAGGTGATTAAGCATTTTGGGTCTGCTCATGATGATGGGCAGTTGGCGGTGTTGTATTTAGCTGCGGAGTCTTTTTTAGGCCGTGGCCAGCAGTTATCGTTGCCACTTGAAGGTGTAGGTGATGATCGGCATATCCCGGTGATGGATGATTTTGCTGATTATCGTCACCGTGATGACAGTGTTGATCAGCAGGAACTTGATCTTGGTGCGGTTCAGACACACACCGAGTCGGTGCATGCTGCCCAGGATTCGGGTGCTGGTGATCGGTTATCGGGTAGTCGGGATGGGCAGGCTCGGGTGGTTGATACTGCGAATAAAGTGTTGTGGCAGGTGCTTGCGCGGGTGTGGGATGTGTTGGATTTCGGGATTGATGATCCCTCGTTTCAGGCGATGGTTATTGCCCGGATTGTTGAGCCAACCTCAAAAGCCCAGGTAGGGCGGGTACTGACAGGTCTTGGTCAGCCTTCCCGGCATGTTAATACCTGGTACAACACACTAAAACGTGCTGTTAAAAATGATTATCGGGCTCGTATTGGTGCTGCATGTCATCGTTATGTGCGTTCACGTCATCAGGTGACAATGGTGTTATATGACGTGACCACCTTGTATTTTGAGACACCGAAAGAAGACGAGCTACGCAAAGTTGGGATGAGCAAAGAACGCCGTGTTGATCCTCAGATCGTGGTCGGCCTGATTACTGATCTGGAAGGGTTCCCGCTTCACGTGGAATTTTTTCACGGTAAAACAGCCGAAACAACAACATTGATCCCGATGATCAACGCCTATATCCAAGCCCATGATCTTGTTGGTGTCGTCGTTGTTGCTGACGCGGCGATGCTATCAGCAAAAAACCTAGATGCACTTGATGCCGAGGGTATTGACTACATTGTTGCTGACCGACTGAAAAAAGCGCCCTACGACATCACACTTGATCCCGATGACGAGGACAGTATCGATGCTCATGATGGTGCCATCGTTGAAACCACCAAAACAATGGGAACAGGTACACAGGCTATACAGCGACGTGCGGTGATCGGGTTTAGTGCCAAACGCTACCGCTACGACATCAGCTCGCTAGATAAACAACGCCAGAAAGCACACGAGATAGCCACCAAGAAACGCTCAGCACGCCTACCGAGATTTGTGGCCAAGAAAAACGGGCAGTTTGTCATCAACGAACAAACCTTTGCTCAAGCCCGGGGTTTAGCAGGATGGAAAGGCTACGTCACCAGTATCGATGCCCAACAGGTAGACGGCAGTCAGATCATCGGGTTTTATCACCAGCTCTACCACATCGAGCAGGCCTTTCGAATGGCGAAAACAGACCTTGATGCGCGCCCAATGTATCACCACACCGAAACCGCTATCACCGCACACATCACCGTTGTCTTCGCCGCCCTAGCCCTGTCAAAACACATCTACCTGACCACCAACACCACCGCCCCGAAACTAGTCCAACGCCTCAGCACCTACCGCCACAGCACAATCGAAATCAACAACACCCGCATAACCATCCCACCCGCAATAACACCAAAAGACCAACAACTAATCAACACCCTCACCCAACACAAACCGGGGGACTAAACCCAATTGTGTAAGTCAGGTGCCATTCTATAGTGGTGGACAATATCGTAGATACCGCGCGTCCTGCGGGCAGCGGTGAAAGAAAGTTTTTCGGTCAGCCATGGGGTCTGGCCAATCTGTTCGGAGTAGAGCTGTGGGAGCGCTTTAGCTTCTACGGCATGCAGTCGATCCTCGCCTTCTACCTTTATTATTCCGTCACCGATGGCGGGTTGGGGATGAGCGAGGTACAGGCACTATCCATCGTGGGTGCGTATGGCGGTCTGGTGTACATGTGCTCGCTTGTAGCATCGTGGCTGTCAGACCGTATCCTCGGTCCAGAACGGACACTATTGTGGTCGGCCGTCACTGTGATGCTAGGCCATATAATTCTTGCCGTCCTACCTGGTTACGTCGGCCTTTCACTAGGGCTGGTCCTGATTGCGCTAGGTTCTGGCGGTGTGAAGACGTCGGCTCAGGTGGTGCTTGGCCAGCTGTACTCGCGCGAGGACCCTCGTCGTGACGCGGGCTTTTCCATCTTCTACATGGGCATCAACATTGGTGGTCTGCTCGGCCCGTGGCTGACTGGTTTAGCTTTTGCCATGGGCGGCTTTCATTGGGGTTTTGGCGTGGCTGCGATCGGTATGGCAATTGGTCTGATCCAGTACTTAGCCATGCGCAAAACGACGATCCAAGACGCCGGGCACCACGTTCCTAATCCACTGCCACAATCCGACTATTGGAAGTGGGGTGTCGGTGCTGTAGCGCTGGTTGTGGTTATCGTGGTTTTGATCGCTACTGGGGTAGTGCGTGTTGAGTGGCTTTCGACGATCACTGCTGCCATTGCGATTGTCGCAATGGTGGTGTTACTGGTGCAGATGTACAACTCGAATTTAACAACGCCTGTAGAGAAGTCACGTCTGCTGGGTTATATTCCCTTGTTGGTTGGCGGCATTGCCTTTTTCGCCATTTTCCAGTCTCAGTTCACTGTTCTGGCTGTCTATTCTGATCAGCGCTTGGACCGCAGCTTCTTCGGGATTGAACTTGGCCCAGGGCAAGTACAGTCGTTCAACCCGATCTTTATCATTTTGTTTGCTGGTGTGTTCGCCGGTTTGTGGACGAAGCTGGGGGAGAGGCAGTGGTCGTCGCCAATGAAGTTTGGTGTAGCCAACATGATTATCGGAGTGTCACTGTTCTTTTTCATCCCGTTTGCAGGAGGTGGCCCGAACTCAACGCCGCTGTGGGTAATCGTGTGGATCTTATTCCTGTTCACCATGGGCGAATTACTGCTTTCTCCTGTGGGTAATTCATTGGCAACCAAGGTCGCACCTGTGGCCTTTGAGTCGCGTCTGTTTGCGGTGTGGCTGATGGCGGTGTCGGCCGGCACCGCGCTATCCGGCACTCTTGGTGGTTTCTATGATCCGTCTTCTGCAGAGGCGGAGACCCAGTTCTTTATCACCACGGGCGTTGCTGCGATTGTGATCGGTATCGTACTGATCGCCATGCGCAAGTGGGTGCTTACTAAATTTGTCGACGTCCGCTAGAGCGGGCATCCACGCGAGCGTAAGCTTTCTTCTTCGCACTTTTCGACGCTTGTTTGAAGCACGGTCCGAGAAAAGCTCCACGGGTCACATCACCCTGATCCGCGGGGCTTTTTGGTTTGCTTAATCGATCACACAGCCGACTTTTGTAGCGCCCCAAATGCTAAAATTATTAGGGTAGGTTTACCTAACAAATCATGATCAACGCCCACGTAGTTAAGCAATGGGCGAGAAAGAGGTAACAATGTCTGCCGTTCCGGCCCTAGAATTGCACGGCGTATCCGTGTCTGCTGGTGATAAAGTGATTTGCCACGACGTCGACTTGGTTATCAATGAAGGTGAAAAGCATCTTTTGCTCGGCCCTAACGGGTCGGGCAAGTCATCGTTGTTAGCGGGGATCATGGGTATCAGCCCGTTTAAAATTACTGCCGGTACCGCACTATTTTATGGCGATGATCTGAAGGACATGCCCGTCGAAGAGCGTGCTGAGGCAGGAATCGGCCTTGCCTACCAGCGGCCACCCTCGCTGCAGGGAGTGCAGGTAAAGAATCTGGCAGCGGCGATTGGCGCGACGGAATCACTAGAAGAGATTGCCGGGAAGTTGCAGCTTTCTCACCTGATTGGACGTAACGTGAATGTTGGTTTCTCGGGTGGGGAGACAAAACGCTTTGAAGTGTTGAAGCTTGCGTTGCAGTCTCCCGCGTTGTGTCTTTTCGATGAACCAGAGTCCGGCGTGGACTTAGAACAGGTAGACACGGTTGGCAAGGCGATTTCGCAGCTTCTGGATTCTAAGGATTCTCGAGGCAGACAACGCTCTGGTCTGGTGATCACTCACACCGGATTTATCCTCGATGGCATCGATGCCGATGTCGCCCACATGATGGTTGACGGCACCATCGTTGCTGCCGGGGATGCGCACGAGATGTTCGAGAGTATCCGCACCCGCGGATACCGGACACGCAGCGCCTCATAAATATGCCTCATAGAGATGCCTCGTAGAGACGAGGAACAGCTAACAACTGGCACGTCCACACCATCAATCTGAAAACACAAGGAGTGTTTGAAATGTCGACCTCACTGGTAAACTCGCCCGAGAATCTAGGCCCTGCCTCTGTCACTACTAACTTGCTGGAATCCGTGGGTTGGAGTCCGGTTGAGAACCGTGCATCCACATCCGTACTTGTTGATCACGATTTTCAGGCACTGGAATCGCGTGATGAGGATGTCCTGGTCATGCCCCTGGCCCAGGCGCTGACAACGTACCCGTGGGTGCAAGAATTAATGTTTAGCTTAATTGAGCCCGACGAGGACGAAGTGCTGCGTCGCGCGTTTGAATCATCGCGTGACCCGCTGGGAACATTCACGTGGGTTAAAGACGGCGCGCAGGTGACCATGCCGAGGCAGTCTTTTACTGTGATGACTGTTCCTCAAGAACGCCAATTTGTCCACGACATCACCGTCATTGGCGCTAACGCCACTGTGGATTCGGTGTCTGGCTCTGCAGTAGCACCCGGGCTGACACAGGGCACCCATGTGTCTGTAGCGGAAACGTTTGTGGGCGACGGTGCTAAGGTCCGCTCGGTTGATGTGGATCGTTGGGGCAAGAACATGCGCGTGCACAGCTATGACTGCACAAAGGTCGGGAAAAATGCGGCCATCAGTTCGGTATCGATTGCCGTATCAGCGCTGAAAGATTCTGTTTCCACGTCGCGGATGGAACTAGGGGAGGGTTCCTCCTGCACGGAGCACTCCATTGTTTTCGCGCCTGCAGGTACCACCCGAACCATGAAGAGCGACACCGTCTTGGTCGGTAAGGGAGCGCAGGCGGAGATTGTTTCGCGGATGGTTTCCGATGGTGGCACCATCCACAATGAGTCCACTTTACGCAGCACTACATCCGACGTGCGCGGTTTCCTAGAGTGCGACGGCTTGTTGCTTGCCGACGGTGGTGGCATCCTTTCCGTCCCGGCGCTAGACGCGCAGGTGGCCGGTGCGCAGCTTTCGCATGAGGCCTCTGTGGGCATGATTGACGACGAAAAGTTGGACTATCTCAAAGCGCTTGGGATGGACGAAGATTCAGCACGCAACCTGATTGTTCAGGGCTTTTTAAACCTTGAGGATGACAGGATACCGTCGTCTGTTCGGGCCCGAGTCCAGGAGCTTGTCACTGCTGCTCAAGGCGCTGAGAAGATGTAGCACCGCGAGAAAGATCGGCGCTGTGCACTTTAATCGCGCGGCGCACGGTAGCGGCCAGTGCCCATTCAAGCGGGCCCTGGCGGAGCCAGATTTTCCACAAACTTGCAAAGGCCACAGCGACGATGACGGTGACGAGAAATTCGCCTGTTTGGAGGGATGGCTCATCGATAAAAAGTGCCGGTTTGTCCTGGTAGAAGCCGTCCCACCATAGCTGTTCCTTGTCCCACAACGTTGGGTAGTCCACCGAGTGTGCGACCTTGTCTTGGTAGATTTCCCACGGCATGTCGGGAACGTACTGCCCGGTTGTGTCCGGTTTCTTGGAAGGGCCAAACTCGTTGCCAAACACGTGCGTTAAGAGAGGCTCAGTGATCACGTGCAACGTGTAAATCGTCAGCGGCATCGTGCCGATTGCGCGCAACGGATAAGTGACAAAGACCAGTGGGATCCAGCGACACAGCAATACACATAGTGCGATCATGCCCGCTGCACCCAACAGGGTGGTAAGAACATCGAAGAGCCCACCAGAGTGAGCATTGACTGCGAAATAATCTAGCAATGCAGACGGAGCCTTCGGCTCAATGAAGTCTTTTGAGTCCGTGAAATCCTTCGCTTCCACGGGTTGAGAGGGTGAGTACATGGCCGTGCTAACACCACTAGTATCTTTCGAGGAAGCTCGGAAGGGGTACGCAGCAGCGACCGCGAGAAATCCCACCGCAACTAGCACCAACGCTATATTCTTATGCGCCTGCAGAAGTCGATGGACAAGGATGCCACCTACACCGTAAGCAATCCACGCGAGGAGGGGATAGGCCCCACCGATCAGCGGCTCATAACTAAACACGGTGGCCAGAGCTTTAACTGCGGGACCAGCCAGAATCAATATCGCCAGGGTGATCACGAGTCGGCGCGATGACCAGTGGTGAATGAGTACCAACACAAGCATCTCGATTGCGATTGTTGTCAGCACGACCATAATCATGCTGGGCCATAAAGAAAGTGCTAAACCAAGCAGCAGGATCAGAGTTGCGCGCACTCCATAACCATAGGAGGTGGCAAGGTGCGGGCGGTTCGTGAGGATAATCGCTGTGGACACTCCAACGAGTACAGCAAATAGTGCCGAAGGGTAGCCGTTGGAGAGCCAGTCGCCTGGGTAAACAGCGGGAGTAAAGTGCGCGGCAATCATGCCGAAGATGGCGATGGCGCGGGCAAGATCGTATCCGTGAATCCGGCGGGTAGCGGGCTTGGGTGGCACAGCGGACATAGCTACTAATTATGCCCCAGCCTCTCAAGGTGTTATAAATCAGCTGTTGAGAGGCCCGATGTGGTTTATCCGTCGCGGCGTGGGGTAGTTTTCAGTGTCTCGAGAGTGGCTAACTCCAAAGATTCGAGAATCTCGGAGACTGAATTAATTTCGGACTCGAGCCGGTTAAGACGCTCTTCCTGCTCAACCGAAAGCTGGCCAAGACCTTGAAAATGCTTCAGGCGGCTATAGCGGCCGGCAAGCAGGGAACCCCAGAAAATACGTAAGTCAAGGATCTCTTGTTCGCCGGGCACCGGTTCGCCGTTGTGAAAAGCGATGATATCGGCTAATTGTTGCTCCACCATTGCCAGGTCCATATCACCTCCGGGAAGACCCTCATCAGAATCAAAGGTGTCCACACCAGTGCGCGTAGGGCCACCCGGGGTGTCATAGAAACGATTCAATGTCATCGACTCAGCAGCTAAAACAGGCTGGTTCACCGGCAGAATCTGCGGGTTATCCACGCCAAGAAGTTGCTCACGGCTCATCCGAATAAACGTGTTCTGGCCTTCCATCCCGGGTTTGGTACATTTCAGCCCAACACCAAAAGACTCCAAATCCTCCTGCTGGAACATATAGCCGAGATAGCGTGCCCGCCGGTTGATTTCAAAGTCGTCCGGTGTAGCACCCTCAAGGTGAAAGTTAATGTGCTTGATATAGTCGCGCACCCGGCCAACTTGATCGTCGTTAAGCATCATGTCGTCGTATTTGGGTCCTACCATGAATCTCACACCTTCTTAGATCATCTGCAGGCGGTCGTAGCTGTCGGTGTCTTCGAAGAAGCCACCTTTGCCGTTGCCCACTATGTCAAAACGATTGACCACTTCGATGCGGTCGAGCCACTTTGCGGAGCGGAAACCGGTAGAAGTTTCAAGGCGCAAACGCATCGGCGCACCGTTTTTAATCGGCAGTTCATCCCCGCCATAACCAATCGCGATCAAGGACTGAGGCTGGACCGCCTCTTCCATCGGCATGGTTTCGTAGTAGTAAGAGCCGCGGTAGAGGTCGTCGTCACGCGTCATATGCTGGAAACTGTGCACCACCACATCGGTAGCACCGTCGAGTGGCTTGACCAGGTCTAAAATCCTGTGCAATGGCACCCCATCCCACGCACCAACAGAGGAAAAGCCCTGCACACAGTGGTGTACTGTGTTCTGAGAATAGCCGTCTGCCAGTTCACGCAGCTGTGGCAAGGTTAACCGCATAGGCTTTTCGACGAATCCTCCTATCTCAAGTACGTAGTCATCGTCATAGTCGTTGCATACCAAGGCCATATAGGCCTCCGTTGCAGGGGGCATTCCTGACGCGCGGTGCTCACTTGCCGGAGTGATCTGCTCATCACGGTACGGAGTGGGCTGGGCAGGCATCTTACGCAGCGTGCGTGTCAACGGCCGGACAACAACGTTGTGAATCTTCTCAACAAGGCGAGGATTGTCCATCGATGTTTTCGTGGCCCACACATGGAATAACACGATGAATGCAAGCCCGGTGGTAAAGATGACGCCACCGGCGATCGGACGATCAGCGTGGCCGAAGACCATCTTGGACACTTCATGCCCGTAGCCATGCATAACCACCATCGCGACGTGGATAATGATGAACACGATGTATGCGATCAAACCCCAAAAATGCAGAGTGCGGATTACCTGGCGGCCACCCATCGCCTTAGAAATACGGGGAAAACGGTTATTAATCGCCGGTGACTGGAAGGCCCCGGTAATCATCATGAACAGTGGCAAGATCAGCACCACAAAACCGTAGGACAGCTGCTGAACTGCGTTAAACGGGTAACCCTCCATAGCAGGAGGAATCTGGAAAGCAAGATAGCTGACCATATCCTCCCACGCTTGAGCAAACACGGAAAGGTCTTCTGGCCAGTAGCGGCGCCACTGCCCAGTCAACAGGAGCAGAGCCCAATAAATCACCATGAGGGTGACCCAGCCGATGACGGAAATGAAGTGCCAGTAGCGCCCTTGCCCAAGAGCACCGTGACCGGGAAGCGAGACTATCGGATGATAGTCATCGTATTCACCAGCGACGGGGTAGTATTTCTTGCGCCGTTTTTGCTTAACGGTGAACTGCGCCCACTGTTTGCCCGCAGGAGTATG
The DNA here is from genome assembly GCF_900187295.1 of Corynebacterium cystitidis. Lineage (NCBI taxonomy): Bacteria > Bacillati > Actinomycetota > Actinomycetes > Mycobacteriales > Corynebacteriaceae > Corynebacterium > Corynebacterium cystitidis. The sequence goes on along the minus strand of NZ_LT906473.1, from coordinate 1,316,183 downwards.
AACCGAGCTGTGAAGTTTAGGGAAAGTGCCTAGAATCTCAATACCGCTACGGATAAAAAGCGTGACAAACAAAATGTTCACAAAATGTTCGATGCGCAACCACACTGGAAAGTCGGTGATCATGATTAATCCTCAAATCCTTGTGAGTCAGGGTAGGCAACTAGGACACCGTATCCAATAGCCCAGCGCAGAAGCAGATAGCCGAAACCACAAAACATCATGGTGTTCCACGCTGCTGCGGTATATAGTTCGGCACCGTTCCACACGTAGGGGGCGGTGCCGAACAACCCACCAGCGTATGTAAACAGTGCAGCGAAAGCTGGAAGAAGCCCAAAATCCCACACTCGCTGCTTATAGAAGATCATTCCGTAGAGGACGAATGCTAGAGAGAGGCCTGCCACGAAGTAGAGGACTGTGTCACTGCCAACGAAGATGTCAAAGTCCTGGGCGGAGACATAAAACGCACAGACTCCGAGCAAACCGATGACGAAAAGGAGGACGGCCCGGGTAAGGTGTGGAAGATTGATGCGAATGTACCGGAAAAAGGGGGCTCTTTTCCGTCCGGGTGGGACGTGCTTTTTTACATCGTGGATATCTGGATCCACTCTCTTTGTAGAAGCTGACACGGTGTCCTCCAAATGGCTAGGGAAGCAATTTCAGGCTCGTAGGCGACCGCCGGAGAACGTCGAATTGAGCTACCTTCCATTCTAATGATCTGCGGAATAAGAGCCATGCAAAACAATTGTTCTGCCCCGACAAAAGGTGCTACCTGCGAGAAAAACACATGTTCTGTCCGGGCGGGTCTTGTAATCCTAAATTTTTAAGTGTCTGCCTTAGATTGGTAAGTAAGTGTTTCGGAAGATGAATCCTTTTCCCATTGGTTCGTCGAAGCTGCCGGAGAAGCTCCGAATCACCTAGTCACGCATACATTCTGCTTAGAAAGGCAACGACGACTATGTCCGACACACTGATTCTCGGGATGTCTCCGATGGTCTTCTTCGGCCTCATCGCCTCAGCGGTGCTGCTATTCGCATTCGCCATGCTCAACCTGGGGAAATGGACTCCCGACTCTTATGCTTACCAGTTCAGTAATTTCGCTGGCGCAGCCTTCCTTGCTGCATCGGCCTTTTCACCACTTAATCTGGGTGTCTTCCTCACTGAGCTGATCTGGAGCTTGTTGGGCCTGTACGGCATCATCAAAATTTTCCGCCGAAGAAAGCGGGCGGACCGGCCTACACAGCCCCAAACACCATCAGCCTCGCAGGCATAGAACTACATCCACCTCATTTTCGCTACAGAAAAGAAAGTCTGAAGTTTCATGGAATCCTTAGTTTTTTCTACTGAAATAGGCCTTATCGCGGGTGTGTTTTTTGTCATCGCCTACGGCCTGCTTAACTTCGAAGTCATCACTGCTGATTCACCGATCTATCAAGGACTGAACTTCCTTGGGGCGCTCGGGTTCGTCTACACGGCTATTTCCCCATTCAACCCCGGTTTGTTCGTTGTTGAGGCGGTCTGGGCAGTCGTAGCGCTGTTCGGCCTAATCAAGATTTTCTCGGGCAAGGGCATCACGAAGGAAGACAAGCTAGAGAATCCCGAGGCGAATTCAGCTACGATTTAGGGCATGCCCTCGCCATCCGAAACAACCAAGCGTGAGCGGATCATCGAAGCCGCCATAATGAGTTTGAATCGTGATGGCATGGAGGGGACTACGCTACGACGGGTCGCTGACATAGCAGGGGTGTCGTTGGGGGCGATTACTCACCACTTTAATGACCGTGAGACCTTACTTATTGAAGCAATGGCCTGCTACGCCACCAGCACCCTAGAGTCGTATGAGTCCTTCTTTGCAGACGCAACCGACTTGGAGAGTGCGCGACGTAGCGTGGTGAAATTGTTGACAGCTCCCGCAGACGCACGATTTCCCGCAGGAGTAGGCAGCGAACTGTACAGTATCTCGCTGCGTCGCCCGCGCTACAGACTCATTCTTGATAAATGGACACGTGCTTCGCGAGAGATAATTGGGCGCTACTTCGACGAGGAAACAACCTATGTTCTTGACGCATTGTACGAAGGCATGCTTCTTCACCGGCGGATGAAATTGGGCCAATATCCTGATGAACTCGTTTATAAAGCAGTGACAAGGTTGACCCCACCCGACACTTATATAGGGCCAGGAAGCTCCCGTTAGAATCTCGGTGATTCTGACCTGCATGAACACCCGCGATAGCACAACGATAACCGCATCGTTGGATCCACCAAAATAGGGGAGTCCAGGGTCAACACCGCACTGGTCTCACAACGTACTGGAGCTTGCTCGGCGCAGGTAGCACCGACCAGTACGGCAAACCCGACTGGCTGCCAGCGCGGGTGACTTGCAAAAGATGGCTCTTAGCGGTTGGTTGTTAGCGGTCGGTGCGGGGTTCTCGTACCCATGCGCCGATGACACCGGGGATGACTTCGGGGCCTTCACCAAGCAGGGCTTTTAAATTGCCTTCACGTTCCACGGCACTGGTTTTTATTCCACGTACAGACCCCGACCCGTGATTACCACGACGGCCACCTGCCGTACCGGCTGCACCACGGCCTGCACCCATCATCCCACCAACGGGTGTACCACCATGAGCAGCGTGTGCCGATGAACCTGCCCCCAGGCCACCAGCAGAACCCCGACTCACACCACTACTACCGTGACCGCCTAGACCACCGGAACCGGCACCGGACGGTGGCTTACCTCCACCAGCGCGCCCACCACTATCGGTGCCGACGACGGTTCGACCGCCGATACCGGTGGTCAAGGGGCGAACCCCAGAACCTGGCCCGCTTCCCGGCCGTACTACCCCTGCTGCACCCGGTGCACCCACACCCGCACCTGGGCCGGTTGTTCCCAGGCGTGTGCCAGGCCGGGTGTGCGCCATAGCAGTCCCAGAAGGAGGCAACGCCCCAAACTGACCGGCAGCAGGAGTTGTAGCAGGTGTCGCTGGTGATGCTGGTGGTGTCAGAGCACCAGAATGCGCCCCCGGGTGAAGTGGTGGTGGCAACACAGGCGCAGCAGCCGAAGCTGCAGCCGTAGAAGTCGGCACATGCCCGGCCATCACCGCATCTAACGTGTCAGCCCCGCTGCGCTGAAACTCAGCAGCAAGTTCCTGCGGATCACGCATCCGTGCCGCCTCCCCCATCCCATAATGCTCCATCGCATCCTGCACAACCGCAGGCAACGCAGTATCTTCCCACACCGGCAGCGACCTACCAGGGTTTCGACCACGAGGGCCAACTTCTCCTGCCGAACCACCATGAGGATCATCCATCGATGGTAATAACTGGCCAACACTGGGCAACGCCGGGCCCAAAGTAGTCGTCATCGCAGGCGGAAACGACTCGAGATACGACTGCTCAATCGTGCGCGCCAACACAGGACTTGTCGCATTCGCCAGCCCATAAAGATAAGCGACCTGGGCCACCTGCTGCGCCTGAGCCTGGCCTGCTGTTGCCAAACTCGTGGTATTAGTGGCCAAGCTATCCGCATTCGATGCAAACGTATACCCCGTCGACTGGATCGTGCGGATCGTAGCCATCGCCAACTGGATTGCTTCAGTCTCAGCGGAGCTCTCCAGATCACCGAGTACTTCATTAAGACTATCGGCAGCAGAACGGACTTTTGATGCCAGACTCGTCCAGTCACCAGCCATTGAGGTTGGAACACCGTGATTCGTACTCGCGAACTGCCCCGCCAAAACCACAAGTGACGGTGGGCGAACAACCACAGGTGGGACCACCACCAAAGGTTGGGTATCCGTGTTGGTGATACTGCCAACAGGGATATCCGCAAGTGGCGAGCTGGTCAACCCCCGCATACCAAGCTGAGCACCTACAGAAACACTATGCTGATACGCCTCCAGCGCGGCAGCAAACGCCTCATCCCCATTGACCACATCAGCAACATTGCGGCGTAACGTCGTCGCAGCATTAACAAACCGATCAGTAAACGCCTGCACCGACTCCTGCCCGTTAGTTGACAGAATAGTTGCATGCATCTGCCCCACCTCCGACAACCCCGACACCGAAGAATAGGTTAGATCAGCAAATATCGATACTATATCTTCGTTGCTGATCGGAAATTGCCCGGATGTCTCGAGTTTCTGTGCAGCCGCCAAGACCTCCACTGGATCAAAGTTCAGCATCATATCCCCCTAGTTATATGTCGTTAATGTGTGAATGATTCAAGTAACTGCAGTGCACTTGCACATGCTTGTTCTTTCGGTGTGCCGTAATAGTCACCGTTAGCGACAACGCCTATTGTTCCGCGTTCGGTTTCGATCCCAATACGGCACATACGTGGGCCGTCAGTCTCCATGATGTACTCAAATACCCCGTCCAAGACGTCGGATTCTACCTCATGGGAATACACCCCACCATCGATGTGCTTCTGCTTCGTCGCAATGTTCCCATACACTGAGAAAACAACCTTCGGGTGTTGCGGACCTGCGATAAACGTACATCCCAAAATAGTGCCAGCGCCTGCTGACAAGGTAATCCCGTCTGTGGTGAAGCCTCGTTCCTCGATCTCTTCCGTCGAGATTTCCTGACACGGATCAAAGACGTCAGGATACAACTCGTCCGGATCGAACGGGCCGATCCTTATGCTGCCGGAATCAAAATGGAACGCATCAGCTTTCGGCGCCACCGCCTGTGATGCTTCACCCAGAGCCCCAGCGGCACCGGCTTCTGTTCCAGCACCGTGTTCTGTCGTCGCCTCCTGCTCGGCCACAGTGGACCTATCAGGCTCACCTATGACAGCAGAACACCCCGACAAAACACCAGAACATCCGACACACACAGCAATAACTGTCGTAGCAATAGTCATCCGTTGCAATAGGTCCTCCCCCGAGTTGAAACACCAACGCCCACCATACTGCCACACCCGCCACCACCACGCAGCACGTGAACAAAACAACACAAGAATAGGTCCCCGCTCCGTGTTTGTGTGAGATTGCAGTAATGCCTCGCTAGTGTGTGAACGATTCAAGTAACTGCAGTGCTACCGAACAAAGCGCATCTACCGGAATCCCGTAGTGATCCCCATCAGCGATCACCCCGATGGTTCCGCGTTCGGTTTCGATTCCGATACGACATGTCAGCGGAGGATCTTCCTCCATGGTGTACTTGAACACACCGTCTAAGACATCGGATTCCACCTCATGGTCGTAGACCCCGGCATCAATATGGCTTTGTTTGGTGGCGAGGTTTCCATATACAGAGTATGCAGCATTAGGCAGCTGCGGACCATTGAGTAAAGCACACGCAAGTAGAGTGCCAGCCCCAACCGATATGGTGATTCCGTTTGTGGTGAAGCCTCGCTCCTCAATCTCTTCCACCGAGATCTCCTGACAGGGATCAAACACGTCAGGATACAACTCGTCCGGATCAAACGGGCCGATCTGAATCGTGCCGGAATCAAAATGGAACGCATCAGCTTTCGGCGCCACAGGCTGTGATGTTTCACCCACGTCATCAGCACCGGCTTCTGTCCCAGCACTGTGTTCTGTCGTCGCCTCCTGTCCGGCCACAGTGGACCTATCAGGCTCACCTATGACAGCAGAACACCCCGACAAAACACCAGAACATCCGACACACACAGCAATAACTGTCGTAGCAATAGTCATCCGTTGCACTGGATCCTCCCCCGAGTTGACACACCAACGCCCACCATCCTGCCACACCCGCCACCACCACGCAGCACTTGAACCAACAACACAAGAATAGATCCCAGCTCCGTGTTTGTGTGAGATTGCAGTAATGCCTCGCTAGTGTGTGAATGATTCAAGTAACTGCAGTGCACTTGCACATGCTTGTTCTTTCGATGTGCCGTAATAGTCACCGTTAGCGATGACTCCGATGGTTCCGCGTTCGGTTTCGATCCCAATACGGCACATACGTGGGCCGTCAGTCTCCATGACGTACTCAAACACTCCGTCCAAGACGTCGGATTCCACCTCATGGGAATACACCCCACCATCAATATGGTCTTGCTTGCTTGCTAGGTTTCCATACACAGTGAAGACAATTTTCGGGTGTTGCGGACCCGCGATGAAAGTACACCCCAAAAGTGAGCCCGACCCTTCTGACATGGTGATTCCGTCTGTGGTGAAGCCTCGTTCCTCGATCTCTTCTGTTGAGATTTCCTGACATGGATCAAACACGTCAGGATACAACTCGTCCGGATCGAACGGGCCGATCCTTATGCTGCCGGAATCGAAAGGGAACGCATCAGCTTTCGGCGCCACAGGATGTGATGCTTCACCCAGAGTCCCAGCAGCACCGGCTTCTGTCCCAGCACCGTGTTCTGTCGTTCCTTGCTCGGGCACTGTGACCGTACCCGGCCCACCCAACACACCAGAACATGCTGACAACACACCAGCACAAACAACACTAGCTACAACAGAAAAACCTCTACGTTGCAATAGGTCCTCCCCCGAGTTGAAACACCAACGCCCATCATCCTGCCATACCCGCCACCACCTCGCAGAACGTGAACCAACAATGAAAAGGGCAGACCCCTGGTCATTTATTATTGGGGTGTGAAGGATAGGAAGTAGCATCCTGCGACGACTGCCAATTTCGAGTTCTGGATCGCGTTTAGCGAAAGGGGGGTGAGCGAAGGGGTGCGTATCGTCGCTTGTGATGACTGATGGCGTGTTTTGGCTAAGGCAACTGAGGGTGCCACCTCGTGTCCGTATTACCCGAGGGCGGGACCATGAGGCTGGTACTTAATAACTCTTTCGAGCATGAGGTTAAGACTTTCCGTCGTACCTTGGTGCGGAGGGTTCGTGTGCTAAACCCAGTAGTAGGATGTTCGTCGCGTGCATTCCGTAACCATAGTAAGTGGCCAGCTGCGGGCCGTTAGTCAGAATAATTGCAGTGGACACTCCGACGAGTACCGCAAGCATTGCAGAGGGGTACCACTTGTCTGAGTAAAAGGCCGGAGTAAAGTGTGAAGCAATTGACATAGCCCAAATCATGCCGATGATGGCGATCGGGCGGGCAAGATCGTAATCGTGAATCCAGCGGTAGCGGGCTTGGGTGGCCTAGCAGTCGGAGGGTTGAGCGCCTGGCACCGGATTTCCTCTTAGCTTGGACCCATCGGAAAGCCCAACCGACGTCAAACCGTACGTGTGCGCTGAGCTCAGTGATTCGGGCTTTGATGTGGCCCAGTTGGGGTACAGCCTGTACTGGTATTGTCTACGAGCAGTGTTGGTTGATGCCCGCTGTTTGTAGCTTGGCGCTACCAGCAACGTGATGGGAAAGGGACGAAGGCGTGAAACGGATCCTGGTTATTGGTGCACCCGGAACGGGCAAGACCCACTTCAGCAATCAGCTCAGTGATATCACCGGAATAGAAGTGACACACATGGACTTGCTGTACTGGAATGCGGACAAAACACCTGTTAGTCGGGGAGTGTTCCGGACCCGCCTGCTTAACGTTTTGCACCGTGAGCAGTGGATTATCGACGGCACTTACAACCAGACCATTGATCTACGTCTGCATCATTGCGATACGGTGTTCTTTTTGGATTATCCCGTCGAAACTGCGTTGGGTGGCCTTGAGGCGCAGCGCAACAAAGCGCGTGCCGACGTCCCCTGGGAAGGGGAGCATCCGTCACCGAAGGTGTGGGAGTCTATCCATGCATTCCCGCGTACGTTGCGCCCCGCGATCGTCGATAAGCTCCAAGCTCTTGACGGGGTTACTGTCCACGTTTTTTCTTCCCGCACTGAGGCCGATGACTTTCTTGTGCAGGCACGCACCCCCGCAGGTGGCACTTCTGGGACTTCATCAGCTGCCAACATGAATTGAAGATGAATAGTGGCACCCCTGAATATTTGTACCCCTATCAAAGTACTAGCGGGTTGCCTATGGTGGATTCGTACGCCAAGCCCCCTGCATCACGTGTGGCGCGGGGGAGAGCTTGGATACATTCGGCACAGCGCACCGACCCCTTAGGACCCTTAGGGGTAGGTGCGTTGCTGTGTTTCCGCCTCCGGAAGTCTTGCGAGTCAGCCACTTGATAATCGCGTCCCGTTTTGGCCTGCCACCTGACGATTTGTGTGAATACTGTGCGTTCACTTATTGTTAACAAGTCGCACATGCGAGCACAAGGCCCCGTTCGTCTAGTGGCCTAGGACGCCGCCCTCTCACGGCGGTAACACGGGTTCAAATCCCGTACGGGGTACCACTGTGCGGAAACACACACCGGGGTGATAAAGAAACGAGCCGGCTGGTGAGTATCACTGATCCTTGCTAAGTCAAGGCACATCAGTCGTACAGACTGCGCCGGTGGCCAAGGTTAACGGTAATAATGGTGATTTCCTCGTCGTGAATGCTGGCGATAAACCGGTAGTCGCCCACCCTCCACCGCCATCATCGCGTCCTATCTCCAATACGGGCCACAATTAAGCGGCTGCTTTCTTTAAAAATCGTTTTCACACCCCACTACTACGTTGAGAAGAATACGCACCGGTTAAAAACTAAGGTGAAGGCCAGGGACGGCGTCGACAAGCTCGCGTGTGTAGTTCTCGGTGGGGGAGGTGTACTTTCCTGCACTGTTGTGGTATCAAGTTGACTATCGTGCCCAACCCAAAAAGTGCAAGTATCACCGTAGACCCCCACTGTTCGAATAGCCTGAGATAGTTGTATCCCGGCACCAGGCTGGTTAAGGTGCAAAGATGTTTAAAGTTGCTTCCGCCGCAGTAATGCTGCTTGGCGCGGTCGCGTACTCTACCTTTATTCATGAGGCGCTGCTGGGTTTTCCTCTATCGCCCGCAGTCTCTTATCTGTCTGAGTATTCGGCGTTGAGCAGCCCTTACCGCCGAATATTTGCGACGAGTGACGTGATCTGGGCCCTTTGTAGTTTCGCTGGAGCAGGACTGCTCTGGTGTCTACACCGACCCCGCCTGGGCATTGCCCACAAGCTACTCCTTTTCGCACTAGCTGGACAGGCCCTGTTCACTTTCCTGGATGTGGCCTTTCCGCTTCGGTGCGCGGAGTCCCTTCCCTCCTGCACCGGGCAGACGGGGCTCACCGTGCACGTGGCTGCCTCCGTGGCGGTTGCTGGCATGCAGATGCTCATGGTAGTAACTGCTGCTTTCCTAGCCGTGCGGTTACACCATTATCGGGCTTGGTTTGTTGCCTTAATGGTTGTCTACTTAGTAGCCACAGTAGTTTTGTTGTCCGGCGAGGCGTTCGGCTTCCCGGTCGGTTACAGCCAGCGTGTCCAAATTGGGGTGGCTGCCACAACCGTTGCCAGTATGTGGTTGCTGTTTAGCTACGATGCAAAAGATGTGGATTCTTCTTCCCGCATGGGGATGCCTGCCTACTGACTACCACCGGCTCTTTCCCGCTTCCCACGAGGTAACCGGGCCGATGTGGACAGGTGATCCGCTATTGACTCAACCACTTGAGGCCATCCGTAACCAGATCGCCGTACCTTCTGAGCAAGTGAATCTGTTTGGGCATTCCTTGGGTGGGCTTCTCGCTATCGAATGGATGTTACGCTTTCCCGACGAGGTCAACCGGGTGGTGTTAGTAGACCCGACCGAACCAATCCTGCCCGATCACAGGCACCACCCGACGCCGCGCGCCGATGCGATTATGCGGCAGGCGAAGCGTCGAAAAGCCTATGTTGAACTTATATCTCCTGTGGCTGGCATCGCGTTGCCCCTTGCGCGCAGCCTAGCTACCGCAGCCGGATACGTGGCAGGAAAGGACAGTTGGCGAGCATACGCAGGAGTGCCAAATACCCGTTCATGGCTTACAGATCTTGCCTTATCCCGGCCAAAACAGCACGCCGTAGGAGAACTAATTAATGCAGGTTCAACTTCCGGGATCGAAACAACCATGCTGATCAGCAACTCCAACTGGGATTCCGCGTTTGTGGGCCAACAACTCAAGTTAGCCAAGACCCTACAAGCAGATCGGGTTGAAGTGGTGCCTTCGCATCACATGTTTCCGTTAACCAAACCTCATTTGGTCCAGCCCTTCCTCTAGCTTCCTTGAAGTGTGTCCCAATGCGAGCTTGGCGGGTTACTCGGCGTTAGAATTAACCAATGCGTTCTCATTGGCAATCACACCTCATTCTTGGTGCTGCACAGTTAAGCGTGTTGTGGTTGGCTGTGGGCATAATCCTGGGCGAGATTAATCCAAAATTGGTAGATGCAATCTACACAGTCTTTTTCCTTGCCGGATTGCCTGCCTTCCCAACACTTGTCCTATTGGTGATTACAAGCCTGCTTGTCTCCGGGATGTTACGCGGTTTGAGAGCTGCCTTTATCACCTATATAGCTCTCTTCCCGGGAATGTCTGCGCTAGTGAGCCTTGGCTACGGCGGGGCAATGTTGGTGGGGCTGTACAGCTACACACCGAGAGACATTGTCTATACGGTCATCAGCCTTGTCGCTGCATTCGGCTGGTTATGGTGCGCTGCAACAGCTATTAAAGATTTTCCGGCCCGGCTGCGGCGCAGCAAGTATGCGGCGCTTGGAGCCCTTGTTGCAGGGCTTGGGCTATCAGTAGTTATTACCTGGTTGTTGTTGCTGTTCTTCACAGGCTTCGGGCCGGGCTATGGGGTGCTTCTTGCCTTTGATACCGCGCTGAGTATCAACGCCACCACAGATGCTTTGACCGTGCAAACCGTTGCACCTGGCTGGATCACTTTTATCAGCCATGCTGTTTCGGCACTGGCAGTGCTTAACGCGCTGCGGGTTTTGCTGCGGGTTCCTGCGGCAAAACCAGCTACGGAAGATGAATATCGTGCTCTGCGTCGAATCATAGCTGCGTCGGATGCGCCAGGGTCCCTGGACTATTTCGCAGCGAACGATGACCGCTCCACAATTTTCTCTCGCGATGGCCAGGCAGCTGTGTCTTTTCGGCTCATCGGTGGTGTGGCCGTAGCAGCGGGAGACCCCATTGGTAGGCAGGCGTCGTGGACGGACGCAGTTAACCAGTGGATTAAAATTGGCACACATAATGGCTGGATTCTTTCAGTGGCTTCCACCTCAGATGTGGGAGCACGTGTCTACCAACAAGCGGGGATGAGCATTGCCAGGTTAGGCGATGAAGCTGTTATCTCTACCGAGAAATTTCGGTTGAAAAATTTACCGGAGGTCCGCCGCGACTCAGCTGCGGCAAAAAATGCCGGGTACACCGTGTCCATTACCCGCCAAGGCGACATGTCCGCAGAGGCACTAGCCGAGCTCCGCCATGTGGTCACCAGCTGGCGTACGGAAAAAGAACGCGGTTTTACAATGGCCTCGGGGCGAGTCGGGGATCCGCGCGATCCCCGTACCGTGGTGGTGATGGCCCGGAACGCACAGGGAGAACCTATGGGGGTATTAACGTTTGTACCCTGGGGCAGCCGGGGTGTTTCCCTCGATGTGATGCTGCGCAGCCCCCAAGCAGTCAGCGGCGTTACTGAGCTTATGGTCTCAACTCTTGCCACCGAAGGCCCTGAGCTAGGAATCGAGCGCTTTTCCCTCAACTTTGTCACCTTCCGTGAAGCACTGACACGCGGTGCCATGTTAGGGGCAAGCCCACTACAGAAACTGCTGCTTAAGTTTCTTGTGCTGTCTTCACGGTGGTGGCAGATTTATAGCCTGTATCAGTCGAATGTGAAGTACCAGCCGGAGTGGGTGCCGCGCTACCTTGGGGTGATGGATTCTTTCCATGCCGCGCGCTGCCTTATTAGTTTTGCGGCTGGAGAAGGTTTCCTCCCCCTCGGAGGTGCCCGCACAACCACAGCGCTTGGACAACCGGAGCTTATTAAGCAGATTGAACAGGAAGCATTGCGCCCCGCTTTGGCGCCACGCCAACTATCGCCACTACAAAAACACCGGCATGGGTTAGTCCAGCAGATGCGTGCCACTGGCCATGAGCCCTACCCGGCACGGGTGCCGCGTAACGCTGAGCTTGATCAACCCAGCGAGGATCAACTCCGCGAGGGCACCGTGTCAGTCACAGGTCGGGTTCGCTATATCCGTAACCACGGTGGGGTTATTTTCGCTGACATCGTTGAAGGCGAACACGAGCTTCAGCTTATTGTGGAGCGTGCTACACAGCCCGCCCATACTGATTTTCGTCGTTGGGTAGGTCGTGGCGACATTATTTCTGTCACCGGTACCCATGGTACTTCGCGTACGGGGCATCCTTCTTTGCTGGTGCAGTCGTGGGAAATGGCGGCGAAATGTCTTGTCCCGGTGCCCATGGTGGCTTCGGCAGATCCTCACACTCGTGCGATGCTGCGTCACATGGATTTTGCGCTCAACCCTGATGCGCGCCGCATATTTATTGCCCGCTGCCAAGCGGTCGCGGCGGTGCGCTCGGTGTTACAGGAACACGGTTACCTGGAGGCGGAAACTCCGATCCTGCAAACGATCCATGGTGGTGCCAACGCTAGGCCTTTCCGTACCCACATTAATGCCTATGACCAAAACCTGACGTTGCGGATTGCCCCCGAGCTCTATCTAAAGCGGTTAGTGGTGGGCGGTTTTGAGAAGGTCTACGAGATTGGCCGTAATTTCCGCAATGAAGGTGTCGATGCCACCCACAACCCTGAATTTACCTCCCTCGAGGTCTATCAAGCCTTTGGCGATTGGGATACGATGCGTGAGCTCACCGAAGAAATTGTGCGCGCAGCTGCCCTGGCCGTCCACGGCTCGCTCATCCTTGACGCCCCGGATGGGTCGAGCGTAGACCTGGGAAAGCCGTGGCCGGTGGTGTATGTTGTCGAAGCAGTGTCCGAAGCCGTCGGAGAAACGATCGATCTGGCTGCACCCCTTGAGCGCTACCAGCACTTAGCCCAGCGCTACGGGCTGCAGCCTTCCTCGGTTGGGGATCTGGTCACGGAGCTTTACGACGAATTGGTGGAGCCAACCACGGTGGCCCCAACGTTTTATGCGGGCTTTCCCACTGAAACCTCACCATTGACAATGGCGGATCCTGAGCAGCCGCTGATTGCTCAGCGCTGGGATCTGGTTGCTTTTGGTATGGAATTGGGAACGGCCTACACCGAGCTTGCTGATCCTGTGGAACAGCGCGCCCGCCTAGAACAACAGTCTTTGTTGGCCGCCGGTGGTGATGTGGAGGCCATGGAAGTCGATGAGGATTTCTTGACGGCCCTGGAATTCGGGTTCCCGCCCACCGGTGGAATGGGGATGGGTATTGACAGGCTGGTGTTGCTGCTGATGTCAACGACAATCCGTGAGGTGCTGGCCTTCCCGTTTGTTAAACCACGTAATTAACCAACTACGGGGATATAGCCCACTCTGGTTAAGGTCAAGCTGAGTTTTGGCGAGGTGATTAATCGTGAAACGGATTACAGTGTTCGGTGTCCCAGGCACCGGGTAAACGCACTACAGCAACCAGCCCAGCGCCCTGACCAGCATTGAGGTCACTCATATGGACATGCTGTACTGGAATGCCGATAAGACTCCCGTGTCACGTGGTGTGTTCCGCCAGCGCCTACTCAACGTTTAACACCGCGACGAGTGGATCCTTGACGGCACCTACAACCAGACCATGGATTTGCGGAGGCATCATTGCGATACCGTGTTCTTCCTCGACTACTCCATGGAGACAGCGCTCGATGGTCTGGAACGGCAGCGAGGCACGCCTCGTAACGATGTGCCGTGGGAAGGCGAGCACCCATCACCGAAAGTGGAACAGTTCGCTCAGGAATTTCCGCAGACGTTGCGCCCCGCGATCGTCGATAAGCTCCGTGCACTTGACGACGTTACCGTGCATGTCTTTTCAACCCGCGCTGAAGCTGATCGTTTTGTGGGGGAGTACCGCACCCCCGGGAGTGACGCGTCTGAAACCGTTTAGACAGCCTATATGAACCATAGGTGAAGTCTGTTACCCCCGAATCCCGCATCCGCGCGCGGAATGAGGGTGGTTTGCCTATGGTTAACGTGCACGCCAAGCCCCCTGCGTCACGTGTGGCGCGGGGTTGAGCTTGGGTCCGCTCGGATCAGCGCACCGCCACCATGGTAGGTGCGCTTCCGTGTTTCTACCCCCGACCAGCACATCGTACGAAAACCCCAAACAGCGTAAATCTTCAGTAGCAGGGTAAGACCACTCGTAGCATTTGAAAAGCCCTAATTTTCCCACTGCGTGCAGATTATGGTGGGTGGTAATGAACCAGTTGGCAGAAAGGAGATTAGATGGCATCGATCGGAAACGATCAGGATTGCGTTAATCGTAACCATGCTGATCAACCTCTACAACCCGGAGAAACTGCGGCATAGCCATAATCCGAGCTTCACAGTCGCCAGAGATGCGGGAAGCCAAGGAGCTAGAACCGGACGAAGAAGTTGATTAGCTCGCCGACACCGCGAACGCACCACAAAGACGGCATGTACTGAAGCCTCGCGAGTCAACCACTTGAGAATTGCGGACGTGGTTACGGGTGAGCACGAACCCGGGCCAGAGACACTTCCGCCCGAACGACCTGCAGCTCAGTAGAAATCATCTTTAGCGAAGCGACGGTTCAACATCGCGCACCCCCAGACTTCCGCTGGGGTGCGTTTGCACGTGCGTGCGTCGCTTCGCTCCGCCCGGCAGGAGGGCTGAACGACGGGCGCTTGTTCCGTTTCTGTGCTGGGTCCAGGTGATTTGTGGGGGTGTCTGTGTGTTCATTTACTGTTAACACGTCGCAAATGCGAGCGCAATGCCCCGTTCGTCTAGTGGCCTAGGACGCCGCCCTCTCACGGCGGTAACACGGGTTCAAACCCCGCACGGGGTACAGCGGTCAGGCTCGTGCCGAACCGCTTTAGTTTTTAACGAGGCGGCTGGTGTTATTTCACTGGCTGCCTCGTTTTCTCTATGTACGCTTAACCCTCCATGCGCGCCCGGTCCCTCTAGGCTCGGTTCCCTGTTCTCCTCGGTTGTCATTTCTCGTTTTCGCGCGAGAAAATTCAAAAACTGACAACCGAATGTGCTTTTGTTTGGCTGTGTCATGTGTCCTTACTGTGGCGTTTGCTGTAGCACGTAGGGTGCCAAGGCACAGGCTTGCAATCGCAACACCACAGACACGGCAAAACCAGCCCACACCAAAGCCGTTCCCGCGCTACTTGAAACCTACTCGAAAGCTACTCGAAACAGTCTGCACACCGATTGATCTGCGCAAACTCACCTACTCGAAACCTACTCGAAAATTTTTCGAGTGAAATGAGTGCCATGAATGACTGGTTAATCCGCCCCGAAGATCAATGGTTTGAAAGGAAATCTTTTCGTATCAAGCCCAGGGATCTTGCGAAAACAATCGTTGGGTTTGCTAATGCTGAAGGTGGCACTATTGCCGTGGGTATTCGTGAGGGCAACTTCGAGGGCAAGCCGAGTGCCAAGCAGGAAAATGATTTGCGGCAAACAACGTTTGATCACACTGATCCAACTGTTGTCGTCGACATACGGGAAGAGGAAGTCGAAGGTCAAACCCTTCTTTTATTTGTTATTGAACCAAGTGCGCGCGTCCATTACACAATGGGGGGAGATTGTTTTCTTCGTGTTGGTGATGAAACACGTGCCCTCAATCTTGATGAAGTTTTGGAGCTCCGCTACACCAAAGGTGAACAGCAATTTGATGCCACACCCTTGACTGATGTGGCAATCGAGGAGCTCGTGGGAGTAGAAGAGTATGCACAACGGATCGGTTCGGCCAGTGCTTATGATGCCCTGCGGGCACACCACCTGGTTACGGCTAAAGAGGAAGTAACCACTGCGGCTTACTTGCTTTTCCATCCGCAACCGCAGCAGCGTTTCCACAACGCTCACGTGCGGGTATTGGTGTGGAATGAGCCTCACCGGCTGCCGGGGTATCAGCAGCAGTTAGTTCAGGATCAGCGGTTTGAGGGGCCACTTCCTCAGCAGATTCGGCAGGCCCAGGATTTTATTCTGGAAGTTTTGCCTACTGTTAAACGTCTAGGTACAAGTGGAATTTTTGAAGAACATACACTGATTCCGCATGAGGTGTGGCTTGAGGGGTTGGTTAACGCTGTCATCCACCGTTCTTATAGCTTGATCGGTGATCACATTCGTTTTGAGATTTTTCCTGATCGCATCTCCATTTCCAGCCCGGGTCGATTTCCTGGGTTGGCGGATCCATCGCGCCCGGAATCGATCGCCCGTTTTGCGCGCAACCCGTTAGTTGCCCGTGTCATGGCGGAATTGAATGTTGGCCAGGAGCTGGGGGAGGGTATTCGAAGGATGTTTGCTGGTATGCGCCGGGTTGGTTTTCAGGATCCGATTTATCAGCAGACTAGTGGCAGCGTGTTGCTTACCCTTTCCACTGAGCAGAAGCTTAACGACGATCGCTTGCGCTTGCTGCCAAAGTACTCTGACACGGTGCTAGCTGCTCTTCATCTACATGGGGTGCCGTTGTCTACTGGCGAGGTAGCCGTGGCAGTTGGAATTTCTGTCCCTTCAGCCCGTAGGGCATTACAAGCGTTGCGGCAGAACGGGATTATCCAGTGGCAGGGTAAGGGCCCCAATGATCCGCGCGCAGCGTGGAGTGTGGAAGGCCCATTGCGTTAGACCAGTGAGTTTTTCCCGACTTACGTCATTTTAGTGCCGAATAGCCGCAACTATTAGGTTTGCTTGATCTTATTGATGAGGTTTTGCACATCGGGTGGTAGCGGTATAGCGGCGTGAATAGTTTGCCCATTGATGTTTAGTTCGAAGTTGCGGTATTTCTTTAAGGTTCGTACGAGTCGTTTGATGCTCAGCCCAGTGGCGTTTTCCATCATCCGGCTGATAGCCAGTGCAGGCATCACAATCATTTCGCGCTCATCTTGACATGAGGCACTACGTATCTCTCATAGGTAAAAAAGAGATTTCGGTCACTGAAGGCAGTGGCGTGTCCGGACGGCGTGTGCCCAGAAAGTGTTTACGTTCTTGGACATCCTCGCCTTGAGGTCCCTCTTCTACCTCAAGCTGTAACTGCGGCCGGGTACAGTACGTTCATGATCACAACTCTATGGAGAGACCTGCTGAACGTAGTCCGGCCCGCGCTCGCGGCCACGGCTCTAGCAGGCACCGTTCTAGCGAGCACGGCACTGGCTAGCACCGCCCTGCCACCGGTAGCCCACGCCCAGGCCCCAGCACGCTCGTACAGTTCTACCAGCTCTGATCCGCATGGGCAGTACTCGTCGATCGGGTCGAGTGCGCATGACGCATCGTCGGCAGCCGCTGCGGCCTCAAGCTTGTCTTCTACGGTGCCTTTGTCCGCGGCACCTGCGATCACGCTGGCAGAACTGGCAGAAGGCCCGCTGGGCTCGGCCATGTTTGAAGGCATGGCGGGGGTGACAGGATCGTCGTTAAGCTCCGGCTCGAGCAACGCGGCCACGACTTTCCCGGACCCAGACGCACCCCCTGCCGAATTTCGCCACATCCGCCACCTCGAGGGCAATGTGTACGAGTTTACGGTGTATTCGCCGTCGATGGACCGCCTGGTGAAAAATGATATTCTGCTGCCGGGCGGGCCCGACAACATTGCTGCGCGCCCCACCTTCTACTTGATGATGGGTGCCGACGGTGCCGCTGGCGGTTACAGCTGGTACAACTCCAGCAACTACCAGGAATTTTTCGCGGATAAACACGTCAACGTGGTCACACCGAAAGGGTCTGTTAGCTCCATGCAGGCTGATTGGTACGAGGAAGATGTGGCCACCGGCACCAACAAGTGGAGCACCTACCTCACCCGGGAGCTTCCGCCGCTTGTCGACGAGTTATTCCACGGCACCGGCCGCGATGCTATAGCGGGGATCTCGATGTCAGGCGGGCCAGCGCTGGCAATTGCGTCGCTGGACCCACAGCGTTTCAAGGCGGCGGGCTCGTATTCCGGCTGCCCGTCGACCACGGGTGTGCTGGGGCTTAGCTACGCGTGGTCCGGGGTGACCATGAATGGGGCAGACCCCACCAAAATGTGGGGCCTGCCTGGCGATGAAGCGTGGGCTGCGCACTCGCCGGTGTTGCACATTGATGCGCTGCGCGATACTGCGGTGTTTGTGGGCTCGGCCCAGGGCGTGCCCGGCGAGATTGATGCTGCTCCACTTTCGTCGCGCATCAATGCTCAGATGGGTATTGAGATGGCCTCGTATGCGTGCTCCGCGCACTTCGTGGACCAGGCGCGCAAGCAAGGCCTCGAAGTTACCTGGTATCCGCTGGTGGAAGGGACACACACGTGGGGTGTGTTTGAGAAGTTGATGCGCAAGTCCTGGCCCACGATCGGGCCTGCGATTGGCGTGGAGTAAGGCGCCGCTAGCCGCGCTTCTCGACGAGCGCCTGTGTCGGCTGCGTCACAGTTTCATCCGGCACCGTGACACCGGACCTGCTAGGCGATACCCCGCTTGTCAGCTTCGACCACTTCGGTTCAACTAACCGCCCAACAGGTGTGGCACTGTGGGCAAACCTCGAGGCGTTGAACCCTGGTGGCAGCGCGAAAGATCACACCGCGCGCGATCCTGCGCCACGCCATCCGCTTCCCCCAGGGCGTGGCTGCCGGCTATTTCATGCACATCTTAGATAGCGCCTCGCACCAAATCCCGTTGGCCCACAACGTGGTCTACCCACCGGGAACGCTCGATGGCATCGATGCCGGCAGGGACACGGTCTAACCACAGCGCCATCCACTATTCCACTTCGGTGAATTTACGGTCCCAGGCGGAACGGACGGGGTTGGCGTCGGCAAGCAATAAGTCGAAGCGGTCATTAGCGATCTCGATGATTTCAGTGAGCACGGCGCGGTGTTCCTGTTCCGGGGAATTCGCTAAACGGCGCAGCCCCTGCTCCACAACACTGTCCACAGTGTCATTGGTGTCCAAGTAGGCAACAAACGGCATTCCGAATTTATTGCGGTACTCCGCGGCGATCGTCGTTACGCGCTCCACGTCAACATCGTCGAGATCATCGAGGCCGAACGATCCGCGGTCTGCAGAAATGCTGGGGGCGTCCTCATCGCTTGCCAGAAGGAGCTCATCCATGGCCGGGTAGTCGTGGATCAAGCGTTCGCGCTGTTCCCGCTCGGCGGTGAGCACGCCGATCTGGATCGCGGCGCGCAACTCATTGACGTCGCCGAACGGGCGTGACTGCCACGCAGCCTCCAGCGGGAAAGTCTCATTATTAAACAGTGGGCGCAGGGCTGCAACAAACTGGTCACGGTCCATAGCGTTGAGCTGATCAAGTGTTATATCCCTGCCGGTGGCACGCGAGACAGAAGCACCTTCATCCTTGCCCACGTGGAAGAAGAAAATATTGAGCACGATCGCGGTGATCGCACCAATCGACATACCCGAGGACACAAACGCGCGCGCCCACTCCGGAAACACCTGGGCGATATCCGGCTTGAACGTGACCAGCATGGCCAGGCCCAAGGCTGCGGTGACGATGGTGGCGTTGCGCCCATCAGAGATATCGGCCTTCGCGATGGTTTGCAGTCCCACCCATGCCACGTTGGCGAACAGGATCAGCGAAGCACCACCGAGGACTGGCGACGGAATAGACGCCACGATCGCACCGGCCTTGGGCAACAGGCCGAGAAGAATCATGAACCCGGCAGCAGCAACCGCGACCCAGCGCGACTTCACCCCGGTCAAGCGCACCAAACCAACATTCTGGGCGAAGCAGGTGTACGGGAAAGAGTTCATCACACCCCCGATCACGGTGGACAGGCCGTCAGCCCGGATCGCGCGGACCACATCGCCGCGGCGGATGCGCTTTTTCACAATCTCGCCGGTAGCAAACACATCGCCGGTAGTCTCCACCATGGTAATCACCATCACGATGATCAAGGAAAAGATCGCAATCAGATCAAACTGCGGCACACCGAAATAAAACGGAGTGGTGATACCGAACGCATCGGCGGTGGCTACATCGTCAAAGTTGGCATCACCAAGAACAAGCGCAACACCGGTACCCAGCACCAAGCCGATCAGCACCGACAACGTACCCAAGAAACCCTTGAAGAAACGCTGCACCACAATGATCGCCACAATGGTGCCGAAGCCATACACCACATCTCGGGTGGCTGGCACCCCATCGGCATAATTCACCAAGTCATTAGCAGACACCGCCAGCAACGAAGTACCCATCACCAACAGCACCGAACCCGTCACCACCGGCGGGAAGTACTTCAAAAACCGCCCAAACAACGGGGCCACAAAGAAAGTAAAAAGACCAGCGGCGATAATGGCGCCATAAATCGTCGGCAAGCTAGCAACGCCACCAGCGCCATCGGTAGCACCCAAGCCAATCGCAATGATCGGGGAGACCGCGGTCGTCGTCACGCCCTGGATAATTGGCAAGCGCACACCAATGTGGCGGCCGATACCGGCTGCTTGAATGATCGTGGCAATACCGCAGGTTAAAAGATCCGCGTTGATGAGGTGAATAGTGGTAGCGGTATCCAGGTTCAGTGAACTGGCGATCAGCAACGGAACGATCACCGCACCTGCGTAAAACGCAAGGACATGTTGAAAGCCGAGCGCCGCCAACTTCGGGGCTGGCGGGACGGCATCAACTGGGTGTTGCGGGGTGTGCTTGGGCGATTCCGGGGCGACGGTAGCCACGAAGTCCTCCTTGAAGGGGCGAAGCAAATATTGAATGACGCCCACAGACTAATCGCAGGAACAAAGAAAGTACGAATGGGGCAGTCTTCGCGGCACCTCACATCTCAGAACGCGCGACGTGGATGAGCGCCTCTGCATCATCGTTGGGGGAGGCCCCGCGCAGGCGCACCGCGTGGAGGTGGCGCACAAACGTCAGTCCGGGCGTATCGACGACCACCAGTCGGCCCAGCGCAATCTGGTCAGCCACCGCGCCCCGCGCGATCACACCAGGAGCACCGAGGGCGACGATACCGGCGCGCTGCGATGCCAAGGAACCGAACTCACCAGCCGGGGTGGACAGAGTACCGAGAACATCCTCGACGACCCCACGAGTACCAGAGCCTTTTTCGCGAACAACCAGCGCAGTGGTGCGCAGCATCTCGGCGGTAGCGGTAGTACCCGCCCACGGGTGGTCGGGCGTGACGACGAGCACCAGTTCATCTGTGCCAAGGTCTGTTTCCTCGAGATGATGCGGAGTGGTTCCGCCCTCAACAATGCCCACTGCGACTTCCCCGGAGGTGACCAAATCGCGCACACCAGTGGAATTAGCCTGGCGCATCGCCAACTGCACAGTGGGATAGAGCGCGTGGAACCGGGCTGCCCACACAGGGTAGTACAGCTCCGCAACCGTATTCGACACCGCGATATGAAGGTGGCGGGCGGAGGTGTCGTCGTTAAGCGCGGCGACAAGCGCGGTGAACTCGCCGGCTGCTTCGAACAGGGCCGGCAGCGCCTTAATGACCTTCGCACCGCGCTCGGTGATGGTTACACCGTACGGGGAGCGGTTAAAAACTGTCAGCCCCAGAGTTTTCTCGGCGCGGGCGATGCGTGTGCTCATCGTCTGCTGGTGGATGGCTTGTTCGCGCGCAGCTGCCGAGATGGATCCGGTGCGGGCTACGTGATGCAACGCCTGCAAGTCATCGAACGCGGGCAGTGTTGGGTACATGGTTTCATGGTACCCCTCACCATGTGCATGGACTCCCGCGGGACAGGGTGGTGAATTTAATATCGCACATATGACAAAACCTGTGCAGTTGCCACCGCCGGGGCCCGCCTGGGCCGGATCGCTGATGGGCACCTCCATTGCAGCCACCTTGACGGACTTGCACGGGTGGCCCGTGGTGCCGTGGATCTTTGCGATCGTGGCAGCAGGCATCTTCTTTTACATCACCATCGGCTGGATCATGCACCGCACCCCTGCGTTCACCCACCTCAAAATGGGGCCATGGGGAATGTACGCCATGGGCATTCTGGCGTTGGGTTCTGCCTGGGCATCGGTTACCGGGGCCGACATGTTCCAAATAGTTACCTGGTGGGTAGGCACCGCACTGGGCATTTGGGTGTGTCTGCTGCAGCTGCGCGGGTTTGAAGGAGCGCCGAACTTTACGTGGGGTCTGGCGTTGGTGGCTCCCATGGTGGGCGCAACCGGCGGTGGCCAGTTAGCTCCGGAGCACGGGCCTATCTACTGGTATATCGGCACCGGCTGCTTTGTGCTGTCGCTGGTGACAGGCATTCCAATCTTCGCGCGCGCCTATGCGGAGGTGCTGCGCGGTAACTTCGTACCAGCCGGTGCGGCCGCGGGTACCGCCTGGATTCCGCTGGGTATTGTAGGCCAATCAACCGCGGCAGCCCAAGTGCTGTTCGGCGGCTGGTACGGCGTGCTCCATGGGACCGTCATGTTTACTGTGGGCATCGTGTTGGTAGCGTACGCGGCCAGCCGCTTCTGGCCGGCGGTAGTCCGCTGGCAGGAATACGGCCCCGGTTGGTGGGGGTCCACATTCCCCACGGGCACGATTTCCTTGGGCGCGCACTACCTCTCGCTAACCACCGGATACGCTTGGCTGGACACCGTCAGTGTTGTGTTCCTCTGCTTGCTAGTGATCCACTGGAGCGCGTGTGTGGCGCGCTGGGTGGGGTGGCTGACCCGCGAATCGCCTGGCGCGGTGGACAACGCGCAGCGGCGACGCGAGGCGTCCGTCGCTCACAGCTAATCCGACGGTCGCACCAGTGCACAGTGGAGCAAGAACTTTACGACGGGTTCAGTGTAGTTAGTCCGGCGACGCTGCGGGTCAATTGTTGGGCGGCGTTGGTGAGCTGCGCGCCCCATGTTTTCGCCGGTGAAGGTCCAAGACGCTCTGCTGGGCCCGAGACGCTCAGCACAGCGATAAGCTCTGCATGTTGGTCAAATACGGGGGCCGACAGGCTGGCAAGGCCCGGCTCGCGCTCGCTGACGGATTCGGCAAGACCACGCTCGCGAACTGCGCGAAGGTCTGCCTCGGAAAAACCAGACTGATCAGTCTGTGAGTGAGCCGCAAAGACGTGGGCTGCTGACCCGTGGGTGAGTGGCAGTTGAGATCCCACCGCTACCGTGTTGTGGAGGCCCACCGGTGGCTCTTGGGCAGCAATACAAGTTCGGGTGGCGCCTGTGAGTTGGTACAGCTGGACTGACTCGCCGGTTGTGGCTACCAGTTGTTCCATGATCGGCAAAGCGGCCGTAAGTAGTGGGGGAGGAGAGGAGGGGGCTAATCGTCGTAAAGTGTCGCCTATTGTCCACGTGCTGTCGGGCGTGCGCGTGAGAAGATCATGGGCTTGAAGGGCTGTGGCAAGTCGGTGGGTTGTGGCGCGCGGGATCCCGGTGGTGTCGGTGATGTCGTGCAAGCTCATGCCGTGTGGACCGGCTGCGGCCACGGCGTGCAGGATCGCCACGGCACGGTCAAGTACTTGAATTCCGGAGGCTGCGCTATACTTTCCCATAGAACGAACACTACCATCCCATCTGGTGAGATAAGCAAGGAGATGTACATGGCCCACAAGGCAGACAAGCCGCTGACACTGGCAGAAAAAGTGTGGCGCGACCACGTGGTCAAGCACGGTGAGAATGGCGAACCCGACCTCATCTACATCGACTTCCAGCTGCTGCACGAAGTCACCAGCCCCCAAGCATTCGACGGACTACGCATGGCAGGACGCGCAATGCGCCACCCCGAACTCCACCTAGCCACCGAAGACCACAACGTGCCCACCGAAGGCATCAAAACCGGCAACTTGCTCGAAATCAAAGAACAAACCTCGCGCCTACAAGTAGAAACGCTACGCAAAAACTGCGAGGAATTCGGCGTGCGCCTTCACCCCATGGGAGATGTGCAGCAAGGCATCGTGCACACCGTTGGCCCGCAGCTGGGGATCACCCAGCCCGGCATGACCATCGTGTGCGGCGACTCACACACCTCCACCCATGGCGCTTTCGGCGCGATTGCCATGGGGATTGGCACCTCCGAGGTCGAACACGTCATGGCCACCCAAACGCTATCGCTAAAGCCGTTTAAGACCATGGCGATCGAGGTCACCGGCGAGCTTTCCGACGGCGTGACAGCCAAGGACTTAATCCTGGCGATCATTGCAAAGATCGGCACCGGTGGCGGCCAAGGCCACATCATCGAATACCGCGGCGAGGCCATCGAAAAGCTGTCGATGGAAGCCCGCATGACCATCTGCAACATGTCCATCGAAGCCGGTGCGCGTGCCGGCATGGTTGCACCCGACCAAAAGACTTTCGACTACGTCGAAGGCCGCGAGTTTGCACCCAAGGGCGCCGACTGGGACGCCGCAGTGGAGTATTGGAAGACCCTACCTACCGACGAGGGCGCCAAGTTCGACACCGTCGTCGAAATCGACGGGTCTGCACTAACCCCATTTGTCACCTGGGGCACCAACCCAGGCCAAGGCCTCCCACTGGGTGCAACCGTGCCAAGCCCAGAAGACTTCCACGACGAGTCCTCCAAAGCAGCGGCAGAAAAGGCACTGAAGTACATGGACCTTGAGCCCGGCACCCCGCTGCGCGACATCAAAATCGACACCGTATTCTTGGGCTCCTGCACCAACGCGCGCATCGAAGACCTCCGCGCAGCAGCATCCGTGATCGAAGGCAAGCGCATTGCCGACGGCACCCGCATGATGGTCGTGCCCTCCTCCACGCTGGTGAAACAGCAAGCAGAAGAAGAAGGCCTCGACAAAATCTTCACCGACTTCGGCGCCGAGTGGCGCACCGCCGGCTGCTCCATGTGCCTCGGCATGAACCCAGACCAGCTCGCCCCAGGGGAGCGCTCAGCGTCGACAAGCAACCGCAACTTCGAAGGCCGCCAAGGCCCAGGCGGACGCACCCACCTGGTCAGCCCACTGGTTGCCGCAGCCACCGCTATCACCGGCCACCTCGCAAGCCCCGCAGACCTGTAGATGCTCGCAAGCTCGCATCTACGGGCAAAGAGCTCGCATCTACAGCTTCAGAAAAGGACAAACCTCATGGATCAATTCACCACCCACACCGGCGTCGGCGTGCCCCTGCAACGCTCCAACGTCGACACCGACCAGATCATCCCCGCCGTCTTCCTTAAACGCGTCACCCGCACCGGCTTCGAAGACGGCCTGTTCCACAACTGGCGCACCAAAGAAGAAGACTTCGTGCTCAACCAAGAGCCGTACGCCAACGGCTCCGTCCTGTTCGCAGGCGAAGACTTCGGCACCGGCTCGTCGCGCGAACACGCGGTCTGGGCGCTGATGGACTACGGCTTCAAAGCCGTCTTCAGCCCCCGCTTTGCCGACATCTTCCGCGGCAACTCCGGCAAAGCCGGCCTGCTCGCGGGCATCATGAGCGAGTCCGACATCGAACTGATCTGGAAGCAGCTCAACGAGCAGCCAGGCCTCGAAGTCACCGTGTCGCTGGAAGACCGCACCGTCACCGTGGGCAACTCCACCTACACCTTCGACATTGACGACTACACCCGCTGGCGGCTGATGGAAGGACTCGACGACATCGGCCTGACCCTGCGCGAAGAAGACCACATCGTCGACTACGAGGTGGCCCGCCCCGCGTTCAAACCAGCCGTGAGCTAACGCACCGGAAGAGGGCTGGGCATGTAGTCGGCGCCGGTTAACTCGCCGTCAACAAACGACAGCACCCACACACTGGCCTTTTTCGCCTTGATCTCGTCGTCGATCGGCAGCCGCCCCCGCGCAGACAACCACGCAATCATGTCCGGAATGATCACGCCCTGGCCAACGATCACACTCACGCCACCGTCCTCAACCACGTCCATAAAAGCGCGCTGAGCTTTCACCTGCGATTCGAGCCAGCCGTCATCGCCAAATCGCTTATCGACGACCACGTCAATCCCCAGCTCGTCGGCAAGCGGGGCAGCTGTCTGCTGGCAGCGATCCGGTAGCGCCGAATAGATCCGGGTCGGCCCGAACGCGGTGAGCATGGGCACCAACAGCTCGGCCTGGTGGCGGCCCTTCTTCTCCAGCGGGCGCAGATCATCATCGCCATCCCACTTCTCCCGATCATGCGCTTTGGCGTGACGCACAAACAACACACGCGCCGACGGCGGAGTGCGCAACCGCTTCTCCGCCTTCATCAACACCGCTGTATCCAGCTCATAGGTCATCAATTCCTGCGCCTGGCCCATCGGCAGCCAACGGATCTCATCAACCTCGTCGTTGGGTACAAACTCGCCGCCGGTGACCTCGCCGGTCCAGTAGTACACCACCTTCATAGCGCCGCCAACAGGGTAGATGGTTTTGCCGAGTAGCTTGCCCAGGCGCACGTCATAGCCAGTTTCCTCTTTGATTTCGCGAACCGCAGTCACCGGCAGCGACTCCATCGGGTCCACCTTGCCCTTGGCCAGCGACCAATCGTCGTAATGCGGGCGGTGAATGCACGCCACCTCAATCGCGCCGGTGTTGTCGAGGCGCCACAGCACGGCACCAGCGGCCAATGTCGTGTTGGCGAATTCTTTGATTGGCCGATTGGGGATCCGCTGCAAACGTCCCGTCACCCACTTCTCGCCACGCGTGTCTTTATCCGTTTCATGCAAAGCGGTGTGTTTACCCATGTTTCCAATTGTGGCGCATGCGGGACCGTCGCGCCATTTGATCTAAGATAAACCTGAATGAATTATTCGCTTTTCGACGAATACTAAGGCAACGACACAGAAGGGAACTGCAGATGGTGAACGTCGCGGTGATGGGGGCTGGCTCGTGGGGAACCACGCTGGCCAAAGTCTTTGCCGATGCGGGTAATACGGTGACGTTGTGGGCTCGTCGTGACGCACTCGCCAGCACGATCGCGACCACCCGGCGCAACCCGGACTATTTACCCGAGGTGGAACTACCAGAATCGATCGTGGCCACCAGCGACGCCACTCGCGCGTTGGACAACGCAGCCATTGTGGTGTTCGCGGTGCCGTCGCAAACCATGCGCCAGAATTTGCAGGCCTGGACACCGCTGCTGCCAGCCGATGCGACGTTGCTGAGCATCTCTAAAGGGATAGAGACCGGCACCTACAAGCGCATGACGGAGGTCATTGAGGAAATCACCGGGTTTGATCGCAACCAGATCGCCGTTCTCACCGGCCCCAACCTTGCACGGGAGATCGCCGACGAACAACCGGCAGCCACCGTGATAGCGTGCACTAACGAAAACCGCGCCAAACTTGTACAGGCCGCGTGCGCCACGAACTACCTGCGCCCGTACACCAATACCGACGTGATCGGCTGTGAAATCTCCGGCGCGTGCAAGAATGTGATCGCCCTGGCCTGTGGCATGGCCTCAGGCCGTGGCCTTGGCGAAAACACGCTGGCCACCGTGATCACCCGTGGCCTGGCAGAGATCACCCGGTTAGGCACATCCCTTGGTGCAGACCCCCGCACATTTGCGGGCTTGGCCGGCATCGGAGACCTCGTCGCTACGTGTAATTCAACATTGTCACGCAACCGCACCTTTGGCTTCCAACTAGGCCAGGGCGGCACCCTGGAGCAGGCTACAGCGGCAACGCAGGGCCAGGTAGCAGAGGGGGTCACCACGTCGAAAAGCGTGTTCGACCTGGCGGGAACCGTGGGTGTGGAAATGCCCATTACCCAGGCCGTGTACGCCGTGTGCCACCGTGGCATGAGCGTAGGCGACATGGTGGTGGCGCTGATGGGCCGGTCCAAAAAGTCGGAATAAACAAAAGTCCGAAGAGCAGAAGGTAGTCTTAACCTGTGATTCGTGTAGCAGTAATTTATGGTGGCCAGTCCACCGAGCATTCCATCTCATGCATCTCCGCCGCGTCGATCATGGCAGCGCTGGATACGGCCAAATATGAGATCGTGCCCATTGGCATCACCCGCGACGGCGTGTGGGTCGAAGGCGTCCTAGATCCCGTCGCCGGGGTTCAGCGCCCAAGTGTGGCGGCCGGCCCCGAGGTGGCACTGAGCATTAACCCCACCCGCCGCGGCCAAATCACCTCGGTGGACTCCGGCGCACTGCTAGCCACCGTCGATGTTGTCTTCCCTGTGCTGCACGGCCCGTTCGGCGAAGACGGCACCATCCAAGGCCTGCTGGAGATGAGCGGCATCCCATACGTGGGCACCGGCGTGCTGTCGTCGGCGTGCGGCCAAGACAAAGAGTTCACCAAAAAGCTCATGGTTGCCGAGCACCTGCCGGTCACTGACGAGTTCATCCTCCGCGACGGCGACGTGCTGCCCGAAGACCAAAAAGCACGCCTTGGCCTACCCGTGTTTGTGAAACCTGCGCGCGGCGGCTCCTCGATCGGCATTTCGCGTGTCGACGATTGGGCCGACCTACCCGCAGCGGTTGCCCTAGCCCGCGAGTCTGACGACAAAGTGATCATCGAAGCCGAACTGGTTGGCGACGAGGTCGAGGTCGGCGTACTCGAATACCCAGACGGCACCATCGTGGCCTCACCGCCGGCACTGCTGGTGGGCACCAACGAGTCCGACGAAGGCTTCTACGGCTACGAAACCAAATACTTCGACGATGTTGTCTCCGCCGAAATTCCAGCACCATACGACGAGGACACGGTGCGCCAGATCAAAGCTTTGGCAATAGAAACGTTCCGTGCCTTGAACTGCACCGGACTGGCGCGCGTAGACTTCTTCGTCACCGCAGACGGGCCTGTGCTCAACGAGATCAACACCATGCCAGGTTTCACGTCGATCTCCATGTACCCGCAGGTTTTTGCCGCCGCTGGAGTGGCCTACGGCGAGCTGCTGGACACCTTGATCCAGACCGCGCTGGCAGGCGAGACGCAAGGCGCTCGTCGTTAACGTCGGCGCGGCCGGCCCGGCGCTCGGCGCGGCCGGTGCCGTTTTACTCCGCGGGCAACGCCTTCTCAATGGCCTCGGTGATGCGCACGATGGCCGAATTCCCCACAAACTGCGGCATACTCACCGCAACATTGGCCTCGCGCCCCAACGCGAACCAGGTCGATGCCGTCGAGCCGTTAATCAGCTGGGTGTCTTCAAACCACGTCACGTCATTGATCTGGTGCAGCTGCTCGCCAGGCTGGTAGTTCTCGGGATCGGCCACACCACAGCGCAGCACAATCGATTCTGCGCCAGGAGCCGTCCACACCGCCGTGTCCGGGTCGAGTTCCGCGCCACCAGTGTTGGCCGCCAGCGGGGAGTATCCGTCTGCCACGTCCTCCGGCAACGTTTCCATCAGCGTGGCACATGCGCCGGCGACGCTAGCATCGCCAGCAGCAAGATTCGACAGCGGCGCCGGATAAGGTTCCACCTCACGCTGCTCCAACTGGCCGACGGGCACGTTCTCTACCGGATTCTCGGCGCCACCCAAGGCGTGGTCATCAGCAGTCACAGCCACAACGGGGTAGCGGTCCACGGTGTACCAGGTGGACAGAGTCGATTCGGGCGTGTAATCGTCGACACGCAACCACTCCACACCATTGATCTGTTCGGTCTGCGCGTACTCGTCGTACTGCAGCGGGACCGCCACACCACAGCGCAAAGTGATGCGCTCAATCTCGGTGGTTTGCCACGCAGCTGCACCGGCGGGCTTAGGTTCGGTGAGTTCGGCCCGGTCGTGGCCTAACAGCTCATCAGGCAGGTCGTCGATAAGCGACTGGCACTGCGGCGAATCCGCCTCGGGCGCATCGACGGCACCCATCGCTACCGGAGTATTCGTGGCCTGGTCGAAGTACCATTTCGCGCCGAATAAAACCGCAACCACGAGCACAATCGCGATTGCCAGGCTGATATAGACCGGAGTGCGGTTAAATTGGAGGCCGTCGCACGATGTATCGTCAGACATACCTGATAAGTCTACTGAAAGGCCTGCCCTTTCCATGATTAGCATGGGTTTTCCCACAACCGGCCCGACCGTCGGTGAAGTCGGTGAGCGTGCCACCATCGATACGATTATGGCCGCCGCACCGTCGCACATCAACGGCGACGACGCAGCGGTCCTACACCACGCTTCGCCCAATTCACGCGCCGTGGCCACCTCCGACATGCTGGTGGAAGGCCGCCACTTCAACCCGGCGTGGACCACCCCCTACCAGGTGGGCCGGAAAGCGATCGTGCAGAATTTTGCTGACGTTGAGGCGATGGGGGCGCGCCCGCAGGCCGCGCTGCTGGCAATTTCCGCCCCCGAGTCCACGCCGCTGGCCGTTATCGAAGGCCTGGCGCAGGGCATTGCGGCCCGGTGCGATCAGTTTGCCGCGGAGCTGGTCGGCGGCGATCTCACGGCGGGGCAGCAGCTGGTCCTGTCGGTCACAGCGATTGGTTCGCTAGGCGGTAACCTGCCGGAACTGGCCCTCGATGCGGCCCGTCCCGGCCAGCGTGTGGTGGCGCACGGCAGGATCGGCTATTCCGGGGCGGGGCTCGCCTTGCTGGCATCCGGCATTAAGGTACCGGAGCGTCTTCATCCGCTTATCGACGCCCACCAGGCCCCCGAACTAACACCGGGCCGAGGGGTGATCGCCCGCAGTGCTGGCGCTACTGCGATGACCGACAACTCGGATGGTCTCGTGCACGACCTCGGCATCATCGCGCGGCGCTCGGGTGTGGGCATTGATCTTTCGCCCGTGGCCATCGCCCCGGATGCGCTGCTGAAAGAGGCCGGCGAGCTGTTGGGTGTAGACCCGTGGCAGTGGGTCCTGTCCGGCGGGGAGGACCACACGTTACTGGGCACCACCAACGGGAAAGCGCCGAGCGGATTCCGCTCCATCGGGCAAGTAACCAAGGGCCAGGGCGTTACGGTGGACAATCGCCCGCCCACCTACAAAAAAGGATGGCAAAGTTTCTCATGATTAATACTCCGCTTCCAGTTCACGAGTCGTGGAGGCCGGTGCTTGAACCGGTCGCCGAGCAGATCCACCGCATGGGCGACTTTTTACGTGCCGAGCCTGCGTACCTGCCCGCCGGCAAGGATGTGCTGCGCGCGTTCCACGACCCGTTCGACGCGGTCAAAGTACTCATCGTCGGCCAAGACCCGTACCCTACGCCCGGCCACGCGATGGGATTGAGTTTTTCTACCGCCCCTGGCGTGCCGGCCCCGCGCAGCCTGGTCAACATTTACGCCGAGCTTAACGACGACCTCGGCGTGGCCCCCAAGGCCGATGGGGATCTCACCGCCTGGGCCAATCAGGGCGTGATGCTGCTCAACAGGGTGCTCACGGTGCGCCCCGGCGAGGCGGCCAGCCACCGCGGGAAGGGCTGGGAGTTGGTGACCGAACACGCCATTGCTGCCCTGGCGCAGCGCGATCAACCACTGGTGGCAATCCTGTGGGGCCGCGACGCCCAGACCGCCCAGCAATTTCTGGGGGATACGCCGTGTATTACCAGCGCACATCCATCGCCGCTGTCGGCGCGCCGCGGTTTTTTCGGCTCTCGGCCTTTTTCACGGGCGAATGCCGCGTTGGAACAGCAAGGTGCAGCGCCTGTGAACTGGCAGCTGTAAGCTTAAGACCCATGTCCTATCCTGTTGAGCTCGATGGCCCGCGCCTGCGCGCGTGGGCCGCCCACGCCGCCGACGAATTAAACCGCCGCCGCGCGGAGATCAACGCGCTCAACGTTTTCCCCGTCCCCGATGCCGACACCGGATCCAACATGGCCCACACCATGGCAGCTGCCGTGGAACAAGTCGCCACGCTTGACGACGATGCCCCCGCCCCCAAAGTGGCCGAAGCCTTGGCCACAGGCAGTGTGCGTGGCGCGCGCGGTAACTCGGGCGTGGTGCTGTCCCAGGTGCTGCGCGGTTTGGCGCAGTCGGCTTCCGCCGGCCCAATTGGGGCAGAGGCCATCGCCCGCGCTCTGACCATGGCTGTGGAGTTCGTTGATCGGGCGATCGCCGACCCCGTGGAGGGAACCGTGCTCACCGTGCTGCGTTCTGCTGCCACAGCGGCGAGCGCAACCGCCGACGGGTCTCTTCTCTCAGTGACCACCGCCGCCCGCGACGCCGCGCGTACAGCCCTGGCCAATACCCCCTCCCAGCTCGACGTGCTGCGCGAGGCAGGAGTAGTCGACGCCGGGGGAGCCGGGCTCGTCGTGCTGCTCGACACTCTCCACCAGGAGGTCACCGGGCAAGTATCGGAGGGTTCGTCGTTAAGCACCGAGCCAGTACACGCCCAGGGCGAACTCGAAGTCATGTTCTTTTACCGCGGAGACATCGCCGCGCTGGAAAAGCGCCTTGCGGAGCTGGGTAATTCGCTGATGGTCGCCCGCGCCAGCGACACCGAAGCGACAGTACACATCCATTCCACAGAAGCAGGCACAGTCATTGAGACAGCGTTCGCCCACGGCGAGGTCACCGACCTGCGCCTGGAGATCCTGCCCGAAGGCCCGCGCACCACGACGCCAGAACGCGCGGTGCTTGCTGTCACGCCGCCGGGCTCACTGTCGGAGCTTTACCAACAGGCCGGCGCCTGGGTCATTGCTCCCGGCGACAACGTAGTCAGCGACATCCTCGCCACAATCCGCGCCTCTGGAGCCCAGGAAGTAGTCCTGCTGCCTAACGGCTTGGTACCCAACCGCGCCCTTGTAGCTGTGGAGAAGGCCACCAGCGCGTGCGAGCAGTCGATCATGCTGCTGCCCACCGTGCGGTTGGTGTCCGGGATCGCGGCGCTGGCGGTACATGACCCGAACCAACCGTTGGCTACCGCGTCCTACACGATGAGTGAGGCCGCCGGAGAGATGCGCACCGCCGTCGTCACGCGCGCAGAACGCGCAGCCCTGACCCAAGCAGGCGCGTGCGCGAAAGGAGACATGCTGGCGCATTCCCACGGCGATATCGTCGCGGTGGGCGACACGCTCGCAGAAACCGTCGTGGCGTGCTGCCACCGCCTGCTGGAATCCGGTGGGGAGCAAGTAACACTGCTGGTGCATGCAGACCACACGATGAACGACGCGCTTCACGACGATGCCCTTGCCACCGCACTCGGTGTCGACGTGGTGGTTTATCCCGCTGACGGGCTCAATGTTGAAGCGGAGATCGGGGTGGAATAGGCGATGCTAGGGTTTCGGGACACGCGCCAACTCGGGCAGGTGCTGCCGCTGCCACAGGCCAGGAAGATCACGAAACACCTGGGAATGAGCGAATGCCAACAGCTGCTCGAGCACTACCCGCGGAAATACTTGCACTACGGCAGTTCACAGGCGCTGCTGAGCGCCACCGAGGGCGACACCGTCAGTTTCATGGGCACCGTGGTGGACGTGACCAAGCTGTATCCCAAGGGTAAATTTCTGCTCAAGATCACGCTTGACGACGGGCTATCCCAACTCGAGGCCAGCTTCTTCAACGCCCGCTACCTGGAGAACTTGCTGACGGTAGGCACACGATTAATGGTCACCGGCGCCTTGAAGTTTTTCCGTGGACAACCGCAACTGTCGCACCCAGACTACGTGTTTTTGGACGGCACAGGGAAAGCCAGTGGGGCCCTGCTGCAGCTGGGCAAATTCGGCGACTTGGGTGAGATGTTGGACGGCCGCGACTTTCTGCCCGTCTACCCAGCGGTGCGGGGGGCCAGTACGTGGACGATCATGGGGGCGGTGCACAAAATTCTGGAATCAATCCCGCCGCTGGACGAGCCACTCGGCGACACCCCCGACGGGTTCATTGCCTTCGACGACGCGCTGCGCCACATCCATCAGCCCGGCCCCGCTGGCCCAGCGGAGGCGGTGCGCCGGCTGAAATATAACGAGGCTATGTCAATCGCCTTGGTCATGGCGCTGCGTCGGGTGGACGCGAGCCACCAGACCGCACCGGCGCTGCCACCGGTAGAAGGCCGCGACCAAAACGCCATGGTGCGCGGACTACCGTTTCCCCTCACACGCGGGCAGCAGCAGGTGGTCGCAGAGCTTTCCGACGACCTCGCGCGGACCCGCCCCATGATGCGCCTGCTGCAAGGTGAAGTTGGCTCCGGAAAGACCATCGTTGCCCTGCTGGCCATGCTGCAGGCCATCGACAACGGAAAACAGTGCGCGTTGCTGGCCCCCACCGAGGTGCTGGCGATGCAGCACGCCCGCTCCCTGCAGATCACGCTGATGGACGCAGGTGTGCCCGTCCGGGTTGTGGCCTTGACCGGGTCGATGACCACCAAGCAGAAACAGGAAGCACTGCTGGCTATCGTCACAGGTGAAGCAGATATTGTCGTCGGCACGCACGCCCTGATCCAAGACTCGGTGGACTTCTTCGACCTCGGCTTCGTCGTTGTCGATGAGCAACACCGCTTCGGCGTAGAGCAACGCGACCAGCTTCGCACTAAAAATGAACGCTACACCCCCCACATGCTGGTCATGACGGCCACCCCAATCCCGCGCACCATCGCCATGACCGTGTTCGCCGACCTCGAAGTATCCACGCTCCGTGAGCTACCGGGCGGGCGTAAACCAATCCAATCGTCAGTGGTGCCCGAATTTTTCCCCAAATGGGTCGCGCGTGCCTGGGAGAAAATCAGGGAGGAAGTCTACGCCGGCCACCAAGCATACGTGGTGTGCCCACGCATCGAAGGCGACGGCGGGGTGCTGGAAGTCGCCGAGCATGTGCACAACACCGAGTTCGCCGGGCTGACCGTAGGCGTGCTCCACGGGCGGATGAAAGGCGACGACAAAGACGCCATCATGAAAGACTTCGCCGCCGGCGGCATCGACGTGCTTGTCTCTACCACCGTCATCGAGGTCGGCGTGGACGTACCCAACGCCACAGTGATGCTGATCCGCGAGTCCGAATCCTTCGGTGTGTCCCAGCTGCACCAGCTGCGCGGGCGGGTTGGCCGTGGCGGGCACAAGTCGCTGTGTTTATTCCACACGCTTGCCGACGAAGGCACACCCCAGTTCCGCCGTGTGGCTGCCGTCGCCGACACCTCCGATGGTTTCGAACTCGCCGAGCTGGACTTGGCCACCCGCAGCGAAGGCGATGTGCTGGGAACATCACAATCCGGCACCGAGCGACGCCTCAAGCTACTCAGCCTCACCGAAGATTTCGAGATCATCCACCGAGCGAACGAGGACGCAGAAGTATTCGTCGATAAGCACCCCGAGCAAGCCCGAGCCCTCGTGGCTGACCTGGAACAGGAAGACCTGGAATACCTCGAAAAGAGCTAACGGCGGGCACCCACGCGCGCCGACTATACTTGGCCGGCATGAACCGCATCATTGCCGGAGAAGCCCGTGGCCGCAAAATCAAAGTACCCCCTGAAGGCACACGCCCAACATCGGACCGTGCCCGCGAAGGCCTGTTCTCATCGCTGGACGCCCGCTTCGGATTCCCGGGGCAAATAGTCCTCGACTTGTTCGCCGGGTCGGGTGCGCTGGGGTTGGAAGCCGCCTCGCGCGGTGCCGACGAGATCGTGCTGGTGGACAATGACCCGCGGGCTGTGGCCATCATCGAACACAACGCCGACGTGGTCGGCCACCCGCACGTCACCATCGAACCGGTAGCCGCATCGACCTATCTGGCTCGCGCGCCCCGCGACTACTTCTCCATGGTGCTAGCCGACCCACCCTACGAGCTTGCCGACGAATCCGTCGTAGAAATGCTCGAAGCGCTGAAGCCGGCGCTGGTGGACGGGGCGGCCGTAGTCGTCGAAAGGCACCGGGAATCGCCGGAAACTGCCTGGCCGGCAGGCTACACTCCGACGGGGCAGAAGCTGAAGAAACGGCTGTACGGCATCGCGCGCATGGACATGGCGGTGTATGAGAAGCACGACCAGCATGACCAGCACGAAAGGAGTAACTAGATGACGATCGCGGTCTGCCCCGGATCCTTCGACCCCGTTACTAACGGTCACCTCGACATCTTTGCTCGCGCTGCCCGCAACTTCGATGAGGTGACCGTGCTCGTCACAGGTAACCCCACCAAGCAGACCGGACTGTTTAGCATCGAGGAGCGCGTTGAACTGATCCGCGAGGTCACCGCCGATATCACCAACCTGCGCGTGGATTTTTGGGGCGGGCTGCTGGTCGACTACACCACCAAGCATGGTGTGGGCGCGCTGGTGAAGGGCCTGCGCTCCTCGCTGGACTACGACTATGAGCTGCCCATGGCACAGATGAATCGCCGGTTGTCGGGGGTGGAGACTTTCTTCCTCATGACGGATGAGAAGTACGGCTACGTTTCGTCGTCGTTATGCAAGGAAGTGGTCAAGTACGGCGGCGACATCACCGGGTTGGTTCCTAACGCCGTGCTGCGCGCAATGAATGCCAAGTATTTGTGATCTTGCGTATTGTTGCGTTCCTCACCGTGCTGGGGGTCGCGTTGGGCAACGACGTGTAGCCGTTCAGATCCCCCTTTATTTGTGGTGGGGTTCTGGACGGCTGTTGTCGTTTGGTGGTGGGCTAGGTTGGTGTGGGTGTTTGGTCGGGTGAGCCGCGTTGGGTGTATTTTCGGCGCACTGGTGACAGGGTGGCTAGCTGGTGGTTGTTGGCTTTAAGTCTGCCGCCAGGAAGGATCCGGTGGGGGATGCCACCGGCGTTGGTGTAGTGTTCTTCGGCGCCTGCTTTCCCGTTGTGGTATTTGCAGAGCAGGCACATATTGGTGAGCACACTGAGCCCACCTTTGGAGTGCGGGATATTGTGGTTGATTTCGCAGTAGGCGGCTGGGACTGAGCAACCTAACCCGGCACACACTGTTTGGTTGGCTTCTAATAAGGCCCGGTCTTTGGTGGTGCCATGTCTGCTGAGTGCTTTGTCGACTGCGGCCTGCGGGAGGGCAGGCTCGCCGGCCTGGGCGCGGCGGGCTTGTTCTGCTTCTAACTCAGCACGGGTGTTGATTGTGTTGTCCCAACTCTCTAGTGGGTTGTTGGCATAGGCTAGGCCGATTGCCCCATGGGCGGGGCTTAAGCCGATGATCTCTAAGCGGGGGTGGATCTTTTTGCTTAGTGCTTGGGTCAGTGGCATGGTCGCGCCAGTGGTAGAGACCACCGTGGGGTCAGAGGTGTCGCCGTCAAGCAGTGCGGTGAGGTCATCGAGCCAGACCAGCAGTTTCATCACGTAGGTCGGTTCAGCAGCACTGGTGGTAGAACCTGGGGTGGTGTTGATCAGGTCGTGGAGGGTGCGGGTGGCAGCGTCGGCGGTGGTGATGCCATCAGCGTGGGCGCGTTCGCGTACAGCGTGTTCGAATTCGCGGATAGTCGCTGAGTTACCGCGGATGCTCATGGAGGATTCGCCGGTGGAGTGGTTGGTGACTCGGAAATTCTTCTTTGGTTGTGGTGCGGGTGCGTCGCGGTTGTAGTGGGCGAGTTTCTTTTTGGCGTAGTCGGCGAAGTCGTATTTGTTCTTCCTGCCGGAAAACCGGGTGAGGTCGTGGCGTAGTGCCCAGGCCTTGGTGTCGTCGTAAAGCTTGCTTACTGCTTTTTCGATGGCGTGCAGGCGGTGGAAGCCGAGCTGGTTGTTGGTGGCGTGGCTGCGGGCTTCGTATTGTTTGCGTGTGGAGGTGGTGGTGCCGTAGTAGATCTCGTAGAGGGCGTGGGCGTTGTCAACAGCGTCTGGTTCCACCCCGGCGGCGATCAGGTCCGCGGGTGGCTGCAGGTCAGCAAGCAGGGTCATGGCTGCTGTGCTTTCCTGTCGGAGCATGTCGTTGATGTTCACAACACTGACGTTATGGTGTGAGCTCCTCGGCCACCAGGGGCGAGTACACAATGTCCGAAATCTGTGGAAAACAACATTTCTATCCACAGAAAAACACATCACCCGAAGATCGTGCCGAAAACGGGGTATAATTCCCCGGTCTTTATGCCAGCGCTTCCGGCAACGTAAGTGGTTTTAGAAGATCCTGGAGAGGAACTCCCGGGTGCGCTCCTCCCGCGGATTATCCAACACCTCAGCAGGCGTCCCATACTCCACGATCACGCCACCGTCCATAAACGCCACGTTGTCAGCCACCTCGCGGGCAAACGCCATCTCATGGGTGACAACCAGCATGGTCATGCCGTCATCGGCAAGTTGGCGCATGACGCGAAGCACCTCGCCCACCAATTCTGGGTCGAGAGCGGAGGTGGGTTCGTCGAAAAGCATCAATTTGGGGTCCATTGCAACGGCGCGCGCGATCGCCACGCGCTGCTTCTGCCCACCGGACAACTGGGCGGGGTAGGCATCGGCTTTCGCCGCCAGGCCGACCATGTCAAGCAGCTCCCTCGCCCGTTTCTTCGCGGATTCGACGGACTCGCCCTTGACCTGCACGGGGGCCTCGATGATGTTTTCCAGAGCGGTGCGATGCGAAAACAGGTTGAAAGATTGGAAGACCATACCAATTCCGGTGCGTTGCTTCGCCGCATCCTTCTCGCTGATCTCGTGCAAAACACCGTTTTTCTCGCGGTAGCCGATCAGCTCGCCATCAACATAGAGGCGCCCCGCCGTGACCTTCTCTAAGTGGTTCACGCAGCGCAGCAAGGTGGACTTACCGGAACCTGACGGCCCGACCAAACATGTCACGTTGCCGGCGGGGACCTCCAGGTTGATGCCTTTGAGCACGTCAAGGCTACCGAAAGACTTCCATACCCGGTCGGCCTTAATCATGGGCACAGATGGTGCAGACATTACTTGTTCCTTTCGACGACATTGACGTTGCCGGGGACGGTGCCCTCGGCGTCGGCCAGCGCTGCGAGCTGGCGGGCCGTCAGCTCACGGGTGGCGCCCTTTTCAAAGTGCTTCTCCAGGTAGTGCTGGCCTACCATCAGGATCGAGGTGATGGCCAGATACCAAGTGGCGGCGACCAGCAGCATGGGGACCGGCTCGAACAGGGCGGCGGCGATGTCCATGGACCGGCCGTACAGTTCCAGTGAGTACGGCACCGCAACCACCAGTGACGAGGTTTTCAGCAGGGAGATGAACTCGTTACCGGTGGGCGGGATGATGATGCGCATCGCCTGGGGCAGCACGGTACGACGCATGGTTTGACCCCAGCTCATACCGAGGGCTTTCGACGCCTCAACCTGCCCCTCTGGCACCGAGGACACACCGGAGCGAACAATTTCGGCCATGTAGGCGGCCTCATTCAAGCCGAGGCCCAGAACTGCAAGCATAAACGCCGACGAGGTCAGCGCCTCCAACGAGATCTCGGTAAAACCAAGGTTGATCGACTGGTACAACGCGCCTAGCAAACCCCAGAACATCAACTGCACATACACTGGGGTACCGCGAAAAACCCACAGGAATACCCAGGCGACGGCCTTAAAGATCGGGTTGTCACTCATGCGCATCACAGCAAGCAACACCCCGCCGACAACACCGATGATCATTGCCAGAATGGTAATTGCAATGGTGTGCAGCGCCGCAACGGCGATGCGCGTGTCAAACAAATACGCAAAGTAGGTGTCCCAACCGTACGCCTCATTGCGGGCGGCACCGATGACAAACCACACCACCAGTGCGATGATGACGGCGGCGAGCACCCAGCGTCCGGGGTGGCGCAGCGGCTTGGCCTCAATACGCTCGATGCTTTCCGGGCGGGAGTGCCCCGCGCTTTGCTGAGATGTAGAAGCCATGGGTTACAGTCCCTCCACTGGTTGTTCGTTGATAAGTGCCTCGTCGAGAAGCCCGTCCTCGATTGACCACTGCGCCAAAATACGTTCGTAGTCGCCAGTATCGATTAGGTGCTGCATAGCCGCTGCCATGGCTGGGCCGAGATCGGAATGTTTCGGAACGGCAAAGCCGTAGGGAGCCGCGTCGAACATGTCTCCGACCAGCTCCATTTTTCCTTCGGAGCGGTTGACGGCCCAGGCGGTGACAGGGGAGTCGGCGGACAGGGCGTCGGCACGCCCGACCAGCAGTGCTAGGGCTGCGTTATCGGAAGTGTCGTAGCTGAGCACGGTTACCGGGTCTTCGCCGGCGTCCTCGCAGGCTTGGGCTTTGGGGCGCACATCGTCAGTTTCGGAGACGGTGGTGCGTTGCACAGCGACGGTCAACCCGCACGGCCACGCAGGGTCAATGTTGTCGCCTGGCTGCTGCGCCCACTGGATACCCGCGTAAAGGAAGTTGACAAAGTTGTAGTTTTCGCGCCGCTCAGGGTTGTCTGTGAACCCGGACATGCCGACGTCCACCGTGCCAGCATCAACCGCTGGCAGAATCATGGCGAAGTCTTGCTCCACGGGCTGGAATTCCAAGCCCATGATGCTGGCAAGCGCGTGGCCTAAGTCCATCTCCACACCGATGATCTTGCCGGTAGAGTCTTTGAACTCGAACGGGGCAAATGGCGGATTTGTACCAGCGGAGAGCACGCCGTCAGCGGCAACGTCCTCGGGTACCATCGCGGCGATCTCGGGCACTTCCTCAGGCAGGATTTGTTCCCAGCCGTTCGGGTTGCCCCCCTCGATGTTGGTCACGCACCCGGAGAGCAGGCCGGTGGTGGCCAGTACGGCCACCGTTGTGACGATCTTTTTCATGCTCACACACCTTACCTGCCAACAGGCTGACAACCAGTAGCCGGGGCGGGCAAGCAGGTGGTGTCGTCGTTAAGCGCGAATCGACGCCCGCTACATGAGCGGCAACAGCGACGACACGGCGTAGATCACTGCGCCGATAACAAACGTGGCCGCAACGCCGATCGCCCAATCAACGGCTAGCCGGGAGGAACCTTCGGCGCTGAGCTCAGGGTCGCCGGACGACGCTTTTTCTGCACCTGAGGATGTCCATTCGGCGTAGTCTTCGAAGGAGTCGACGCCTTTCATGGAGGAGCCGCGAGATGATGCGTCGTTGAGCTTCTCAGTGCCTATATCAGACGAGGTGTTAGACGAGGTGTCCGAAGAAGAGTTGTCTTTTACTGCGGCACTACCGGTGGTTTGCGCCTGGGCGGCAGGAACGGCGGCGGTGATGAGCATCGCGGCGGATACTGCGGCGAGCAATGGGCGAAGAGGTTTAATCATGGAAGCAATCTTAGCGCTTTCCCAGCTTTCGTCGTATTCGGGCGGGCAGCCCCAGGCGGGCGAACTAGTGGGGTTGGTTGACCTCGACTACTTCGGCGTGTGTTTTTGCCTGCTTGTAGCGGTCCGCGATGAGGAATAGGGCGACTATTACTGCGCCGAGCACCGCCATGCCCACTACTGGGCCAATATTGGTGGGTGCGGCACCGGGCCATGGCCATAGTGCGCGTAGCGAGCCGAGCATGAGGCCCGCCATTGTGGCAAGCGTGATGTTGCGGTGTTTGTTCATCAGCCAGCTGAGGACACGCACAAATAGCAGAAGGCCGGTTGCGGCGCCGGCGCAAAAGACGAGGATGATGGTGATGTCGTGGTCCGAGACTGCTTTGATGATCGGTTCATACAGGCCCATGGCCAGCAGCAGGAAGGACCCGGATAGGCCTGGCAGCACGAGGGCGCAGATGGCCACGGCGGCGGCGAAGAAGATCACAATCAGTGAGGGGTTGTCGACGGGGGTAGAGGTGTAGCCGGTGGCGAAGAAGGCGACGATTGCGCCGACGACGAAGAGCGCCAGCAAACCCCAGTGCGCTTGACGACGATCCATCATTCCGACCGGCACGATGATGGAGACTGCCACCATGCCGAAGAAGAGGCCGTTGGCTAGTTCGGTGTACTCGGTGACGAAGATGTGCATCACTGTGGACATGGTGAAGATGGCGGTGATCATGCCTGCGCCTACCATGAAGAGGAACAGCCAGTCCACCTCACGCAGTTTCCGGCGCATAATCAGATCTGCGTTGTTCAGGGCTTTTTCGTAGATGCCAACGATAAGAGCGATTGTTCCGCCCGAGATGCCGGGTACAAGCTCAGCAAGCCCGATGAGGAAACCGCGCACTACGTCGAAAATGTATGACAGTATGTTGCGGCGAGGTTGTGGGCGGGCGGGAACGCGGGTGGAGGTGCTGGATTCCGTAGTCATAAGCCAATGATTTTAGCCCATCCGGGCAGCGTGGATGGGGACCGACATCACGGGTTTGACGGTGAAAGCTGTCTATCTTTGTGTCCGAGAGGTTTAGCTGTTTCCTACCAGCGTGTCGATGTCGACTGTCTGGAATGGGTCGCCACCCATAACAGTGCCCTCGGTGCGCAGTTTCAGGCGTTGGCTTACTGCGTCGTAGGCTTCCGGAGTGAGGCCGTAGAAGAACACGCGTGGCAGAATCGAGGCAGCGTTATCCACGTATGCAGTGGCAAACTCATTGAGTGCCGCGTTGGTTTCCAAGGATTCCGCGTTGATGTAGATAAATAGTGGGCGCACCAGTGGCTGGTATGTGCCGCTTTGCGCGTTAGCGAGAGATGGTTCCACACCGTCGACGGCGATGGTCTTCATCTTGTTGCGGTCTTCTTCGGGTGAGTTGAGGTAGTTGCCCACACCCATAAAGCCCAGCGCGTTCTCATCTTCAGCGATCCAGCTGGATAGCTCTCGCATGTTATCGGTGGTGCGATAGTCTTCGCGGATGGAGTTCGGTTCACCATTGACTTGGGCGGTGAAGTAGGAAAACGTGCCTGAACCGTCGGGGCGGCCGGCAAGGGTGATTGTGTCGTCGGAAAGCCCGTCGCGCATATCAGCCCACGTGGTGATCTCCGAGTCTGCGGCGCACATGTCGATGTAGTCCTGGGTGATCGCGGAGGACGCGTTGTTGATGTCGGACTTGCCGTTGCAGAATTGCTCGAAGCCGTCGTAAGTACCGTCGGAGGTCATCTCAAGTTGTGCTTTGTGCTCGGTGGCGGCCAGCTGCGTAATTGGTTCGACGGTAGCGGATCCAGTCACGCGGATGGCTTCGCCGTCGCTTTCCGACGAACAACCTGCCAACATCACAGCGGACGCGGTCAGGAGGGCAGCGACGATTTGGGTGCTTTGAGGCGGATTCCAGTGTGTGGTGCGGTTCATGGATTACTGCGCTTCCTTCTTTGCTCGCTTCGCGCGGCGATCTTGGAGAAGTTCTTCCATCAGGAGCTTGAGGTTGGACCATTTGCCCTGTTCGACGGTGTCGAGAAGGTGCGGGAGGTCGTCGATCGCTTCGTGCTGGCGTTGCAGGCGGATGTCCTCGCGTAGCGCATGGGAGAGGGCCTCGGTTTCGGCGAGGATTTGTTCCATTTGCTCGATGTCTAGGGGGTTGTACTGGGCGTGATTGTGTTCGGTGTTCATCGGGTTGGTCCTTTCGTCGTGACGTGCTGGTACCTTAGAGCAAGAGGCTGGCACCGATGAGAAGGCTCGGTAGAACAAGGAATACGCCGACGACCCAGGCCACGACCCACATCTTGTTCTGCGAGCCGGCCTTAGCCAATGTGTCTGCTGCCTTGGTTGGCACGCGCCGCATACCCGGGATGAGGAACACGATGGCTGCCGCGGTGAGGTTGAAGAGCATGTGCACCAAGGCTGCTTGCAGGGCGGGCTGAGCATCCACGCCGGAGAATGCGAATGCTGCCAGAAGGGAGGTTATCGTGGTGCCAATATTCGCGCCAACGGTAAATGGCAAAACCTGCTTCAACGTGATGGTGCCTGCACCAGCCAGTGGCACCAAGAGGGAAGTGGTGGTGGAGGATGATTGAACCATCGCGGTGACCAGGGTGCCAGAGACGATCCCAGACAGGGGGCCACGGCCCAACGTTGTGTGCAGGACTTCCTTCGCGCGGCCGACGAGGACTGATTTGAGAAGGTCACCCAAAAGGTTGATTACGAAGAGGATTGCTGCAACACCAATGACGATTAGCAGCATGCCACCCCATGGTGGAGGGAGGAGATCGCTGAGTTTGGAGAGCTGGTTCGCCAGCGGATCGGTGACAAAAGAGATGGCCGATCCGATGCCTCCGAAGAGGGTGGCGATGATGCCGCCGTCGGTGTCCGACAAGCGGGTGGAAAGCCACTCGGACGTTTTGTCCAGGTAGCCAGTGAACATTTCCAGCGGGAACAGGATCAGCACCGCGAGTAGGTTGTACATATCGTGCGTGGTGGCTGCTGCGAAGGCACCGCGGAAGGACTTCTTGTCTCGCACCATGCCTAATGACACAAGGGTTGAGGTCAGTGAGGTGCCCATGTTGGCGCCCATTAACATCGGGATGGCGATGCTCATTGGCAAGCCACCGGCGACTAGGCCGACCACGATGGAGGTGGTCGTGGATGATGATTGGATCAGCGCGGTGGCCAGCATTCCGATCATCAATGCGACCAGCGGGTTAGACGCGAACGAGAACAGTTGCTCGGCCTGGTCGCCGGTGGCGGACTTGAAACCGTCACCGATCACGCTGACCGCAGTGATGAGGAAGTAGATGCACAGGGCTACGGCAACCCAGTTGGCAATGTGGAGGGACTTACCACTGAGGCCGAAGCGTTCTAATGGAGATGGCTTGGCCCCGTCACCGTCAGCGTTATGGTCCGCGCCACCTTTGTCTTTGTCTTCGAGTGCTTCCTCTTTGAATCGGGTCGAGCTCATAACCTTCTCCTTAAGCTAAAGCTGGTGGTTGGCTGAAAGCCATAGGAATCCTCTTCCTAGGGTGAAGGATGAAGGTAAACATCAGGCCAACTCAATATTAAAGCTGGCTGATATTACGGTGATGTATCAACGAGGAGGCGATTCAGTGTGCCCGCTACTGCGGCTAGTAGCAGGGGAATTAGAGCCCTGGACAATGGCAGGTTTTGCTTATTTGTTTCCACAACGTACCCAGCTCAGCCGCCCGTCGTTCCTGAAGTAAAGGACTATTCGCTGTGAATTTCTTTAACGGCAACCGCAACGATTCGAAAGTTAAACCGCCACCTACCTGCGTAGATGGCGGTTAGTGTGTGCCCCTGGTGAGACTCGAACTCACACTGGACGGGTTTTGAATCCGT
This sequence comes from Corynebacterium cystitidis, assembly GCF_900187295.1. NCBI lineage: Bacteria > Bacillati > Actinomycetota > Actinomycetes > Mycobacteriales > Corynebacteriaceae > Corynebacterium > Corynebacterium cystitidis. Next base: position 1,271,501 of record NZ_LT906473.1, on the reverse strand, counting down.
TGCCTCTGCCAATTGGGCTACAGGGGCTGTAGCGGTATTCAACTCTAGCGCACGGCCCGACTGGACGGAAATCGCATGGTTGGAACGCGGTTTGGCCCGTGGTGGGGCCTGCGTCTGAAAGCTCCGCGCGGTGGTAATCGGGGTGCAGGCTAGACTGGCAGCCGTGACTGAAAAACGCCTTTTGCTTATCGACGGACACTCCATGGCCTTCCGCGCTTTCTACGCGTTGCCAGCCGAAAACTTTTCTACTAGCGGTGGACAGCACACCAACGCGGTGTATGGTTTTCTTTCAATGCTGGCGAATATTCTCGCCGACGAGAAACCGACTTACGCGGCTGTTGCGTTCGATGTGGGCCGCAAAACGTTTCGCACCGAGATGTTCCCGGAGTACAAGGCGCAACGGGAGGCCAGCCCCGAGGAATTTAAGGGCCAGGTCCCGCTTATCGACGACATCCTGAATGATCTGGGGATCACCACGCTATCTGTGGAAAATTATGAGGCCGACGATATTGTGGCCACGCTTGTTACCCAGGCGAAGGCGGCCGGTGATTTTGAGATTTTGATTGTTACCGGTGATCGTGATTACTTGCAGCTTGTCGACGACACAACCACGGTTCTCTATCCCACCCGCGGTGTGTCCACGATGACGCGGTTCACCCCGGAGGCTGTCAAGGAGAAGTATGATCTGACACCTGCCCAGTACCCGGATTTTGCAGCTCTGCGCGGCGACCCGTCTGATAACTTGCCCAATATCCCTGGTGTGGGTGAGAAGACTGCTACGAAGTGGATTAATCAGTACGGCGACTTGGAGACGTTGCTTGACCACGCCGATGAGATCAAGGGTAAAGTTGGCGACAACCTCCGGGAGCGCCTGGACCAGGTGCGCATGAACCGCAAGCTCACCCAGATGGTCTCCGATATGGAACTTGGTGTTGCACCGGATGATCTGGAGCTTAAGCCCGTGGACGTGGGCACGGTGGCTACGGCGTTCGACGAGCTGGAGTTTGGTGTGAACCTGCGTGAGCGCGTGCTAGCAGCAGTACCCACTAGCGGTTCTTCGACTGATGCACATAGTGCTGATTCCGCGGCCGGTGGCAGCGTACAGCTGCCCGACGTGGTGGTATCTGATGAGCCATTGGACCAGTGGCTAAAAGCACGCGAGGGTCAAGGGATGGCAGTGTTTTTCGTCGGCAAGGGCGAGCCGAACCGCGGGGATGCAAGCGCGGTAGGGATCGTCGATAAGAAACGCGACGGTGTGGCGCGCGAGCTTGCTGAGCTGAGTCCTGCAGAAGACGCGGCTTTCAAGGCGTGGTTGGAATCGAATTCGCCGAAGTACTTGCATGAGGCGAAAGCGGCGTTTCATATGTTGGCTGGTCGCGGGATTGAGCTGAACGGGATTGCGCACGATACGGCGATCGCGGCGTACCTGTTGCGCCCGGGCCAGCGCACCTACGAGCTGCGCGATGTGTATCAGCGCCATCTGCAACGCCAGTTGGCGGAGGCCGGTGAGCAGTTGAGTTTGCTGGGGGATACGTCGCTAACAGATTCCGCTGTCGCGATTTTGGAGTTAGCCGAGGAACTGACCAGCCAGCTCAAGGAGATCAATAGCTTCGACTTGTACCAGGACCTAGAACTGCCTTTGGTGTCTATCTTGGCGCGCATGGAAAACACCGGCATAGCGATGGATGTGGACGTGCTGGAAGACCAGCTGAAAACGTTCACGGACCAGGTCGCACAGGTGGAGGAGGAAGCACGCAGGCTGGTCGACGAGCCCGATCTGAATTTGTCCAGCCCGAAGCAGCTGTCCGTGGTGCTTTTTGAAAAGCTGGATCTACCCAAAACCAAGAAGACGAAGACCGGTTATTCAACGGCGGCTAAGGAAATTGAGGCGCTGGCGAAGAAGAACCCGCACCCTTTTTTGGACCACCTGTTGGCACACCGTGAGTACCAGAAGATGAAGTCCACCCTTGAGGGCCTGATCAAGACCGTCCAGGACGACGGGCGGATTCACACTACGTTTAACCAGACGGTCACGTCGACTGGCCGGCTCAGCTCTACCGACCCGAATTTGCAGAATATCCCGGTGCGTACTGAGGCAGGTCGCAGAATCCGTTCGGCGTTTGTGGTGGGCGAAGGCTTTGAGACGCTGCTGACGGCCGACTACTCCCAAATTGAGATGCGTGTGATGGCGCACCTGTCGCAGGATCCGGGACTAATCGAGGCGTACAAGGAGGGCGAGGACCTGCATAATTACGTTGGCTCAAAGGTGTTTGATGTGCCGATCGACGAGGTGACCTCGGAATTGCGCCGCCGTGTGAAAGCCATGAGCTACGGCCTGGTGTACGGGTTGAGTGCTTTTGGGCTATCGGGCCAGTTAGACATCAGCCCTGGAGAGGCAAAGCAGATTATGGAGAGCTACTTCGACCGCTTTGGTGGTGTGAAGAAGTATTTAGATGAGGTGGTGGAGCAGGCGCGGCGTGACGGTTACACGTCTACTGTGTTTGGTCGCCGCCGCTATCTGCCGGAGTTGACCAGTGATAACCGTGTGGCCCGCGAAAATGCTGAGCGTGCCGCCTTGAACGCACCGATCCAAGGTACCGCCGCCGACATTATTAAGGTTGCCATGATCCGCGTGGATGCGGCACTTCGCCAGCGTGCGCTGGCCTCGCGCGTGTTGCTGCAGGTCCATGACGAACTAGTGGTAGAGATCGCCCCCGGTGAGCTGGAAGAAGTTCAGCAGCTTGTCGAGGCTGAGATGGACAATGCGATTACGCTGCGCGTGCCCCTCGAGGTGTCGGCCGGGGCCGGGAAGAATTGGGATGAAGCCGCGCATTAAAGATTGACGAAAGGGAGTATGCCACTAGAGGCATACTCCCTTCGGCTGGGTTCCGGCTGTTACTTGGCGCTGGAACCTTTGTTTCCGTCTTTGCTCGATCCGGACTTCGAATCCTGATCGGCGGCGGTCTTCTTACTGCTTAGCTGTTCGCTGCCGAATTTCATTATGCTGCTCAGTGGCTCTTCGCTCTGTTGGACAATGCTGCTGAGAGGCTCTTTGCTGAACTCGGCAATGCTGCTGAGTGTGTCTGCTCCGTCGGAGATGCTGCTACCAAAAATGGTCGAAGTCCCTGTGAGAAGAGACATGATCACCTTGAGGAACATTGATAAAGATGACATATTACCTTCCTTGACGTATTGACTAAATGGACAGTTTTATGAAACTTCATCAAAGGAATACTTGCAAGTCTCAATTGGTTTTTTACCAGCTAAATGTACATATATTTTCATTCATGGGGTACTCTAGTTGGTTGGGATTTTGGTTGATAAAGGGTGTGCTCTCAGGGGAATAAATATAGTTATCAATCATTCGTTTAATGGGCCGTAAGGGGTTTCTGTTCACCTTAATGCACCTCAGGTACGGTGCTTTTGTCGTCCTAAGAGGTGTCTATTGATTGAAGGTTAGTGTTTGGTCTTGTCGAGAATGCGTTAGATAATTAATTCTCAATTCAATTTCTGCGTAGGACTACCCCCGGGGGTGGTTAATCTCGCCCAAATCTGTGGCTAAAAGACTTCATCATTGAAATCAATCTGCGATTAAAGTGGTCTGCTGCAGGTTATGAAAATCGCGGTGCCGGGGAAGATGTGTCCACGTTCGGGTGACCACTGGCCCCAGTTCTCGGTCAGTTCTTCGGGCCATTCAGGTTCAATCACGTCGACGAGTTCGAAGTCTGCCGCACGGATTGCTCGGACCCAGTCGCCAAAGGTGCGGTGGTACTCGGCATATACCAGCGCCCCGGTGTCGTCGTATTCCTCATACTCGCGGGCAAAGTAGGAGATCTCGGCGGTAAAAGAGGAAGGATCATCAGGAAACACCCACCGCATTGGGTGGTTTACGGAGAAAATGAAGCGGGCGTCGGGGGAAAGAACTCGCCGAATCTCCTGTAGGGCAGCCACCTCATCGCGGATAAAGGGTAAGGCGCCGAAGGCGGAAAACGCTACATCAAAAGCGCCCGTGCGGTAAGGAAGTGCAAGAACATCGGCCTGCACTAGTGGCACTGCACGTAAGGAGTGGGAGAGCATGCCGGCGGAGATGTCGAAGGCAGTTACAAAAGCGCCGGGTTGGTCGTCGGCAAGCCATGTTGAACAGGGCGCGGAGCCACAGCCTACTTCTAGGACGCGCTTGCCGACGACATCCCCCAGCAAACGCGCATTTTCTTCGGAGAGCATCTCCGGGCACCAGTTGAAACCGGTCAGGTATGCGGGGTGTTCGTCGTGGTAGCGGGCGGCATCGGAGTCCCAATAGGTGCGGTTAGCGTGTGAGGGAGTGTTCACAAGAAAATTCGCTTCCAAATCATTTGCTCTAGCTGCATAAACGGACTATTGTGGGGTAAGCGTGTCTATGTTTCGAGACGACCTGGGCGGCAATAGGAGCGCCTGAGCGCCATCGGAACGAGATTGAAATCCCAGCTTAGCACGGCTATTTCTAGCTGCTTCGCGCCGGTTTTGAGAGATACGTTTCTGTCCATTTTCGACCTCCTATCCGTTTCGGAGCAATTTAATTAATGTCCACTTCTAACACCCCTCAGGTAGCCATCAACGACATCGGCACCGCTGAGGATTTTCTTGCCGCAGTTGACGAGACCATCAAGTACTTCAATGATGGCGATATCGTCTCCGGCAGCGTCGTCAAGGTAGACCACGATGAGGTCCTGCTTGACATCGGTTATAAGACCGAAGGTGTCATCCCAACCCGTGAACTTTCCATCAAGCACGACATCGACCCAGACGAGGTTGTCGAGGTCGGCGACGAGATCGACGCACTGGTTCTCACCAAGGAGGACAAGGAAGGCCGTCTGATCCTGTCCAAGAAGCGTGCACAGTACGAGCGCGCATGGGGCACCATCGAAGAGCTGCAGAACAACGACGAGCCTGTTACCGGTACCGTCATCGAGGTTGTCAAGGGCGGCCTGATCCTGGATATCGGCCTGCGTGGCTTCCTGCCTGCTTCTCTAGTTGAGATGCGCCGCGTCCGCGACCTGGAACCATATATTGGCCAGGAACTGGAAGCGAAAATCATCGAGCTGGACAAGCACCGCAACAATGTTGTGCTGTCACGTCGCGCGTACCTGGAAGAGACCCAGTCCGCGGTTCGTTCCGAGTTCCTGCACGAGCTGCAGAAGGGCCAGGTCCGCAAGGGTGTTGTGTCCTCCATCGTCAACTTCGGTTCGTTCGTCGATCTCGGCGGTGTCGACGGCCTGGTTCACGTTTCCGAGCTGTCTTGGAAGCATATCGACCACCCATCTGAGGTTGTCACCGTCGGCGACGAAGTCACCGTTGAGGTTCTCGATGTTGACCTGGACCGCGAACGCGTGTCCCTGTCGCTGAAGGCAACCCAGGAAGACCCATGGCGCGTTTTTGCACGTACCCACGCCGTGGGCCAGATCGTTCCGGGCAAGGTTACCAAGCTGGTCCCGTTCGGTGCGTTCGTGCGCGTCGAAGAGGGCATCGAAGGCCTGGTGCACATTTCCGAGCTGGCGCAGCGCCACGTGGAGGTCCCAGACCAGATCGTCAACGTTGGCGAAGAACTCATGGTCAAGGTCATCGACATCGACCTGGATCGTCGCCGTATTTCCTTGTCGCTTAAGCAGGCAGATGAGGATTACGCCGAAGAGTTCGACCCATCGCGCTACGGCATGGCTGACTCCTACGACGAGCAGGGCAACTACATCTTCCCAGAGGGCTTCGATCCGGAGACCAATGAGTGGATGGAAGGCTTCGATGAGGCTCGTCAGGATTGGGAAGCACGCTACGCTGAGGCGGAGCGCCGCTACCAGGCACACTCCGCTCAAATCGAGCGTCACCGTGCCGCAGCCGCTGAGGCTGCTGAGGAATCCGCTAACTACTCTTCCGCGTCTTCTGAGGATGCGCCTGCTCCGGCATCCAACGAAGCGCCAGTAGAGGACACTGGTGGCTCCCTTGCTTCCGACGAACAATTGGCAGCGCTGCGCGACAAGCTTGCAGGAAACTAAAATAGCAAGTTAGTTCACAGCGTTCGCTGAATATTGTTCGCTGCAGAACGCCAGCTTAAGCAGTAAAAACTCCCCGCGCCTAATTGGTGGCGGGGAGTGACGGCAGCTGCACACCCCCTAATGATGGGCGGCGGGTGTCGGGAGAGTGAATTTTGAAGGGTGTCTTGGTGTTCCCGGTTGCGGGTTAGCCGACGAGGGCGCCGCAAAAGATAAACTCAAAGTGCGGGCGAATCCCACGTACGGTAGCAGGAGTGTGCTACCGGGAACCCTGTAGCACACTCGATAGCTTAGATGGTTGCACCGGATAAAGTGGGCGTGCTTAAGGCCTACATTCCAGTCGTACCACAGCAGGCATTGTAGTCCCACTTAATGCAAGTGTTATGCAAACAGCCTAAACAAAGAGTCCCCATACAAATAATGATTCGAATCGCACCAGCGAAGGCACAACCACCACAACAAAGAATCGCTTCACCCAAACGCACCTTTCGGCACTGAGGACATCTATACGTTCCAGGCGGGCACGCAGAGTTGGTTGATACGCTTGTCATTTGAGCTTCGGCTTCGTGTGTGACTAACTCAGCAAATTCACCTTTAACTTGCCACACTTCGGTGTGTGTACGGCCTAGCGTTCCATCCGCCGAGAACTCTTTATAGCTCAATGTGACACGATTTTCGTCTGATTGGACACCTGAAGCGACTACACGCCTTCCGTCGTGGTAGTAGTGCGTTGCAGTATTTGAAACTTTCTCACCCCCATCGGTTTGAGCGGGGGAATGCAGCGTAAATAAGCCGTCAGAGTTAAATTCATCCGAAATCCTATGCCCCGGGATGCGGTACCACGGTAGTTGAGAAGGCAATTCGGAGGTCCTCGCTTGTGCAAAGTGAGGAAATAGGGCAGCGTAGGCAGTGCCGAGAACTCCGGCTCCGACGGCTTTAAGAATGGATCGGCGACTCATGGACATGGTTCACTCCTTGGGTAGGTGTCTGCGGGGTGAAATAGCGGTTAGCAACAACGAGATAAGCGATCGTAATGGAAACGGCGAGGGCAAGTGTTGAACTGCTTCCTTCAGAGAGGAAAGTCTTGACCTCACTAAAAGGCACAAAGGCTAGAATTGCTGCAATAGACCAATTCCGAAAGACTTGCCCCCAGCCCAGATCTTGCGACGAAAGTGTCCCCCAGCATCCGCAGTCCGAGACCTTGCCGCGTGCCAGAGTAAATGCTTGCATGGTGCCGAAGAGGAAAAATAGACCTGCTACGGCGTACCTGCTCCAGGGATGTAGAGCTGGTATGAACAGGCTGACAGCTAAGGCGAACTCGAGAAATGGAAGACAGACGGTTGTTACGGTGTTCAAGTGGCGTTGCGTAATCCCGTACTCTTTCACGATCTGGGAGTTTCGGTGTTGACCGGCGAGAATCTTTCCAATCGCACTAGTGAATAATACTGCAGAGCATAGTGTGAGGAATCCTACTGTAATTATTTTCGTGGACATCGCGACTTCCATATGGTGCTCCTTACTCAAAGGAAGAAATGTGATACAAGACTCTTTGTAGGGTGACTTAAGGCACAATATAGCAAGCCATTCCGTAAGTGTAAAGTATTTTCTTGGTGCAAATTTCTTCCTCTCACCAAGACTTTCGAGACGTCGATAAGTGCTCGAACTACACCATCTCGGTCTGCAGAATGAGTCGTGTCAATATCAACTCGCCGTAGTTTAGACCCTTCACGTAGGGAGTCACCCTTGATTCGATATGAGCTTTAGGCAATCGGTGCGGTTGGGACGACTAGAATCTGTGACATGCGCATCATTGGTTTAACAGGTGGGATCGGCAGCGGCAAGAGCACCGTAGCAGCGATGCTGCAGGACCATGGGATTCCGGTAGTAGATGCAGATGAAGTTGCGAGGAAAATCGTCGCGCCTGGGCAATCTGCGTTGGCCGAGCTGGCTAAGGCGTTCGGCAAAGAGATAATCGATCAACAGGGTCACCTTAATCGCGCCGAACTAGCACGACGTGCCTTTACCACGAGTGAGAAGACGCAATTGCTGAACTCTATTACCCACCCAGCGATTAAGGCTGAGGTGAAACGCCAATTTTCCCAGCTCGAGGATGCTGGGTTTAAGATGGCCATCTACGACATGCCATTACTGATTGAACAAGGTTTGCATAAACAGATGGATCTTACTGTCGTTGTCGACGTGGACGCCGAAGAGCGGGTGCGGCGCCTCGTCGATAAGCGCGGCCTCGATGAATCAGACGTACGTAACCGCATTGCTCGCCAAATTGACGACGAAACACGGCTAGCGGCCGCCGATATTGTCATCGACAACAACGGCACTCTCGAAAACTTAAATACTCAGGTTCATGCCCTAGCAGCACGCCTAACAGAGCTTACTGGGCTTACAGAGCGGAACTAAAACCCTGCACAGGCTATCGATGAGTGTTGCTACTAGTGTTAGTGGCATGGCTTTTCCCGCTGAGCATCCCGTCTACTCCCACTCCGAGTTCCGCCCCATTGGTGAGGTCGAGCGCTCTGATAAACCGTTCGAGGTTATCTCTGAATTTGAACCCTCAGGTGACCAGCCGCGTGCTATTAAGGAACTCGATGAGCGCCTCGACCGTGGCGAGGAAGACGTTGTGCTGCTCGGTGCTACTGGTACCGGTAAATCGGCTACGGCAGCCTGGTTAATCGAGCAGCAGCAGCGTCCCACCCTGGTGATGGCACCAAATAAGACTCTTGCCGCACAGCTAGCCAATGAGCTGAAAGAGCTGCTGCCGAATAACGCGGTGGAGTACTTCGTGAGTTACTACGACTACTACCAACCGGAGGCGTACATCGCGCAAACAGATACGTATATCGAAAAGGACTCTTCCATCAATGAGGACGTCGAGCGGTTGCGCCACGCGGCAACCTCGGGCCTGTTGAGCCGCCGTGATGTGGTCGTCGTTAGTTCCGTGTCGTGCATTTACGGCCTGGGTGCCCCGCAGTCGTACTTGGACCGTTCAGTTGTTTTGCGTGTCGACGAAGAAATCGACCGCGACCAGTTTCTCCGACTGCTGGTGGATATCCAGTATGAGCGCAACGACTATGACTTCAGCCGTGGCGCCTTCCGTGTCAAAGGCGACACCGTGGACATTATCCCCGCCTACGAAGAAGTAGCGGTCCGCGTAGAATTCTTCGGTGATGACGTAGACGCCCTGTATTACATCCACCCACTCACAGGTGATGTCATCCGCCAAGTTGATCAGCTCCGTATTTTTCCTGCCACCCACTACGTGGCTACCGAGGAGCGTATGGAAAAAGCCATCGAGGCGATCAAGCTTGAACTTGCGGACCGCCTTGAGGAGCTAGAAAACCGTGGCAAACTGCTGGAGGCACAGCGCCTGCGGATGCGCACCGAGTATGACTTGGAGATGATCCAGCAAGTAGGTTTCTGCTCCGGTATTGAGAACTATTCGCGCCACATGGATGGGCGTGAGGCCGGCAGTGCCCCGGCCACTCTTTTAGACTACTTTCCTGAGGACTTTCTCACCATCATCGACGAGTCGCACGTCACCGTACCCCAGATTGGCGGCATGTTTGAAGGCGATATGTCGCGCAAACGCAACCTCGTTGAGCACGGGTTTCGGCTGCCGTCGGCGCTGGACAATAGGCCCTTGACCTTCGACGAATTCGAACAGCGCGTGGGCCAGACGGTGTATATGTCGGCAACCCCCGGTGATTATGAACTTGCGGCTGCTGGCGGCGAGTTTGTGGAACAGGTCATTCGCCCCACCGGTTTAGTAGACCCGCAGGTGGAAGTGCGTCCCACGAAGGGACAAATCGATGACCTGATTGAGCAGATCCGCCAGCGCACCGACAAAGACGAACGCGTGCTGGTAACCACCCTGACCAAGCGAATGGCCGAGGATCTAACCGATTACCTGATGGAAAACGGGGTGCGGGTGCGCTACCTCCACTCTGATATTGACACCCTGCAGCGTGTGGAGTTGCTGCGCCAGCTTCGTCTCGGTGACTACGACGTGCTGGTGGGCATCAACCTGCTGCGTGAGGGACTCGACCTGCCAGAGGTTTCGCTGGTAGCCATTTTAGATGCTGATAAGGAAGGGTTTTTGCGCTCGACGAAGTCGTTGATCCAGACCATTGGCCGTGCAGCCCGTAACGTATCCGGCTCAGTGATCATGTACGCCGATAAGATCACCGACTCGATGCAGTACGCCCTCGACGAAACCGAACGCCGCCGCGCCAAGCAGATCGCCTACAACGAAGAACACGGGATCGACCCACAGCCGTTGCGCAAGAAAATCTCGGACATTCTCGATGAGGTCTACGAGAACAACGCACAGGCAGCAGCTGAAGGCGGCAGCGCCGCCGGGGACGCGGCGATCGTCGATAAGCCGGATACATCTACGATGGCGGAAGATGAAATCCAAACTCTCATCGATTCGCTCACCGCACAGATGACCACGGCTGCCCGCGACCTCAAGTTTGAATTGGCGGGTCGGCTAAGAGACGAGATTGCGGATCTTCGAAAAGAACTTCGTGGTATTAAGGAATCAGGAATTTAAACCGACACATTGAAAGGAAAGGTCCCCACGATTATGCATTCTTATTCCACCATTACGGTCGGCACAGACGGTTCATCGTCTTCACTGAAGGCGGTCCGTTCCGCAGCTAGCATGGCCCGCGCGTATGACGCCCAGCTGATCATTATCTGCGCCTACTACAATTCCACGGGCTCCTTGTTGAATCCGCCGAGCTCCGAATATGCCACCTTGCCAGTAGTTAGCGACACGCGCGCGGAAGAGTATTTGGCTGAGGCTGGCGAGCTTGCCGCAGAAGAAGGCGCGGAGAATGTCCGCTTGATCGCCAAGGCCGGTCCTCCAGTTCAAGTACTGATAGAGTCTGTCCGCGAATACGAAACTGACCTGCTGGTGGTGGGAAATAAGGGTGTGAATTCACTGTCGGGCCGTGTCTTCGGCAACATTCCCACCGGTGTGGCGCGCAAAGCAAATGTGGATGTGATGATCGTCGACACCTCGGAGGAAGCAGACGATTAGTTCTGGTGAATATTGATACACTGGTTAGGCACAACTAGGAATCGGCCCCCAAATGTGTGCCGGTTCCTGCCCCGCGCTGAAAATCGAAAGGTCAACGGACATTATGAGCGATTACTACAACTCGATCGTTGTTGGTACTGATGGATCCAAGTCGTCCCTGCTGGCAGTGGAGCGCGCAGCTAAGATTGCTGCAGCGTTCGACTCGAAGTTGATCATCGGCTGCGCGTATTACGAATCCGAGGAAGATGCCTCGAAGACCTTGCGCCAGGACTCTGTGGCTATCCTTGGCGATGAGAAGGCGCAGGAAAATCTCAAGCAGGCGGTCGAGCATGCGCGCGAAGTTGGTGCGAACAACGTAGAGACCGCTGTCCGCCCAGGCGCCCCAGTAAAGGCCCTGATGGCTATCGTGAACGACAACAAGGCTGACCTGCTTGTCGTCGGTAATCGTGGGATCAACTCGCTGACGGGTCGCCTGCTCGGGTCTGTCCCGGCGGACGTTGCACGCCAGTCTGACTGTGACGTGATGATCGTTCACACTGTCAGCTAAACCTTCACCAAGTTTTACGCTTAACGACGCTACGCCCGCCACTTTCTGTGGCGGGCGTGATGTGTTACGCCTGTGGCAGGGCTCCGATCAGCGTGAGCGTTTGCGTGGCCCGGGTGTAGGCGACGTAGAGGTTCTGCCATCCTTGGGGTGATGCCTCGACGATTTCGGCGGGGTTGACCACGACTACGTGATCAAATTCCAAGCCCTTCACCTCTTCTATATTGTCCACAGTGATGATGTGGGAGAGCCTGTCGTCGTCGACAAGTACACTGTGCGGATCAGTACCGGCAGGGAAGTAGCGGACAGGGTGGCCTGATTGACGGATCGCCACTGCGGGTGTCGCCTCCGGGTCGATCTGAGCCAGGAGGTCATTTGCCACCTCCATGATCTCGCGAGGGGTGCGGTAGTTCACCGAGAGTTCGTGGAGGGCATAGCGCGTGCCGACGAACGGTTCCAGCGTACTCGCCCAATCATCTGTGCCTGACGGTGATCCTGTCTGTGCTGTGTCGCCCACAAGTGTTATCCAACGTGACGGGCTGCGCCGGAAGATCATCCGCCATTCCATGGGGGACAGCTCCTGGGCTTCATCGACGATCACATGGCCGTATGCCCAGGTGTAGTCCTCCCGTGCGCGCTGGGCAGTAGACCGATTATCGGTTTCCTGCTGGCGGGCAGCCAACGTCTCAGCATCAATCACATCGTGCGCCGAAAGGATCTCCGCTTCGAAGAGATCATCGTCATTGTCGGTAGATTCCGACGAAGCCAATACGTCGAGAGCCTCTTCTGCCTCAGCGACCTGGCGGCGCCACAGCTTGTCAGCCTTGGCACGTTCATCAGCTGGGCTTGGCACGCCAACCAGCACAGCTAACTCGTCGAGTAGAGCCATATCTGAAGGTGTCAGAGGTGAATCAGGCTCGCGGTATAACCCCTCCCGGGTGGCATCGTCGTAATCGTAGGCGACTTCGGCGATAGCATCGTGGCTGTTAAGAAGGTGATCGAGAACCTTAATTGGGGTCAGCTCGGGGAAGAACTCGTCGACAAGCGAACTAACCGCGGGCTCCTCCGCCAAGTCGTCGTGAAGCTGGTCAATATCGGCAGCCGAGAGCAGGTTGTCCCCACCCAGAGGGTCCTCGCCGATGCGGTCCGCCAGCTGCAGGGCAAGCAGACGGGTGAATTCCTCGCGGAACACCTCACGGGCCTGATTATGTGGCTTACGTGATCGACGCGCTCGGGTCCGCGCGGCTTTGACCAGCTTGTCGGTCACCCGCAACTCGATCGAACCAACGGTGATGTGCACTGTTGATTCGGGTACTGTTTGCCACGCCTGGACCGCGCGCTTGAGAATGGTCACCATTTCCTCAGAGCCCTTGATTTCGCGGCCAAGCAGTGGCTCGGTGCCAGTCGGGCTGAATCCTGGGACAAGGTCTGCGATCGTCGTTAGCACAACTCCGGTTTCGCCTAATTCGGGGAGCACACGCGAAATATATTCCAAGAAGGTCTGGTTCGGCCCAACAATCAGCACACCGGTTCGCGCCAATTGCTCCCGCCAGGTGTACAGCAGGTATGCCACGCGGTGCAAGGCCACCGCGGTTTTCCCGGTGCCGGGGCCACCTTGCACAATGAGAACACCACGTGTGTCATCGCGAATGATCTCATCTTGCTCGCGCTGAATGGTTTCCACGATAGAGGCCATGCGGCCGGTGCGGGCCTCATTCATCGCGCGACGTAGTGCTGCCTCCGACCCCACATCAGCTGCGGGCTCATCGGTGAGCTGCCCGGACAGCACCTCGTCGTCAACGCCTGTGACGGTGCGGCCACGAGTCCTGATTTGTCGGCGAAGCTCAACGCCTTCCGGGTGGGCTGTGGTGGAGAGGTAGAACGGCCGTGCCATGGGGGCACGCCAATCCAGCAGCAGCGTGCGGTAATGATCGTCCCGGTCATCAATGCCCATGCGCCCGATATAGCGGCGGTCTAGATCCGGGCGGCCCGGCACAGGGTTTTCGCGGTCATCGTCTGCAATATCAATCCGCCCGAACACCAACCCGATCTCTGCCACGGTCAAAGCATCCAGCTTGGCGTTGAGTCCGTGATACTCCGTTTCGCGGCGCACCAGCGCATCTGAATCAGGGTTGTCGGGATCAACATCTTGTTGCACCTGGTCCAAGCGTGCGCGAGCTGCAGCAACTTCTGCATCGAGATGAGCAAAGAGCATATCGACGTACGCTTGTTCCGCCGCGATCTCGCGTGGATCACCGTGGTGGGATTCGGACACGTACTATGGTCCTCCTCAATGCTGGGGCAGGTAGGCTGCGATAAAACATGAACGAAGAGACAATCTTAACAAAAAGCAACGCAGCCCCGCGGGCACCAAAGAACGGCGCAAGCGGGGCTGCGGGAACGCGTGGCGCTTAAGGCCTGGTTCTTGTTACTCGCCCAAGCCTACTTGTCTAGGCCTACTTGTCTAGGCGCTTGCGTGCGCGATCTACAGCCTTATTAGCTCGTTTCTGCAGCTTTTCCGCTTTCTTATCCGCGCGCTTGCGTGCGCGACCGGACTTGATGTCCCTGCTAGCCTTCTGCAGCGCCTTGTCAGCCTGCTGTTGAGCCTTGTTGGCCTTCTTCACAATCGCCTTGCGAGCCTGTTTGGTGTCCTTGTTGACCTCGTCCAGCCAGTCACTGGTCTTGTCACCGGCGGAATTGAGGAATTGGCCCGTGGTTTCCTTAGCGTTGTCAACCCACTTGGACGCGGTATCAATCCAGTCATCTTTGTTGTCATCAACATAGTTAGAGACCTGTTTGCCAGCTTCCTGAGCCTGGGTGGTCACTTTCTCGGTGGTGTCCTGGATCCAGTTCTGCGCGTTGCTCAGGGCTTTCTCAGACTCGGACTGGGTCGGCAGGGCGGCCTGTACTTTCTTGTTTGCGGTCTGTGCTGCCTTCTTTGTTCGCCAGGCCAGACCTGGCTTGCCGGCGGTATCAGCTGTGGCCAGGAACAAGCCACCGAGGAGGGCAACGCTGGTCAATGCGCCATTGCGGCGAGCAGACTTCTCCTCAGCGGAGTCAGCTTCCCAGAACGCGTGGCGGCCCAGCAGGGTAGGGATTGCAGTGATTGCGAGGGTGCCGGCCGCAAAGCGAGGAGCCTTGCCCAACGCGTACAGTGCACCTGCGCCCACCTTGGTGCCACCCAGCGCCTGAGCAACCAGCTCAGCATCCTTTGGAACGTAGCGCTGGTACTCGGCAGGAACGACACTGCGGACCTGCTTGAGGAAGCGCTCGGAGGATTCAACGTGCTCAGAGCTGTTAACAACAGAATCCACACCATCGGCGATGTAAACGGATGCGAGCATCGGGCGAGCGATCTTACGGATCATGTGTGATCAAGTCCTTACTTCGAGAATTTTCTTAGTACGTGGTGTCCACTGTAGACAAATTTCGTCTCGCGGTGCGAGAAAAATCTCTACCAGCGACGGTTCCACCACTCATCGAGCTGCGGGCGTTCGGCCCCCACAGTTGTGGATTTACCGTGGCCAGGGTGAATAATAGCGTCATCGTCATAAACATCGAAGACGCGCTCCTTCGCGTCATTGAAGAGGCGAACGAAATCGCCTTCGGATGCCGTCTTACCCAATCCGCCGGGGAAAATCGAGTCGCCTACGAACAGGTGCATCTGGCCGTCGATCTCCAACGCCAAGCATGCACCACCTGGAGTGTGGCCACGCAAGATGAACACAGGAATCTCTAGATCCGCGAACTTCAGCGTGTCGCCGTGCTCCAGTTCGTGGTCGACCCGTGCCGGCAAAGCAGGGGAGTCAAGGAAGGAAGCCCAATGGGTCGCTCCAGTCTTTTCTAGAACTTCTTCCAGAGCCTGGACGTGGTCATGATGGCGATGGGTGGTCAACACATCGGTGATGGTGACTCCAGCGTCCTCAGCCATCTGCAGGAGGGCAGAAGCATCGGTCGGTGCGTCGATAAGCAACCCTTTGCCGCCACTTGCGATCAGGTAGCTGTTGTTATCCATTTCGCCGACAGAAATGTGGTGTAGTGAAACAGTGTTGGTCATGCCCTAACTCTACGGCAAAAGTGAGTGAGTTAGCGGCGACGCCCTGCTCGTTGGTATGTTCGAAGGCATTAATTCTGTAGAAAGGGACCGGAACCTTCGTGGCCGACAAGTTGATCGTGCGTGGCGCTCGCCAGCACAACCTCAAAGACATCGATATCGAGCTTCCTCGCGACACAATGGTCGTCTTTACTGGGCTTTCGGGCTCCGGTAAATCGTCGATGGCCTTCGACACAGTTTTTGCCGAGGGCCAGCGACGCTACGTTGAATCGCTGAGCTCTTACGCCCGAATGTTTTTGGGCCAGATGGATAAACCCGACGTTGACTATATCGACGGATTGTCCCCGGCCGTGTCCATCGACCAGAAATCCACCAACCGCAACCCTCGCTCAACGGTAGGCACGATCACCGAGGTTTACGACTACCTGCGTTTACTCTTTGCTCGCGCCGGCACACCACACTGCCCGGTGTGTGACGCGATGATCGAGCGCCAAACCCCGCAGCAGATTGTGGACCAAGTTCTTGAAGGCGAAGAACGCACAAAATTTCAGGTTTTAGCACCGGTAGTGCGCAACCGGAAGGGTGAGTTCGTCGACCTCTTCAAAGATTTGGCTGCGCAGGGGTTCTCACGCATCAAAGTCGATGGTGAGATGTACCAACTGTCGGAGCCGCCGACTCTGCAGAAGTCCTACAAGCACTACATTGATGTGGTCGTCGACCGCCTCCAAATCAAAGAAAGCCAGAAACAGCGCCTCACCGACTCCGTCGAAACGGCGCTGAGATTAGCCGACGGGCTAGTGGTCATTGACTACGTGGACCAACCGGAAGACTCCGAGGAACGCTACGCCATTTTCTCGGAACAGATGGCCTGCCCTAATGGGCACACGCTGGATATTGATGGCTATGAGCCGCGTTCGTTTTCGTTTAACGCACCCTTCGGCGCCTGCCCCGCCTGCGACGGGTTGGGCACAAAGACTGAGATGGATGCAGACCTTATCGTGCCTGATCCGGACGCTCCGGCCGTCGATGCGTTCCAGCCGTGGAACTCCAGCCCAAACAAAAGCTACTTCACCAAGCTCATCGAGGGGTTGGCTCAAGAGCTGGATTTTGATCCCCAGACACCGTTTTCCAAGCTGAAGAAATCTGCGCAAAAGGCGCTACTTGAAGGCTCCAAAGTCAAGGTGCACGTGCGCTACAAGAACCGTTTCGGGCGCCAGCGCAACTTTAACTCCGCTTTCGAAGGGGTCATGGGTTACCTGCGCCGTAAATTGGAATATGCAGAAACCGAAACGGCTAAAGAGCGGTACTTAGCCTACACCCGTGAGGTGGCGTGCCCCACCTGTGAAGGTGCCAGGCTGAAACCAGAAATCCTCGCTGTACGTTTGGCTTCCTCCACCCACGGAGAGCTGTCCATCGCGGGCTTGACAGCCTTATCAATTGAAGAGGCCTCGACGTTTTTGGATAATCTGGTCCTGGGCTATCGGGAAGAGATGATTGCGGGTGCTGTGCTGAAGGAAACGCAGGCGCGCCTGCACTTCTTGATTGATGTTGGTCTGACCTATCTGACGCTTGACCGCTCTGCCGGCACCCTGTCGGGTGGTGAGGCCCAACGAATCCGTCTTGCCACACAGATCGGTTCCGGCCTCGCGGGTGTGATGTACGTTCTCGACGAGCCGTCGATTGGGCTGCACCAGCGTGACAACCAGCGCCTGATTGGCACATTGAAGAAACTCCGAGACATCGGTAACACCCTCATCGTCGTGGAGCACGACGAGGAAACAATCCGCGAAGCAGACTGGCTCATCGACATTGGGCCGGCCGCCGGCGAGTACGGCGGCGAAGTGGTCTACCAGGGTGAGCCGAAAGGAATTCTCACGGCGAAGAATTCAATTACCGGCGACTATCTGGCAGGACGGAAAGAAATCAAAGTGCCGCAAAAGCGTCGAGACACCGATCCGCAGCGGCAGCTGCACGTGATTGGCGCGCGTGAGAATAACTTAGACAATATCAACGTGGACATTCCGCTGGGTGTGCTGGTTGCAGTAACAGGCGTATCGGGATCGGGTAAGTCCACCCTGGTCAACCAGATTCTGGCCAAGACCTTGCAGAACAAACTGAACCGTGCACGCCAAGTTCCTGGTCGTGTCAAGAAAGTTGAGGGCCTGGAACATCTGGACAAGATGGTGCAAGTTGATCAGTCGCCGATCGGGCGCACCCCACGCTCGAACCCGGCGACCTACACGGGTGTGTTCGACAAGATCCGAAACCTGTTTGCGGAAACACACGAGGCGAAGGTGCGGGGCTACAAGCCAGGACGATTCTCCTTCAACGTTAAAGGCGGTCGTTGTGAGTCCTGCCGCGGCGACGGCACCATCAAGATCGAGATGAACTTCCTGCCGGATGTCTACGTTCCCTGTGAGGTGTGCGATGGCACCCGCTTCAACCGCGAAACCCTCGAGGTGCGTTACAAAGGCAAGAACATAGCCGAGGTCTTGGACATGCCGATCACCGAGGCTACCGAGTTCTTCGAGCCGATCACCTCTATTCACCGCTATTTAGCCACACTTGTCGACGTCGGGTTGGGCTATGTTCGCCTAGGACAGGCCGCCACCACCCTGTCAGGTGGTGAGGCGCAGCGCGTGAAGCTGGCTGCCGAACTCCAAAAACGGTCCAATGGGCGCACCATCTACATCCTCGA
Source organism: Corynebacterium cystitidis (assembly GCF_900187295.1). Taxonomy (NCBI): domain Bacteria; kingdom Bacillati; phylum Actinomycetota; class Actinomycetes; order Mycobacteriales; family Corynebacteriaceae; genus Corynebacterium; species Corynebacterium cystitidis. The sequence goes on along the minus strand of NZ_LT906473.1, from coordinate 1,253,120 downwards.
TGAGCCGACCACGGGCCTGCATTTCGAGGACATTCAGAAGCTGATGATGGTGCTCCAAGGCCTCGTCGACAAGGGTAATTCCGTGATAGTGATCGAGCACAATCTCGACGTGATCAAGTGTGCAGACTGGATCGTCGACATGGGGCCCGAAGGTGGTAGCGGCGGTGGAACGGTAGTGGCCGAGGGCACCCCTGAAGATGTGGCCAAGGTCGATGGGTCCTACACAGGCCGCTACCTTGCGGACATCCTCTAGGGTAAGTCCTGTGCAGCAGCCTGCTGAGGGCCCGGCTGCTCGTCGTAACGCGCGCCGGACACCTCGCTGCCGACGGACGGAGCGGAAGTTGCAGTAGTCCTGCCCCGAAGCGCTGCGATTACAATGAGCATGACTCCCGACGCGATAAAGGCTAAAACCTGTGGAATCCCGCTGAGTGAGGCCAAGTCGTAGAAAACGAGCTTGATCGATGCGGCGATGGCAAGGACAAAACCGACGCGCAACGTGAACTTGTCCGACCACCGTGTCTTGCCCAGCAAGATCCAGGCGGCAAGGACTATCCAGCTGATCGATACCAACATGTGGCCGACGATCACACCAGTAGTGGCCGTACCGAAGAAGTGGAAGGCGAACGTGATAAAGCTCACCATCGCAACCATGTAGAGGTGCATCCCCACTATGCCGGCCGCTCCAAGCACCATGGGGTGCATGCCCTGGAGCGCTGTACTACGCCACAAAGCGAACACGAGAAGCAACGCCAGGCACACCGCTTGCAGTTGTACAGCACCCTGGACAAGCGTGGTCTCCTTTAATGCGAGAACAGCGACGGAGACAGTCCATGTGAGATAAAGCGCGGTAGCCGTCCACGCAAGCCAAGTGACCTCACGATATTGTGGGCGTTGCTCCAGAAGAAGAATGACTCCAAAGAAAGCTGCGAGGAAAACGGCAAGCGTAATATAACGTCGGATGTTCGCGTCTGCTCCAGCACCGAAGTCCACATAAATTGGGATAAACGTGAAGGCCCCGAAAACCAGCCACGTTAACGCTTCGCTTCGCCGTGAGCCCAGCTGGGGAGCTGTGCGGTAGAGGTGTGAAACAAGATAAAGCGCGACTGCGGCTACTGCCGGAAATGCCCACAAATAGTAATCCTCGACGCTGAACATCAGCGATAAAAGAATGACAATTGGGAACACTGTCAACTGGGCAACATGCACCCATGGAAGGCGAACTTGGGGCTGGGACTTGTCGTCGGTAACCCCCGGGAGTGGAGGCTCGGGCGGCAACGGGGCTGGAGGGAATGCCGCCTCGATAGCGATAGCGATCAAAACGAAGCCGATACCGATGAATAACACTGGGATCGGGACATCGCCTGCCCCCCTTGCGATAATTCCGTAAAAGAAGCAAGCCATGAGGGCTGCAAGCAATCGCAAAACGCTGTTATTTGGCACCGGTGATTTTCCAGGCGCTGACACGGTAAAGAACAGCAGAACCAGCGGGGCAAGATAGAGCAGCGTGTCAAGGTTCATATTGGCATCAACAAACGCTGGCAGATAGCAAAAACTTAGGATCCCCGTTGCGATCAGTACGGCACCGTTGGAACGGACCCTCCCAAACACTAACCAACCGACAAATAGTGCGAGGGCGGCCACAACACCGGCCTGCTTGGGCCACCACTCTAATAAGAAAACAAGAGAAAGAAGTACGAGTACGAGCACGATTTGCGAGGTGATGTGCAACGTGCTTGAGCCTGTATTGTTGCCCTGTTTGCGCTCGATAAACAGCCCGCCAGCCACCAACGCTATCGCTAATAGAACCGAGAGGATCACCCGACCAAGCGGGCCGAGCAGACCACTTTGGATTGCCAACGTAATGCCAAGGCCTACTCCGATCACCGTGATCAGTGAGCCAAGGACCGCGATGATTCTCATGATCAGCTGTTCCGTGGTCAGTTCCGGCCGTGTTGGCTTGTTCGTTTTCGGTTGGGGTGCTTGTTGCACCACTCTCGACTGTGCCGGAACAGGTTCCGCCCACTGGGCCGACTGGGGTGCCGGTGGTTGGGTAACTGGCTGAGGTTTGGGTGCGCTAGGCGCATTGTGTGCTGCGGGACTACCTAGTTCCTGCAGCTGGAGTGTGAGTCGCTCAAGATCATGAATCACACCGTGAGTGTTATCTACTGCACGTTGCAAAGCCTGCAGAGATGCGCGTGCGTTGCGAAGGACGATATCCACGTTGCGAGCTTTCCCGGCACCGTGGTTTTCGCCGCTTGGGTCTGAAGGTGGAGTGTGCATACGGGCTCCTATGGTCACTGGTACAGAATAAATATAAGAAACGCTAAGAATGTTTTCGAAGTACCCCGAAGAATATCCTGATTTGGCAAACTCTACCAGCACCTGTTAGAGTGGCTGCTACTACCGCCCAAAGCACCTGTTTCCAGGTGTCAGGGTCGCAAGTGGAGCTACTCCCACCCCATACCGCTTATTATGTAGGTTACGGGTTCAAAGTCCGGTAGGGGAATCGTCGTAAAGCGAATCCTACCTTGACTCGGAAGAACTCCCGCGCAGTATCAAAGCTGAGCGGGTTTTTGTGTGTAGTGGCACCACGCGCGAGAACTGGTAGCGAACCTTATTGTCTTGAAACTGAGGAGTCCTTATCAGCGCTGAAGCTCGGATCAATGAAAGAATCCGCGTCCCCGAAGTCCGTCTTGTTGGCCCATCCGGCGAGCAGGTTGGTGTCGTGCGTACCGACGATGCCCGCAAGCTCGCCTACGACGCCGACCTTGATTTGGTGGAAGTCGCGCCTAACGCGAAGCCACCGGTGGCCAAGATCATGGACTACGGCAAGTACAAGTACGAGCAGGCGCAAAAGGCCCGCGAGTCCCGTAAGAACCAGCAGCAGACCGTCGTGAAGGAACAGAAGTTCCGCCCGAAGATCGATGAGCACGACTATCAGACCAAAAAGAACAATGTGGTTCGTTTCCTGAAAAAGGGTAACAAGGTCAAGGTGACCATCATGTTCCGCGGTCGTGAGCAGTCCCGACCTGAACTCGGTTTCCGGCTGCTTGAGCGTCTCGCAGAAGATGTCGGAGAGCTTGCGCACATAGAGTCCAAGCCGAAGCAAGACGGCCGCAACATGACGATGGTTCTAGGACCAGCCTCCAAAAAGGGCAAGAAGTAAACCGTTGACAAACTCTGAAGGGTTTTAAAAATGAAGCAGAAGACCCACAAGGGCACCGCCAAGCGCATCAAGGTTTCCGGCTCCGGCAAACTGCGTCGCTACCAGGCTGGCAAGAAGCACCTGAATGAGCACAAGACCTCCAAGCGCGTCCGTCAGCTGAAAAACGCTGTTGACGTTTCCCCGAAGGACGTACCACGCATGAAGAAGCTCCTGCGCCGCGCTTAATTTCGCGTCCCGCACCATCACACCCGTTAAGTCTCGATAGAAGTTAGGAAGTACAACTGTGGCACGTGTCAAGCGCTCAGTTAACGCCAAGAAGAAGCGTCGCGCGATTCTGAAGTCCGCAAAGGGTTACCGCGGTCAGCGCTCCCGCCTGTACCGTAAGGCGAAGGAACAGTGGTTGCACTCGATGACTTACGCGTACCGCGACCGTCGCGCACGCAAGTCTGAGTTCCGCAAGCTGTGGATCCAGCGCATCAACGCAGCAGCCCGCATGAATGATATCACCTACAACCGCTTGATCCACGGCCTAAAGCTGGCCGAGATCGAGGTTGACCGCAAGATCCTGGCAGACCTCGCTGTCAACGACTTCGCAGCATTCTCCGCAATCTGCGAAGCGGCGAAAGCTGCACTTCCAGAGGATGTGAATGCTCCCAAGGCTGCGTAAGTAGCCGGGGAGCGTCAGCTTCCTATTTCACTTGTCGCTTTTCGACGACCACCCGTACCCAGGCTGAGGCTAGGGGCGGGTGGTTTTCTTACTCAATGGTGATCTAGGGGTTCAGGGATTAATGGTGGCCTTCTTTTGCTTGGGTTTGTCACCGCCTCATGCACTTTCGGTAGCCAATATTCGTTTTAATTTTAAAAAATGGGCAAAGTGGCAACCGAACGGTACGCCCCGTTGTTGTTAGGGGAATGTCGCCCAGGGGAAGGCCGAGCATTGCGTGAGCACACCCCTTGACTGGTAGGCGCTAGACTTGTGCACCATGGCACTTGATTTCTCCCAGCCCTTTACTGAACGCACTCCACGCATTGTCAACGCTGCGAAGCTGCACCGGGCGGCTGCTCGTCGTAAAGCGAATGCTTTCCTGGCAGAAGGAGAAAACGCTGTTGAAGCTGCGGTGGCCACCGGTGCCGCGACCGACCTGTTCGTCACAGAACGGGCAGCGCAACGCTTTGCTGAGATACTGACCACAGCCGAGTACATGAACGTGTACACCCACGCAATCACAGAGAAAGCAGCAGAACACCTCTCAGATACTGTGAACACCACGGGCATTTTCGCACTGTGTAAGCCTGTGACCTGGACAGTCAAGCAAGCGCTCAAAGGCTACAACGACTTTTGGGCAGTGGGTGTTGAGACAAGCGATCCTGGTAACGCGGGAACACTCATCCGCATCGCGGATGCAATGGGGGCAGACGGTGTAATTTTTGCTGGTGAGACCGTGGATCCACAATCGCCGAAGGTAGTACGTTCTACCGCAGGTTCGCTATTCCATGTGCCCGTGGCCCGCGACAAAGATACAAAAGCCGTGATCTCGCAACTGAAAGATAAAGGCCTGAAGATCATTGCCACCGTAGTAGATGGAGATGTAGCGCTGGACTACACGGGCGAGATTCTTGCTCAGCCACACGCGTGGCTGTTCGGCAACGAGGCCCATGGGCTAGACCCAGAGATCGCTGCCTTAGCTGACTACACCGTGACCATCCCAATTCAAGGTTCGGCGGAATCGCTCAACTTGGCCACCGCTGCAGCAATGTGCCTTTGGGAGTCATCGAAAGCACAGTACGTTGTCGACGAACGCGGTAATCAGGCGGAGTAGGCGCGGGTAGTCGCGGGTAGTCGCCGATAAGAAGCGCCTGGCACACTGAACTGACATACTGAAGAAGACACCTTCACGCAGCAGGTCACGCTAACGGGGGTATGCTGGTTTGGTCGAAGAATCCAACACAGAAACCGGAAAGGCGTGGGTGACGTCACACGTGTCTGACACACCTAACATCCAATTGACTGAAGAGTCGTTGAACCAAGCAGCCGACCAGGCAATCGCAGCGTTTGACGCGGCGGCAACTCTTGCGGAACTTGAACAGGCCAAACGCGAACACCTCGGCGAGCAAGCCTTTATCCCGCAGGCACGTCGCGCTTTGGGCACCCTGCCGAAAGATCAACGCAAGGACTCAGGACGCATGGTGAACATGGCACGCGGCAAGGTGGAGAAGCACTACGCGCAGGTCCATGAGGTACGTGAGGCGGAACATCGCCAGCAACAGCTGAAGGCAGAAAAGGTCGATGTGACCATGCCCACCGCGCGCACCCAGCAGGGTGCTATGCACCCGATCACCACGCTGAGTGAGAACATCGCGGATATCTTTATTGGCATGGGGTGGGAAATCGCCGAAGGCCCTGAGGTAGAAGCAGAATACTTCAACTTCGATGCGCTGAACTTCATCCCGGACCACCCAGCGCGTACCTTGCAGGATACTTTCTATATCGGCTCCGAAGATTCCAAGCAGGTCTTGCGCACCCACACCTCGCCGGTACAGGTGCGCACACTTTTAGACAAGGAACCGCCGGTTTATGTTGCCTGCCCAGGCCGCGTGTTCCGTACCGACGAGCTCGATGCAACCCACACTCCCGTTTTCCACCAGATTGAAGGGCTTGCTGTAGATAAAGGCCTGACCATGGCGCACCTGCGGGGCACCCTGGACCACCTCGCGAAGGTGCTGTTCGGCCCGGAGACCAAGACGCGTATGCGCACCAACTACTTCCCGTTTACCGAGCCATCAGCTGAGGTGGACGTGTGGTTTACCAACAAGAAAGGTGGCGCAGGCTGGATTGAGTGGGGTGGCTGTGGCATGGTCAACCCAAACGTGCTGCGCGCCGTTGGAATTGACCCCACTGAATACACCGGTTTCGCATTCGGCATGGGCCTGGAGCGCACATTGCAGTTCCGCAACGGACTGTCCGATATGCGCGACATGGTTGAAGGCGATGTCCGTTTCACCATTCCATTTGGCGTCCAGGCTTAAAGCGTCCAGGGAGGATTCACACATATGCTTATTTCACAGAATTGGATTACCAGCCTTGTGCGCGCTTCGGGCACCGCTGGCTGGACTGTCACTCCGGAAGAGCTTGACAGTGGCTTTGTCCGCGTCGGTTTTGAGACCGAAGGCTACGAACCGATTGAGGAGACAACCGGCGACCTTGTTTTCGGCCGCGTCAGGCACATCGAAGAGCTCACCGGGTTTAAGAAGCCGATCCGCTACTGCCAGGTCGACGTCGGCCAGGCCAACGGCACCGGCGAACTACAAGGCATTATTTGTGGTGCCCGTAACTTCCAGGAAGGCGACCTTGTGGTCGTTGCGCTGCCTGGCACTGAGTTACCCGGCGGATTCAAGATTGGTGCGCGCGAGACTTACGGCCATATCTCGGCCGGGATGATATGCTCCGCAGCTGAGCTTGGCCTGACGGATAAGCAGAACGCTGGCATCATCACGCTTTCCGACGACTACGGCGCCCCAGGCGAGGACGCGCGCGGCCCTTTGCAGTTGGACGATACTGTTTTTGACGTAAATGTCACCCCTGATCGTGGCTATGCACTGTCGGCCCGTGGCCTGGCTCGCGAGATCACCTCTGCCTTCAACCTGCCCTATGTCGATATGGCCGACGACCCCTCGGTGGCAAGCTTTGACTTGTCTTCGGTACCTGGCCCCACTGAGAAACTCATCGACATCACCGTCGACAAGTCCACCAAGACGCAGCGCTTTGGTCTGCGCAAGGTCGAAGGCATTGCCCCAACAGCAGAGTCCCCATTCTGGCTCCAGCGCGAACTGATGCTGTCGGGCCAACGTCCCGTCAACGCCGCTACGGATGTGACCAACTACATCATGCTGCTGCTTGGCCAGCCGATGCACGCGTTCGACGCCGACGAAGTTGCGGGCGACCTACACATTCGTAACGCGAAAGCAGGGGAGAAGTTCGAGACCCTGGATCATGTGGAGCGCACACTGTCCGACGAAGATGTGGTGATCTGCGACGATAACGGAATTCAATCCATGGCCGGGGTTATGGGTGGAACCACCTCCGAGATCTCTGATGCCACCACCAACGTCTACTTTGAAGCCGCTACCTGGGACGCTTTGACCGTCGCGCGCACCTCCCGGCGACATAAGCTCACCTCTGAGGCTTCGCGCCGCTTCGAGCGCGGCGTGGACCCGAAGATAGTGGAAATCGCTTTGGACATGGCGTGCGCATTGTTAGTTGAAGTCGCTGGCGGCACGATTACAAGCGGACGCACACTGGTGGAAGGGGCCGTGCGGCAGGCAGAGCCAATTGAGCTGCGTGTGAACCACCCATCCGAACTGATTGGTGTGGAGTACAGCAAAGAAGTCGTCGTTAAGCGCCTCGAAGAGGTTGGCTGTGGCGTCGTCACAAGTTCCGTCGTTGCAGCCTCCGACAGCAGAGAGGAGGAGGTACTCGTCGTTACGCCTCCATCGTGGCGCACTGACTTCTCTATGCCAGAGGACCTGATCGAGGAAATCATGCGTCTCGAAGGCCTCGATGACATTCCGCTCGTTCTGCCGACCCCACGCGGCGGCCGTGGCCTCACACTTGAGCAGCGCCGTCGTCGCGCTGTCACGCACGCACTCGCGTACTCCGGCTACGCCGAAATCCTCCCCACGCCGTTTATCGCCAACGACGTGTTCGACAAGTTCGGGCTTGACGACGACGACCCCCGTCGCAACGTGGTGAAAGTCCAAAACCCGCTTGATAATGACTACGCAATCCTCGGAACCACGCTGCTTCCATCCATGCTGGAAGCAGTCGGCCGTAATGTTGCCCGCGGCCGCCACGATGTCAGCCTCTACGGGGTGCAGCAGGTGGCGTTCAAACGCGAAGATTCCTCCCCAATGCCGGACGTCGCACAGCGCCCCAGCGATGCGGATGTCAAGGAGTTGATCAACTCTCTGCCGCAGCAGCCACTTCACGCGGTGACCGTAGGGCTGGGCAACAAGGTCTACGAAGGGCCATGGGGTGAAGGCCGTGCGTACACGTGGGCTGACTCCGTAGAGTCTGCGCAGGTGGTAGCCCGCGCTGCTGGTGTGGAGTTAGAGATCGAATCTGCAGAGCATCTGCCGTGGCACCCGGGTCGCTGCGCGGCCCTCAAGGTTGATGGTGAGGTTGTCGGCTACGCCGGCGAGCTACACCCACAGGTTTTGGAAGCTCTTGAGCTTCCAGAACGCTTGTGCGCCATGGAAATTGATCTGACAGCGATGCCACTGCGGGAAAACTTCCCGGCACCGGTGCTGTCCAGCTTCCCAGCCCTGCACCAGGACATTGCTCTCACCGTCGATGAGGACATTCCGGCTGAGTCTGTGCGCCGTGCTGTGAAAGAGGGTGCGGGCGAGCTCCTGGAAACCGTGGAGCTATTCGACGTGTTCCGTAGCGAGAAGCTGGGCGAAGGCAAAAAATCTCTAGCATTCAAGCTGTTGTTCCGCGCAGGAGACCGCACGTTGACTGATGACGAGGCATCGGAGGCTCGCCTGGCGGCAGCGGAGCTTGCGAAGAACCGTTTTGGCGCGGAGATGCGCGCGTAACAGAACAATAACGTTTGGGGCGGTTTCGGAACAGCGCAGCAAGACAATTTGATAGACATAGTGAAAGCAAGCCTTATATCCACATGTTCTATCTGGTGTTTTCACCACCTCTCGAAAGGGATTTCGCCATGTTCCGTCACCGCACTTCTCGCTTCCTCGCCACCGTTGGCGCTACAGTCGTGGCTGTAGGCGCCCTGGCATCCCCTGCTCATGCCCAGGCTGTGATGCCGTCTGTGTACACCACCGCTGATACCACCGTCGGATGTTCCGTCCACCACGCAGATGGAAAGCGTCACGCGTATTGCACTGACCTGAAGGGGCCGATGGTGCCAATCCCTGATTCTGCTGGTCTGAGCGGTGCGGAGGCCGTTGGTATCGGCGAGGGCACGTCGTGGCGCACTTGGAGCACTCAGGGTTGGGCCTCCCAGCCGAACGTAATGCACGCTGGTTCAATCCGGTTTGAAAGTGGCCTGATCTTCATCACGGATTTTAAAGGCGGAATGCACGTTCTCGACGGTTTTCGCTACGCCGCGTATGTAGGTAATGGGCAGGCAGTTGTGAATCCTGGCATCGGGCAACTCTCCTCAGCTATCTAGTTAAAGCTGGCATGACGAGATTAAACAAGCCACTGCATTAGTTACGCAGTGGCTTGTGTTGTGCTCCAGACTGATGGAACCCCAGAATTATTCGCGAAAACTATTTTTTACTAGTGTTCGAGCTTTCCTCTTCGGATTCGCGCACAGGGATAATAGTGCGTGCAGCGGTCTTTGTCATCTTTGCCTGGAGTTTTTCCAATGGGCCCTGTCCAACTGCAGCTTGCCACAGCATTGCAAAAATAATAGCGACGGAGAGCTGCGTCATTAAGAACGTGATCTGTAGCTTAGAGACTGGTACGAAAGCCAGAAAGACTAGATGTGCAACGTAGAGTGTTAGCGTCATCGAACCTGGCGCGCTAAAGATTTGCAGAGTGCCCCGGAAGAATCGCTCAGCGATGAGGAACGCACCAAGCGCAGCGACAGCAAGACTGCCTTGAAAGAAGACGGAAAACACCGTGTTCGAGTGTGGGGCGACGGATACCTGCCACCACCAAGTAGTTGGCGGTAAAGCCCCGCCGTTGGAGAGCAGATGAATTATCTCTTTCGATGATTTACCGGGAGTAGCATCCAGCAACCGGTCAAATACTCCTGCAAAATCGATTAGAAGGTTCGAGGTGATGTACAAGAACCCGCCGATGCTGAGTCCGTACACGGTGAGTTTGACTTGGACAGTGAGATTCCGCAAATCCAATCGCCCGATAGCCATCCCAAGGAGAACGTACGCCAACCACGTGCAGGTCGGATAGATTCCGATTAGCAATAGGTCAACTATGGATGAAGTAGGCTCCATGACGAGCCCGGCCGTAGTCAACGTTGCAGTGGAGTCTGTACCTAAGAATGAGAGTGCGGAGGCATGGACTACCGGGCCTAGAAGGCCGACACTTATCGCCCAGCCAAAAAGTGGCTTGGCGTTAAGCCCTAGGAACGGCACCGCAGCGAGAAAAAATACGCCGTAGTAAGGCAAAATGTTGAAAGCATCAAAGTCCAAATAGTTAAGCACACTGCCGATGAACAGTAAAAGCACCCCGCGGAACGCAATCATCCAACGGTCTCGGGCCAAGCGTCGCCCTGAGTGGATCTTGGACATCCCGGTGATAATCGCAAGCGATACACCGGCTAGCAGGGCGAAGAGCGTGGCTGACTTACCTGAAAAAAGTATGTTAGCTGAAGAAGGATAGTCGGAATAAAGTCCTGTCGTGCCCAAGGTATGGACGGCGATCATACCAAATAACGCGAAACCTCTGGCAGCGTCGATACCGTAGATGCGGGACTTTTTTACCCCGTCTAGTGGGGGTTCTGATGAGGGGCCGTTCCAAGGCGTGCGGCTTGCTCGCTCGCCGGGAGCAGGGTGATGGCCGGCGACAATATTTGATTCTGGAACATAGCCCTCAGCAGAAGTGCGCTCTGGGGATGATGCAGTCATCGTGATACCTCCATTATGTTGTTCTCGCTAAATCGAGCGTGAGTAGTGCTTTTATCTCCAAAATGTTGGTCTGAGGTGGAGGCAGAGACCGCTAGATCAGCAGCGGTGTACTTGTTGCTGAGCGTCAGTGAAATTGGGTTGCCCTCCCACAAAGTATCGGAAGGAACCTGGTCTTGGCGCAGGACCAATGAAGCTGGCCCGATTGTTGTGCGTTGGCCGATGCTGGCCCCCGGCAGGATGAAACTATCCGGACCTAGGGTGGAGCCTGTGGCCAGAGACACGGATTCAAGCGACATTACGCGGTCGTGGAAGAGGTGCGTTTGGAGAACAGTTCCGCGGTTGACCGTCGAATGATCCTCGAGCTCGATCAAATCGAATTCTGGAAGCCACCACGTCTCACACCACACGTCTTTTCCAATTTTTGCCCCCATCAGGCGCGCCCAGATGTTAAAGAAAGGGGTTCCTAGGCTAATGGCAATCAAGGTGGGGACGGCGAGCACTTCGTTGAAGTTGTCGGCTAACTCGTTGCGCCAGACAAAAGAGGAATGCAGTTCCTTCTGGCCGACACGGAACTTGCCGACGAGGATCCATTTCGCGATTACCGGGATCAGGGATGAGAAGGTGAAACCAATGAGGATGCATGGCACGGAGGCAGCAAGGGCCAGTAGTAGGCTTCGCGTGTTCTGGCCACCTTCGACGTAGACGGTGGTCATCGCGTAGACGATGACCGTGTCGATCCAGAAGGAAATGACCAGAGCGAAAACTCTTAGGCTCTCGAAAAAGGCACGTCCGATGCGACGCTGGAATGTGGGGCGGTAAGTAGCAGACGCTTCGCCTATTTCTTTTTTGCGTGGAATCATCGTAGGGGTTCGGCCCATCCATGAACTTCCTGGTTCAGGCTTGTAGGGCGACGTGGACAAGGCGGCTAGGAGTGAGTCGCCTGCGAGATCGCGATCAGCGCCGATGATGGCGGAATTGCCGACAAAGGATTTCTCGCCGATAAACGTGGAGCCGATGTGGACCCAGCCACGACCGTAGCGCGGTGCGCAAATCATCACATCATCAGCTAAGAAAGCATGGTCAGAGACGTGAGTGAGATGCGGGATGACTACCACAGTAGAGATCTCTGTGTCCTTGCCAACTGTGGCGCCACACATGCGCAGCCAATATGGGGTGAGCCAGGATGCGTAGATGAAGTAGGTCGACTCCAGAGAATTGGCCATAAGAGTTCGGGTTAGCCACAGGGCCCAGGAGGTCACGGAGCGTGCCGGCCAGAATCCTGGCCGGATAAACAGAGCAAGCATCCGGACGGTGAAAGCGACCAGGCTCAACCAGCACACGATAGAGGCGATAACAACGGGGATCGCCCACACAGCAAGGGAGACGAATACTGCACGATAGTCGAGTTCATCAAGAACCCCAGTGGCGGTCATAAAAACAACAGCTACCGGAGCGATGGCGAAGATAGGAAGGACGTTGACCAGGAGCATGCCTAGTGAATAAAGCACGGTGTTGATAACGCGACCAACAGCTCCTAAATTAGGAGTTTTGTCTGGGTCTTCTTGGGGCCAATTTTGGTTCGAAGGACCCAGATATCGCATTGGAGCGCCTTCCCACATTTCCCCTTCACCGATTGCCCCTTCGACACGTGATCCGGGGAGAATTTCAACGTTTCTTTCGAGAACCACATTGGGAGACACAAAGGAGCGGGTTCCGATACGGCTGTATTCACCAACGAAGATCGTGCCGATGTAGAAATTGTCACCCTCAATCCAGTATCCAGACATGTCCACTTCGTCTTCAATGGCGACGTGGTCTCCGAGTGTCACCAGCCCGACCAGTGAAAGGCCGGAATTGAGGGTGACATTCCGTCCGATCTTATTTCCGAGCATACGGTAGAAAAATTGTGCAAAAGGAGTACCGTCGAGAGTGTCGTGACTTTGGAGGTTGAAGAAGCGTTCAGCCGCCCAGACCCGCAAATGAACCCAACCGCCTTTGCGGTAGGTACCCGGTTTGATCCCGGCGGTGAGCATACGCACGATTCCCGCAGTGACAAAGATCTTGCCGAACGGAGCATAAAACAATAACCAGGCAATAAACAACGGAATAAACGGTGGCTGCGGAACCCAGGCGGCGTGGAAGACGACTGAAAGAATCCAGACGATGATCAACGCAGAAGTCGCGTATCGCAATCCGATAGTCGCCACCATAAACACAATCCACAGTGCTTGGAATATTTTCCCCCAAAAGGGCATCGGCTGGGGCATTTCTCGCTTTTCGCCGGTTGCCTCGAGGGTATGGAGATAGGCGTGCATCTCAGCCAAGGTTGGGTTGGCGTACAATTCGCCGATATCTGCCGTCGGGAAGTCGTGGCGCAGCTCGGTGACCAAGTGTGCAATGGCAATGGACGAACCACCTAGTTCAAAGAAGTTAGACTCCTGCGCCAGAGGCATTGGGCCTAACTGACGGCGCCATGCCTCAGCTAGTGGCCCCATCTCGGGTGGGAGGTTGGATTCGCTGGTGCCGTCAAACGGGAGAGGCCAGGGTAGTGCTTTTCGGTCAACTTTGCCGGACGTCTTCGTCGGCAAGCTATCCATGACATGTAAGACTGGGACGATACCTCCCGGCATAGTCTCAGAGAGCTCCTCGCGTGCTTGGTGGAGATCAATTTCTTCACCCGGTTCTTCGACGAGGTATCCGACGAGGACGTCGTTGCCAGCTTCAGTCTTGTTCAAGCGACAAGCTCCAACGCTAACATGTGATAGGGCGTTGAGCTTGTCATCGATCTCGCCGAGTTCCATGCGACGACCAGCGAACTTGATTTGGTCATCAACACGGCCTTGGAAGATGAGTCCATCGCGTTCGGCTTTAACTAAGTCGCCAGTGCGGTAAGCACGTTCCCAACCGACACATTCCATGGGCGCGTACACTTCAGCATCTTTGGCAGGATCTAAGTAGCGACCGAGCCCGACTCCGCCGATGATGAGTTGGCCTGACTCACCCCATCTGACTGGTTTCTCGTCTTCATCGACCACGAGCAGTTTCCAACCGGGAACAGGGCGACCGATCCGGACTGGTGGTTCAGATGTCATCAGTTGGCCTGCGCCAATGACGGTAGCCTCTGTCGGGCCGTAGGTGTTCCAGATTTCGCGTTTCGGGTCTTCCAGACGGGCCACCAACTCGAGTGGGAGGGCCTCGCCACCGAAAATAAGCAGGCGAATGTTTTCTAAAGCTTCTTTTGACCAGAAAGAGGCAAGCGTGGGAACCGTGGAAATTGCACTAATTTGCTTGGCTGTTAGCCATTCATTGAGTACGTCGCCCGAACGGACGATATCGCGGTGAGCACAAACCAGCGTTGCACCAGTCCGCCATGCCAGCCACATTTCCTCACAAGAAGCATCGAACGCTACGGAGAGGCCAGCCATGACTCTATCGCCTGGCCCCAATGGGGCATCCTGCAAAAACATTTGCTGTTCGGCGTCAACCAATGCTGCGGCGGAGTGGTGCTGGATGGCCACCCCTTTCGGTTTGCCTGTTGAACCGGAGGTGAAAATGATCCAGGCATCGTCGTCCAGTGTAGGTGCCGAGGTGTCTACAGCGTCGATGTCGTGACTTTTGTGTTTTTCTATAGACAGGCCAGCGCCGAAGACGGCGTCAACATCTGCTTCCTCCCACACTGTAGTGGCCCGCGAATCTGGATCATCCCAATCCACCGGTACATAGGCCGCCCCGGCGAAAATCGCGGATAAAATGGCAACATAAAGATCCGTGGTCCCTGAGCGGACTCGGATGCCAATGCGGGCGCCACGACCAATCCCGAGTGAGTGGAGGCGCTCCACCTGACGGGTGACACGATCCTCTAATTCAGAGTAGGTGAGTGTTTCATCTTCGGATTCAAGCGCAACTGAATCCGGGTAAGCCTCCATGGTTGCGCGGGCAATATCGACAAGTGTGCGCTTCTTCGGTTTGCTTTCGGCACCGAAGACAGCGAAGTCTGGGTGATCGTTAGGTGTGAATTTGATTGGATAATCTGCATCGGCCAAGGCTTACTCCCAAATTGATCCTGAGAATAGTATGAAGATACTGATATGCAAAAGAATCTAGTTCCAACCCTTAAAAGTACATGAGAATCAATTGTATTGAAGTCTTATAATACGCTTTTACAGAATCTTTAGAGCGTATGTTCAGTCTGAAGTGTAAAAGTGGAGGCGTGTCAGGATAGGCACATGGAATTTTTAAGTAAATGAGTTATCGAGGCCCTCAATTCAGGGCGGGGTGTGGGCCTAATGAAAGTGTGAAGCGGTTGAGTGGGATGGATTCTGTTGCCGGAAGATTCCAAACTCACAGGCCGGGGGAGCTGGGCAGGTCACAGGCCGCCAGGATGCATAATTTACACAAATGTGCATAAATGCTATAGTGGCTTGCATGACTCTCAAGGTAGCAGTAGCAGGAGCGACAGGATACGCAGGCGGAGAAATCCTGCGTTTGCTGCTTCAACATCCCCAGTTTCTGGCTGGCAAGCTTGAGATAGGTGCCCTGACTGGAAATTCCAACGCTGGTCAGAAGGTGACCGATCTCATGCCACACTTGCCGCAGCTGGCAGATCGCGTCATCGATTCCACAACCATTGAGGTTCTTGATGGGCATGATGTGGTTTTCTTGGGTCTGCCACACGGGTTTTCTGCGGAAATCGGAGCAGCGCTTAGCGACGATACCCTCGTGATTGACTGTGCTGCGGATTTTCGTTTGAAGAACGCCGACGATTGGGAGGCTTATTACGGTTCCGAGCACGCGGGTTCATGGACGTATGGTATCCCTGAGATGCCAGGACACCGCGAGCAGATCGCCAGCGATAAGCGAATTGCGGTGCCAGGCTGCTTCCCAACTGGGGCAACACTGGCAATTTTACCTGCTGTTAAAGCCGGAATTGCTGAGCCGGATATTTCAATCGTGTCAATCACTGGTGTCTCCGGCGCGGGTAAAAAGTCCTCAGTCGCCATGTTGGGGTCTGAGACGATGGGCTCTCTCAAGGCCTACAATACGGCGGGCAGGCACCGCCACACTCCAGAGGTTGCCCAGAATATCGCTGAAGTTACTGACAAAGATGTCACTATAAGCTTTACCCCGGTGCTGGCTCCTTTGCCCCGTGGTATTCTCACCACGGCGACGCTGCCGCTTGTTGGCGACGTGACTGAAGATATGGCGCGTCAAGTGTACGAAGGGTTTTACTCAGCGGAGCCATTTGTACATGTTCTTTCTGCGGGTGCACAACCTCAGACCCAAAACGTTGTCGGATCTAATATGTGTCACGTACAAGTTGAAGTAGATATTAAAGCCCGAAGACTGCTAGTAACTAGCGCAATCGACAACCTCACCAAGGGAACCGCAGGGGCAGCAGTGCAGTGCATGAACATTGCTCTCGGTTTCGATGAAACAGCAGGTCTTCCCCAGGCCGGCGTCGCCCCGTAAGGAGAACTTCAATGGAGCATACTGGTGTTACCGCAGCGCAAGGATTCAGTGCTGCGGGTGTCACGGCTGGGATCAAGGCTTCAGGCAAGCTTGACATGGCCGTAGTCGTGAACAATGGGCCAGAATACAACGCCGCCGCCGTCTTCACCCGCAACCGTGTGGTCGCCTCACCTGTGAAACTGAGCCGCACAACGGTAGCCGATGGGCAGCTTCG
Organism: Corynebacterium cystitidis; assembly: GCF_900187295.1. NCBI lineage: Bacteria > Bacillati > Actinomycetota > Actinomycetes > Mycobacteriales > Corynebacteriaceae > Corynebacterium > Corynebacterium cystitidis. The sequence goes on along the minus strand of NZ_LT906473.1, from coordinate 1,236,657 downwards.
CGCTGTGGTGTACAACTCCGGCAACGCCAATGCGTGCAACGGCACACAAGGAGATACCGACGCGGCTCTGATGCAAACCCGGACAGCGGATCGCTTAGGCATTGAGAAGCACGAGGATGTCGCAGTATGTTCGACTGGGTTGATCGGTGAGCTGCTACCTATGGGAAGTATCTTGTCTGGCATCGATCAATTTAACGACGCACTCGGTTCCGACGCTGAGCATGGCACGACTGCAGCAAAAGCAATCATGACCACTGATACTGTTCCGAAGCAAGCTGTGACGCGGCGTAATGGCTGGACTGTTGGTGCCATGGGCAAAGGTGTTGGCATGATTGCTCCGTCGCTGGCGACAATGCTCGTGTGCATCACCACGGATGCGTCGGCAAGCCCCGAAGCCTTGGATGAAGCTCTTCGTCAGGCAAGCTCAGTAACGTTTGACACCCTTGACATCGACGGTTCAACATCTACCAATGACACGGTGATTGTGATGGCCTCGGGTGCGTCAGGTGTCAGCCCGACGCAGGCTGAACTTAATGAAGCGGTCCACGCTGTTTGCCTCGAGATCGCCCAACAAATGCAGGCAGACGCAGAAGGCGTAACCAAGCGCGTCACCATCACCGTCGAAGGCACCGACTCTGATGCAGAGGCACTCAACGCGGCGCGCACCCTCGGCCGTGACAACCTGTTCAAATGTGCAATGTTTGGTTCCGATCCAAACTGGGGGCGCGTGCTGGCTGCGGTGGGCATGGCTGACGCAGCGATGAACGCAGACCAAATTTCTGTCTCCTTCAACAACCAAGTCGTTTGCAAGAACACGACCGGTGTTCCTGGTGCCCGTGACGTGGACTTGAGTGGAGAAGATATCGACGTCCGTGTTGATCTTGGCACGGGTGGAGAAGGGACAGCAACCGTACGCACCACGGATCTCTCGCATGCCTACGTAGAAATTAACTCGGCGTACAGCACCTAGCGAGATACGGCTAGGTTTTTGAAAATGTGAGGACAATGATGCAGGACATGATGAAGACTTTGACCAGTGAGGTCAGGGCAAACGTTTTAGCTGAGGCACTGCCATGGCTCATGCACTTCCGCGATAAGATCGTGGTAGTGAAGTACGGTGGCAACGCCATGATTGACGAAGATCTCAAAAAGGCTTTCGCCGCAGACATGGTATTTTTGCGCACGGTTGGCGCTAAGCCCGTGGTGGTGCACGGTGGTGGTCCACAGATTTCAGCGATGTTGAAACGAGTCGGCTTGGAGGGCGACTTCAAAGGAGGTTTCCGTGTCACCACACCTGACGTGATGGAAGTGGTGCGCATGGTGCTGTTCGGCCAAGTTGGGCGTGACCTTGTCGGCTTGATTAATAAGCACGGACCCTACGCCGTGGGCACCTCTGGAGAGGACGCCGGACTGTTTACCGCTGAGAAGCGTTATGTCGACGTCGATGGTACTCAGACTGATATCGGTCTGGTGGGAGATATCGTCGACGTGAATCCTGATGCCGTCATGGACATTATTCACTCGGGACGGATCCCAGTGGTATCCGGGATTGCGCCCGGCACTGACGGGAACGTGTACAACATCAATGCAGATTCCGCTGCTGGTGCACTGGCTGCGGCTCTTGATGCTGAGCGTCTCTTGATTCTTACCAACGTCGAGGGCCTGTACACCGATTGGCCTAACCGGGACTCGCTGGTGTCCAAGATTGTGGTGGACGATTTAGAAGAGCTGCTGCCGAGTCTAGATGCCGGCATGATTCCCAAGATGGAGTCCTGCCTCCGGGCGGTCCACGGTGGGGTCAAAGCAGCGCACGTGATTGATGGCCGGATTGGGCATTCCGTGTTACTTGAGCTGCTCACGATGGGCGGTATTGGCACGATGGTGCTTCCCGACGAATACGAGAGTGATGAGTATCCAGATGGCACCGTTTTCAGAAAGGATGTGGAGTAATGAGCAACGCAATAAACGTGTGGGGCGATGTCCTGATGAATACCTACGGAACTCCGCCCATTGAACTTGTCTCTGGCAGCGGAGCAATAGTCACCGACGCGGATGGTAATGACTATATTGATTTGCTCGCCGGCATCGCAGTTAACGGTCTTGGGCAGGGACACCCCGCCATTGTTGAAGCAGTCACGGCCCAGATTGGCCAATTGGGCCACGTGTCCAATCTGTTCGCATCAGCACCAGTGGTTGCAGTAGCAGCCGAGTTAAAGAAACGTTTCGGTGATGACAGTGCCCGCATTTTCTTCTGCAATTCTGGAGGCGAGGCGAACGAAGCCGCGTTCAAACTTGCTCGGCTGACTGGGCGTGGCCGTGTGCTTGCTGCAGAGCATGGTTTCCACGGCCGCACGATGGGATCCCTCGCGCTGACCGGGCAGCCGGATAAGAGAAAGCCGTTTGAACCACTGGCACCGGGTGTTGAGTTTTACCCTTATGGTGATATCGAATTCCTCACCAAAGCTGTTGCTACTAATCCATCTGGTGTCGCAGCGATCTTTCTTGAACCCATTCAAGGCGAAACCGGTGTTATTCCAGCTCCGAAAGGATTCTTGAAACAGGTGCGTGACCTGTGCGATCAGCACGGAATTCTCATGATCGTAGATGAAGTACAGACTGGTATCGGCCGTACCGGTGACTTCTTCGCGCACCAACACGAAGGCATTGTTCCTGACGTGATCACCATAGCCAAGGGCCTTGGTGGCGGGCTGCCAATTGGTGCGTGCTTGGCTCGTGGTAAGGCAGCACAGCTATTTGGCCCTGGCTCACACGGCACCACTTTTGGTGGGAATCCCGTGACTTGTGCTGCCGCAAGTGCAGTTCTCGATGTGGTCGACGAGGGTTTTGTGGCTGAGGTGCGGCGCAAAGGTGAAATGTTTGCTAAACAGCTCCGAGGAGTTGATGGCGTAACGGACGTGCGGGGGCGTGGCTTGATGCTTGGAGTGGTCGTCGACAAGCCAATTGCTAAGCAGGCAGTCACCGAAGGTTATAAGCATGGCGTGATTCTTAACGCACCATCCGACACCGTTCTGCGATTGACTCCTCCACTTGTCATCACTGATGACGAGATCACCCAGGCCACCCAGCGCATTGCTTCGACCCTGGCTGCAGTGGCAAGCACAGCAAGCACCGAAACCGAAGGGAAGTAATTATGCCACGACATTTTCTGGCAGACGATGACCTCACCCCAGCCGAGCAGGCCGAGGTTCTTCAACTTGCGGCCCAGCTAAAGAAGGAGCCGCTATCGCGTCGCCCACTTGAGGGCCCGCTGTCCGTGGCGGTGTTGTTTGATAAGACGTCGACACGCACCCGCTTTTCCTTCGACGCGGGAATCGCGCACCTGGGAGGGCACGCCATTGTGACCGAAACAGGAAACTCCCAGATGGGCAAGGGGGAGACCTACCAGGACACTGGTGCAGTGCTGTCGCGCTTTGTTGAGGCAATTGTGTGGCGGACCTACGCCCATCAGAACCTGCTAGACATGGCAGAAACAGCGACGGTACCCATTATCAACGCGCTGTCGGATGACCTGCATCCTTGTCAGATCCTCGCGGATTTGCAAACGGTCATCGAGAACTTGTGCCCCGAGCAAGGCCATGCGGGGCTGAAGGGGAAGAAGGCCGTGTACCTGGGCGACGGCGACAATAACATGGCAAATTCATACATGATCGGGTTCGCTACCGCCGGCATGGACATCTCGATCATCGGTCCCGATGGGTTTTTGCCAAAACAGGAGTTCATCGATCGAGCACAGGCGCGTGCCGACGAAACCGGTGCCAACGTTGTGGTTACCTCTCAAATAGAGGAGGTTGCTGGGGCAGACGTGGTGATCACCGATACCTGGGTGTCTATGGGTATGGAACACGATGGCAAGGATCGTCGTACCCCGTTTCTGCCTTACCAAGTCACCACCGACATCATGAACCTGGCAGGCAATGATGCCATCTTCCTGCACTGTCTTCCCGCGTACCGTGGTAACGAGGTTACAGCTGAAGTGATTGACGGGCCTGCGTCACGTGTCTTCGATGAAGCGGAAAACCGCTTGCACGCGCAGAAAGCTCTGCTGGTTTGGCTGTTGGAGAACCAGTAAATGTCGGCACCAGTTTCACGTACAGCGCGTCAAGGAAAAATCCTTGACTTGCTGAACACTACCCGGGTGCATTCCCAGGTTCAGCTTTCTGAATTGCTCCTGGACGAAGGCATTGACATCACCCAAGCGACTTTATCGCGGGATCTAGATGAACTCGGGGCGAAAAAAGTCCGTCCAAGCTCTGGAGGAAGATCCTATTACACGGTGAGCCTTGTCGAACAGAACCTTGCTGAAGCGTCCTCGGGGCCACGGGACAAGCTGCGCCGCATGTTGGAAGAATTGGTGGTGTCCGTAGACTATTCCTCTAATATTGCAGTGTTGCGGACCCCGCCCGGTGCCGCCCAGTACCTAGCTAGCTATATCGACCGGGTGGGACTTGACTCCGTAGTCGGCACGATTGCAGGTGATGACACCATCTTTGTCCTCGCCCGCGAGCCTATCACCGGCAAGGAGTTAGCGGGCCAACTTGCGGCGACACCAGAACAACAACCGCACTAGAACCAAAAAATGACAAGATGGGGCGACAAACACTGACTGCTGCAAACCCGGTACTCTAAATAGCCGAGACTGGGGAGGTGGCGGTAGCTGTCGCCTAAGCCACATAGTAAGACTTTGATTTCACAAGGAGTTACACATGACTAATCGCGTAGTATTGGCCTACTCAGGCGGCCTAGACACCTCGGTAGCAATCCCATACCTGGCCGAAATGACTGGCGGCGAGGTTATCGCCGTATCGCTCGACTTAGGTCAAGGCGGCGAGGATATGGAGTCTGTTCGCCAGCGCGCGCTTGACTGCGGTGCCGTTGAGTCCGTCGTCGTAGACGCTAAAGACGAGTTCGCAGAGGAATACTGCTTGCCGACGATCAAGGCAAACGGTAAGTACATGAAGCAGTACCCACTGGTCTCCGCGATTTCTCGCCCGTTAATCGTGAAGCACCTTGTAGAAGCTGCGAAGGAGTTCGGTGGTACTCACGTCTCCCACGGCTGCACCGGTAAGGGCAATGACCAGGTTCGTTTCGAGGTTGGCTTCATGGACAATGACCCGAATCTGGAGATCATCGCCCCAGCTCGCGATTTCGCCTGGACCCGTGATAAGGCAATCGAGTACGCAGAGAAGATTGATCTGCCCATTGAGCAGTCGGCCTCTTCGCCATTTTCTATCGACCAGAACGTGTGGGGTCGCGCTGTGGAGACTGGTTTCCTTGAAGACTTGTGGAACGCTCCCACCAAGGACCTGTACGCCTACACTGAAGATCCGGCGCTAGGTAACGCCCCGGACGAGGTTATTATCTCCTTCGAGGCTGGTAAGCCGGTTGCCATCGATGGAAAGTCTGTCACCGTGCTGGAAGCTATCGAAGAGATGAACCGCCGCGCAGGCGCCCAGGGGGTTGGTCGCCTGGACATGGTGGAGGATCGCCTGGTGGGTATCAAGTCTCGTGAGATTTACGAGGCACCTGGTGCTATCGCTTTGATCACCGCACACGAGGCTCTCGAGGACGTGACCATTGAGCGTGAGCTGGCCCGCTATAAGCGCTTGGTTGAGGCACGTTGGTCCGAAGAAGTCTACGATGGTCTCTGGTTCTCTCCGCTAAAGCGTTCCTTGGATGCTTTCATTGAATCTACTCAGGAGCACGTCACCGGCGATATTCGTATGGTGTTGCACGCTGGTACCGCAACTGTGAACGGGCGCCGTTCTAACCACTCCCTGTATGACTTCAACCTGGCTACCTATGACACTGGTGACACCTTCGATCAGACTCTGGCCAAGGGCTTCGTTCAGCTGCACGGTTTGTCCTCCAAGATCGCGAACAAGCGCGACCGCGAAGCAGGTCAGAACTAATGCAGCAGCACGGGACTAATGAAGGAGCTTTGTGGGGTGGTCGCTTCTCCGGCGGTCCCTCCGAGGCGATGTTCGCACTGAGTGTGTCTACCCACTTCGATTGGGTTCTTGCACCCTACGATGTTCTGGCATCGAAGGCTCACGCAAAAGTCCTGAACCAGGCTGGCCTCCTTACCGACAATGATTTGGACATCATGCTGCGGGGTTTGGAGCAACTGGGCAAGGATGTCGCTGACGGTACCTTCCAGCCTGATCCGTCTGACGAGGATGTCCATGGTGCGATGGAGCGTGGTTTGATCGACCGTGTTGGCCCAGAGATCGGCGGTCGTCTGCGCGCAGGCCGCTCCCGTAATGATCAGGTGGCCGCGATGTTTCGTATGTGGTTACGTGACGCACTACGCGATGTAGCGCTAGACATAGTCGATCTGATCGACGCTTTAGTTGCTCAGGCCAAGGCTCATCCTGACGCGATCATGCCGGGCAAGACCCATTTCCAGGCGGCCCAACCGATTCTTCTCGCTCACTCACTGTTGGCTCACGCTCAACCGTTGTTGCGTGACCTGCAGCGGATCCAGGATCTAGACAAACGCCTGGCGGTTTCTCCGTACGGTTCTGGTGCGTTAGCGGGCTCCTCGCTCAAACTCAACCCAGAAGCGATTGCCGAGGAACTTGGTTTCGATTCTGCTACCGACAACTCGCTGGACGGAACTGCAAGCCGCGACTTCGCCTCAGAAGCTGCTTTTGTTCTTGCTCAGATTGGCGTGGATCTTTCTCGCTTTGCGGAAGAGATTATCGCATGGTCCACTCCAGAGTTTGGCTATATTACGCTGCACGACGAATGGTCAACTGGTTCGTCAATCATGCCCCAAAAGAAGAACCCTGACGTCGCAGAGCTTACCCGTGGCAAGTCGGGCCGTCTGATTGGCAACCTTGCTGGACTTATGGCAACACTGAAAGCGCAGCCAATGGCATACAACCGTGACCTGCAGGAAGATAAGGAACCTGTGGTTGACTCGGTTAACCAGCTCAAACTTTTGCTTCCGGCAATGACCGGGCTGACTGCTACCTTGGTTTTCCACGAAGATCGAATGCGCGAGCTCGCACCTCAGGGGTACACGCTCGCCACTGATTTAGCAGAGTGGATGGTGCGTCAAGGTGTGCCGTTCCGCGAAGCTCATGAGGCTTCCGGCGCATGCGTCCGCATCGCTGAGCAGCGTGGCGTTGACCTGGTAGATCTCACCGATGAGGAACTCAAAAGCGTCGATTCTCGTCTTACTCCTGAAGTGCGTGAAGTCCTCACCATTGACGGTGCTGTGGCATCGCGTGACACCCGTGGAGGTACGGCTCGTCCACGAGTGGAAGAACAGCGTGAGCGTGTGGAAAAGGCTGCGGCGGAGTACCGCCAGTGGGCACTTATTCCGGTCCGTTAGTAATATTTATACAGGTAGAGGGGTTGCACTTGTGTCTGAATAGTTGTAACGTCCAACAGTGTCATGAGTGCAGCAAAACACGCAAAGAAGGACGAACGGTCGCGCGTTCGCTCAATTTTCTTGGGCATTTCTCTAGTTATTGTCGCTATAGTCGCAGTAGTAGTGGGGCGAAATATTCCGCTACTTGGTGGCGGTCAAACCACAACGCTATCTGGAGTGATTGGATCGGAGAAACGCCCTTTTTTTGAAGATGAGGACGTGATCAAACGTCTCCGAGAGATTGGTTTCAGCGTTGATATTAGAACAGCCGGCTCAAGGGAGATCGCAGAAAAAATCGACTCCAGCCAGGTAGACTTTGTCTTCCCGTCGTCGGAGCCAGCCACTGAAAAGATCTTGCGGACGAACGATGACTTTCACGCTACTTACCCCTTTTACTCGCCAATGACGGTGGCTACATTTCAACCTATCGTCGATGTTCTTAAGCGTGAGGGCATGGTTCACGAACGGGATGGGCTCCCAGTGTTAGACATGAAAAGTTTTGTCGAACTTGCCTCCGCAGGTTCACGATGGCGAGAACTTGGCGATGAATTTCCTTCTCCTCGTTCAGTGCAGATCCGAACAACCGATATCCAGACTTCTAACTCCGCCGCAATGTACCTTGCGATTCTTTGGTGGATATTTGAGAACGAAGACCCAGATTTTGACGGGAGTTCCGTGACTGAAAAGATTATTCCCTTTTTTGTGAACCAAGGTTTCACGTCTGCTAGTTCCGCAGCGCCTTTTTCCGACTACCTTAGCCAAGGCATCGGGGCTGCACCCATGGTGTTGGTCTATGAAGCACAATTCCTCGAAGAAGCTCTGAACGATAATTCTCGATTGGCGGATGATCAAGTGTTGCTTTATCTCGATCCTACCGTTCAGGCGAAACACGGGATCGTAGGTATCACCGAAGGTGGTAGGGAACTCGCACAAGTGCTGGCTACCGATGAAGAACTACAGAAGCTTGCAGCAAAGCATGGGTTTCGCACGCAAGACCCGGCGGTGTTCGCTGAAGTGATGGAGAAATCCGGTCTAAATCCTCCCAGCGATTACGTCGCATCAGTAGACCTACCTTCATATGATCAGTTAGAAAACTTAATTGCTACTGTTGGCGAAGTCTATGGTGGTGGGGAAGGAGAGGTTGAGGAGTAATGATGAAAAGGCTGCTTGTAGCTATCCTAGCTGCTGTCGTTGTAGGTCTTACTGGATGCAGCGAGACGTCCGTGCAACTTCCAATTGGCGGTGGGGAACGCATGGATTTTGATCAGGAGCCACTGACGATAGTGGCGGCGACAGAGCTTAAAGATCTTGAGGGCCTTGTCGGAGAGGCTTCCGAGGACCTAGGGTTTCCAATCGAATTGGAATTTCCGGCAGGTACTTTAGCTAATTCACAATCTTTGAAGTCTGGCGAATTCGACGGCACTAAAGATGCTACTTGGTTCGCTACTAATCGGTACGTGGACCTGATCGGTGCCGACCACAAATTGGCAAACGAGACGAGCATCGCTACAAGCCCAGTCGCTTTCGGCGTGTGGGAAGATGCTTCGCAACGTTTGGGGTGGAATAATCATCAGCCAACTTGGTCCGAGTTTGGGGAGGCAGCTGGTCGCAAAGAATTCAGTTTCGGGATGACTGATCCCAATTCGTCTAACTCAGGTTTCTCTTCGTTACTCTCAGTAGCAACGGCTCTCGCTGATACCGGACAAGCCCTATCGTACGAGGATATTGACCGGATTGTGGAGCCGATGGCTCAGCTGTATCAAGCACAAGAAATGGTTTCTGGTTCATCTGGATGGTTAGCGGATACATTTGTAAATAATCCGGGTGAAGTTGATGCCATCATTAACTATGAATCGAACCTGCATCAACTTCGAGAAGAAGGGCATCCAATCACTGTGATTGTGCCAGCCGATGGCGTGATTTCTGCGGACTATCCTTTGTCAACTCTAGCTCAACCGAAAGGCGCTCAGGCGGGACAGAAGGTAGAAGCACTCGTCGAATGGCTGATGGAGCATCAACAGGAAATAGCTAATACCTATCGCCGTCCCGTCGGCGAGGTTGATGAGCTGCCAGCACCGGTTAGAGAGCAGTTAGCCATTGAACTTGCTTTTCCTTCAGAACGCGGCATCGTAGAAGAACTACTTCATGTTTATAACAATGGTTTGCGCGCTCCAGGATCCACTACATTTGTGCTCGACACTTCGGGATCCATGGATGGTGAACGCCTTGACTCTTTGAAGGACATAATGCACTCATTGATTGACGGGAGTGCTTCTACAGAAACCGGTAATGTTGGGTTGCGGGATAACGAGCTGGTATCGTTGTTAGCGTTTTCTGATGAGCCTTATTCGTCTGTGACTGTAACTTTCGGGCATGATAATCCTCAATCGATTAGGGATCTATCCGCATACGTAGACGGTTTAGTAGGCGTGGGCGACACCGCGCTTTACCAAGCACTGTTGCAAGCGCTGGAAGAAGCCGACACTGATCACGGTATTCCCTCGATTGTTTTGTTGTCGGACGGTTTAGTGACGAGGGGGCCTGACTACCAAGGCTTCGTTGACGCTTACGGACATTTACCCGAGGAGATAAAAGACATCCCGGTGTTTATAATTCTGTATGGAGAAGCGAGCGCGGAAGAAATGGAGGATCTTGCGGAGTTAACAGGCGGAGCAGTCTTCGACGCGCTCAATGGAGATCTTCATGGCGCATTTAAGGAGATTCGTGGTTATCAATAGAATTTCTGTGTTCCACACTGTCTAAAATTGGGATTCCTGGTGGCTAGAAAGAACGTAGTAGGTCTGATCGCAGCGGCACTGGTTCTCGTCTTGCATGCAATTTTCGGGTTGGGCGCGTTTTGGATGTTGGCTGTTGCTGCTGCTTGGGGCGCAGGCTATGTTCTTACACCACCAAGATCACCAAAGGCGTTGAAAGCAGCTCCGCCTAAGTCTGTTTCGCTTGATCTGGAGACATCAATGAGAACCGCACTCGGCGTACTTGCGACAACTCGACCACCGCAGATCGTGACTGATAAGGCCCGAGAGCTTGACCAGAATGTGCGCTTTGTGTTAGCGGAGTGGGATGATCTTGAGGCCTATCCCGAGCATCAGCAGAGTATGTGGAACATTGTAAAGATCTATTTTCCTCAGGTCGTGGACACGTACCGTGACGCGCCGGATCCTAACCTGGACGCTGCGGTGCGTTGGTTCCTTGACTCGCTGAATACTTTGGTAGGTGCAGTAGCCAATATCAAAAAGGCGATTTTAGACAATAATGTGCGCGAGCTAGATTCGCATGCACGGACGCTGCGGTCTAAGTTCGGGAATCTTCCGGGTCTCAACGACACACCGCCCGAGATCAGCGGGTAAGATGAGCAACCATGAGTCTTGATCCGAAATTGCTTGAGGTGCTTGTTTGTCCGAAGGACAAGGGGCCATTGTCTTATCTGGAAGATGAACAGCTATTAGTCAATGATCGGCTGAATCTCGCGTATCGGATCGACGACGGCATCCCCGTCTTGCTTATCGACGAGGCTCGCAAATGGGTCGGCAACGACCAGTAACGCAGGCCTAGCTTTATCAATTTATCAATCCATCGTGTTTCGCGTTAAGGACGATCTGTGTCTTCTTCTACCAACATTATTGACGAACTCAGCTGGCGTGGCCTGATTAACCAGTCCACTGATCTTGATGAACTGCGTGAAGCAACTGAAAGACCTATTACTTTGTATTGTGGGTTTGATCCCACCGGTCCGTCTTTACATGCTGGGCACTTAGTGCCATTGTTGATGTTGCGTCGTTTTCAAGAAGCGGGGCATCGTCCGCTAGTTCTGGCTGGTGGTGCAACGGGGATGATCGGAGATCCCCGTGATGTTGGTGAACGCACGATGAATTCGGAGGACACCGTAGGAGAGTGGGCTGAGCGTATCTCGGGTCAACTGTCCCGTTTCGTATCCTTTGAAGGCGATAATGCTGCGCAGCTGGTGAACAATAATGACTGGACAAAAGACATGACAGTCATTAATTTTTTGCGCGATGTGGGTAAACACTTCCCCCTGTCGACCATGTTGGCGCGCGACACGGTAAAGCGACGCTTGGAGAATGACGGTATTTCCTACACCGAGTTCTCTTACATGTTGCTGCAAGCAAATGACTTCGTGCAGTTGCGCCGTAATTACGGCTGTGTTCTGCAGGTCGGTGGCGGAGATCAGTGGGGAAATCTTGTTGCTGGTGTTGACCTGAATCGTCGCATGGATCAGGAGCAAGTTCATGCTTTGACGGTTCCTCTGGTGACTGATTCCGATGGCAAGAAGTTCGGGAAGTCGACGGGTGGGGGGTCACTGTGGCTTGATCCAGAGATGACCAGCCCCTACACGTGGTACCAGTACTTTATTAATGTTTCGGACGCGGACGTTATTCGCTACTTGCGTTGGTTTACCTTCTTAACTCAGGAGGAGCTTGCCGAGCTCGAGGTCGAAGTAGCAGAACGTCCTTTCAAGCGTGAAGCGCAGAGGTGTCTAGCTCGCGAGATGACCGATCTGGTTCATGGTCCAGATGCAACGAAGGCAGTGGAGCTTGCATCGCAGGCGTTATTTGGTCGCGCGGAGCTGACGGAACTTGATGAGTCCACTTTGGCTTCCGCGGTTTCGGAGACGGAAGTTTTCGAGGTCAACGCTGGAGACGATCGCACGATTATTGACTTGCTTGTTGGGTCGGGTTTGGTGGATTCCAGAGGTAACGCACGTCGCGCCGTGAAAGAAGGTGGTGCGTACGTGAATAATCAGCGCATCGAATCCGATGATTGGGCTCCGACCACAGCTGATCTTCTGCACGGGCACTGGCTAGTCTTGCGCCGGGGCAAGAAGAAGTTCGCCGGCGTGAGGATTAATGGGTAGCTTTGCTCTTAACGCCAATAGACCGCGATTCTTTTGAGTCGCGGTTTTATTGATTTACCTGCAGATTTTGCAAAGGCGCCCTTTGTGTGTAAATTGATTCAAGTCGCCACGAGAAAGTGACCGGATGGTTAACAAGTGGTGCGGAAGAACTGAATTCTGGCGAGTTTGACTGAAGTTAGATTCTTAGGGTAGGTTCTGAATCCGCTGTTCGAAAGCGTGACCGAAGATCGGTCGGGTGGAGAGCGTGCGTGTGTTGTGTGAGAACTCGATAGTGTGCCAATGTACTTTTTGTTTGTGTGTTGGTGTGTGCCTTGTGGTGCTTGCGTGGTTTGTGTGTTGGTGTGTGCCTTGTGGTGCTTGCGTGGTTTGTTGTGTTCTTCTTTTGTGTTGGGCGTAGCGAATTGCGTGGGTGTGTGCCGGTCGCCATGGATTGTCCGTAGGTTTGTGGTGGTTTGTTTTTTCGGTGCAGGAAGCAAGTGTGCATGTTGATGTGCATTCGATTGGTAGATGAACCGTTTTGTGGTTTGTTTATTTTTTGTGCTGACCCCCTTTTTTGTGCCCTTTGTTGGGTTGGGGGTTGGTGTGTTTTTTGTAATTCTTTTTTTGTGGACAACGAGTGGTTTTTTGCTGGTTGTTTGTTTTTGGTGATGGTGTCAGATGGTTTGTGTGTGGGATACCGATCCTGCATGAGGAGATGAACCACAATGACGACTATGACGCGACGTGATCCAGAGGATAAAGCTCGGATTGATGCTATTGAGGAGAAACTGCTTGCCAATCCTGAGGTAGCTAAAATCATCAAGGAGCTTGCAACCTCTACTACGGATGCCAATGAACTGGTCAGGGGCATGCTGCAAGCCTCGCTATCGGCAGCATTGCAGGCGGAAATGGATGTCCACCTCGGCTATCAGTCTGGTGACAGGGCAGCCAAAAACGCTGCTCGGGCTGATAACCACCGCAATGGCAGCTATCCAAAGACCGTGGATTCTAACTATGGGCCTGTCACCATTGATGTGCCCCGTGATCGGCAGGGGACGTTTGTTCCGACGATGGTGCCTAAAGGAGTACGTCGCCTGACCGATGTCGATGACATGATCGTTAGTTTGTATGCCGGTGGGATGACCATCCGTGATATCCAACACCACCTAGCCACAGCCTTGAAGATCGATGTGTCGCATGAGACGATCTCTGCGGTTACTGATGCAGTGCTCGACGAAGTACTGCAGTGGCAAAGCCGCCAGCTAGATGAGTTCTACCCCGTGGTGTTCCTCGATGCACTGCGTATCAAAGTCCGTGATGGTGGGCGAGTGGTCAACAAGTCTGCTTATCTGGCTATCGGGGTGGATATGGACGGTATTAAGCACATCCTGGGTATTTGGATTGCCAAAGAAGAAGGAGCCTCGTTCTGGGCACAGGTCTGTTCCCACCTGGCTAACCGGGGTGTTAAAGACGTTTTCATCGTGTGCTGTGATGGGTTGAAAGGCCTGCCAGAAGCAGTCGAAGCGACCTGGCCGAACTCGATGGTTCAAACCTGTATCGTCCACCTGATCAGGGCAGCCAACCGGTGGGTTGCGTACGGGGACCGTAAAGCAGTATCAGCGGCTTTAAAGCAGATCTACACCGCTGCTGATGAGGACCAGGCAGCGCAAGCGTTAGAACACTTTGCTGCAACTGAGCTGGGGCAGAAATATCCGCAATCAGTGAAAGTGTGGCGCGATGCGTGGGATCGGTTTATACCGTTTCTACAGTTCCCGCCAGCAGCGAGGAAGGTGATCTACACGACGAATTCGATTGAATCGTTTAACAATCAACTACGTAAAGCCACCCGTAATAGGGTGCAGTTCACTAACGATGAATCCGCAGTCAAGACGCTGTGGTTGATGATCTGCAATATCGAAGATCGCCGTGCCGCCAAACGAGCCAAAGAAGGCAAAAAGGTTGCTGCCACAGCCGGACGCCTCATAGAAGGTGCACGCGTGGCAGGGTGGAAACAAGCCATCAACCAAATGTCCGTAGCCTACCCCGACCGCTTCCAAAACTACCTATAAAATCAACCCCACACACAAACAACTTGACACCCTCTTTTTGGTTGGGTTTGGGCTTTTCACGGCCTGAATGATTTCGATGATTTCTTTTGGAATTGTTTTTGTGGAGAGTTTGATCCTGGCTCAGGATGAACGCTGGCGGCGTGCTTAACACATGCAAGTCGAACGGAAAGGCTCTAGCTTGCTAGGGTGCTCGAGTGGCGAACGGGTGAGTAACACGTGGGTGATCTGCCCTGTACTTCGGGATAAGCTTGGGAAACTGGGTCTAATACCGGATATTCACGTATCTTTTGTGGGTGTGTGGAAAGGTTTTGTGCTGGTATGGGATGAGCTTGCGGCCTATTAGTTTGTTGGTGGGGTAATGGCCTACCAAGGCGGTGATGGGTAGCCGGCCTGAGAGGGTGTACGGCCACATTGGGACTGAGATACGGCCCAGACTCCTACGGGAGGCAGCAGTGGGGAATTTTGCACAATGGGCGGAAGCCTGATGCAGCGACGCCGCGTGGGGGATGAAGGCCTTCGGGTTGTAAACTCCTTTCGCTAGGGACGAAGCGTGTGTGACGGTACCTAGAGAAGAAGCACCGGCTAACTACGTGCCAGCAGCCGCGGTAATACGTAGGGTGCGAGCGTTGTCCGGAATTACTGGGCGTAAAGGGCTCGTAGGTGGTTTGTCGCGTCGTCTGTGGAAGTCCGGGGCTTAACTTCGGGAGTGCAGGCGATACGGGCATAACTTGAGTGCTGTAGGGGTAACTGGAATTCCTGGTGTAGCGGTGAAATGCGCAGATATCAGGAGGAACACCGATGGCGAAGGCAGGTTACTGGGCAGTGACTGACGCTGAGGAGCGAAAGCATGGGTAGCGAACAGGATTAGATACCCTGGTAGTCCATGCTGTAAACGGTGGGCGCTAGGTGTGAGATCCTTCCACGGGTTTTGTGCCGTAGCTAACGCATTAAGCGCCCCGCCTGGGGAGTACGGCCGCAAGGCTAAAACTCAAAGGAATTGACGGGGGCCCGCACAAGCGGCGGAGCATGTGGATTAATTCGATGCAACGCGAAGAACCTTACCTGGGCTTGACATACACTGGATTGCCATGGAGACATGGTTTCCCTTTTGTGGCTGGTGTACAGGTGGTGCATGGTTGTCGTCAGCTCGTGTCGTGAGATGTTGGGTTAAGTCCCGCAACGAGCGCAACCCTTGTCTTATGTTGCCAGCATTTGGTTGGGGACTCATGAGAGACTGCCGGGGTTAACTCGGAGGAAGGTGGGGATGACGTCAAATCATCATGCCCCTTATGTCCAGGGCTTCACACATGCTACAATGGTCGGTACAGCGCGTGGCGATATCGTGAGGTGGAGCTAATCGTGTAAAGCCGGTCGTAGTTCGGATTGGGGTCTGCAACTCGACCCCATGAAGTCGGAGTCGCTAGTAATCGCAGATCAGCATTGCTGCGGTGAATACGTTCCCGGGCCTTGTACACACCGCCCGTCACGTCATGAAAGTTGGTAACACCCGAAGCCAGTGGCCTATCTTTGTGAGGGAGCTGTCGAAGGTGGGATCGGCGATTGGGACGAAGTCGTAACAAGGTAGCCGTACCGGAAGGTGCGGCTGGATCACCTCCTTTCTATGGAGTTTTGTGTTTTTTGGTCACTGGTTGGTGACTGTTGGTGGTTGAGTGCCCGTGTGTGGTGCTGCCACTGTGTGAATCCGGGTGGATGCATGCCGGCGGGATTGTGTGTTCTGCTTGGTGCCTGGGGTGGATGCTGTGCATATGAACGATTTGCCATGACTGTTGTTGTGGGGTGTGTTGGCATGCTGTTGGGTGTCTGGGGCAACGTGTGTTGTTTCGTGGCTTGCTGTGGTGGCTGATCCTTTGTGTTGGGGTTGGTTGTTGTGGTGGGTGTGTTGTGTGAGAACTGTATAGTGGACGCGAGTATCTTTATTCTTTTTGTGTTTTGTGTGTTGTGTTTTTTGTTGTAGGCACATAGTGGATGCCTTGGCATGCTAAGCCGATGAAGGACGTGTGAGGCTGCGTTATGCCTCGGGGAGTTGCCAACTAAGCGTTGATCCGAGGATGTCCGAATGGGGTAACCTGGTGCCAGTTGTGTGGTGCTACCCGCAGATGAATTGATAGTCTGTGTGGGGGTGACGCGGGGAAGTGAAACATCTTAGTACCCGTAGGAAGAGAAAATAATAATGATTCTGCTAGTAGTGGCGAGCGAACGTGGATGATGGCTAAACTGTATGCGTGTGATACCTGGCAGGGGTTGCGTGTGCGGGGTTGTGGGATGCGACTTGTCGGAACTGCCATTTCGGCGCGTGTGTGATTGTGGTAGTGGAACTGGCCTGGGATGGTCGACCGGAGAAGGTGAGAGTCCTGTACGTGAAGCTGTGGTTGCGTGCGTGTGTTGTTGTCCCGAGTAGCAGCGGGCTCGTGGAATCTGTTGTGAATCTGCCGGGACCACCCGGTAAGCCTGAATACTTAGTGTGACCGATAGTGGATAGTACCGTGAGGGAATGGTGAAAAGTACCCCGGGAGGGGAGTGAAAGAGTTCCTGAAACTGTGTGTTGTCAATCCGTCAGAGCATGTTGTGTGTGATGGCGTGCCTTTTGAAGAATGAGCCTGCGAGTCAGCGGCATGTCGCGAGGTTAACCCGTGTGGGGTAGTCGTAGCGAAAGCGAATACTAATTGTGTGTGTAGTGGCATGTCTTGGACCCGAAGCGGGGTGATCTACCCATGGCCAGTGTGAAGCAGCTGTAAGAGGTTGTGGAGGCGCGAACCCACTTAGGTTGAAAACTGAGGGGATGAGTTGTGGGTAGGGGTGAAAGGCTAATCAAACTCCGTGATAGCTGGTTCTCCCCGAAATGCATTTAGGTGCAGCGTTGTGTGAGCTTGCCGGAGGTAGAGCTACTGGTTGGTTGAGCGGGACTATTATCTTAGCAATGTCAGCCAAACTCCGAATGCTGGTGAAGTGTTGCATGGCAGTGAGACTGTGGGGGATAAGCTTCATAGTCGAGAGGGAAACAGCCCAGATCGCCGGTTAAGGCCCCTAAGGGTGTGCTAAGTGGAAAAGGATGTGGGGTCGCGATGACAGCCAGGAGGTTGGCTTAGAAGCAGCCATCCTTGAAAGAGTGCGTAATAGCTCACTGGTCGAGTGGTTCTGCGCCGATAATGTAGTGGGGCTTAAGTACACCGCCGAAGCCGCGGCAGGCACGCATTTTTTGTGTGTGTTTGGGTAGGGGAGCGTCGTGCATGGTGTGAAGCGGTTCCGTGAGGGGTTGTGGACTGTGTGCGAGTGAGAATGCAGGCATGAGTAACGAGTGTGAGGTGAGAATCCTTACCGCTGGATGACTAAGGGTTCCTGGGTTAAGTTCGTCTTCCCAGGGTGAGTCGGGTCCTAAGGCGAGGCCGACAGGCGTAGTCGATGGTGAACGGGTTGATATTCCCGTACCCGTATATGTGCGACCAAGGGCGAGGCAGTGATACTAACCACCCATAATCATGTGGCTGTTGTTTTTTGATGATGGTTGTGTGTGCGTGCGTGGGGCCTGATCTGTAGTAGTTCAGTGATGGGGTAACACAGTGAGGTAGCCGCGCCATCTGTTGGATGGTGGTGTAAGCGTGTGGCACGGGGATTTGTGAAATGCGGTCCCTTTTTTGTGTGAGGCGTGATGCGTAGCCCTGTTGTGGGGTGATGGTGGTGATCCTGTGCTGTCGAGAAAAGCCTCTAGCGATGTGTGTGTACGGCCCGTACCCGAAACCGACACAGGTGGTCAGGTAGAGAATACTGAGGCGGTCGGGTGAACTGTGGTTAAGGAATTCGGCAAATTGCCCCCGTAACTTCGGGAGAAGGGGGACCATGGCTGGTGCTGCTGCTGTGCGTGGTGGTTGCTGGTTGTGGTCGCAGAGAATAGAGGGAAGCGACTGTTTATCAAAAACATAGGTCTGTGCGAAGACGGTTAAGTTGATGTATACGGACTGACGCCTGCCCGGTGCTGGAAGGTTAAGAGGACCCGTTAGGCATTTGTTTGCCGAAGCGGAGAATTTAAGCCCCAGTAAACGGCGGTGGTAACTATAACCATCCTAAGGTAGCGAAATTCCTTGTCGGGTAAGTTCCGACCTGCACGAATGGCGTAACGACTTCCCTGCTGTCTCAACCACAGGCCCGGTGAAATTGCAGTACGAGTAAAGATGCTCGTTTCGCGCGGCAGGACGAAAAGACCCCGGGACCTTCACTATAGCTTGGTATTGGTGTTCGATGCGGTTTGTGTAGGATAGGTGGGAGACGTTGATGCAGTCACGCTAGTGGTTGTGGAGTCGTTGTTGAAATACCACTCTGGTCGTATTGGATGTCTAACCTTGGCCCATGATCTGGGTTGGGGACAGTGCCTGGTGGGTAGTTTAACTGGGGCGGTTGCCTCCTAAAGAGTAACGGAGGCGCCCAAAGGTTTCCTCAGCTTGGTTGGTAATCAGGTGGTGAGTGTAAGTGCACAAGGGAGCTTGACTGTGAGAGGGACTTCTCGAGCAGGGACGAAAGTCGGGACTAGTGATCCGGCACCTACTTGTGGATGTGGTGTCGCTCAACGGATAAAAGGTACCCCGGGGATAACAGGCTGATCTTCCCCAAGAGTTCATATCGACGGGATGGTTTGGCACCTCGATGTCGGCTCGTCGCATCCTGGGGCTGGAGTAGGTCCCAAGGGTTGGGCTGTTCGCCCATTAAAGCGGCACGCGAGCTGGGTTCAGAACGTCGTGAGACAGTTCGGTCTCTATCCGCCGCGCGCGTTGAAACTTGAAGAAGGCTGTCCCTAGTACGAGAGGACCGGGACGGACGTACCTCTGGTGTGCCAGTTGTTCCGCCAGGAGCATGGCTGGTTGGCTACGTACGGGAGGGATAACCGCTGAAAGCATCTAAGCGGGAAGCCTGTTTTAAGATGAGGTTTCTGTTGAGGTTCCCTAGAGATGATGGGGTTGATAGGCCAGATCTGGAAGCGTAGTAATATGTGGAGGTGACTGGTACTAATATACCGATAAGAAAAACACTCAAACACCCAGGGATATGACATAGAGTGTTGTTGGGTGGTTGAAGCGAAACACAAAAAGCATCATTGTGGTGCTTGCGTCTACTATGCAGTGTCTGACACAGCACACATACATGTGTGTGAGTCATATATATAAGTCAATATTGGTCTACTGGTCACTGTGTTGAGGTGATCCTGATCGACATACATACACTATCCCCCCACTGTTTGGGTGGGGAGTACTGGTGTGGGATGCCCTTTATGGTGTGTCGGTGGTAGATAGCGGCGGGGAAACGCCCGGTCCCATTCCGAACCCGGAAGCTAAGCCCGCCCGCGCTGATGGTACTGCATCCGGGAGGATGTGGGAGAGTAAGACACCGCCGACCAAATAATTTAACAGTGAAACAGGAGCGTAGTTGGTATGAGTTGAGTGCATAACTCACCACCAACTACGCTCCTTTTCGTCTGCACACCACCAAAAGTACTAGAGTAAATTGTCAAACGTGAAACAGAAAGGCCCACTGAATGAGCGAGGAACGACCGTCCCCAAAATCCAACGACTATTCATCACTGGGAGACCGGGATAAAAAATCGTCTCGCAACAGGGACAATTCGCGCAACGAGCGCCGTGGAAAAAGCCACGGTAATCGTGGCAGCGACCGCAAAGTGCGCCACGACCGTTCAAACCCACAGCGACACGGCTTCCGCGAAGACCGTATGGCCCAAAAATTATCTGAACCGGATCTGCCGGATGACATTGACATCAAAGACCTTGACCCGATGGTCCTACAGGACCTCCGAGTGCTGTCCAAAGACAACGCTGAACGGGTAGCCAAGCATCTCATTATGTCAGCCGTATTAATCGAAGACGATACTGCTCTGGCTCTCCAGCATGCCCGAGCCGCGAAGAACCGAGCAGGACGGGTCGGTGTTGTCCGCGAAATGAATGGCATCGCCGCCTACCACGCAGGCGAATGGAAAGAGGCACTCTCAGAACTGCGTGCAGCCAGGCGCATGATGGGTGGGCCTGGCCTGCTAGCAGTCATGGCCGACTGCGAACGAGGACTCGGGCGCCCAGAAAAAGCCGTCGAACTAGCACGTACCCCTGAAGCACGTCAACTTGATCCAGAATCACGTATTGAACTCGGGATCGTGGTGGCCGGTGCCCGCCGCGACCTTGGCCAAAACGATGCTGCGGTGGCGACATTGCAGCGACTAGAACCAACAAAAGACCCATCAAGCATTCCGCACTTGCGGCTAGCCTACGCCTACGCGGATGCGCTCTTTGCGGCCGGGCGCAAAGTCGAAGCCAAGGAATGGTTTGCCCAGGTCGCGTCCAATGATGAGGAAGAATTGACCGACGCTGCCGTACGCCTTGACCAGCTGGGCTAAAGTCTTAGATATGACCCTTGCTGAAAAGTATGACTCACTGTTGCTCGACCTCGACGGCACCGTTTGGGCCGGAGGAGAAGCTATCCCCGGAGCCGTCGACGCTATTACAAGCTCGGGCCTACCTACGGCGTATGTCACCAACAACGCCTCTCGCGGTCCCGCCGCAGTTGCAGAAAAACTTCGTGCCATCGGCCTAGAGGTGATGGACACCGACGTGGTGACTTCCGCGCAGGCTGCAATCACCATGGCGCGAGAATATCTAAATCCCGGCGATCCCGTGCTCGTCGTCGGCGCGCCCTCATTCAAAGAATTAGTCACTGAAGCCGGCTACAAAGTTGTGGACAGTGCAGATGATCACCCGAAGGTGGTGCTGCATGGGCACAACCCA
Organism: Corynebacterium cystitidis; assembly: GCF_900187295.1. Classification (NCBI taxonomy): domain Bacteria; kingdom Bacillati; phylum Actinomycetota; class Actinomycetes; order Mycobacteriales; family Corynebacteriaceae; genus Corynebacterium; species Corynebacterium cystitidis. The sequence goes on along the minus strand of NZ_LT906473.1, from coordinate 1,215,519 downwards.
GAAACAGGGTGGGTACAGCTGTCCGAGGCTGCTTTGTCCATCCGGCAAGGCGCAACGTACTTGGCCTCAAACCTTGACACGACACTGCCGATGGAGCGTGGACTCCACGTTGGTAACGGTTCGATGGTGGCAGCGGTGACCAGCGCAACAGGGGTTATGCCGGCGTCGGCAGGCAAACCGGAACCAGCGATGTTCCACCAAGCGGCACAAGCTTTAAACTCAACAGCCCCACTTGCAGTGGGCGACCGTCTTGATACCGACATTGCAGGTGCGGTAGCTGCGAAGATGGACTCACTGCACGTATTAACAGGCGTATCCGGACCACTTGCGCTAATCGAAGCTACTCCCGAACAGCGGCCGAGATACATCGCTGAAGACATGAGCGCGCTCCACCAAGACCCATCCATGCTTGTACCAGGCCCGCAGGGCGGATTTACTGCGCGTGTCGACGGCGATGACGTGCTTTTGGAACGTGGCAACCCAGGCGCTACAAGTATTGAGGCACTTCGCACTGTTCTTAACGTCGCCTGGTCCATGCCAGAAGCTCCCGCTTTCATCCGCCCGATGTCGGACGCAGCCGACGCAGCAACTGCCCAATGGTGGTAAACAATGTCCGCACCTAAACCACACGACCCGCGGACCTCTGCAATATCTCCCGAAGACCTGACTCAGCAGATCGACGAGATTCTAGCGCAGCCGGTAAACAATCTAGCCGAAGAAACCGAGAGGCTCACCCGTGCACACAGCGTGCTTCACGACGCACTTCAAAACAACTAGGCGAAGGCTCATCACAGTAAAGGAAGATACGTGGCCCCTGGACGCAGAAGGCTCGACGCAGAACTCGTCCGCCGCAAAATAGCTCGATCGCGTGAACAAGCAGTCGACTGGATTAAAGCAGGACAGGTCACCGTCAACGGGTTTGTCGCTCAAAAGCCCGCAACCGTTGTCGAACCTGACGCATCGATCAAGGTTGCCGTTGATGAGGATGACCAGTGGGCTTCTCGAGGAGCTCATAAGCTGATTGGTGCTCTCGATGTGTTTGAACAGCAGGGGGTAAGCGTCGTCGAAAAGCGAATTCTTGATGCAGGGGCATCGACTGGCGGATTTACTGACGTGGTGCTGCGCCGGGGTGCCCGCGAGGTTATCGCCGTGGATGTTGGCTACGGGCAGCTGATGTGGAGGTTGCAAAATGATCCACGCGTCACAGTGCTTGATCGCACCAATATTCGCCACCTCACCCCGGAAATGATGGGCGGGCAGGCGGACATGATGGTCGGCGACCTATCGTTTATCTCGCTGAAGCTGGTACTTCCTGCCATCGTGGACTGCCTGCATGACGGCGCAGACTTACTGCCGATGGTCAAGCCCCAATTCGAAGTTGGGAAAGACCGGTTGGGCAGCGGTGGGGTTGTGCGTTCCAATGAGCTGAGGGCGGAAGTAACTAAAGACGTAGCAATTTTTGCAGCCGAACTGGGCCTAAGCTGCCGAGGCGTGGTGGCCTCTCCGCTACCAGGGCCCAGTGGCAACGTAGAATACTTTTTATGGCTGGTCAAAGACGAAGGCTCGACAGCCCCGAGTGATCAGGATTTAACTGCAATGATTGCTGCCGCTGTGAAGGAAGGACCTACGCTATGAGTTCAAATGAGCACCGCGAAATTCTCATGGTTCCGCACACCACCCGCGAAGGCAACATTGCAGCGGCGGCGCGTGCAGCGGAACTGATCCAAGGCTACGGGATCACGGTGCGAATCTTGGCGCAGGCCGACATGGAGGCCATCGACGCCCACCCTAGCCTTGCAGGCCTCAAACGGGTGTCGCACTCACCGGAGGCCGCCAGGGGTTGTGAACTCGTCCTCGTTCTCGGCGGTGATGGAACTTTCCTCCGCGCCGCAGACTTGGCGCATGCTCAAGATATTCCTGTACTTGGTATCAACCTGGGCCACATCGGGTTTCTGGCCGAGTGGGATGCGGAAAGCCTCGACATGGCGATTCGTCGCGTGATCGACCGCACCTACCGGGTTGAAGACCGGATGACTATTGACATCACTGTGCTGGACCCAGACGGCAATGTTATTGATACCAGCTGGGCGTTGAATGAAGTAAGTGTTGAAAACCTCAATCGCCGTGGCGTGCTCGACGCTACCCTCGAGGTGGATTTCCGCCCGGTGTCCACCTTTGGCTGCGACGGCGTGCTGATCTCCACCCCGACAGGCTCTACAGCGTACGCATTTTCCGCGGGTGGGCCTGTGATGTGGCCGGAGCTTGACGCGATCCTCGTGGTGCCCAATAATGCGCACGCGTTGTTTACTAAGCCGCTGGTGGTATCACCGGATTCCACTGTGGCTGTGGAGTCACATCCGACGACCTCCCCAGCCATGGTTGTGATGGACGGTTTCCGTCCGATTGCGATGCCTCCGGGCTCGCGCTGCGAAGTCGTCGGCGGTACACGTCCGGTCCGGTGGGTGCGTCTCGACGACTCCCCATTCACTGACCGTTTGGTGCGTAAACTGCGGTTGCCTGTCGACGGTTGGCGCGGACCTGCTGCACCAAAGTAGGTTGGGGATTTATGCTGCTTGATATTTCCATCGAGAATCTCGGTGTGATCCCGCACGCCTCGGCTGAGCTTGCCGACGGTCTGACCGTGCTGACAGGCGAGACCGGCGCAGGTAAGACAATGGTTGTCACCGGGCTGCGCCTGCTTACGGGTGGGCGTGCCGACGCATCCCGTGTGCGCACCGGGGCAGAGCAGGCACTCGTGGAAGGCAGCTTCAGTACCGAGGCACTGCCGCAAGACATCCGCGAGGTAATTTCCGGCATCGTTGATACCGCAGGTGGCCAACCCGATGAAAACGGGGAGTTTTTGGCCTCGCGGTCGGTGAAAGCGACTGGCCGTTCTCGCGCACACCTAGCTGGTCGCAGTGTGCCGGCAGCAACGTTGGCCGAGTTTTCTGCCCAACTGTTAACCATCCACGGCCAAAATGATCAACTTCGCCTTCTCGCACCGGAGGAGCAACTCGCTGCGTTGGATCGCTTCGACCCTGCCATTGCCCCCATTCGCAGCGCCTACACTGAGGCGTTTTATACCTGGCGGGCGCACGTGAAAGACTTGAAACAGCGCACTGAGAAGCGCCGCGAACTAGCACAAGAAGTAGACCGGCTTCAATTCGCACTAGATGAGATTGCTGCCATCAATCCAGTTGCTGGGGAGGACGAACAATTATTGGTAGATATCCGCAGGCTGCAAGACGTGGATGCGCTGCGAGAAGCAGCACAAACAGCACTCGGGGCAATCGACGGGCCGGAAGCAGTCGGTGGCTATGGCGAGGACGACGGAGCATCGGCACTTGCAGGTCAAGCAGAAAGCGCTCTCACCCACAGCAGCGACGATCACCTCAAAGAGCTCGGCGCTAGGCTGAGTGGCGCAACAGCAGTACTGGCCGATGTGGCGGCGGAACTTGGCAGTTACCTTGCGGATCTACCGAGTGACCCAGCAGGGCTTGACGCCCTTTTGCAACGCCAACAAGAGCTCAAAACACTGACGAAGAAGTACGCACCCGACATTGCAGGTGTTGTATTGTGGCGCGACAAAGCAGAGCAACGCCTGGCCAGCATCGATACCTCAGCCGAGGCCCTTGACCAGTTGAAGAAGATGGTGGCGCAGTCTGAGCAGATCATGGTGGAGAAAGCAGCGGCGTTGTCTGCGGCACGTGCTGATGCCGCCACGAAGTTAAGCGCGGCCGTGACCGAAGAACTGCACGGGTTGGCAATGCCGAAAGCGCGGCTTGAGGTGGTCGTCGAGCAGCACAAGTACACCCGGGACGGGGCCGATGCCGTCGAGATGCGTCTGGCCCCAAATTCTTCCATGGAGGCGAAGCCTTTGGCATCGAGTGCGTCAGGTGGTGAGCTGTCGCGCGTGATGTTGGCTCTGGAAGTGATTTTATCGGCGACGTCGACCGGCACCACGCTGGTCTTCGATGAAGTCGATGCGGGAGTGGGGGGTCGTGCTGCTGTTGAAATTGGGCGCAGGTTGGCTCGATTAGCCACGCACAATCAGGTGATCGTCGTAACGCACTTAGCGCAGGTGGCTGCGTATGCCGATACGCACTTACATGTGGCGAAAAACGTGGGCGATGAGTCGGTGACATCCGGGGTAAGTGCCTTGGACAACGACGAGCGAGTTGAGGAGCTCGCGCGAATGATGGCGGGGCTAGATGACACTGATACTGGGCGTGCACACGCCACGGAGTTGTTCCAGCGGGCGCAGGCCGAAGTCGCGGAGATGCGAGGCTCAACCCCGGTTGAAGGTTATTGAAGGTTAGAGACGAGGTTTTCCGCGCGCCTTCGCCACTTGAAAGCTTCTACCGGCAACAATAGTGCGCATGAGTAGCAAGATCACCAGTACTTCTGACCAACCCGGTCTGCACGGCGTGCTGCGCGACTGCACCCCACAGGGTAAAGGTCTGAAGCGCTTGAAGGCCGGCGACATCGTTGTGATTGATGCGCCGGACCTAACACGCAGGCAAGCACAGGCACTAGTCGATGCCAAACCGCAGGCCGTGATCAATATTGCTAAGTTTTCTACCGGTGCTATTCCCAACTATGGGCCACACATTCTGCTGGACAGTGATGTCGCGCTGTATGAAAACGCCGGAGCTGAGCTGCGCTCGGCCTTCCGCGACGGCAAGAAGGGTGGCATCACTGCTGACGGAAAGATCTTCGTCGGCAAGAATACAATCGGCCAGGCGTCTGAACTGGTACGCGCTGCTGCAGACACCAACTTTAATGAGGCGCAGCGCCATCTGGTGGACCACATGGAGGCATACTTTGGCAATACCATCGAGTTCATCCACTCTGAGGCTCCGCTGCTGATTGACGGGGTCGGCGTACCAGATGTAGGTACGGTGATGGACGGACGCAAGGTGCTCGTGGTATCTCCGGAACTTGGGCATCGCGACCAGGTGATCAAGCTGCGTAACTTTATCCGTGAGTACAACCCAGTGCTGATTGGCGTGGCCGCTGCCGCAGACACACTGGCAGATTTGGGCTACACCTTGGACTTCATCGTGGGCAACCCGAAGGAGGTCGCCTCGGAGACTCTGCGTGGCGATGCCCGCGTGATTCTGCCGGCGGACCCAGACGGGCACGCCGATGGCTTGGAGCGGATCCAGGATTTGGGTGTGGGGGCAATGACGTTCCCGTCGGCGCTGGATAATCCGATGGATTTGGCAGTTTTGCTGGCAGTGTTCCATGACGCGCAGATGGTGGTTACCGTTGGTGAACGCATGGACTTGGATGCCATTTTCGCGAACCATGAACATGCCCAGCCAGCTTCTCTTCTGACGTGGTTGAAGGGCGGCGGGCGCATCGTAGATGCTGCTGTTATTGAGAATCTATACAACGTCAACTCCGGCCGCGGTGTGGCTTGGGCGTGGGCCATTCTGGGTATTTTAGTGGCCGTAGCTGTGGTTATCCTCGTGGTGGGTGTGGGTGGCGATGACACCTTCACTAACAACCTCATCAACACCTGGAATTCCATCGCACTGACGGTTCAGAGCTGGTTCAACTAGCCGCAGCCACGCACTGCAGGTGTGGAGAAAGAGAGACGATAATAATGGCAGGGAAGAAAACCTCCCGCAGCGGCTGGCTTGTCACCGGTCTCGGATTCGGTGTTGCCGCAGGAGTTGCCCTTGGCACTTTGGTGTTGGCCCCAGCAATGGGGGACATTGGTGGGACGAGCGTATCGACGAGCGCCTCCGGCCACGGCGATTCGAAAGAACCGGCCGAGGATGCTGCTGGTGCGCGACAAGCCGAGATTGCTGCGGCGCAGGCAGATGCCGCAGACGGGCTGGTTCAAGGCGTTGGCGAGAAAGCGGTAGCAGGTACTCTTGACCAGCGCCCAGTGTTGATGGTGGTGGCTGCGAACGCGAAGCAGGCAGACATTGATGCGGTGGCAGACCTGCTGTCCCAGGCTGGGGCTGAGGATTCGGGGCGGATTACGTTGACTGAGAAGTTCGGTGACCAGAACGAGGCGGATGAGCTGAAGTCTATTATCGCCAACACGTTGCCAGCTGGTGCTCAGCTGTCCGAAGATAATTTGGCTCCCGGCTTACATGCTGGCCAGTCCTTGGGCTCAGCTTTGCTTTACGACGATGCCGGTGCGCAACCACAGGCAACGGTAGAGGACCGGGCACTCGTTTTGCAGACGCTGCGCGAAGCAGAATTCATTGACTATGAAGACGGCACGATCTTGCCAGCGCAGGCCATCGTCATTGTGACTGGTGATGAGGACGCAACGGGTGGCTCGTCGTTTAGCGCTGGAATGTTAATAGATATGGTACGTGGCTTAGAGTCGCGCGGCGGCAAACTCGTTGTTTCGGGGCGTATCCACGCAGCGGCGGATCAGGGTGTGATTGGCCGTATACGTGCCGACGAAGAACTCAATCAGGCCGTCTCAACGGTGGACTCGGTAGACCGTGCCTTCGGGCGTGTAGCCACAGTACTAGCGGTTGCAGAGCAGTTCAATGGGGAATCTGGAGCCTATGGCGCCGCAGCAAGCGCGGAAGCCGCGTCACCCGCACTGGGCTAGGGCTACTGCAAGAGACACTAGATTGGGTATTATGAACCGTCACGAATTCACCGTTACTGATTCCGAGCTGCTGCATGACGCACCGATTCTGGCACTGCGGCGAGACACAGTGACCATGCCCGGCGGGACCACCGCGGAGCGTGAAATCGTCGAGCACTTCGGCGCGGTGGCTGTCGTGGCGCTGAGTGACAGTGGCCGCATCGCCATGGTAGAGCAGTACCGTCATAGCGTGCGACGGCGGCTGTGGGAGTTACCCGCAGGCATTCTGGACACTTATGGTGAGGATCCTGTGCAGTGTGCTGCCCGTGAACTGCGAGAAGAGGCAGGGCTTGCAGCGCAGCGCTGGGAGTTACTGGCAGACATCGTGACTTCGCCTGGTTTTTGCGAAGAAGCCGTGCGCATCTTCCTCGCCCGTGAGCTGTGTGAGGTGGAGCAGCCCGAGGCCGAGGATGAAGAAGCTGACATGCAGCTGAAATGGGTTGATGTGGACGAAGCCCGGGCGGCAGTGATGGATGGGCGGATTACTAATTCGATCGCTGTGGTCGGTATTTTGGCGGCCTCCGAGGTGGTGGCCGGGCGGCACAGCGCGCGAGATTCGCAGGTGGCTTTTGACCTGCGGCCGACGTCGATGGCTGAGCGTCGACACGCGGAAGGCATCAAACCAGATATGAAGAAGCTGTAAATGGACGTCGCTGAAATTGGGCAACGCTGGTTGGATCACTTAGCAGTGGAGCGAGGACTGTCCGACAACACATTGAGCAATTATCGACGAGACGTTCATCGTTACGTGTCGTGGTTGCGTGAGGCTGGTCTCCACGACTTGAAAGACGTGAACACCGCTGACGTCGAAGCTTATGTGCAGGATTTGCGTCGCGGTGGCGAAGGAAGGCCGCCGTTGGCGGCCTCTTCGACGGGCCGCGCCCTGGTGGTCGCGCGGGGCTTGCACAAATTTGCCACCAGCGAGGGGAATGTTCCAGCTGATGTTGCGGCGGCGGTTTCTCCTCCGTCGTCGGGCCAGCATCTGCCGGACACTTTGACCATCGATGAAGTTGCCATGCTGCTCGATGCCTGTTCTACCGAAGATCCTCTTGGTGTGCGTGATAAAGCTTTATTGGAAGTTCTGTACGGCACCGGTGCCCGAGTGTCTGAGGTGTTAGCGCTGGTGGTCGACGACGTCACTAATTCTGACGGCATTCTCACTGTGACAGGCAAAGGGGCGAAACAGCGCATTGTTCCGCTTGGGCGCCACGCTGGTGAAGCGGTAGAGGCCTACCTTGTCCGAGGCCGTCCCGTGTTTGCTACCGGGAAGTCGCACGCATTGTTTCTCAATACGCGTGGTGGCACCCTGTCTCGACAAAGTGCCTGGACAATCATTAAAAACACCGCTGAGCGCGCAGGCATCAAGAAGGAAGTGTCACCGCATACTCTGCGTCATTCTTTTGCAACACATTTACTCGAAGGAGGGGCAGATGTGCGTACCGTGCAAGAGCTTTTGGGGCATTCATCTGTGACCACCACCCAGATCTACACCCACGTTACAGCTGACAATCTCCGAGAAGTTTGGCGGATGGCTCACCCGCGAGCCTGACGCGGTACACTGCGAACACACAATTGCTTCACGTGTGAAGCTCGCACGTTGACCAACCGCCATTAGGGGAGAATTGCCGTGACCCACCGTCTTCGTCTAGGTCTTGCAGGCCTTACTTTTGCCGCTGCATGTGGAGTTGTTTTTCCTTTCACATCGGTCGCGCACGCCCAGATTCCGGAGGGGCTTGATCCTGCAGCGGTAGCTGCGATGATCCCTTCAACGATTTCAGTTCCGGCGGGCCAAACGACGTCGGTTGATGTGGGTGTGCCAGTCAATGTCTCGTTTTCTGAAGCTGGGTGGTCAATTAGTTCCGCAGGAACTGGAGTTACTGTTACGGCGCCGAATCAGCCAGGCTCGCAGGTCAGTGTGCCCGTCAGTGCGGGGGGCTACTCCGCCACAATCACCCTGGTGGCAGAGGACACCTCTGGTGGTGGTCACGCTGCGGGATCAGCTGGCGCTGAAACAACGCCGGAGCAGGTTGACCAGCCCGGCGCCGGCTCCGCCGGAGGCCACGGCGGTGCAGCAAGCTCTGGTGAGGCCGCACCGACACCCCCGCGTCAACCAGCTGCGCCTGTTGAAACAGCTCAGGCCGAGCGCATGTACTTTGACGGAGAGATCCAAGACAATGTCTTGACAGTGAGTGTCTCTGTGACCGAGGCAGTCGATCTTGCTCGCTTGGCGTCGGGGAACGCGGAGGGCTTGAAGGTACGCTACCTGGACATCAACGGCCAGATCATTGAGGGTGTTCAGCGCGATATCGATATGGGGGCGCGCACGATGACGCTGACGTACCCAGAAGGTCAGACCCCAGACAATCCGTTTATCATCGAGGTGGTCCGCGACGATACGGTCGCTAAATACATTGTCACCATCACGGCCACGAATGTGCCGGTAGCTCAGCCGAATTCGAACGGTGGCGAAACCGGGACGTACGCTGATGTCGCTCAGGGCGCGGAGGAAGCACGGCAAAACAACGAATCAAACTGGGTGTGGTGGGCGCTTCTCACCGGTGCGATCGTGGTACTCGCTGCGATTGTGGCGATCACCTTTGCGGTGCGCAAGCGTTCACGGAGGCGTCGATAAGCGTCGTCGATAAGCGTGCATCTGGCGCTTCTGTCAAGTTTTGCCTCTTGACTTTGCGGCTGCACGTCAAGGCTGGCGCTTCAGATCCCATCGACTGGTTAAGATGGTGAATAACATCGATGTCACTCGAAGTCGGCCGCGAAGGCGAGGCCGCTTCACAGCCTAGGTTTTGCACAGTCAAGGAAGAAGGTATGACGGTGAGCAAGGACGGACTGTTTGACGCTTCCGAGATGGAAGTCGGCCTGACTGGGCGACCATTCCGCGAATTGTCCCAACCAAAACCGCTTGACAAGCATGGCCCGGCGCGCATCATTTCGATGGTGAACCAAAAAGGTGGGGTGGGAAAGACCACCTCGTCTATTAACTTAGGCGCCTGCCTTGCTGAACAGGGGCGCAAGGTGTTGTTGGTTGATCTTGACCCGCAGGGCGCGTTGTCGGCGGGGCTGGATGTGGCCCAAAACGAGGAAGACATCACTGTGTATGACCTCATGTTGGATAACACCACTAGCATTCATGGGGCGATTCAGCATAGCAACGTCGCCGGTTTAGATCTGGTGCCGGCGAATATTGACCTATCGGCTGCGGAAATCCAGCTCGTTAATGAGGTTGGTCGCGAGCAGACCTTAGGCCGCGCGCTGCGTCCGGTGCGGGCAGAGTATGACTACATCATTATTGACTGCCAGCCCTCCTTGGGCTTGCTTACGGTGAATGCGTTGGCGTGCTCGCACGGAGTGATTATTCCCATGGAGTGCGAGTATTTCTCCCTGCGTGGTCTGGCTTTGCTTACTGACACTGTGGAGAAGGTGCGTGACCGGATCAACTTTGATTTAGAGATTGTGGGTATTTTGGTCACCATGTTTGACCGTCGCACCACGCATGCCCGTGAGGTGATGGAACGTGTGGTAGAGGTCTTTGGGGACCGCGTCTTTGACACCGTGATCACGCGTACCGTGCGATTCCCCGAGACATCGGTGGCCGGTGAGCCCATTATTACGTGGGCGCCGAGTTCGCAGGGTGCAGAGCAGTACCGCAATCTTGCGCTCGAGGTTATTGAGCGGACTTCCTAGAGTCAGTCTTAGAGGGAGTTGTAGTGAGCGTAACGACGACGCCCCCGGCCAGCCCGCCTGCTGTGCCGCAGGGCGCTTACCAGCCTGAGATCACCGGTTTTACACTTGTGCTTCATAATTTTGAGGGCCCGTTTGATCTCTTGCTCAATTTGATCAGCGCGAAGAAGTTGGACGTCACCGAGGTAGCTCTTGCTGAGGTGACGGATGAGTTTATCGCTTATACGCGTGCGTTGGGTGAGACTGCAGAGTTGGACGAGGTCACAGAGTTTTTGGTGATCGCTGCAACGCTGCTGGATTTGAAGGCTGCGCGTTTGTTGCCTCGTGGCAATGTAGATGATGCCGAGGATTTGGAGCTACTGGAATCCCGCGACCTGCTTTTTGCTCGTTTGCTGCAGTATCGGGCCTATCAGCAGGTGGCTGACCTGTTTGTGCAATGGCAGCAGAATGCGCGCAGGCGTTACCCGCGGGCGGTGTCCATGGAGGAGCAGTTCGTTGACCTTTTGCCGCCGGTCAGCCTCGGGCACACTGCGGCAACCTTCGCGGAGCTGGCCGCCAGTGTGTTTCGGCCC